>JAVBNR010000021.1:0-90031 GCA_031551395.1 Bacteroidales bacterium
AGCTCTTCAACAAATGCCTGAGAAAGCGAATGAGGTATCCGGACTGATGGTAACCGGTATTGCCGGAGGGGCATTGATTCCTGTTATTATGGGAGTGTCAACCGATTTAATCGGTAATCAATCGGGTTCTGTATTGGTAATCACCATTTGTGCGGCTTACTTGTTATTGTGTGCATTTTTTCTGAAAAAAGACAAAACGATTTAATTCATAAAAGCGTTTCATCATAATAGACCAAGTAAATCGTATATTATGAAACGAGCATGTACAATAATGTACATCAAAGTAAATAAATATGTGAGTTCCATATTACCTTACGGTATTTATAAATTTCGTTGTCTCACAACCTCATACATTAAAACTGCTGCCGCTGCTGAAACATTAAGTGAACTGATATTTCCTAAAATAGGGATTTGTACCATTTCGTCACAGATCCTCAGATTATCCATCGAAATGCCGAAATCTTCGCCTCCCATTACAATTGCAACCGGACCGGAGTAATCGACAGACGTGTAGTTTTTATCTGTTTTTTCCGTAGCTGCAAATATTTTGTATCCGCTATCTTTCAGGAATTTAATAGCTTCGTTTATACTGGATTCTTTGCAAACGGGAAGGGTATGTAGTGCTCCGGCAGAGGTCTTGACTGCATCAGCATTGACAGAAACGCTGTTACGGGCGGGAATAACGAGAGCATCTACTCCTGCACAATCACAGGAACGTGCAATAGCGCCAAAATTACGAACATCGGTTACGCCATCGAGAAGTACGATAAATCCGTCTTTTCCATTCTCGTATAAAAAGGGAACGATATCTTCGATTTTTTGGTAAGTAACGGCCGAAATAAAGGCGATCACGCCTTGGTGATTCTTTCTTGTCAGGCGATCTAATTTTTCCTGAGGAACGCGTTGCAATGGTATGTTCGTGTCCCTGACGATTTGAAATAATTCCCTGGATAAATCACCTTGTAAATCTCTCTTCATCAATATTTTATCCACTTCCTTGCCTGCCTGTATGGCTTCAATAACGGCACGTGTGCCGAAAATCATCTCGTTCTCTTTCATTATAATAATTACTTTATCTTTAATAAATCTTTCGCATTAGCTAATGCTGCATCGGAAAGTCCTGTGCCACTAAGCATTTGTGCTATTTCCCGGACTCGCTCATCCCGGGATAGTTTTTTTATCATTGTTTCTGTTGTTTCACCCGATTCTTCTTTATAGACAAAATAGTGCGATTCTCCTTTTGCCGCGATTTGAGGCAAGTGGGTAATAACAATAACCTGCATCAGACGGCCCAAATCCTGCATAATTCCACCCATTTTGTCTGCAATTTCTCCGGAGACTCCGGTGTCTATCTCATCAAAAATAATGGTAGGAAGAGCTATTGCTCCTGCAATCAGAGCTTTAATTCCTAACATCAAACGAGATATTTCCCCACCGGAAGCTGTTGCTGAAACCGGTTTGAGAGGTATATTTTTATTTGCAGAGAATAAGAAATCCACATTATCCATTCCGGTATCGTCTGGTGAAGATTTTACGGATAATTCAGCCGAGAATTTCATATTTGGCATCCCCAGAATATTAACTTTCTCAACCAGTTGTTTTTCAAGTTGAAGTGCCGCCCTTTTTCTCTCCCCGGTAATTTTACCGGACAACCGGATAACTTCCGAGAATGATTCTTCTACTTTCTTTTCCAGAGCAGATAATTCGGTATCGAAATTCTCTATGGATTGTAATTTTATTTCAATTTCATTGAGCAGCTCTATCAGAGCGTCTGTTGATTCCACTCTGTGCTTTTGTTGCAGGGAGTACATCAAATCAAGACGTTCAGTAACAAATTGCATCCGTTCCGGATTAAATTCCAGATCCTCTTGCCTTGATATACTATCTAATGCCAGATCCTTGATGTCAAGATAGGCCGATTGCAGACGATCGACCATCTCTGTTGCCGGAGTGTAGACTTTAGTTAATGCCTGAGCCGCATCCAGGCTACTTTTCAATGCCTGGACAATTCCGTTTTCAGACGACAATAATTGGTCGATTCTAAAAAGTCCTCCCTTTATTTCTTCCAGATGAGAAAGCGTTTCCGATTCGTTTTCCAACTCTTCCTGTTCTCCGGGTTTGAGGGATGCTTCACTCAGTTGTTGATATTGGAAACTAAGGTAATCCTGATCTGCTGCAGCTTTTGCCGTTTCTTCTTTCAGTTGTAGCAGTTCTTTCTGGAGCGTAATATATTGCCGGTAAGCAATTTTATATTCGTTTCTTAAAACTTTATTCCCTGCTAAAGCATCCAACACCTGTAATTGAAAATAATTATCACCCAACATCAGGTTCTGGTGTTGGGAATGTATATCTATTAACCGTCCCCCAAGCTCTTTCAGTTCATTTAATCCGACAGGGGTATCATTAATAAATGCCCTGGATTTGCCGGAAGACCATATTTCCCGGCGGATTATGCATAGTTTTGCATCGTATTCCAGGTCTTTTTCTTCAAAAAAGGCTTGCAAATCATATGAAGAAATATCAAATATTCCTTCAATCAGACATTTATCACTTTTATGTCCGATCGATTTACTGTCTGCCCGTTGTCCCAGGATGAGAGATAAAGCTCCTAGTATGATGGATTTACCTGCCCCCGTTTCTCCGGTTATTACCGATAGTCCTCTGGAAAAATCGATTTCCAGTTTTGAAATAAGGGCATAGTTTTGAATTGTTAAAGATGAAAGCATTCGATTGTAATTTATTTTTTCAAAGGTTCCAGTTGTTGAGACATTGTAGGATATATCTTTTTCAGCAGATCGTAAGTCGTCTTTTTCTCCTCAGCGCTGGCTTTACTGGCCATAGAAACAATTTCGTCAAGTTTAGCATCTGCAAACATTTGTAGTAAAACTGTTGAAACCCGGGATTCTTTTAAACTTTCCAGAGCCGGAAGGGCATTCAGAATAGTAGTTCTTGCCCGGTCTGTATTTGCAGTCATTTCATCTAATCCTTTTCTATGATAAGTATACCACAATTCACGATAAGGACTCATTGTTTCATCAGTGAATGAAGTAATGATTCCATGTTTATTATTTGGTTTGTTAAACGCGGCCCATCCGTTCCAACTTCCGGCTCCCTGGGCTTGCATCGCGATACTTTGTGCCTGACGATAAAAAACGGAACCTCCTTTAGGCGAAAAGCTGTCAAAATCGAGGGCTAATATTATATTCACCCAAAAAGCAACAGTAGCTACCAGGTTATTGTCGATAGTGTTTCCTACCAGCTGAAAGGGAGTATTTTCTAAGTATTCGAAATTGATTTCGGTATCCCGGAACCGGATTAAGGTGGTATTGTAAGATGAATTGTAAACAGGACGTTGAGCTTGTACTAATAACTCTGCAGAAAAGCCGTTATCCCCGTTTGTAGTTACTAAAGTAAGCGCAAAAGAGCAATCTATTTTTTCATTTGGAGCAAAAGTAGCAGAACCCCATTTTTGATTATTGATGAAATTAGTCAGGGCAACTTCCAGGGAATTGAAAATAGACTTATTCGTACCTTGTATCCGGTCACTATTCACCGTGACTTTGGCATTGACTTCCTGCGCCTCTACAGAAATCAGAGACAAACAAAACAGAATAATAATAAGAAAAAAAGACTTTCTCATATTGAATAATTAATCATTAACAGGTTTTCCAATTCGTCAGCAATATCATTTGCGACAGCTGTCTTTGATTTTAACGGAAAAACCTTTTTGCTATTGTTCGGGAACAGGATTGTTATTTTATTTGTATCGGCTCTAAACCCGGCGCCGGCATCATTCATCGAATTGAGTACGATAAAATCCAGATTTTTCTTTTTCAGTTTGATTTGGGCATTCTTTTCTTCATCATTGGTTTCCAATGCAAAACCGGCAATGATCTGTCCTTTTTTCTTCATTTTCCCCAGACTCGCGGCTATATCCGGATTAGGGATAAGTTCGATGGATATTTTATCTCCATCTTTTCTTTTTATTTTATTTTCGGAAAATGAAGCCGGTTTATAATCAGCAACGGCAGCACATAGAATGGCTCCATCGACATTTGGGAAGAAATGAGTGGCATTCTGATACATTTGGTCGGCAGACTCTACATCTATACGCTTTATCATCGGATGGTTAACTGATAAATTTACCGGTCCTGTGATTAAAATGACTTCCGCTCCTCTGTTCGCACAAGCTTCTGCCAAAGCAAACCCCATTTTTCCTGAAGAATAATTCCCGATATAACGAACAGGATCCAGTTTTTCATAAGTCGGACCTGCCGTGATCAGTATTTTTTTTTTTGACAATTTGTTCCCGTTTTCGAAAAAGGACTCCAGTTGACTTACAATTATATCCGGTTCTTCCATTCGCCCTTTTCCTTCAAGTTTACTGGCCAGAAACCCTGTTGCAGGTTCAATAATCATATTCCCGAAAGATTTCAATGTGTCCAGGTTTTTTTGTGTGGAAGGATGTGCGTACATATCCAGATCCATCGCAGGAGCAATGAAAATCGGCGCTTTCATTGAAAGATAAGTGGTGATAAGCATGTTGTCCGCAATCCCGTTTGCCATTTTTCCCAATGTAGATGCTGTAGCAGGAGCGATAACCATGGCATCGGCCCACAGACCGAGATCGACATGACTATGCCATGTGCCATCATTTGCAGTGAAAAATTCGGAAACGACAGGCTTCCCGGTCAGGGCGGAAAGAGTAACCGGAGTGATAAATTCCTTTCCTGCAGGAGTAATAACCACCTGTACCTCAGCTCCCTTTTTTATGAGGGCACGGGTCAGATATGCTGCTTTATAAGCAGCGATACTTCCTGTAATACCCAACACAATTTTTTTTCCTTTCAGCATAAAAATCAATTGAAAAAACGGTGCAAGTTAGTAATAAAAACACCAAAAATCAATAAATAAAAATAAAATTGCTACATTTGGTCTGATTTTTATAGAGAGTAAATCAGAAAGGTAAGATTTTTGGATTAACAAGATAGAAATGAGGAAATTTTTTTTTACAATTTTATTCGTAGCATTGAATTGGGGAAGTATTATTGCTCAGGATATTAAGTCCCTTCCTGTTGTGGGTGTCAAAGTTGATACAATAGTAACTTCCGAAATCGATAATAGAATTAATGCGATTGAGAATCAGTTCCCGGAAGATTCGTTAGCTAATAAAATTTTTGAGCAAACTATCCATACACAGCTGGACACAACGGCTACGGCTTTAAGATCGACGTGGCTGGCTAATCGTCCTAAAGATAATTGGTTTATGTCTCTGACTTTAGGATTTGCTGATTTACAAAGCGAACAAAGCCGTTATCGTCCGTTGATGGACAGGATCAGTCCTACGTATGGTTTTGCCGTTGGAAAATGGTTCTCTCCTGTTTGGGGAGCTCGCTTGAATATAACCGGAGCAAGCCTGCAGGGATTTACTGTTTGGAAGAAAGATCGTTGGGGTGGAGGGGATTGGTACATTGGTGTCAATTATCCTAATCCTAATTCCAACCCCAACAGGACAAATAATTATGTTCACGCTTATGAAGAAACAGGCGCAAAGTATATTGAGGAGGTTTTCCTGAATATGGATGATCCTGTCAGTACTAAAAAAGGCGATGGATACACCTATGACTTTTCTTACATGGCAGGGTCTTTGGATTTTCTTTTAAACCTGAAGAATCTGTGTATGCCTTATAATCCCAGGGGGCTCTTCAATCCTATTATATATGCCGGAGTCGGATTTGCGCATACGTTCAAAGATGGAGGCCGGACGGCAGTAAATAACATCATGGAAAAGATAGGATTGATGTTGGATTTCCGTTTATGCGACAGTTGGAATGTATTCCTTGATGGGCAAATGATGTTTGTCCCTGAAATTTTTGACCGCAGGGTAGGAGATAATAATACACAAGATATCTTGAGTAATCTTTCAATAGGAGTATCTTATAAGTTTAATTTCCGTCATTTCATAAAAGCGGATATTTATGATCAGGATCCGGGAAAGCTTATTCCACTAAATGAAAAGATTAACAGCTTGCGTAAGAAGCCGTTATACAAAGAAGACTAAGATCTTACATCTGTTGTCTACGAAATTCCGCACAAACGATAGCTGTTGCAACAGCTACGTTTAGGGATTCCGAAGTCTCCCTGTTTTGAGGGAAGTTAGGAATATGGATTTTCTGAGTAATGCGGGATTCTATCTCCGGGCAGATTCCATTGCCCTCGTTCCCCATTACAATAAATCCTTTAGAACTTAATGCTTTTGCATAAAGATTTTCGCCTTCCAGGAAAGTACCATAGATTGGAAAACTGGTATCTGCCGGATTTTGAAATCGATTAAAAAAATGGGGGAGGTCTATGTAATGTGTGCGTACACGGGCTAACGCTCCCATTGTAGCTTGCATGGTTTTCGGATTATAGACATCGACAGTATCCGGAGAACAAATGACATCTTCTATTCCGAACCAATCGGCCAGCCGGATAATTGTACCCAGATTTCCAGGGTCCTGGATTCCATCGAGTACAAGGCTGAGTTTTATTTTCAAGTCTTCCGTATCCAGCTCATAAACCGGTTGTTTGAATACAGCCAATACATTTTGAGGTGTACGTAACAGGCTTGCACGTTGAATATCTCCATCTTCAGCCATGACATGTTCTTTGGCGCGGATATCTCCCTGCGTTGCCAGCCATGATGATTCGGAGAGTAAAAATTCACAATCGAAATAGGGAAGTAAATCAGCTACAAGCTTATTTCCTTCCGCAAGGAAGCATCCGGTTTCTTTCCGGAATTTTTTATGCTCCAGCGAACGAATCCATTTTATTTTATTTTTACTTAGCATTTTTCTATTGGTCTTTACGTTCAGAAGAAACCTCGTTGTCTCATAGCTTCAAAAGTGATTACAGCAGTGGATACCGAGACGTTCAAAGAATCTATTTTCCCTCTCATCGGTATTTTGATACGGGCATCCGCATTTTTTAGCCAGAATTGTGTCAAACCGTCAGCTTCAGTTCCCATGATTATCGCAGATGGAAGTGTGAAATCAGTTTCGTGATGCCATTGAGCAGCAGTCAGCTCGGCTGCGAAGATCTTTATCTTACGGGTTCTCATGAATTCTAAAGCTTCCTCATTGCTACATGTTGCAATCGGAACCGTAAAAAGGCATCCTACACTCGAACGTACAACATTAGGATTATAAATATCTGTCAAAGGGTCGCAGACAATTACAGCATCGGCCTGAGAAGCGTCGGTAGTACGCAGAATCGCTCCGAGATTTCCGGGTTTTTCAACGGCTTCAAGCATAATGATGAATGGATTTTCCGGAAGTTTCAGATCGTTCAGAGTGTGAGATTGAGGCTTAGTTAAAGCCAGTAACCCATCAGAACCTTCCCGGTATGCTATTTTTTCAAAAACGGCATCAGAAACCTCAAATTGAATACGAGAATCGATCCGGTCGAGAAGATCAGGATAGTCGCTTTTGGAAAAGAGTTCAGGACAAACAAAAATAGAATCGATAGAATAGCCTCCTTCAAGAGCCAATGAAATTTCCCTGGCACCTTCAATTATAAAAAGATTGGCATTTTTTCGTTCCCGTGCTTTTGCTTGCAGTTTGCTGATTTGCTTAACTCGGGAGTTCTGCAGACTAATTATCTTTTCCATCTTTTTTCAATTCCCTGTCTTTTACAAAAGCAACATATACTTGTAAAATTGCAGAAACAGCTAAAAATACAAACCATTCATTTTGTCCTTTAAACATAAAAAACGACGAAACCGGCAATAGGATAGCCGCAATAGCTTCTTGTATGTTTAACCGTTTTAGTCTCTTGTTGTTACCCATATATGGACTGGTAAGGTAGCATATAGCGACACCAGCTGTAGCAACAGCATAAACATAAGGAATGAACGACCATCCGGTCATATATAGAGCGGCAGAAATCAGTAATGCAATAGCAGAGAAATAAAATAAGTAATCTTTGAATTTGTGATTCATTTTCAGGGAGTTATAATAAAGAGGTCTTCGTCTGGTTTTGTCATGTGAAACTGTTCCCGGGCATATCTTTCGAGACTTTCATCATCACTTTTCAGCGAATTCAGTTTTTCTGTATTATCTGCTTTCAATTTTTTATAATATTCGATCTCATTTTGCAAACGGTTAATCTCCTGGTTATAAGAATATCTTTTTTTAAGTGTACTGTCTCCAATACAAAAAGTCACGACCAAGAAAATGATGATCGTAACATAATACTTATTGACCGGGATGTGCTTGATATCAATCTTGTACAACCAATCCTTTATTTTATTAACAAACTTTCTCATGGGAAGATAGAATCGAATACTGCAAAGGTACAAATAAAAATGAAGAAATGAAGAAATGAAAGAATGAAAAAAATAATTATCTTTGTGATCAGTTATAGAAAATATATGGATAATTACATTGTTTCGGCGCGTAAATATCGTCCGTCAACCTTTCGATCGGTTGTCGGGCAGCAGTCGCTGACTACCACCCTCAAAAATGCCATCAGTAACAATAAATTAGCTCATGCTTATTTGTTCTGTGGTCCGCGTGGGGTGGGGAAGACGACTTGTGCTCGTATATTTGCCAAAACAATAAACTGCTTTACCCCGAATGAAGACGGAGAGGCCTGCAATACCTGTGAATCCTGTGTGTCATTCAATGAACAGCGTTCTTACAATATCCATGAGCTGGATGCGGCGTCCAATAACTCGGTCGACGATATCCGTTCTCTGATAGAACAGGTAAGAATTCCTCCTCAGACGGGTAAATATAAGGTATACATCATTGATGAGGTTCATATGTTGTCGGCTGCGGCATTTAATGCTTTTTTGAAGACCTTAGAAGAGCCTCCCCGGTATGCTATTTTTATTCTTGCTACAACAGAAAAGCATAAAATACTTCCTACCATTCTTTCGCGTTGCCAGATTTATGATTTTAATCGTATCGGGATCAATGATACGGTTGAATACCTGGAATATGTGGCAGGGCAGGAAAATGTTTCTTTTGAAAAAGAAGCCTTGAATGTTATTGCGCAGAAAGCGGACGGAGGAATGCGTGATGCCTTGTCGATTTTCGATCAGGTAGTCAGTTTTACAGGAGGTAATATCACTTATCAATCGGTTATTGAAAACCTGAATGTACTGGATTATGAGTATTATTTCAGGTTGACCGGAAATATTTTACAAAATAAAGTAAGCGCCAGTCTGCTTATCTTCAATGAAATTCTTGGAAAAGGATTTGAAGGACAACACTTTGTAGGAGGGTTGGCTTCATTTTTCAGGGATTTACTGGTTTGCAAAGATCCGGAAACAATTGTTTTGTATGAAGTTGGTGATGCTGTAAAATCAAAATATCAAACTGTAGCCCAAGCATGTGATATCAATTTCCTTTACAAAGCCATCGAGTTAACGAACGAATGTGATCTGGCCTACAAAGGAAGTCGAAATAAACGGCTACTCGTAGAGTTGCTACTGATCAGGCTTTGCCAATTAACTAGTCCTCTAGCAACGGGGGACGATAAAAAAAAAACACTTGACCCAATAGCTGCCGATAATCCGGCAGTAAATACACCCCAAACAGCGCCGTCAAAAACTGTAGTAACGTCCGTTCAAACTCAGGAAAATCCGGGTTCGTCTGAGAATCAGGAGCCTGCAAAGATAGATCTGGATATCCTGAAATCCGATAATAATGCATCTAAACCCCGTGCCGGAGTGCCAGGTGGAGCGCCGATCAGTATTTCTTTAAAAGGGATTCAGAAAAAAGAAGAAGAAAAAGTTGTAGAAAGAGCTATTTCAGGAAATACGTCTAAAGAATTACCTCGTAATACGTTCACGCGTAGTGATCTGATTGAAAAATGGAACACTTATGCCAAGGGTATTAAAGAAAAAATACACTTAAAAAATACGATGTTGAATATTTCGCCGGATTTGAAAAGCGGAGAAACTATTTCAGTGTCGGTCTATAATCCGGAACAAGCGCAAAAATTACAGGAAGAGTCCACCGCTTTAGTCGAATTCCTTCGTCATGAATTGCAAAATGCGTATATCATGATGGAAGTGGATGTCACCGAACAGGAGAATACCAATATAGCGTACACCGAAACGGATAAATACAAATTATTTGTATCTAAAAATCCTCAGCTTCAACAGCTTGTTAATGAATTCAGATTGAGATTAGACTAGTACAGCCTTATTAAGTACTCCTACTTTCGTCAAACACTTTCCAATTTTATCCAATGCGATATCCACTTGTTCTCGGGTGTGGGTAGCCATCAATGAAAACCGGATCAATGTGTCTGTCGGGGATACTGCCGGAGAAACAACCGGATTTACAAAAATTCCCTGGTTGAATAGTTCGGTAGTTACGAAGAATGTTTTTTCATTATCCCTGATATAAATAGGAATAATAGGAGTAGAAGTGTGTCCGATTTCACATCCTAAGTTGCGGAAACCTTCCAATGCGTAATTGGTTACGTCCCAGAGGTTTTCTAATCTTTCCGGTTCGCTGACCATAATGTCGAAAGCCGCGCTTGCAGCTGCTGTAGCAGCAGGAGTGTTGCTGGCGCTGAATATATAAGAACGTGAATTATGGCGTAAGTAGTCGATAACTTCCTGGTCTGCAGCAATAAATCCTCCGATAGAAGCTAAAGATTTACTGAAAGTACCCATAATCAGGTCTACATTTGGAAGAGCGTTGAAATGATCGGCAGCTCCACGTCCCTGACGTCCTAAAACGCCTAAACCGTGTGCTTCGTCAACCATAATATTAGCATTGTATTTTTTTGCCAAACGAACAATCTCAGGAATGTTGGCAACATCACCTTCCATGCTGAAAACGCCATCTACAACAATAAGTTTCACTTTATCCGATTCGCACTTTTTTAATTGCGCTTCCAGAGAATCCATGTCGTTGTGTCTGAATTTCAGTTTGTGAGAATACGAAAGGCGGTGGCCTTCAATAATAGATGCGTGATCCAATTCATCCCAAAGAATATAATCTTCTCTTCCGGTAAGACATGAAACAACACCTAAATTAACCTGAAATCCTGTAGAATAAGTAATTGCGTCGTCTTTCCCGACAAAATCGGCCAGTTTTCTTTCCAATTCAAGGTGGATATCCAGTGTTCCGTTGAGGAAGCGACTTCCAGCCATACCTGTACCGTATTTCTTTGTAGCAGCGATTGCTGCTTCTTTGACTTTAGGGTGGTTGGTTAATCCCAGATAGGCATTTGAGCCAAACATTAGGACTCTTTTTCCATTAATGGTAACTTCGGTGTCCTGGTCACTTTCAATAGCTCTGAAATAAGGGTAGATACCTGCGGCTTTAGCCTGTTTAGACCTTATAAGAGTGTCATTCTTACTTAACTTATCAACAAGAAGGTTCATATTACAATCAGAATGTCAATGTTAATATCAAATTATTAAAATTGCTGCTCTTTTTCTTACATTATATTTGTGTGAATAATAAGCTCTGAAAAAAGCAGGCTGCAAAGATAAACAAAGTTTTGATATTGGAGTTCATTCCTGTTAAGTTTTTTTTATAAATAATACTCTTATCTTTGCAGTTGTTAATAAAATGAAAACAATACGCTTCATAATCAATCCGATATCAGGAGTCGGGCCAAAGGATAAAATACCGGTGTTGGTTAATGATCTTTTCTCTCCTGATGAGTATAAGGTGGATATCGTGTTTACGGAATTCGCAGGGCATGCCCATGACCTGACGAAACAAGCTGTATCCGAGTCAATGGATTGTATTGTTGCGGTCGGTGGAGATGGTACTGTTAATGAGATTGCCAGTAATATGGTTCATACATCATCAGTATTAGGAATTGTGCCCGCCGGTTCCGGAAATGGCTTGGCCAGGGATTTGAGTATACCATTGGATACCAGAAAGGCAATGGAAGTCATCAGGAAGGGGAATGTTACCCGGATAGATTATTGTAAGGCGAACGAGCATTTTTTCTTTTGTACATGCGGTGTCGGTTTTGATGCAATGGTCAGTGAACGGTTTTCCGTAGGAAAGCACCGGGGATCATTATCTTATATGAAAAGTGTCATTGAGGAATATGTAAAGTTTCGTTCTGATGAATATGAGATTATATTGGATGACGAAATTATTAAAGAAAAGGCATTCCTTGTTACCTGTGCAAATGCTTCACAATACGGTTACAATGCCTATATTGCTCCACAGGCTAATATTTCAGATGGGAAAGTCGATGTTGTGATTATTTCTTCGATTCATCCGGTAGAAGCAGGTCCTATGGCTATTCAGTTATTTACGAAGACAATAGATAAGAGCAGTAAGCTGACGCACAAATGTTCTCAAAATGTGATAATCAGAAGGCAGAAAGCCGGTTTGATGCATATTGACGGAACTCCTGTTATGATGGGTAAAGAAATTACAGTGAAAGCAATCAATGCAGGATTGAATGTCGTAGTACCATTGAAGGAGGATATGGCTACTCCAATGCAGGCTCAGATTCATGATATACAGTCGTTTTTCCAGGAATTAGGCCGTTGGGTGGGAGATATTACATCTTCAGGTAAAAATCCTTTGTCAAAGTAATATACTCATCACTGTAAACGTGTCGTGATAATTCAATATACATTTCGTTCTTTTCCGGGGGAAGCTGCTGCCTGGAATACTCAAGTAAAACTCTTTTCGGTGGAGAATCGGGTAAAGAACGTACCAGGGTTTCCCGTATTTTATGTAAGCCGATATCTGATGTAATTCCGTCACTATATTCTAATAGGTCAAAAGGTAAGATCACTGCAATCCTGCCACCTTTCGTAAGCAAATCCTGACTTTTTTCAAAAAAAACAGCTAAAGGAAGATTGTCGTCATGCCTGGCCGTGGACCGACTCTGTCCGGGAGATTTTAACGAATTAATAAAATAGGGTGGGTTTGAAACGATCAAATCGAATGTTTTCTCCGGACTGAAACATTGTAAAGAGCTATGTATAACTTCTATTCTGTTGGAAAACGGAGAATTTGCGGCATTGAAAAGAGTCTGTTCAAATGCGTCGTCATCAATATCTATTGCACAAATCAAAGCTTTACTGCGCTGAGCCAACATCAGAGATATCAAACCTGATCCGGAACCAACATCCAGTATATTGTCGTTATTTATACAGTTCACCCAGGAACCCAATAGTACCCCATCCGTACCCACTTTCATTGCACACTTATCGTGGAAAATGGAGAATTGTTTGAATTGAAAAAAAGAATTCGACATTGTTGTTTAATAATACTTGCAAAGCAAACGAAAAAAAATATAATTGCCAAATGTACGAATTTTAATAAATGACCGTTAATATATCGTGCGAATGGGTTACCTTTGTGCCTCATTTTAACTCTTCACTATAAATTATTATATTTATCAGATATGAGAAATAAAATCTTATTCCTAATTTTTTCCACAGTATTATTTTTTTCCTGTCAGTCGGTTCCTAAAGATATTTCTTATTTCCAGGACTTGGATAAAGATGGAGGCCGGTCTGTCACCGAACTTAATTATATTGAGTATGAGCCACGTATTAAGAATAGTGACATGTTGATGATTACAGTATCATCTCCTACTCTGAATCAGGAGGAAGTTGCCCAATTCAATTTGCCTACAATTTCATATCTGGCTCCTGGAGAAAAAGTTTCGGTTCAAAGCACGACGATGCAGACTTATCGTGTTGATAATGATGGGTTTGTTAGTTATCCTGTGATAGGTAAAGTAAAATTAGGAGGTCTTACCCTGGCTAGTGCAATCGATACGATAACCAATCGGGTATCCGAATACATTGAAAATCCTATTGTGAACATGAATATCTTGTCGTTTAAGGTTTCTGTTATGGGGGAAGTGCGTAATCCAGGCCCTATTGTGGTTGAAAACAGCCGGATATCCATTTTGGATGCGATAGGTGCGGCAGGTGACCTTACGATATTCGGTGACCGGAAGAATGTAAGATTAATACGCGACAATAACGGAAAATTGGAAACTGTCTATCTGGATCTGACTTCAAAAGATTTGTTTTCATCCGGATATTTTTATTTGCAACAGAATGATGTAATCTATATTGATCCTAATGATACGCGTAAAAAGGACAGTAAATACGGACAATCGGAATATTATAAATTATCTGTGATTGGTTCGATTACAGGAGTTGTATCTCTTATAGCCTCAACTATACTTACAATTATTTCGATCACAAGATAAACTCAATATAAATTATTTATGGATACAAATAAAGAAAAAAGCGAGTTTGAATTAATCATAGATTTGTTAAAGAATTGGGCCAGGCACTGGTACTATTTCGTCATTGGGGTTGTTCTCTGTGGTGTGGTAGGAGGTGTATATTATAAATTGAAAACTCCGGAATATGCCGTTCTTTCCACAGTAGCTTTACGTTCGGAAGATAATAGTGGAAGTTTTTCCGGCTTTTCGTTAATGAAATCTTTAGGATTTGGTAAGAGCGCCCCTGGAAATAATGTTGAAGATGAGGCAATTATTATGTCTTCTCATGGCCCTGTAAAAAAGATGGTCAAGGAACTTGAACTGAATAAGAGTTACACATTATCGAAATTTATGGGGATAAAGAAAATAAGTCTTTATAACCAGACTCCGGTTGCAATAAATTATGCGGAGAATTTTACAGATACGCTTACTGCTGTCATATTTGCAGAGGTATCTGTAAAGAATGAAAAAGCAACAATCAAGGTAAAAATAAATAAAGATAAGATCGGCAAATTCAAATTTGATAAATTACCGGCGACAGTGACTACTCCTTATGGAGCGCTGACTTTTGAAAAGACAGCATATTTTAATAATTACGGTCAATCATTCAAACTCTCAATGGTTGTTATGGGAGATGATTTGCAATCTGAAATTTATTCTAGTAAATTGAATGTAGAGGAAGAACGTAAAAGTTCGGACCTTATACACATGAAAATTGTTGATGATAATGTGTTACGGGCGAAAGATATTTTGTCTACGGTTATCCGTGT
Organism: Bacteroidales bacterium; assembly: GCA_031551395.1. Taxonomy (GTDB): domain Bacteria; phylum Bacteroidota; class Bacteroidia; order Bacteroidales; family Azobacteroidaceae; genus BNXB01. Next base: position 15,006 of record JAVBNR010000021.1, read on the forward strand.
TCACAACATTGATCATGCAAAAGAGAAGTCGTTATTAGGAGAACGGACACTTGAGTATATAGATAATCGTATAGCTGAAGTTGGAACTGAGTTGACTCAGTCAGATATTGAAATTCAGGAATTCAAACAAAAATACGGACTAACTGATTTTGAAGCCGATGCTAAAGGATATATGGATCTTGTCGGAGGCCTAATGCCGTTTCTGATTGAATCTCAATCTCAGTTGGAAATTGTCAAACTGACAGATAAGTATTTGTCTGATCCTGCAAATCAATATTCTCAAATACCATATATAATATCTGCAAATGGTGGTGAAGAGTTGATGAAAGCAATTACTTCCTATAATGAGGAGCTTTCCAAGCGAAATGAAATGCTTCAATCGGATAAGAAGAGGACCCCTGTGAGCAAAAGTATGGATACTCAATTGGCTGCATTAAGAGAAAACTTGGTTTTGGCATTAAAAAATGCCGGCAAAGGTGCTGAGATTGCAGCGAATAATTTGAAAAAGCAGGAGGAGGAGATAAAAGGAAAAATGAAAGATTATCCTGTGATGGAGAAAACGGCTTTGGAGTTGAAGCGTCGTCAGGAATTGAAACAGGCAGTTTATTTTTTCCTGCAACAAAAGAAGGAAGAAACAATGACCTCTTCGATTACGTTGAATCCTAAATTGCGAGTTATTGATGAACCTTATCCTTTGAGTAAACCGGTAACCCCGGACTTGTTTAAAATAATGTTGATCGTTATTTTCTTTGGAGGTATCGTAATCCCGTTGTCTGCCATTAGTTTGGAGCCTTATATTCTTGCCGGTAGGAAAAGAAAAAAAGAAGGTAAATAACTTATTCGAAGATGGCAGTTATTTTCATATTCCTGGTTCTTTATGCGTGGTATTTATACTTACGTGGACACAGGGTATATGCACTTTTGATCTTCTATTTTTTTGCATCCTGGGGATTTCAGATCATTCCTGAAGAAGCAATGGCTCTGATGCCTGGTTTTTCGAAAGGGCAGGATTATGCATTGGTTTTGATTGGCGGTTGTGTCGGTTTTGATTTTTTATTATCCAAAGGGCGTTATTTTAAAAGAGATACATTCTCGGTTTATTTGTTGCTCTTTCTTGTATTTTTATTAGCCTGTATCTTATACAGTCGGTTTTCAGTCGGTTGTAGCTGGAATGAGACCTTGCGGGTCAGCCGGTCGTACATGCTGTTGATTGTTTATTTTGTTTTCAGGAATATGACTAAGGAGGAGTTGAATAAACTGCTTAATATCATTTATTATATAACTCTTGTTCAGTCGTGTATTTATCTGTTACAGGTCGTGTTATCGACAGAGTTACTGAACTCAATGAATTATTCCATATTCCAAATTGGAGATTGGAAAATAAAGCGATTTTATAATCAACCGTTAGCTCTATACTTTGCGGCATTTATGTCGATTTATAGTCCTCCGTCTAAAGGATTACTCAGGATATTTTCAATCGTTATTTTTATTTTTGCGATTCTCCTGGGATTCAACCGAAGTTCTATTGGTTTTTTTATCATGGCTCTGTTTTTAGGATATATACTTCGTTTGCCTAAAGTAAAGCAAATAAAAGTTACTCTTATGGCTGTTGCCATAGCTATTCCTGTTATTACACTTATCGGACATAATTTTGTAAAATCTAGGACGTATCAGGATTTCAAAGCTGTGGCGGAAGGCCGGTTTGCCGATGCTGATGTAGAATTATATATTATGTATAAATCTACTTTTGCATATCGTGTGGGGCACCTTTTTGAACGAATCAATTATCTGAACGAGAATCCGGAAGCACGTTTGATGGGTCCGGGCCTGATTGCGGAAGATTCGCCTATGGCAGGACAGTTTAATTTTATATTAGGCTTACAAAGTCCTTCAGGAGGTGCATATCAACTGGAAACAACAGATATAACTTATTCGGTTTTGTTGATACGATTCGGATATTTGGGGTCTTTTTTGTTTCTGATGTTGTATTTTTATATGATATACTTTTTCTTTAAAAAGCGATCGAACAAACATGCCTTTACATCATTTTTGTTTCTGTTCCTTACTTTAGGAGTCTCTTTCTTTTCATCGAATTTAATATTTCCGGTATATTTTATATTGCCTCTTTTGATGATGAATATTGTTAATAAAGAATGGAATTCAGAGGGTGGGAATAAGATGGAGGAAAATATCGTTAATTAATAAATATTAGTGTTAGTTGTTTATGAAGCATCGGTTGAAAGAATTTGTTAATGTGCTCAGATATGCAAAGTTAAATCCTATTGTTGTTTGTGGGATTTATGCGGATTACCGTAAGGATTACAAGAAACTGAAAAAAGAGCTGGAAACTTCTCCTGATTTTTCGTTTGGGAAATCGTATCCAGTGTTGGTCGAAAAATATGCAGAGTCGGGACGAATGAGTGGGGATTATTTTCATCAGGATTTGTTGGTCGCTCGCAGGGTTTTTAAGAATAATCCGCAACGCCATATAGATATAGGTTCCCGTACCGATGGATTTGTTTCCCATGTGGCTTCTTTTAGAGAGATTGAAATTTTTGATATCCGTTATCAAACGAGCCTTGTTAAAAATATTACATTCACTCAAGCTGATTTAATGAATGTTTCGGATGGTCTGATCGAATGTTGTGACTCAATCTCAAGCCTTCATGCGATTGAACATTTCGGCTTAGGGAGATATGGAGATCCCATTGATGCCAATGGACATCTTAAGGCTATTCATAATATTTACAAAATGCTCCAACCTGGAGGAAAGTTTTATTTTTCGGGACCTATAGGGCCACAACGTATAGAATTTAATGCTCACCGGGTCTATTCTATCGGTTATCTGTTAGAAATTTTCAATAATATTTTTGAAGTAGAACAATTTAGCTATGTAAATGATTCCGGTAATTTATTTGAGTCGGTGGAATTAACGCCAGAGATGATAAAAAGTAATTGTGGTTGCACTTATGGTTGCGGAATTTTTGAACTTATAAAAAAATAATTTTGTTGACGGATCCTTTTTTTTTCTTACCTTTGTACCATGCAAAAGGAATTCCTTCATTTAGCTTATTTGTTAACAAAGCATGAATGCGTAACGCTTCCAGGCTTTGGTGCATTTGTAGTTCAGCCGGTTTCCCATCCTGATTTAAGGATTCCCGGTTCGTTCCCTGCTCTTGTATTATCTTTAAGTTTTAATTCGGAATTATCTCATAATGATGGATTGTTGGTCAGTTCTATTCAGAAAGAGCAACAGATTTCTTATAATGAAGCGAATTTGCGTGTCAACAGGTTTGTGGAAGAATTGTCTCAGAAATTGCGTTTACAGCAGGAAGTTTATATCCCCGGAGTTGGAAAATTGCAAATGCCGGAAGGACGAATTGTTTTCTCTCCGGATGATTTTCTGAGTTGTAATGCTGCAAATTATGGTTTTTCCAATTTTTTCATGCCTTCTTTGAGCGATTTGATGAAGGTAGAACAGCATGTTGAGGTTCAGGATCCTATCAGAGATGTTATATGGGTTCCATTAAATAAGAGAATATTAAGAGCAGCAACTTCTGTAGCTGCTGTAGCATTGTTGTTTTTTGCATTTTCTACTCCATTGAGTAATTATCAGCCCCGGCCACAAAGTGCGGCTGTCATCAATCTTAAAATGGAAGAAGCGAAAACATTGGAAGCTTTATCTGAAGATTCATCGTCGGAAGAAGCTTTGACAGAGAATGCTTTGACAGAAGGATTATCGCAGGATAACACAGAAAATACAATTGTTGCAGAGCCTGAAACTAACCCTATGACGGAAGAACCTAAGTCGGATTCTCGTGATTATTACGTTATAATAGGAAGTTTACCTTCTCTGCAAACAGCTCAGGAACAATTAAAGCAAACCAAAATCGAGTTTACTTCTGCAAATATTATTGGAAACGGCGAACGGTTTCGTATATATGTAGAGAAATTTTCCGATAAAAAAGAAGCGGAGTCTTATCTGGAAACATTCAGGAATGCTCATCCTGCATATAAAAATGCGTGGTTGCACTCTCAAAAGAATTAAATTTGAGTGAAACAATTTTAAAATACCAATTCTTTGTTGTACCTTTGTGTCCGCTAATGCAAATTTCAAATTAAAACAAATTTTTAAAAATGGCAACTAAAATCAGATTGCAAAGACATGGTCACAAAGGGTACGCGTTTTACCACATCGTGATCGCAGATAGCAGGGCTCCACGTGATGGAAAATTTATCGAAAGGATCGGTTCGTATAATCCGAATACCAATCCTGCTACAATAGATTTGAAATTCGACAGAGCTTTGTATTGGCTGCAAGTTGGCGCTCAGCCGACAGATACTACTCGTAATATTCTTTCAAATGAAGGTGTTTTGATGAAAAAACACTTATTGGGAGGTGTTGCAAAAGGAGCTTTCTCAGAAGCGGATGCAGAAACCAAATTCCAGGCATGGGTTGCTTCTAAACAATCAGCATTGAATGCTGCTAAAACAAAAAATAGCGATACGGCAAAAGCAGAAGCGAAAGCAAAATTAGACGCAGAAAAAGCGATTAATAAAGAAAGAGCTGCTGCCTTGGCAGAAAAACGGGCACAAAAAGCGGCTGAAGCGGCAAAAACTGAAGCTGGAGCAGAAGAGGAACTTCCCGCTGTGGAAGAACAACCGGAAGCACCTGTTGCAGAAGCGCCTGCTACTGAAGCACCTGTTGCAGAAGCACCTGTTGCAGAAGCGCCTGCTACTGAAGCACCTGCTGCAGAATAATTCGGATCTTACATTTTAAGAATAAAAATAGAGGAAGCTGATGAGGCTTCCTTTATTTTTATACGCATTGCTAACGGTTGGCGTTAGTAATTTTCATTTCGCAATTGTCGCAGTCGAAAGTTAATTTTAATTGATGATTGCCCGTTACTAATAAAAGCGGCGATTTTAATTCGTTGGTCTGATTCTTGATGCAGTAACCCAATTGATGGCGTATGCAGTATTTGGTTTGCATCAATAAAGGGTTGTCGGGCGTTTTGACTTCAAAAGCAGGATCAACAGAGGTTACCCCATGCTGTTTGTAGAACTCTTGCGCTTTCTTGTTGGAAACATTTCCCAGATAAGAGAGCGTTGTCTCCGGGAAAGGATGTGACGTCGGGGTTATTTTTGTTGTCGGCCGCGAGACAGTAATCTTTCTGACGGAAAGAAGCGTATCGATCGTTTTTCTTTTCAATTCGGCCAATACGGAAGACGGAATGAACCAGTTGTCAGACAGATCGATGTGTATATCCCGGACATCAAAAATGGTGTTACCCAGTTTGGACAGCTGTGTCCGGATATTTTCCTGTTGGTCTTTGAGCGATAATTCTTTTTTGAAAGCAGTGCTTACTGTGGCTTCAAACAGGTCTTCGTCGATGACAGTCAAACTGAAACCAAAAGCATTTTCCTGCAACCGGAAATCAATTTTTATTTTGCGATCGGAAGATTTTTTCTGCAGTGACTTTTCAAATTCGTGATCATAATTTCTGTAGAGCGTTATTCCCGGGATTAACCGAGGCATCTCGGCCGGATAGATTTTGTTGTTTTCCACCCGGTTGATCCGGAATCCCTGAAGTTCTTTCCGTTCGTTTAGAAAACATAAACCATCTCCGTTGTGGATCGTTTTTTGTCCGGAAATGGTAAAGTAGTTATGGCTGAGATCTTTGATATTTCCTACGGCTTCTCCCATCGATTTGGGTGTTTCCGGAGATGCCATTTTCTCTTTTTTGTTTTTCAGAAAATAATTGGTAAATCCCCGGTTGAAACTTTTATTCGGATCCGGAACGAAATAAAAATTGCATTTTCCGGAAGAAGCAGACTCGTATTCCGGTCGGCGGGAAAAAATTTCATCCAGTTTTTGGCGATAGTAGGCCGTGATGTTTTTAACGTACGAGAGCTCTTTTAACCGGCCTTCGATTTTGAAGCTTTTGACTCCGGCATCCAACAACTCTTCCAAATGATCCGATTGATTGAGATCTTTCAACGATAACAAGTGTTTGTTTGTTGCAACGGTTTTTCCGGCGCCGTCGACTAACGAATACGGCAAGCGGCAATACTGGGCGCATGCTCCGCGATTGGCGCTTCGTCCGGATAGTGCTTCGCTGATATAACATTGTCCGCTGTAACAAACGCATAAAGAGCCATGAACAAATACTTCCAGCGCTATTTCGCAGTGTCTGGATATGTTTTTGATCTGCTCCAGAGATAGTTCGCGAGCTAAAACCGCTTGTGTAAATCCGGCTTTTTCGAGAAACCTGACTTTTTCTACGGTCCTGTTATCGCATTGAGTGCTGGCATGCAGCGCAATGGGAGGGAGGTCAAGCTTCAAGATTCCCATGTCCTGTATGATTAAAGCGTCGGCTCCAGCGCGGTAAATATCCCCGATGATCTGCTCTGCAACCGGTAAGTCGGCATCTTCGAGTATGGTATTCAGCGCCACATATACTTTTGCATGAAAAGGATGTGCGTAGGCTACTAGTTGTCGGATGTCTTCGATGGAATTGCCTGCAGCCGCCCGGGCGCTGAACTGTGGCGCTCCTATATACACAGCATCTGCTCCATGATTGATTGCTTCAATGCCACATTCCAGGTTTTTTGCCGGAGCCAGCAGTTCGATTTGACGGATCAGTTTCACTTAGGGGGTTATGAATGATGTTTTTATTTATAGTTTAAATGCTCCAGCTTCTCTATTTCTTTTGGATCGAAAGGAGTCGCCTGGTAGACAAAATAATTCAGCCAATTCGTAAATAATAAATTGGAATGAGCTCTCCATCTGACCGAAATACCTTTTTTTATATCGTTGTCGATGTAATAGTTTTCAGGCAGATGTATCGGAAGTCCCTTTTTCAGATCACGGATATATTCGTTGTGTAATGTGTCCGGCGGATATTCCGAATGTCCTGTAATAAAAAATTCTCTTCCTCCCCGCGCCATCAGGATGTACGGACCGGATGCTTCCGATTCTGACAATAAGGAGATATCGGATACGTTGAGAATATCTTCTTTTCTTATTTCTGTGTGACGGCTGTGCGGGACATAAAATTCATTGTCGAAGCCTCTGAACAGTGGAAATGTCGGTTGGCTTAATGAATGTTTGAAAACACCGAACATTTTCTGATCGAGCGGGTACTTCGGTATTCCATAAAAATGATACAGCCCCGCTTGGGCAGCCCAGCAGATATACAATGTCGAAGTCACATGGTTGCGCGCCCAGTTGAAAATGCCGATCAACTCGTTCCAGTAGGTTACATCTGTGTAGTCCAGTAATTCTACCGGCGCACCAGTGATGATCAGTCCATCGTAGTTTGTGTTTTCGATGGCGTCGAAGTCTTTATAAAATTCGGCCAGATGTTCGGCCGATGTGTTTTTTGATTGATGTGATTTCATTTTCAGAAACTCGATTTCTATTTGTAACGGACTGTTGGACAGTAGTCGAACGAAATCTGTTTCTGTTGTGATCTTGATAGGCATCAGGTTCAGGACGACGACTTTTAACGGCCGGATGTCCTGGGTAGAAGCTCTGAGAGAATCCATTACAAAGATGTTTTCTCTTTCCAGCAGTTCTATCGCCGGTAAGTTTTGAGGTAAATTTAATGGCATAGCTTTGCTCTCTTTTGAGTGCAAAGCTATGATTTTTTTTGTTTATTTGAATACTTTTACCCGCATTTCAAGAGGCTGATATGTTTTTTCTCCTGGTTGTTGCAACGGAGTGCCGAATGGCATCTGAGCAGTTAATTGCCAGTTTTTATCTAATCCCCAGGTTTCAATAACTTCCGTGTCGATCAATGGATTGTAGTGCTGGAGAGATGCTCCGAATCCTGCGTTTTCCAGCATCATCCAGGTACTCAATTGATGCATGGCTGCCGTATGTTCCGACCAGATGGGAAATTTTTCTGCATAGAGAGGAAATTGTTTCTGCAGATGATCGACAACCGACTTATCTTCAAAGAAAAGGACAGTTCCATATCCTGCTGAAAATGAATTATTAATCTTGTCTTCGGTGGATTTAAAATTTTTTTCCGGAATTCTTTTACGCAGCGTTTCTTTCACAATATTCCATAACTTTTTATGATTTTCTCCCAGCAGAAGTACCAAACGTGTCGATTGAGAATTGAATGCCGAAGGAACATTTTGGGCTACGGTCATTACGATTTCTTCAATTTCGTCGTCCGACACAGGCGATTGGTCACTGATTGCATAATAGGTTCTGCGATTTATTAACGATTCTTTTAAACTTTTATCCATAATGGTATCTCTTTTGTAAATTGATGAAATAGATTTTTTAGCAAATCTGTTGTCTTATTCAAATATAACAATATGATTGTGGAAAAAGTTCTACAAAAGGACTAAATATAGGAAATTATCAATTTATAAAATTTATGAATGCTATTTTTAAATGTTATAATGCTATAATTAAGTGGAATAATGAATAAGATAAAATAGGAAATATTATAGTTTGATAATGTATTTTTATGAATGAATATGAATCTATCTCTTTTGAAATAACCTTCTTTAGTTTGTGTTAATTTGTTGTGTGTTATTTATTTAGTTTATTTGATAGGGTGATTTGTAAATATTGTATTTTATACTATATTTAATGTCGAACAATTCTACAACAACAACATTTAAAAATATTTAAATTTCGTTATTTTGTATTTTTATTTTGATGATATTAAGCAAATTATAGTTGTTAATGTTGTTTTGGCATAATTTTTTCATAATTAAATTGGGTAACACAACACAACACATACATTTTGAAGCATATATTCAATATAGTAAGGGTAGGCTGTATCAGTTTTGCCACTTTAGATGGTGGTAATTTATTGTTCGTGTCTTTTAAGCATGTGGTTAAATACACAAGCTTAAATAATCTTTTAAAATTAATAAAAAAACATTTAGCTTGTTTTGATTGTTTTAATCAAAATGAGCTTTTCTCTATTTTCCGGGGGACGCTTGTTGTTCCGTATTTTCATTATTTATTTCCCGCTTGTGAAAGTAGGAGTAAGTATTCTATTTATTCCAAATTAAGTACATGTGTGTGTAGCAAAATCGGAATGATAGTTCCCCGGATTATTTTAAATCTTGTCGGTCGATATCGACTAACCCACCCCTGCTTATATCCTCAATACATTTTATACATAGATAAAACACAATTCACATATATATAAACATACAACTAATTTTTGGAGAAAAGATGAAAAACAAAAACAATTGCAAGTTATGGATCAGGGGGAGTCTCTTTCTCCTGATCCTGCTGTTGATAGGTGTAAACCGATTGGCGGCATCAGGAGGTTTTGAGAATTCTTTGCAGGTTACCTCCACTGGGTTCCCGCAAAAAAAGGATGTTTCATTCGGCCAGGGACCCGTTTGGGCATTTCCTGCCGATAATAATACGGGAACTTACGCCCCCTTTCAATCCGGTGGAGGTATAGGGGACCCTATTATGTTAAGAGATTCCGGATCCATTGGCGGACTCCCGGATCCGACGCCTGTAGACTCTGATATTTATGTCCTCGTTATCGGACTTATTCTTTATGGGATTTATCTGAAAGTTCGGACTAAACCTTTGAATTCGAATGATTAATGAAAAGTAATTTTAATAAGACAAACAAAATGATGATAAATAAATACAATATAAAACAGAGTGCAGCTATGAAACATTGGCGCAGCTTGTTGTGTGTAGCTGTACTGTTCTTTATGTCAGCTGCAAATTTTACGGCCGATGCTCAATATAATAATCTGTGGGCAAGATGGGCGAAGAAAACGGGATTTGCCGGACCGGAAGGAACTTCCAAGGCTAGAGATGTTATCAGTGATGCTGCTGGAAACGTTTATGTGTCAGGGATATTTACCGGAAAAGTCAATTTCAGTGGAGATGCTTGTAATCCGGCCTACGTAGACATTGGTACGGATCAGGGGGCTTATATTGTTAAATTTGACGCTGATGGTAATTTCAAATGGAGATCTTTTTGGCGTATAGATAACAGAACAGGCTACGCAAGTGATAATTATGAGTTGGTAATCAAGACTATTGCAGTTCCGAATTATGATAAATTAGGAGTTGTTGTAGCGACTAATGCCAAAATTGTCGCTTCGGCTTGTCCGAATACGTTGTACGGCTTTTCCGGAACCAATTCGAATGTAATTAATTCTACCGGAGCAAATAACGTTGCTAATGCCAGTATGGCTTGGAATTCCGAATGTGCAGAGTCTTGTACGACTGCAGGGAACTATGTTGGAGTTGGTGGTTTTTTTCTTATGGATTCCAATACCGGTTCATTTGGCTATTTTCATAAAGACCAGTGTTTGACGGAAGGAAACTTGTTGAGAACCAAGCCCGGTTCCAATAATGTTTATCGCAGTTTCTTTCGCTTCTATAAAACCGGAGTTGATCAGACTTCAGGAAGAAATACCTATACGCAGGTTTATGACGCAGGCAATGGAAATAAGCTGAAAGGTACAGGTGGTAATGCCGTAACAAATGCCGGACAGGGGTATAGCCTTTTCAGAGCTTGGAATGATCCCGTGGTTGCTAGGCGGACTGTTGGTGTCGGATGGAAAGATTATAACTCTTGCTGGAATCAGGAATATGCTGCGAATGGGACAGTTCACTGTGCGTTTTTTAGATCGGAATCAACTACTTCTAAATGGACGACCATACTTGCCAAAGCGGCCGATGATAACTTTTCGTCTTATTCTCAACCCATTACATTAGGGTTTGATAATGAAGATACTCCCTTGCCGTTGATGACATCAGATGCTTCTTCCAATTTGTATGTAGCAGCGACTATTAAGCATGTGAATACTACAATATCTAGTTTTGGATCACAACATAGCTTTACCTCTCCGGTTGGTTATAATAAAGCTGTTATCATGGGACTTTCGGAATTAGACTATGATTGTTTATTTGCAATCCAGTTGAGTAATTCAGATCCGGGCTCGGGACTAACTCACGGAAATGTGAGTGATAATAGTAAGAGTGCTATTACGGATCTTCAACATAGAGGCGGATTTTTGTATGTAACCGGTAATTTCCAAGGGACAATTAATTTTAATCCCAAGGGTGGTGATAAAATGTCAAGAACATCATCCGGATCAGGTTCTGATGGCTTTTATGCTGTTTATAATTTGAGTGGAATTTGCCAAAAAGTAATTGTATTCAATGGTAATGCAACCGAATCAATCAGTGGCCTTGGTTTTTCTACAACAGAAAATCGTGTTTTGCTGGCAGGACACTATAATGGCGCTTCTTATCAAGTCGATCCTTTTGGAGATTTCTCTAATGCTTCGGCTACCCGATTCCCTGCATTGGTTGGGACTGCACTTACTGCTCAGACTTGGGTTGGAAAATATTGTGTGACAGGACCTTGTCCTACTCCGATGAATATGTCTTATGGAGACGCTCCTTCCAGTTATGGTGTGGCTGCTAATAAAGTAGTCAGTTGTGTTCGTCTTAATGGGCTAGATCTGGGAAAACTACAAACTTCCCCCGAACATAGTGTAAATGCCAATACGGCTGATAATGACGATGGTATTTCAATTACTACGGCAGAGTATGGTTATATCGATTTGACTTCTGGAAACTTCCTGCGTTCAGGAAATGATTTTCGTTTGAATAATATCAGATGGGTAAACTCTTCTTCTGTTATACAAAGTGCGACGTTAAGGGCATGGATTGATTTGAATTGCAATGGTAAATTTGAACCGGAAGAGTCTTCTACTATTGTAACTGATGTTCCGAGTTTTGGAAGTTCGGGAGTTTCGTCAGGGATAACAAGCCTTTATTGGACAGGAGGCTATTCTACCTTAAAAGCCAATGAGTCGGCATTAGTCTCTAATGGAAATATTACCTATTTACGTATCCGTATTACTTATGATGCTTTGAATGCTGCAGATGCTGCAGGATTACTTGAAAGTGGAGAAGTAGAAGATTATGCTATTAAAATCCGGCTGACGGCTCCAACGATTACAGCGAATAATAATTATTACAGCACAACCTCTGGAGTGAAAATTTGGAATAAAGATATTTTGACTAATGATAATCTGGATCCTTATTCTCCATCTGCGACTACTGTAGTAAATATTTCTGGTACTTCTAATTATGGAGGTATTATTGAGTTGAACGCAGATAAAACGATCAATTATAATCCACCTAATCCAACCTGGAATGGAGTTGATTATGTTGACTATACAGTTACTTGTACGGAGGGTGGATTATCTTCCACTACGAATACTGCACGCGTTTATTTTATTGTACAAACGCCGATTAACCCGACCGTTTGTGTCAATGGAACAGCATATCCACAAATGGTTGAAATAGACGAGGGTACTTTGGGTTATGTTATCTATAAATGGTATACGGCATCAACAGGAGGTACTTCCTATAGTATTGGAAACCAATCTTCCGGATTGGCAGTAGGTAATAGCGTAGTGGGGACTGATATTCCGGCTCTTAGACGTTATGCTGAAGCTAATTATTATGACCAGGGAGGAGCGTTGAAAGCGATATTCCCACGTGTAATGGTTACTGTTTCCGTAGAAAGATGTATCCAAACAAATCCTGATGTGGCTGTTGCGAGCTTTGAATCGCCGGTTACTATTTCTGTGTTAACGAATGATGTAGTGAATGCAGAGGCTGGTTATACCGTGCCTAATGGTGCGGTAAGCTATGTTTCCGGAGCAGATCTTACTAAAGGAACTATTACGGTCAATTCGAATAATACCATTACTTATCAACCGGTTAATGGTTTCCATGGAACTCATACATTTACTTATCGTCTGACAGTGCCGGATGGTCTTGGAGGGAATAAAACTTCTGAAAATACTGTCACGGTTACCGTAATTGATGCTATTGATGACACTTACAGCATGCCTCTTGGCGGAAGTAAGGATCTTCATGTATTGATTAACGATATGTTGTATGGTAAGGATGTGACATCTGTCGAGGTTGTAGGTACTCCTTCAGGTCCTGCAGGAGGGGACGTATCTCTATTTGATTCCGGAGCGACAGATGCTGAGGGCAAGTTTGTATATACTCCGACGGCAGTTGGCACTTATACGTTCAACTACCGCGTAACTATTGAAGGCGGAGTGACTACAGATGCAACCGTCACTATTACCGTAACGGATGTGGAAGCTAATCCTGATTATGTTATCTCTGATAAACCGGGGGATCCGATCGATATCAATATCTTAGGTAATGATAATATACCTGATGATGTGAAAGAACATGTCGAGATCAAAATTCCTGACGGTGAAGGAGGAAATAACCTGAAAGATCCGACACATGGAACCGTGACTCCGGGAACGGATGATGAAGGCAATCCTATTCTGGTCTATACGCCGGATGATCCCGACTGGACAGGCGTGGATGAATTTGAATATGAAGTGGAAGTTCCTGTCGATCCGGAAGATCCGGATGGGGAAAAAGTGAAAGATAAAACGACTGTATATGTGGTAATTATTGATCCGTGTGATGATCGCGTTTGTGAAGGATCTTCTGCAACAGTGAAGGCAAATCCGACGAATATTACCGGAGTATCGTTCTACTGGTTCGATGTTGCTGCGAATGGAAATGTTCTTCCGGAAGATGCTACTCATGTGAACAGTCTTGCTGTTACCAGAAGCGGATACGGCGTTGAGAATCGTTGGGCTGAAGTTAGTTTGACTACTTCGGAAGGAGTCCATACGTTCACTGGTCGTTATCAGGTTAAAGCTGCATTTGTTCCGAACTTGATGTATTGGAAACAGGACGCATCGGATAATGACTGGAACAATCCGGACAACTGGGTAACAAGAGACGGAACTTCCTTCGGATTTGATTGTGTTCCTTGGAAATGTACAGTGGTTCACATTCCTGGTAATGCGAAAAATTATCCGTCATTAAATCCTGAATCAACTGATTGGGCGACTCATGTGGAATTGTTCTATCACCAAACGGCTCCTAATGTCGGTCAACCTTGCTGTTCCGATATCATCTATCACTTTGGAGGCGAAGTTGCAAAACCGCACTACCTGGATTATGACCGTGCTTTCGTTCATTACAACTTCGGAGCTTATGAAACTGTTCCGGGAGCTGCTGATGAGGATGGCTCAGAAACTGTAAACAAAGATAAACACGAAACAGTTGCCGATCATGTTTGGTCAGCAATCCATTTGAGTAGAGGTCGTTATTATGCAATGGCTGCTCCGTTGAAACAAATTGTAACCGGAGACTTCTCTGTGGGTGGTTATCCGAAATTGTGGCAACAAGGTTTTAAGACTTCACGCAATGAAGAACCCGATTTGAATCCGGATGATCAAACAGGTCTTTGGTATTTGCCTAATAACAAGATGAGCTTGGAAATCGGAGCGGAGATGAATTATGCAATCGCATTGAAGGCTTTTGGATATAATGGCAATACGGCAATTCCGGAAACGGTAGGTATGCGGGATCATAAAAACCTGAACGCTTTGAACGGAATCATAGAACTTCCTTACTTTGAAGATCCGGCTGAATTAGTCAAACCAAGCGTGAGCGGAGGAATAGAATCCAGTACGCCGCACCGTCTGCACTGGTTTACACCGTCAGGAACAGGAGTAGGAACAAGTAATTTTATGTACTATTATGATAGTAGTCTGAAGCTTGCTTTGACCTATCCGGCAGACACTTATGGTAGAGATCAGAAAGCGTATCGCTTCGTCTTTGAAAACGGTTCGAATGAGGCTGAGGTTGAATTTCCTATAACAGTTCCTGCCGATGGATCAAATGTTGATGTGATGGTTGGAAATCCATTCATCTCCAGTTTAGATTTTAATGAGTTTTATACAGCTAACTCCGCTAAGATAATTGGTGAAGAGTATCGTTTGTATGATAATGGTAGCTTTAATACTTATACGGAAGGAATTACTCCCGGATATGGAATCATAGCGCCGTTGCAAGCATTCTTTGTGCGCCCGACTGCCGGTAGTAATAATGAACAACCTTTGATCTTTACGAAGGAGATGTCTGTTACGCGCGGCGAATCGGTTCCTCATCAGTTGAAATCATCGACTAACACAGTAGGAGTACTGACTATCAATGCTTCCAACTCCGTTGGAGAAACGCAGGCGTTGATTGCGTTCGGTAATCCGAAATCCAGAAATAACACCGTTCGTTTGTTCTCTAATGATGTTCCTGAAAAACCTCAGGTTTATTTGGTAGACGATAACCAGAAAATTGAAATCATGTACCTGGATGATCCTTCTCAACCGATAACGATCCCGTTGGGTATTTATTCGAGTGCAAAAGGTAAATTCGAACTTCGTTTCGATAATCTGGCGAATCTTCCGGTTACTTCATTGATATTGTTGGATAAAGAACGCTATGGTCAGGAAATCAACCTGTTGGCTGATGGTGCTCATATTTATAAATTTGAAAATATAAATGGGAACCTGGCTAATCGTTTCGATCTGATTATTGGTCGTCAGGATACACCGACGGATGTGACTCCGGTTGGTCCTGCATCGGTAAAAATCTATACGAAAGAACAAGTGCTGTGCGTAGATGCTAATAAAGCGATTTCGGAAGTTCAAGTTTCTACTACAAGTGGATATAAGATACTTTCAGAAACAGCTTCCGGAAACTATCAATTCAGAAAAGGTCTGAATGTAGTCCCAGGAGTATACATCGTGACAGTCAAACTGAGTGATGGAGAAACGAAGATAGGAAAGATTATTATCCGTTGATTTGTTTGAGGTCTTTAATTGTGAATGGGGCGCTTTCAAAAGGCGCCTCATTTTTTTATGGCTTCGTTTTGTCGAACCGGTTGATTCTGACTGTCTGTACAAGAACAAAAATAAATATTTCCAGTGTTTTTTTCTTTTTGTATTTGTTTTTTCGTACCTTTGCAACGCTTTTATAAAAAATAACCGTGGGAAAGTTTGATCCGTATAAAATAGACCTGAAGAATATGATCTCCAATATTCAGCAATATGAATATTTGTTAGAGCATAAATTTTTTGTCGATATCGGCGGAGAAGATGTTCAGAAAGGAAAAGTGAAGGTCAATGTAACTGTTAAAAAAGTTGCTGCCACTTATGAGTTGACCTTTGGTCTTGAAGGGGTCATTGTGATTCCGTGCGACAGATGCCTGGATGATATGGATTTCCCGGTTAACGCAACCAATCGCCTGATTGTTAAATTAGGAAAAGACTACTCGGAAGAAAGTGATGAGATCGTCGTTATACCTGAATCGGAAGGGGTCATCAACCTGGCATGGTTCATCTATGAGTTCATCGTGTTGACCATCCCGATTAAACATGTACACGCTCCGGGTAAATGTAATAAAACAATGACTACTGCGTTAAAGAAACATGCTCCTAAAAGCGGAGAAGATGATTTTGGCGGAGAAGATGTCGGCGGAGAAGATATCATTATTACAGATGAGGGAGACGATAGCGATGTCGTTATCGACCCGCGTTGGGATGCATTGAAGAGCTTAAAAGATGAAAATGATAACAATTAAAATAAAAACAAATGGCACATCCAAAGCGAAGAACCGGACAGGCAAGAAAAGGAAAAAGAAGAACTCACGACAAAGCATTGATGCCGACAATGGCAGTATGTCCTAATTGTGGAGCATGGCATATTTACCACACCGTATGTGGAGAATGTGGCTATTACAGAGGAAAGTTAGCAATTGAGAAAGCTGCTGCGGTTTAACAAAAAGAGTGAAAGTATCTGTTTGTGGATCTTTACTCCTAAAAAATAGCCCTAAAACCACATTTTAGGGCAATTTTTTTAAAGAATTCTTTCAATTAAAAAATATGAATAAAATTCATGCAGTAATAACAGGCATATCGGGCTATATACCGGAGTATGTCCTGACGAACGAAGAAGTTTCCCGGATGGTTGATACCTCTGATGAATGGATTATGACTCGTATTGGCATCAAAGAACGGAGGATCCTGAAGAAAGAAGAAGGAAGCGGGGTCACTCACATGGCTGTTAAAGCGATTGATGATTTGTTGAAAAAAACAAAGGTAGACCCTAAAGAAATCGAAGCAGTTGTGTTTGCTACTTCAACTCCTGATTATATCATGCCTAATGCTGCAGCTTTAGCAGCCTATCATACCGGAATGACCAACGCATTTTGTTTTGACCTCAGCGCAGCATGCAGTGGCTTTATTTATGCATTGGAAGTGGCGAATGGCTTTATTACTTCCGGAAAATATAAAAAAGTAATGGTACTGGCAGGTGATGTTTTGTCTGCTATAACCAATTACACCGACAGAAATACTTGTCCGATTTTCGGCGATGGTTGTGGTGCGGCGTTACTTGAAACTACAACCGAGAATGTAGGAATCATCGATTCCATCATGCGGAGTGACGGTAACAGTTTAACCCATCTGAACATGATTGGCGGAGGATCGGTTAATCCGGCTTCACACGAAACTGTGGATAAAAATCAACACACCATCTGGCAGGATGGTAAGGTCGTTTTTAAACATGCCGTTTCTAACATGTCGGATACCTGCGTTGAACTGATGGAACGGAATCATTTGACGAAGGAAGATGTTCAATGGGTGGTCCCTCATCAGGCTAATCTGCGGATCATTGATGCCGTAGCTAACAGAATGGGCGTTGACCATAATAAAGTAATGATTAATATTGAAAAATACGGAAATACGAGTGCAGGCACAATTCCTCTTTGTTTATGGGATTGGGAACCCCGGTTGAAGAAAGGAGATAATATCATCCTTACGGCTTTTGGCGCTGGTTTTACATGGGGTGCAACGTATTTGAAATGGGGATATGATCCCAGGTGATGCATAAATCCGGATTTGTAAATATCGTAGGTAATCCCAATGTCGGTAAATCGACTTTGATGAATCTGCTTGTCGGAGAGCGTGTTTCTATCATCACATCCAAAGCTCAGACAACGCGGCACCGGATCATGGGGATCGTGAACACGGAGGATATGCAAATCGTTTATTCCGACACTCCCGGTGTCTTGCGTCCGAATTACAAGCTGCAAGAGAGTATGCTTAACTTCTCGGAATCAGCCTTGGATGATGCGGATGTCTTGTTATATGTTACGGATATGGTGGAAAAAATAGATAAAAATGATTTTTTCCTTCAAAAAGTACAGAAAACAACATCGCCGGTCCTTTTAATTATTAATAAAATCGATTTAAGCGATCAGAAAGGGCTGGAAATGAAAGTGGAAGAGTGGCATTCGATATTGCCGCAGGCGGAAATTATTCCGGTTTCAGCGACGAATAAATTCAATGTCGATTATTTGCAAAAGCGGATTGTGAGCCTGATTCCCGATTCGCCGCCATATTTTGAAAAAGATGCTTTGACCGACAGACCGGCGCGTTTTTTTGTGACAGAGATTATCCGTGAAAAAATATTGCTCTACTATCAAAAAGAAATTCCTTATTCCGTAGAGGTGGTGGTGGAACTTTTTGAAGAAAAGAACGATTTGATCCATATCCGCGCGTTGATTATTGTTGAACGGAATTCTCAAAAAGGAATTATTATAGGCGATAAAGGCCTTGCAATCAAAAAAGTGGGATCAATGGCCAGAAAAGATATCGAACGTTTTTTTGAAAAAAAGATCTTCCTCGAGATGTTTGTGAAAGTCGAGAAAGATTGGAGAAACAGGGATCATTTATTGAGAAATTTTGGATATAAACTTGAATAAGAACTGAAAACTAAAAACTAAAAACTAAGAACTAAGGACTAAGAGTTTGATGCTGAATATCAGAAAATAACTCATTTTTAGTTTTTAGTTCTTAACTCTTAACTCTTAGTTCTTAACTCTTAACTTTTAATTCAATGGGTAATTTAGTAGCAATCGTAGGTCGTCCGAATGTTGGAAAATCGACGTTATTTAACCGGTTGATTCAATCGCGGCAGGCAATTGTGGATGAAATTTCCGGAACAACACGCGACCGCCAGTATGGAAAAACGGAATGGTTAGGGCAGGAATTCTCTGTCGTGGATACAGGTGGCTGGGTCATCAATTCCGAAGATATTTTTGAAGAAGAGATCAATAAACAGGTTAAAATTGCGATTGAAGAATCTGATGTTATCTTATTTCTTGTCGATGTAACTGTCGGAATAACAGATATGGATGAAGAAGTAGCCCAATTGCTTCGCCGCTCGAAGAAACCTGTATTCCTTGTTTCTAATAAATCCGATAACTTTGATTTATATTACCAGGCTGCCGAGTTTTATCGGCTTGGTTTGGGAGATCCTTACTCGATTTCGGCTATTAATGGTTCGGGAACAGGAGAATTGTTGGATGCTGTAGTCGCTAAATTTCAGGATAAGAAAGAAGATGATCCGGAGGAAGAACTGCCTAAAATTGCGATTGTCGGTCGTCCGAATGCAGGGAAATCGTCTCTGATTAACGCTTTTATCGGTGAAGATCGTACCATTGTGACCGACATTGCCGGGACAACACGTGATTCGATTTATACCCGATATGATAAATTCGGGTTGAATTTCTACCTGGTGGATACGGCCGGTATCCGAAAAAAAGGGAAAGTCAATGAAGATCTGGAGTACTACTCCGTGATGCGGGCAATCCGGGCGATCGAAAATGCAGATGTATGTATATTGATGATCGATGCGACACGAGGCATTGAATCTCAAGATATGAATATTTTTTCATTGATCCAGAAAAACAGGAAAGGGATTGTTATCGTTGTGAATAAGTGGGACTTGGTGGAAGATAAGGACCCGATTGTAATCAAGACTTTTGAAAATGCAATCAGAGAACGGACTGCTCCTTTTTCAGATATACCCCTTGTATTTGCTTCTGCATTGACCAAGCAGCGGATATACAAGATATTAGAAACGGCAAAAGAAGTGTATAATGTTCGGAAAACGAAGATATCCACACACAAACTGAATGAAATTCTTTTACCGATTATTGAAAAAACACCACCTCCATCCAATAAGGGAAAAGTGGTAAAAATCAAATATATTACTCAATTACCGAATACAGCTGTTCCCAGTTTTGTCTTCTTTTGTAATTTACCTCAATGGGTTAAAGATCCTTATAAGCGATTCCTTGAAAATCAGATCAGAAAACATTGGAATATGAGCGGAACTCCGATCAATATTTTTATGAGAGAAAAGTAGATAGGAGAAGTTTGAGTTTAGATTATTTTATTATATTTGTGACCAAATAACAATAATACGCTCTAAAAACATCATAATAATATAAAAAAATAGAACCATGAATGAAACTCGCCGTGATTTTATCAGGAAAGCTTCTGCTTTGGGCATAGGAACAGTGGCAGCCGGAGCTTTGTCTTCTGTCTCTGCAAGTCATGCGGAAACTCAGCAGGATTCAAAAAAGAAAAGCGCTTCAAAAAGTAAGGATGAAGGTATTCGTGTCGGTCTGATTGGAGCCGGAGCTCGTTCCAGAGAACATGTTAACAACATCTTGGCTTTGGGTGGTCATCTGATAGCTGTATGCGATATTCTCGATACGGCGCTTGAGAGAACTCAAAAACTGATAGCCGAAAAAGGCGGTAAAGCGCCTAAAATCTATACCGGTCACGACCGTGCATTTGAAGAAATGCTGGAAAAAGAAACGTTAGACGCTGTCATTATTGCAAGTCCCTGGGAGTGGCATGTGCCGATGTCGGTAGCTGCTATGAAAGCCGGAGTTCCTTATGTCGGAGTCGAGGTGTCGGCAGCAAATACGCTGGAGGAATGCTGGGATCTGGTCAATGTATCCGAACAAACCGGCAGCCACCTGATGATTCTCGAAAACGTATGTTATCGCCGGGATGTGATGGCTGTCCTCAATATGGTTCGCGAAGGCTTATTCGGAGAATTACTCCATTGCCGTTGCGGATATGAACATGACTTGCGTGATGTTAAGTTCAATGATGGAAAAAGCTATACCTACCAGAAAGGCGGGGTACTGTATATGGGCGAAAAAGCGGCCTATGAGGCACACTGGCGCACCAACCATTCCATTACACGTAATGGAGACTTATATCCTACTCATGGAGCGGGTCCTGTAGCTAATTATTTGGAGATCAACAGAGGAAACCGTTTCTTGAGTTTGTCGGCTATGGCGACTCAATCTCGCGGATTACATAAATTTGTTATCGATAACGGAGGCGCTTTTCATCCTTATGCTAATGTGAATTTTAATTGTGGAGATATTGTGACTTCCATGATCAAATGCGCTAACGGACAGACTGTTATTGTGACTCATGATACGAATTCGCCAAGGCCTTATTCGCTGGGATTCAGGGTTCAAGGTACGGATGGATTGTGGTATAATGATGGAAATACGATCTATGTGGAAGGCAAATCAAGTCCGCATAGATGGGATAAGAGCGATGAATGGATCAAACAATACGATCATAAATTATGGAGAGAATTGGATGAACAGGCTAAGAACGCAGGGCATGGAGGTATGGATTATATCATGATGTATGATCTTTTCCAATCGATAAAAACCAATACCCCTCCACCTCTGGACGCTTATGATGCTGCTGCCTGGAGCGCCATTTCTCCTTTATCGGAAATGTCTGTCGCTAACGGCGGAGGCTTGGTCGACTTCCCGGATTTTACTCGCGGGCAATGGATCAAACGTGCTCCTCGCTTTGCCATGGATGATAAATATCCGGTAACACCGAAAGGTTATTGAAATCGTTTATTTTGAAGAGAAATAAAAATGGTAACAAGAAGAGGGTTCTTAAAACAAGGGAGTTTGGGATTAGCTGCCGTAGCGATAAGTGGTAGCCATGCATTTTCTGCTGAAAACTCGATCCTGAATGGGAATGATCCGGCCTATATTTCCAATCGTCCGAAGCCGGAGTTGCGTCATTTCACGTCCCAGGCGGTGGAAGAAACATTGGTCAGGGTCAAAAAACAGATCAAAGATCCTAAACTTGCCTGGATGTTTGAAAATTGTTTCCCGAATACATTGGATACAACTGTTAAATATCGGATGATCAATGGAAAACCAGATTCATTCGTGATTACCGGGGATATCGATGCGATGTGGTTGCGTGATTCGTCGGCTCAAGTATGGCCTTATCTGCCGTTGATCAAGAACGACGATCCGTTGCGTTTGTTCGTTGCCGGTCTGGTCAATCATCAGACGGCATGTATCCTGAAAGATCCTTATGCTAACGCTTTTTATGATGAAGATAAACTAGGTGAATGGAAATCCGATCGCACGAAAATGCTGCCGGGTATTCATGAACGGAAATGGGAAATAGATTCCCTTTGTTATCCGGTTCGGTTGGCGTATCATTATTGGAAAATTTCCGGAGATACGTCTGTCTTTTCCGATGATTGGAAAAAGGCAGCCCGATTGATTGTCCAAACATTCAAGGAACAGCAACGCAAGGAAGGGTTAGGGCCTTATAAATTTCAACGGGTAACAGAACGCCAGCTGGATACTGTCTGCAATGACGGCTATGGAACGCCTGTCAAACCGGTCGGATTGATTGCTTCGGCTTTTCGTCCTTCTGATGATGCTACCTGCTTCCAATTCCTTATTCCATCCAATTTATTTGCGGTTGTTTCTTTGAATCAAATGGCAGAGATCTCGGAAAAAGTGACTAAAGATCTTTCTTTTGCAGCGGAGTGCCGGGCGTTATCGAAAGAAGTGAACGATGCCGTCAATAAATATGCTGTGACAACTCATCTGAATTATGGTAAAGTATATGCTTTTGAAGTAGATGGATTCGGAAATCGTCTTTTTACGGACGATGCGAATGTCCCCAGCTTGCTTGCTCTTCCTTATCTGGGCTGCGTGGCTAACAATGATCCCGTTTATCTGAATACGCGGAAGTTTATTTGGAGTGCTGATAATCCCTACTTCTTTAAGGGTAAAGCAGGAGAGGGGATCGGCGGACCGCATATCGGATATGACATGATCTGGCCGATGAGTATCATCATGAAAGCAATGACAAGTAACGACAATGCAGAAATAAAGAAATGCATTCGGATGTTGAGAGACACGGATGCCAATACCGGTTTTATGCATGAGTCTTTTCACAAGGATGATCCTTCTAAATTTTCCCGAAAATGGTTTGCATGGGTCAATACATTGTTCGGAGAATTGATCGTTAAATTGGTTAACGAAGGAAAAGCGAACTTGTTAGCATAATATTCAGTATAAGTAAACAGCAAGTAGTGAGGTTGCAACCTCACTACTTGCTGTTTTTTTAGTTTTAATTTGTTTTCATAAAATCAAAAGCGCCTTCTCTTAAATTGATTCCATATTCGAGATAAGCTTTCATACAGGCCAGGAAATTAGCCCAGCCTTCGGTATTTCCTCCCAACCAATTAATTCCGGCCTCATTGTTTTCCATACTTTTTTCAGTAATGTTCACTAGGGTTGAGTTGTGCTCCTTCGGTGTGAGCCTGATCTCGGTAAGGAGTTCTTTTTCATCGACATCCCAATAAAAAGAAACGTATTGGTTCGGTTCTATCTTTCCTACTTTTACCGGACAATCGCCATCGAATTCAGGAAAATTCCAGATAAGATTTTTCCCTTCTTCCATGCGCCCTGTACTTTTAGAAATAAAATAATTGATCATCTTTTCGGGATTAACAATAGCTTCAAAAATTTCGGCTACAGGTTTCCGTATTTGTATTGCTGCTTTAACTTCAAGTTGTTGTGCCATAGTCGTAAATGTTATAAAGAATTTATCCCGCAAATATAAAGTATATTTTGATTTATTATCAATCATTATAATTACTAAATAGTATAAAAATAATTTGTTAAAATAAATTGAACTAAAATAGTTTTAGATTGTTTAAAAAATAGATATAATACTTTAAAAAAAATATTAACTCAGAATATAGATATAAAATCATGATCAAAAATTTTTTATTTCCAGGAAATACGTATAATACATTGACTTCTGTGGCAATACTGTTTTTGCGTATTGCATTTGCCGGAATGTTGATGACTCACGGATGGGCTAAGCTTTCTCATTTTGAAGCTACAGCTCAGGGATTTGCTGAAATGGGAGGCGCTCCTGTTGCCGGACTGGTTATCTTTGCCGAATTTTTCTGTGCACTGGGTGTTGTTGTCGGATTGTTGTATCGACTTGCATTAATGCCAATGATTATCAACATGTCTGTTGCATTTATTCTGGCTCACGGAGCAAAACTAGTCGGAGAAAACAACGGCGAGATGGCCTTTCTCTATTTGATGGCATTTATTGTATTGATAATGACGGGTCCCGGTCGATATGCCATGGATCATTTTGTGTTTTCATTGATAAATAAAAAGAGATAACACATACAACTCGAGAGCTGCTGAATTAGCAGCTAAAAAACCTTGGGATTTCTTATTATCCCGAGGTTTTTTTAGGTTATAGCTTTTGATGTTTGTGTTATCTGAATGGTAAATCGCTTTTTTTACATGTGATTTTGTCAAGGCCTTTTTGTAAAAGTTGATCCCTGAATATCTCCATATCAGCAGCTTTAGGTGCAAAATAGGCTGTTTTGACAAATTCCGGAATGCTCAAATATTCAATATACATTTGTCCGCTTTCTGTTGTTTTAATATTACTATTATTGGTTACCTTTTCTATATCATAAATACGGCACTCTTGTTCTTCTTCATAAGCATAGTGTTTGACAAGAAAGCGTAAAGGGAGGAGTAATTTACTGAGAATATCTTCTCTCAAATCTTTTTTATTCATATTAATAAAGTCAATAAGTTTCTGTAAATTTTTCTGAACATCTTCCAATTTATCTTTATAAATGCCATTATAATGGTCTATTTGATTTCCGATCACATTAATATCTTTATTTATTCTATAAAATGTGTAAGATCTTCTATGTCCGAGAGCAACCACTTTATTACTTTTTGGGTCAATATAAATGCATCTGAATAAAGCATATTTATCTACAATTGTACGATTATATTTAAAGTACATTGTATTGACAGTTGTGTGTATTTTATCTCGGAAAAATTCAGGTCTAAAGACTAAGCAAACTCCTGTAGCCTCTTTATTCGCCTCTTTGCCATATAAACGATATTGATTTAAACTATTATGATTGAAAGAAAAACAACCTACAAATGATTGATGATCAAACTTTGAGTTTGTTTGATTTTCTTTAATACCTAAACAATCTAATAACGTTTTTCCTTCATCTGGATCATTTGTTGATAAAATAGAGCAGAGCCGTAATGGAGATTTGTTCAGCAATAAATTGTTCATTGCATACTTCGAGGTGTATTGAGCGACATGATTTTCTTCATTGTTATCTACGTGAAGCAGTCTTATGATTGATAGAGAATCTATATAAATATCCTTATATATATTGCATACGTCATTTTCTTCTATTCCAGTTGTTTCCAAGTTGTTTTTGATTGCATCTTTGAAAAAATCATTATATTTCAATAAAAATTTAATGATTTTTTTTTGGTTGTCATTGAGTGTTTTTTCAGCGTTTAGATTAGAAAACATGTCTAGTAAAGCAATAATGTCAATGTTTTTTATTCGTTCCTCATACTTTATTCGTTCTTCATACCCCATTTGTTCCTTAGGTTCAAAATGGTTCTTGAATTCTGTCAATGTTTTTTTTTCGTTATCGATAAGTTTCCCCCAAAAGAAAATTTTGTTTAAAATGGCCTCTTTATTCAGTTCTTTTGATTTTTCTTTATTTTTATTTTTATTCTTATTTGATTCATATTGTTGTTCATATTGAGAAATTGCTTTTAAGGCGACGGTATCATATAAAAGTCTAAAAAAAATATAGCTTTTATAGAAATAAGCTTCCTCGTTATTTTTGTTCAATTTTAAGTACTTCTCAAGTATTGATTTCGCAAATTTGTATCTTCCTCTTCGATACCTCCAATATTCTTTAGCTTCATAATCATTTAATTCACTGAATTCTTTAAATTTTTCTTGTTGAGCTAAAGTATATATTGAGTTTTTATTCGGATCTTCCAGTTTCTGTGCCGCTTTGAACTCGTTAAAACAATTATCGTATAAATTTTTTATACTAAATTTTTTAAGGGGAGATTTAATTACTATTGTTTCTTTGTTTTTTTCTTCTTCTAATGTTATTGTGTCTTCATCTAGGCTATCAATGTATTCATTTAAACGACTTAAGGCATAAGATAGATTCAGTAAAGCATATTCATTTTGTCCATTTAGATTCAGACAATCTACAAAAGATTTGATGGCTTCTGCATACTTTCCTTGTCCCATTTTTGCGAAACCGATGCTATGATGAACATATTCATTTTCCCATTCTTCCTTAAATTTTATTTTGTTATATTCATTTATTTTGTTGAAGCATTTAATAGCTTCTTCGTATTCGTTTGATTCATTTAGTACACTTCCTTTATACATTAAAACATCTTTATCATCCTTATTCTGTTTGAGGGCATGATTAAAGTATTCAATAGCTTCAGTATAGCGGCCTAGTCTTCGGCAGGTATTACCCATGTTAAATAGTACATCAATGTCATTAGGGGATAGTTTAAGGGCTTCACTGAAACAGTGAAGAGCTTGTTCATATCTTTTAGTGGCATTCAATGTGCACCCTTTATAATAGAGAGCATAAAAATTTAGAGGATGTTGTTCGATGCATTGGTCAAAGTATTTAAGGGCAGATTGATTACATCCAAATAGACGTAGTCTGTTCCCTTCGTTAAGTAAGGAGCTTGCCTCTTTAGGTTTCTCTGAATTGTCCTCAGAGATCTCCTCATTATAACTGTCTGCAGATTGAGAATGTTTGATGAGCCACTTTAATGAGGCTCCTTCTTCTTTTTTACCTATTTCTTCTAGGCATTTCAATATTTCATGCTTTTTACGTAAAGTATAGTCATTGATTAATAATTCATTATTTTCTAATTTGTTTATTTTAATGCTTTTTTGAATAGACTCAAGTGCATTGTCAAAATTGTTTGTTTTGTGCTGTAAATAAGCTTTGCAGTATAAAAGATATTCATATTCAGGGGAGTGAGCACAGATTTTATTTGTAGTCTTTTCTTTACATTTTTGGTTATAGTATTCTTTTGAAGGCTCTGTGCATCTCTTTGGGCAAATCCATTCTTCAATTTCTTCGGATCTCTTTAATCCTTCTTTATGCAATCCTAATTCTTTTAAAACAAATATATAATTAGCTAATGCGTATAAATGAAATTGATTATTTTCAATATTCGTTAAGTCAAAATATTTATCGAAATTTGTTTTGGCATCTCCAAAACGTTCCATTTCTTTTAAGGCATATCCTTTGTAGAAATAAGCATCTTTGCCTAGTTCTTCTATTTCTCCTGTTTTTTCGGAAAGATCTGAATAAATCTTGATGCACCTATCAAAATATTCTAATGAAGAGCTATATCTCCCCATTTCACATAAAACATAGCCTTTTGCGAAGAAAAGGTTTATATCTTTTTTGTTATGTAATGAAATAAAATGATCCAAATGACGGATAACTTCTCGGAATTTACTTATTCCTGTTGGTTGTTTGTTGATTAGAGTATTTAGGCGCTTTCTCACATCAAAGATTTGTGTGTTTTCCATAAATTTCGATATTAGATTTGTATTATTTAGAGCCAAGTATTTTCTTTGGGTGTAATTTAAAGTTGAGTGTATTTAAATATTTTAGTATTTATCTTGTTGTTTTAAATTTTATATCTTATTTAAAGTTTATTGAATATTTTTTTCAAATGTAAAAATAATATTTATGATAATCAAATATTTGTGTTTTATAGTTTTATTTTTATATTTTGTATTTTTAAAAGATGCTAATTTATTTTGATATATTTATTTTTAATTAGTATTTAAGCTGCTGGGTAGATAGAGTTTATTCTAAAGAAAAAAAGTTGGCACTGGTATTTATATCCAAGTTTTCAGTATTTTAACTAAATTTGCAAAATA
This sequence comes from Bacteroidales bacterium, assembly GCA_031551395.1. Classification (GTDB taxonomy): domain Bacteria; phylum Bacteroidota; class Bacteroidia; order Bacteroidales; family Azobacteroidaceae; genus BNXB01. Next base: position 42,888 of record JAVBNR010000021.1, read on the forward strand.
AGATTTGTAATCAATATTTCAATGTATACCTAATTTTTCGACTTTGCTGAAACAGGAAAATGGTGTTTTCCCATCGTAGATATTATATCTCCCCTGAATGCAAAGAAAGGAATACAGAGCATTGTTTATGGAAATTGATAAATCAGAAAATCATGGGAATATTAGATGTTTTTAGAAAGAAAGAAGATTCGGAGGAAAAACTTAAAACTCTTACACGAATCATCAATGATGGGCATTCAGATCTCATTCATAGAGCTATTCCTTTTTTGAAAGATGATGATGAAAAAGTTCAAGAAATGGCTTGTAATACCATTATCTATTTGTTCAAAAAAAATGATAGTAAAAAAGGATATTATGATTCACTCAAATATTGCAATATTTCAGTCGGAGATGTAGACTTTTATGAGAGAAAATTCAATCGCGATTGTTTTGTTGAGCTTTTAGCAATAAGCTCATTTAACAAAAATGGATATGTGCGAGAGAAAGCAGTTGAAAAATTATCAAAAACAAAACATCCAAGGGCTATTCAATTTCTTGTTTACAGATTAGCCGATTGGGTTAAACCTGTCAGAGACGCTGCACTGAAAGGACTTGAAAGCTTTTGGACAAAAGATTATATTGGCTCATTGGTCGAGAATCTGCCAGTTTTTGATTGGCTCCAAAAAGTTGAACGAATTGATTTGAGTGAAACACACAAACGTATAATTGATTTTACTACAAATAGTAATAGGGATTATGTCTTAACCAATTATAAAAAATTTTCCGATAAATTACGACTCATACTCGCAAAGCATATTTCAAAATCACTATCAAGCGATTTGCGTGAATTGAAATTATTTCTGAAAGATAAAAATTATCTTATCAGAAATTTGATATTCGAACATTTTGAAAAACTAACTCCTTCAGACATTGAAAATCTGTTGAATGATAAATCCGGAAAAGTAAGATTACAGACTTTATATCATTTGAAAAACAATCCTGATTTCTATTCAATCATAGACAAATTCATCGCAGACGATTCTGCAACAATAAGACAATTTGTAAGATATTATCTGAAAACAACTATTTCAGATTTTGCCATAATTTACTATCAAAATTTAATTGATAATAAACGGATTATCGGTTCATTATCCGGATTGGCAGAGATTAATGCTCAAAATCATTCGGGTATTGTTATAAACTTCCTGAATAATCCCAAAGTAAAAATCAGAAAGGCTGCATTTTTAGCATTGACAAAATTAGATGAAAAAGTAGCGTATAATTATGGATTGATGAATCTTGATATAGATATCGCGAGCTTCAGGAACATAATTGTTGATTTTCTTTCAAAGTTTCCGAATAACGAAGTTTTGACAAAAACAAGAGAACAATTTAAGATCGGAAATCCAGACATGAAAAAATCAATGCTTAGGTTATTCAATAATATTGAGGGGTGGAGTATTATTCCTGATTTAATGCTGGGGACAATAGATTCGGACGAGACTATTCGAAATTTGAGTTTTGGGTACGTGTTACTTTGGAAAGCAAGAGCTGCAAGACTATTTACTACTCCACAAAGAGAAGATATCGAAAGAGCAAGACAAATCTTTAGCTTAGCTAATGAAATCCTCAAAGACAAAAATTATTTCAAAATAAACCCTTTAAATGAACTTGACTATTATTTCAAATAGTGGAATTTTTTTTAGTAAATTTTTTCTACAATGGCAAAGAACGGCTCTCCCGAACCACGGTTTGAAACGGATGGAGATTACAGTTTCTTTATGACAACACTTCCTATTCATCTGGCTTTTCTCGTCGATGATGGAGTAAACGAAGGGGTGTTGGGGACTACTTTTTATATTGAATTGATTAAAACCTCTTAATAAATGGTATACGATATGAGAAAAATTATTTTGATTCTAATAGTTTTTATATGTTCTAATATTATCAATGCTACAGAACAAGTGCCGGACTATTTATTCTATAAGAATAAAAAACTGGTTTTAAACACTGGCTGGGCATACCCATCTCCTTTGCAAACATATTATTATCAAAACAATATAGAATATTCTTTTATAGTATTGAGTACAGCAAATTATCGGGGGCATGTTGCTTATTGGGAAATAATAGACAATAAGTTGTTTCTGAAAGAAATTCAAATCCGGGATAGTTTATATAAACCGGAAAAATATAGTGTTAAATCAGAATCAGGAGGATTACGCCCGGATGGAGCTGTTTTTGCCGATTGGTTTAGTGGAATAATTGGATGTCAGCAAGACAAGGATTCATATTATTTTCATATCAGGTATGGAGAAATAATAGATGCCCAAATTTTATCAAAAAAAGATTATAAGAAAATCAGTAAAATATCGGAAAAGGATACCGCTAACCATGTCTTAATCGAAAAATACCGGATGCTCGTATTGAATCAAAATTATATATCATTCTATTTTAGACTTGGCAGTAAAGAAGATACAATCGTAATTAAAGACAAAGGAGGCTACCTTAAAAGTAAATCCGGTTATAGTCCGATTTTAGAATATTTCTCAAACGACCCAATGAAATGGCCATATAATTGGGAGAATTTCGAGAAAAGCGGAGCTCCTAATTGCAAATGGGACATTATTGACAACAAAGTTTTCGTGGAAGAAATCAGGTTATTTTCAGGGACTAGCTTTTTTGAAATAGAACAAGACAGTGTAGGCCTTGAAAGTATATTTGGAGATAAGGTAATCAATAATAAAGTCTTTGCAGACTGGATGAATGGTATTTATGTCATAAAACATGGAACAGAAAAAGAAAAAGGTGTTTTCCCTGCATACAAGGAGTTTACTCCAACTGAATATACTTATTTTAGAATTAATAATGGTATCGTAACAGAGTCGTACACTATTCCGAGTAATTTCAATTTTAAGAATATCCCTGAAGATACAGATCCCGGATTGAAACAAATATTGAAAGAATTTAAATGAAACTATCCCAATAAAGAGCAGAATTAGAATAATTCCTTCGGATTAATTTTCAAAAATTCCGCGTAAGGAATTCCACCGGTACCGACCAGCAGCATTTTATCGGGATGAAATTTCTCGTTAAATATTCCCATTCCTTTGTTATCTATACTTGTACCGCTTTTTACTTCCAATCCGATCACTTTATTTCCTTTTTCAAGTATGAAATCTACTTCATTATTACCTTCTCGCCAGTAATGGAGATTATACCTCTCGGATATCGAGTGATTGAGTAAATGAGCGCCCACAGACGATTCAACTAATCTGCCCCACAGCTTTGGGTTTATAATGGCAGTCGAATAGGTTTCGTCATCCTGCGATGTTAGTAATGCGTTATTATATACCTGAAACTTTGGACTGGATGACCGTTGACGAATGACGTTTCCAGCATATTTCTCCAATCCACCTAACAAACCAGAATCGGATAACAACTTGAGGTAATTTGCCAAAGTCGTAGTATTACCAGCATCCTGTAACTGCCCGGTAATTTTTGTATATGATAGAATCTGTCCTGAATATAGGCAGCCAAGTTCAAATAGTCGTTTCAACAATGCAGGTTTATCCACACGGGTCAGCATCAAAATATCTTTAGAGATACTGGTCTCTATAAGTGAATCTTTTATATAGCTTTTCCAGCGCTCTTCATCTTCAATTAATAAAGCGGAACCTGGATAACCTCCGAAATAGATATACTGTTCGATAGACCAACCAAAAGCAGCAGTCATTTCAGCAAATGACCAATGTCCAAGATAAAACGTCTCAAAACGTCCGGCCAACGATTCGGTTAAACCTTTCTGAATAAGGAGGCGGGAAGAACCTAGCAGAATAACCTTGATATTTACGTTCTCGCGGGTATCCTTATCCCATTGCTGCTTGACAACTTCGCTCCAGTTATCTATCTTTTGTATCTCATCAATCACAAGAAGATATTCCGAAGCGCCGGAGGCTTTCATTTTCAGTCTGGCTGTCTCCCAGGCCTGCATCAGCCATGCCGAATTAGTTGCAGCAATAGCATCGGCCGACTCGGATACATATGATATGGACAATTGAGACAATAGCTGATTTACCATAGTCGTTTTACCCACCTGGCGAGGTCCAAGAATTACCTGAATAAACTTTCGCGGCTCTTTGATTCTTGATTTAACCTGTTTCAAATAAGGACGTTCGTACATTTTGAAATAATTTACTCAATATTGCGAGCAAATTTACTCAAAATTCTTAAATTGCCAAAATAAACTGAATATTTTTATCAGATTCTCCATATTCATTAATAAATTTAATTTCAGAATACCTTGTGGAACAAATCCATAGTGTAAATTAAAAAAGCAGCTAAGGAATTTTTCTTAACTGCTTGATCTTAACTGTGTTTGTACTTTGTCTTGAACCAAGAACTCCCTGATTATGGACTAAATAAAGTGAGACCTTTCTACAAAAGAAGAAACTTCTTTTTCTATGGAAAAGTTTTGCATCATTGAGTAATTCGAAAATTATTAGAAAATCAACATACTAGAATTATTCTCTGCCTTCCCAATCTCCTGTTCCAAGTATTTTTCCTGCTGTCCATACATAAAATCTCTAAATATTTGAATATTAAATTCATCATTCTTTCGAGTTTCCTCTAATGCCAAGTAATAATCCAATTTATCTTCCTTGAAAATAATTGCCAGTGATTGGTTGTGATATTCCAAAATGTAATTCATCAGTAATCGGGAAACCCGGCCATTCCCATCAGCAAAAGGATGTATACTAACTAAATAAAAATGAGCATCAAAAGCAAGATCATAAATTTCCTCTATTGTTTTTACTTCCTTGATTCTACAATTTATCTCTTCACAAAGATTTTCTACATCTCGTGGAACTTTTTGATAATTGGTAAAATAACGGGCACCAACATGAACCATTGATTTTCTGAAATCTCCCTTTGAAGAATCATAGCTGCCGGCAGGAGCATTAATAATCCCTCCCGTTGTTTTCATTACCCAAGCGCTCATCATTTGAATCATTTGAGATGAAATATCTTTCTTTTGACGTGCAAGATTGATTGTTTGAACCAAAGCTTCCTGGTGATCTTTAACCATATTATGATCCTGCAAAGGTTTACCTTTTGCCGTAATTCCTTCCGTAAGCAACAGTAAGGTTTCCTCTTCTGTCAAAGAAGAACCTTCTATAGCCGTAGAGTGATGAGAAATATGTATCTCATTCATCAATTCAAAATTGATAGCACTCCTTATATCTAGTTCATTGAACCGATTCAATAACTTCTCAAACCTTTCGTGCATAGTATCTTTTTTGCAAAAGTAATGCTTTTATTCAAGACAATCACTTTTTATATAAAGCAATGCTATGAATATAGCTTGTATAAACAATAAACTAAAATAAAAAAGAGCTACATCTTTCAATGTAACTCTCTGATTTTGAAGTGGTCCCACTTGGGCTTGAACCAAGGACTCCCTGATTATGAGTCAGGTGCTCTAACCAACTGAGCTATGGGACCTGCTTAGCTATCTGCTAAAAGCGAATGCAAAATTATAACTTTTTTAGCATTTTACAAAATATTATCCTAACTTTTTCTATTCGACTGCTGGTAAGTCATTCGATTACAGATTCAAATCGAGCAGGATTTTGCCTTCCGGGTTTAGTACTCTTAAGTTTAGGACATTTCCGGTCTTTTTCAGGATTGTCACTGTCGCGCTTTTTTCATTACTGCCTCCTCCGATAAGTACAGGGAAATTGTTATCTTCTTTTCCTTTAGGGATGTATTTGTAATTATGGGTATGCCCATTGATACAAAGCGTAAAGTCGGTTTTAGCCAGGATGTCGCCCCAAAGATCCCGGCAAGGAACATACGCCTCGTCTTTCATCCCGTATACAGGGATGTGATGGATTAATATCCGTTTGTCGGCTGATTGAAAGGCGGTAGAAGCAATTTCTTTTTTCAAAAACCCGGACTGATCCTTCCGATGTTGGGTAAAATCATTCAAATCATAGTAGACCGGATGAGAATCCGGCTTGTCTTCTCCGCAATCGAGCAGAACAAAACGAGTATTTCCGATACTAAAAGCTCCGTATGAACGTCCATCGATCCGTTCCAGTAAATTCCACAGAAACATCGAATAAGCCCCGCGTGTTTCATGATTTCCCCTTAAATAAATACAAGGAACTTTATCCGCTTCGATTTTAGTTCCGTAATAATTGATAGAATGAAGTGCGATCGACTCACTTTGGACATCGGCAATACAGTCTCCGTTAAAAAATACGATGTCATAAGGCGTGTCTTTGATCTGAGCGTATAACTTATCAAAGAGGGGATAATTATCATGAATATCGTTGAAGATGATCGCGGTAAAATCGGTTGCTTTATTATCCAATGTTTTGAATGAGGTTATCGCAGAACTGGCTGTTTCTCCGAATTCTTTTGAATAGGGGCCATAGGATGTAATTTCCTGGGAATAGATACGATAATAATATTTTGTCCCGGGAGTAAGTCCGGTCAGGCGAATCCGGTTCAGTTTGGTATTGGCCATTACTTCGCCTTCGATATAAGCGCGGGCTCGTTGCATATTCAAGGAATCCGTTCCGTATTCCAACCAGCTGTAGCATGGGACATGGGTGTGCCACATGACAGTCATCGCATCGGTCGCCGGATTCTGAAGATACGGATTCGTGCGTAAAATAGCTGTCTTGTCCACACTTAGCCGGATATCTGCAAACAGAGGTAAATGATCCGATGCAACGGGTTCGTCCAGTACTTTGCGTTGCAATACGGAATAGGGCTGACCTTCGGTTAGATATCCCCCGATATAATCGATCGTTTTGTCTGCTTTATTGGCCGGAAATGTAAACTGCTTGGGATTGCTAAGTATTTTCCATGATTCAGCGAATTTCTTTATTTCAGGTGACTCTGGCTGAGCATTCATATCGCCGGCCAGGAGAACCGGTTTTTTGAATGAAGTCACTTCCCTGTTGATGATTTCCATGGAAGTTAACCGGTCTTCAGCATTCAACGAAAGGTGAGTACAGCAAAAAATATAGTTACTGAATTCTGCAATCAGCAGGGAACGGGCTTCTTCTCTTCCGGGTAAAGGGATTCTTTTCCATGACAACGGTTTTTCTTTCGATAAAATGCCAATGCCGTATTTTCCTCCCTGGTAATCGATGGAAGCGCCATAAATGGAATACATCCGGGTTTGTATGGCGATCGTAGTGAGTACATCGACTTTGCCACTTCTTTCGGTTACACTGTCAATCTCTTGTAAGGCAACCACATCCGGCGATAATTGGTCGATGATACCGGAAATCCGGCTATAATCGACTTTTTCATCCAGTCCACGGGCATTGCGTATGTTATACGACAGGACCCTGATTGTATTTTCCGGTTGAGGATATTCTGTCGTTTGTCCCTGACTGTTAGTCCATAAGCTTAAGCCGAAAACACATAAGAGTAATTTGATTCGTGTATTTTTCATATTTCTCCTCCGAATTCCATCAGATAGGCCTTGATGAAATCGTCCAGATCTCCATCCATTACAGCCCCGACATTAGACGTTTGATAATCGGTCCGGTGATCTTTGACCCGGCGGTCGTCAAAGACATAACTTCGGATTTGCGATCCCCATTCGATTTTCTTTTTATTTGCTTCGATCTTGGCTGAAGCTCGCCTTCTTCGTTCCAGTTCTAATTCATAGAGTTGAGATTTCAACAAACGAATCGCATTGTCTTTATTTCCGAATTGAGAACGGCTTTCGGTATTTTCGATGACTATTTCCTTTATTTCTCCGGTGTCCGGATCCTTGTAGTTATAATGGAGACGCACCCCGGTTTCTACCTTGTTAACATTTTGTCCCCCGGCGCCACTTGAACGGAAGGTGTCCCAGGTAACATCTCCCAGGTTGACTTCGATCTCGATCGAATCATCCACCAAAGGAACTACCGATATGGAAGAAAACGATGTCATTCGTTTACCCTGAGCATTATAGGGAGACACTCGCACCAGACGATGGACTCCGTTTTCACTTTTCAGGTAGCCATAAGCATAATCTCCTTCGACTTGCAGGGTAACGGTTTTTATCCCGGCATCGTCGCCGTCCAGCCAGTTGGTAACGGTCGTTTTATATCCTTTGCTTTCGCACCAGCGGGAGTACATGCGATAAAGCATTTCCGCCCAGTCCTGCGCTTCTGTGCCACCTGCTCCGGCATTGATTTTTAGTACGGCGCCCAAATGATCTTCCTCCAAACGGAGCATATTTTTCATTTCCAGGTTTTCAAGCAGTGCGATTGCATTTTGGTAAGCTTCATCTACCTCAGCTTCCGTTACAATACCTTCCTTTTGAAAATCAAAAGCCAGTTGAAGCTCATCCGAAGCCGCTTTTACTTCATTGTAACCGGAGATCCATGATTTAATTTCCTTGATTTTTTTCATTTGTACCTCAGCATTTTTGGCATCTTCCCAAAAGCCGGGCGCTTGTGTACGAAGTTCTTCTTCTTCTAATTGGATTGTCTTTGCATCGATGTCAAAGATACCCCCTCAGCGCGGACTCGCGCTCCATTACTTCACGTAATTGGTCTGTTGTAATCATTGTGTTTTTAAAGTTTAAAGTAATAAGTTTAAAGTTTAAAGTAATAAGATTAAACTTTAAATTTTTCAATCGCGCAAAGGTAGTCAATAAATCTCAATATTGAAAACAACGATTTCCGAATGTGTTCCAATACGCAATGGAAATCCTGATAATCCTAGTCCTGAAGTCACATAAGAAAAACAATCGCCATTCTGCTTCATTCCATAGACACTCGTGTAGAGCAAATGTCCTGCCCAGTTCATGGGAAAAGCCTGGCCTCCGTGCGTGTGGCCGCAAATGGTAAGAGGAATATGATATTGACAGCCATCTTTAATGTCGCGGGGTTGATGCGCCAGGAAGATACAAGGCTTCGATGTATCTGCTTTTTTCATTAAATTTTCGATAGCCATCCGCTTTTCGTTGCTTTTATCATCCCTTCCGATTAGATAGAGCTGATTGTCGATGTTGGCTATGGAATCTTTCAGAATGGTCATTCCTGTATGCCTGATCCAATCGAGTTTTAGTTCCGAATTAAATTTATATTCATGATTTCCAGGGATGAAGAATACGCCTTTCGGAGCTTTTATTTTCCGGAGTTCAGCATCCATTTTTTCTGCGACAAGCGGTCGTAGGGAATAATCGATCAGGTCGCCATTGATTATAATGATATCTGCCTGTTGTGCATTCATCAAATCGACATAACCTTTTAATATTTTTCTGTCGATGATATATCCCAGGTGAATATCTGAGGCAACCAGTATTTTATATTCTGCCAGAGGCTGTTTGGAGTTATTTGTTTTGTTAAAACTGAATGGGACTGTTTGTACGACCGGATGCAGGAAGTTTTTATACCCATCATTCAGTTCGATGGCGATGAATATGGAAAAAAGGCTAAAGCAGATTGTTTTTATCGTTCGGAGGTGCTGTTCCCGGAGCTTGTCGAACCGTAACCATCTCTTCCCGCAGTAGTTGATGAAATCGAAAATGAGAATTAATAGCGTTAAATAGATTTGGCCGATGACCCATGTCCCACTTATTTTCTGAATTTGAGTATATGTTTCAACCGACAGATTTTCTCCACCGAACAGTCCGATAAAATACAGGATCGTTTCGGCTGTATAAACCAGGGATAAGGATATTTTAAGAAATTTCGGGATCGTACGGCTTGTCCAGATGCGATATACGAGGTATGCATTCAGCAGTATTTGTATGAATATGGAACGTATGAAAAACAGCACGATGTTTTATTTGTCAAACTGAATATTAAACACTACGATTTCCGATTGAGTCCCGATGCGGAAAGGAGGTCCCCAGAGAGCCAACCCGGATGAAGTATAAACAGTTGTTTTTCCTTTTTGTTTATATCCGTATCCAACTTCATATATTTTTTCGACAATCAGGTTTAACGGCCAGAGTTGTCCGTTATGTGTATGTCCTGATACCTGCAGGTCGATCCCGTTTGTTTGCGCCTCTTCTAAGTGATAGGGTTGGTGGTCCAGCAAAAACAGAGGTTGGGAAGGATCTGTCTGAGCAGTTAATTTCGACAAATGGGAACGGTTGAGGTTCGATCTGTCGTCGCGTCCGATAACCCAAAAGCTGTTGTTCACGAGCGTTGCGCTGTCGATCAGTAAGTGGATATTTGTTTGATGATAAAAGTCCAGGCTATTTTCAATTCCGCTTAAGTATTCGTGATTTCCCAAACAGGCGTAAGTGCCTAATGGAGCTTTTATCTCGTTTAATTCTTCATACATCCGTTCTTTGTTCAGAGGCAACGCATTGTTGTCCACGACATCTCCGGCGATGAACACGACATCCGGTTTCTGGTCATTGATTAGTTTGACATATTTGCTTAACCGTTTTTTGTCGACCGTTATTCCCAGATGAATATCGCTGAAAGCCACGATGCGTAAACTTTTCAGATCTCCGGCTTTTTTATGTATCCGTATGTCGTATTTTTCAACGGCAGGGTGATTGAACTTCAGGTAACCGATGACTAAGAGAGTCAAAACGACTACACATCCTGAAACAGCTTGTATTACGTGAAACAACCGGGAGTTGCCGGTTATTTTATCCGGAAGAAAATGAAAATAATGATTGAACAAATGGATCAGGTCCGTCACGATGAAAAAAAGTGTGAAATAAAGCATGCAAGCCAACCAGGATGTACCGATAGCATACAATACTTTGAGAAATCCCAGTGGAATCGTATTTCGCCCGAGCATGGCAATAATGAAAGAACTGAAACCGATCAGAAAAAGTAGAACATATACGGCTTTCCACAGTCCTATAGCGGGAACAGCCTGCCATCCTCTGATGAAAATATAGGCGTTGACCAATACATGAACCAGGAAGACGATAACAAAAAAGTATTTCATTTTTACTCAATTATAAAGCCACAAAGGTAGTATTTTTCTTTAATCCTTTCACAGAACGGCAGAATCTATTACTTTTGTACCGAATAAAAGTTATAAGTTGTAAAGAATGCTTACAGTAGAAAAAATTGGCGGCACATCCATGTCGCAATTCGGGGATTGTCTCAATAACATCATTAGAGGCAGGAGGACAATGGAGGATATGTATAACCGCATTTTTGTGGTTTCTGCCTATAATAATGTGACAAATTGGTTGTTGGAGCATAAGAAAACGGGAGAACCGGGTGTGTATTCCAAGTTTCGATACAATCAGGATTATGATTCCGCGTTGGATGATTTGTGTGGTAAGTTGTTGGATATCAATAAAGAATTTGAAAATATAGGATTGAATATCGATGAAGCGAATGAATTCATTCGATACCGGATCAAGCAGGCCAAAACATACCTTTATTCGATGTATACGGTTATTGCTTCCGGATATGTCGAAAAAAGCCATATATACCTTGCCGCACGTGAAATTCTGGCTTCTTTAGGGGAAGCTCATTCTGCCTGGAATTCCGTAAATATACTGAATAACAATGGTATAAATGCTACATTTATCGATCTTTGTGGTTTTAACGATAATGAACCGCTGACAATCGATGAGCGTATTCATAAAGTATTCAAAGGGATCAATTTCAATGAAACAATTTGTATCGCTACGGGTTATACTAAAGGGACAGAAGGTATTATGCGGGCTTTTGACCGGGGGTATTCCGAAGTGACATTCAGTAAAATTGCAGTGGATGTAAAAGCCGATGAGGCGGTCATACACAAGGAATTCCATCTTTCGAGCGCCGATCCGAAGTTGGTCGGGGTGGATAAATCGATACCGGTAGGCCGGACTAATTTTATGATTGCAGATCAATTGGCTGACGTAGGGATGGAGGCGATTCATCCGAAAGCAGCTAAGCCGTTGGAACTGGCCGGAATAAACATTCGCATTAAAAATACTTTTGAACCGGATCATCCGGGAACATTGATCTCGAATGATTATATATCTCCGGAGCCCAAAGTCGAGATCGTATCCGGCACCAATAATGTGCTTGCTTTTGAAGTCCATGATCCGATGATGGTCGGAGAAGTCGGGTATGACCTTAAAGTGATGGAAATATTGAAAAGAAATGAGGTCAGTTACATTCTTAAATCCACGAATGCCAATAGTATCACCATGGTTGTCTGGGACAATTCCGTTGTGCATCGGATGCTTGAAGAACTGAAAGAAATTGTTTATGAGATTACGATCAAGCCGGTAGCTATTGTTTGTGCAATGGGTACGAATATTGCACATCCCGGTTTCCTCTATCGTTCGGCAAAAGCGCTCAGTGATAAGAATATAAATATCGAATGCTTTGGTCAGTCATTGAAGCAGGTCAACATGCAGTTTGTCATTGTTCGTGAAAAATATGCCGAAGCTGTTGTCGCTTTGAATGATGCGTTATGTATAAAATAAGGAAACATAATAACCGGTTCAATACTTAAAATTTATAATTTCAAATGGAATTTTTGTGTAATATTAAAGAATTTTTCAGCTCATTTGATCTTAAAGAGCTTTTCGGTACATTTAATTTAACTGAATTCTCCAGTGCGTTTGTCGTTTTATTTGCTATTATCGATATTACAGGTTCATTGCCTATTTTTGCTGATTTGAAAGAGAAAAACAGAACATTCAGTGCGCCTAAAGCGACGATTTATTCACTGATCATTCTGATTATTTTCTTTTTTGTAGGAGATGGTATTTTAAGCCTCTTTAATGTAGACGTTTCGTCGTTTGCCGTGGCCGGTGCGCTTGTCATTTTTGTCGTTGCCGTTGAAATGACTTTTGGGATTGAAGTTTTCAAAATGGATGGTCCCGGCGGAAGTGCAACCATGGTTCCGATCATTTTCCCCTTGATAGCCGGTCCTGGCGCTTTCACGACCTTGTTGTCTCTTAAAGCAGAATATAACTCACTGAACATTATTTTAGGGCTACTTGTAAACATGATTATTGTTTACATCGTATTACGCAAAGTCGACCTGATTGAGAAACTGATCGGCAAAGGAGGTATTTATATCCTGAGAAAGTTCTTTGGAATCATCTTGTTAGCGATCTCCGTAAAACTTTTCATGGGAAATATCACTCACTTATTGAATCCGTAATCGTTTTTCATCTGATGTTGGCAATGCTGATAATATCGGCAAAAACGCCTGCAGCCGTAACCCCGGCGCCTGCACCGTAACCTTTGATGATCATCGGATATTCATTGTACCGCTCGGTCGTAATGAGTATGATGTTGTTGCTGCCTTCCAGCTCGTAGAACGGATGATTGTGATCGACTTCCTGTAGACCGACCTGACAACATCCGTGTTCCATCTGGGCTACAAAACGAAGTCGTTTGTTCTCCGATTCCAATTGTTTGCGTTTAGCCTCAAATTCGGCATCCAATCCGGAAATAATGCTCCAGAAATTTTCCTGTGAGCCCTGGAAATAATTTTCCGGGATAAAAAGATTCTTTTTGACCTCCTGTTGCTCAACCGGATATCCGGCTTCCCTGGAGAGGATTACCAACTTGCGTACGACATCCGTACCACTTAAATCGATGCGGGGATCCGGTTCGGAATAGCCCATTTCTTTAGCCATCAGAATGGCTTTACTGAGTGGAATTTCTTCGCTGATCGTGTTGAAGATATAGTTGAGAGTGCCGGAGAGCACCGCCTGTAATTTTAATATTTTATCTCCGCTGTTGATCAGGGCATTCATCGTGTTGATGATTGGCAATCCCGCCCCGACATTCGTCTCGAATAAGTATTTGATACCGGATTTATTGCGGGAGATAGTCTTCAGTTCAGCATAGGTCTTGTAGTCGGATGAGGCCGCTATTTTATTGGCTGTTACTACAGAGATGTTGTTTGATAACAGATCTTTATATAAGTTGGCGATAGCCTGGCTGGCCGTACAATCTACGAATACGGAATTGAAGATATTCATTTCTTCTATTTCTTTGTACAAGCTCTCCGGAGTTGAGTCTTTCCCTTCGTTTTTCAATATCGACTCATAATTCGACAGATCGATACCCTGACGATTGAAAACAGCGCGTTTGGAATTAGCTATCCCGACAATTTTTATTTGTAAACTGTTTTGTGCCATCAGCTTGGGTTGCTGTTGCCTGATCTGCTGCAGTAAGCTTTTCCCGACAGTACCGATGCCCACAAGAAAGAGATTCAATACCTGGTATTCCGACAGGAAAAAAGAATCATGAATCGAGTTTAATGCTTTTCTCAGGTGTTTTTTCTCGATGACGAAAGAAATATTTGTCTCTGAAGCTCCTTGAGCACAGGCGATCACGCTGATTCCGCTTCGTCCCAGAGTCCCGAAAAGTCGCCCGGCGATACCCGGAGTATGTTTCATGTTTTCGCCGACGATAGCCACCGTGGCCAATTCTTTTTCCGGCTTGACATTGTTGATTTCTCCTTGTTGAATCTCTTTGGCGAATTCTTCCCGGAGTACTTTTACCGCGAGGTCTGCATCTTCATTCCGGACAGCAAAAGAAGTTGTGTTTTCCGAAGATGCCTGGGCTACCATGAAAACACTGATTCCGCTCTTGGCCAAAGATCTGAATATGCGATAATTGACTCCGATTACGCCGACCATTCCTAACCCTTGTACGGTAATCAGGCAAGTATCATCGATCGAGGAGATTCCTTTGATCGATTTTTCTCCGGCAGTCTTTTCCCTTGTGATAAGGGTTCCGGAACCTTCCGGATTGAATGTGTTTTTAATCCGGATAGGGATGTTTTTATGGTAAGCCGGAAAAATGGTAGGAGGATATATGACTTTGGCTCCGAAATTCGACAATTCCATCGCTTCGATGTAGCTCAAACGATCGATGACATAAGCGGCATTGATAACTCTCGGATCTGCAGTCATAAAGCCGTCTACATCGGTCCATATTTCCAGAACGGAGGCTTCGAGAGCAGAGGCCAGGATAGCTGCGGTATAGTCCGATCCCCCGCGTCCCAGGTTGGTTACCTCGCCCGTATCTTTGTTTGAGGAGATAAATCCCGGAACAACAGAGACATCCGGTAAAGGAAGCAATTGCTCCTGAATCAGTGTGTTCGTTAATTCAAAATCAACGATATGTTTTTGGAATTGCTTTTCGGTTTTAATGAATGTCCGGGAATCGAGCAATTGAGCGTTCTTGATCACATGGCTTACGATGACCGAAGAGAGTCTTTCTCCGTAACTGACAATGATATCAGACGTTTTCTGGGACAAGTCATGGATAAGAAAAACGCCCTTGAAGATATTTCCTAATTCGTCCAGAAGGCTGATTATATCTTTTAATACGTTTTTTCTGAGCCAAGAATCGGATATGACGCTTTCCACCATTTCAATGTGCCGGCTGACCATATCGTTGTATCCCTTCTCATAAGCATAATCTCCTTGTGAAGCCAGTTTGGCCGTGTGTAACAGTTGGTCGGTAATTCCGCCTAAAGCCGAAACAACAACGACTACCGGTTCGTCGACAGATTCTACTATTTTCTTAACTTTCAATATACTATTAACAGATCCTACGGAGGATCCGCCGAATTTCATAATCTTCATGGAGTGAATTTTTTCTTTTGGGTTTACAAAAGTACAAAAAAACCAAAATTATCGATAAAAATAAAACCTTCATTTTTTATTCCCTATCTTTGCAGCTGATTTTAGGGAGTTTTTATATGGCATTCAAACGTGTTAAATATTTACTGTTGACCTATTTCCTTTTTGTGCTGTTTTTTATGGTACAAAAACCGGTGTTCTTATTGTATCATTACGTTCAGTCGGTTCCGGAAGGTTTTCTGAATGCATTCAAAGTCATTGGGCATGGAATTCCCATGGATTTGTCAATTGCCGGATACTTTACGGTGTTGCCTCTGTTGGTACTTGGGGTTTCTATTTATTTCTCCGGCAAATGGTTTGGAACGATTTTGTCTGTTTACTTCCTGATTGTCAGTTTGTTCATTTCTCTTATTTTCATTCCGGATTTGGAATTGTATTCGTATTGGGGATTTCGAATCGATTCCACCGTTCTGACCTATATCATGAAACCGGCAGAAGCTGCCGCCAGTGTGCCGGGTTGGGTAGTCGCCGTTTTATTATTCGTCATTATTTGTTGGACTATTGCCCAGTTTGCTGTGTTGAACAGGGCTGTCGCAAAGCCATTGAAAAAAGAATCCCGTTCAACGAAGCGAGTATCGGAAACCGTTTTGTTTATTTTGCTTGCCGGGCTTATGTTTATTGCCATCAGGGGAGGAGTGACTACTTCGACAATGAACGAGAGTAAAGTTTATTTCAGTAAGAATATGTTCCTGAATCATGCTGCCGTCAATCCGGTCTACAACATGATTTTTTCATTGAAATTGAATGAAGACTTCGATACGCAGTACCGGTTCATGGATGATCAGGAAGCGGAACGTATATTCCGGTCTATGAATAACCATAAAGTTGATAATGATAGTGTTACTAAGGTGTTGAAAACCGAACGTCCCAATGTCGTTATCATCCTGTTGGAAAGCTTTGGCGCTAAAATAATGCAATCATCGGGAGGTCTGGAAGGCGTAGCGCCTCATTTAGAGCAACTTTCCAAAGAAGGTGTCTTTTTCCCGAATATGTATGCCAATAGCTTTCGCACGGATCGCGGACTTGTTTCCGTATTGAGCGGTTATCCGGCTCAACCGACGATGTCCATTGCCAAATACTCCAAAAAATGCCAATCCCTGGGTTCTATTCCGGAAACCTTATCGAATCAGGGTTATAAAACGTCATTCTTATATGGAGGCGATGTTGATTTTGCTTATATGAAATCGTATCTGATCACTCAGAAAGTTACGGATATTACATCTGATAAAGACTTTTCATTTAGGGAGTTACTTAATAAATGGGGAGCTCCCGATCAATTTACTTTTGAACGGTTATTGACTCAGATAAAAGAAGAAAAGCAAGAACCTTTCTGTAAAATCTTCCTGACGTTGAGCAGTCATGAGCCTTTTGATGTGCCGACGAAAAAGTTCGCAGAGCCTTATCTCAATTCGGTTGCCTATACCGATAGCTGTTTAGGTCAATTTGTAGCAGAACTGAAACAGACCCCGCAATGGGACAATACGCTGCTGATTCTTGTGCCCGACCACGATATGTTTTACCCCTCGACACTTCAATTTTATGAGCCGGACCGGTTCGATATTTTTATGATTTGGACAGGCGGAGCTGTCAAAACACCCCTGGTTGTCGATCCGATCTGTTCTCAGACGGATATCGCAGCAACGCTTTTGGGACAACTGGACATCGATTACTCGCCTTTTATTTTTAGCCGGAATCTTTTTTCCGCATCTGTAACCTCGTCTGCTTTTTATGATTTTCCTAATGGATTTGGCGTGATGTCTCCCGAAGGAAAAATCGTTTTTGACTGTGGGTCTAACCAGTTGCTTTACAAAACCGGAAGGAATGCCGACCGCTTGCTGTTGGAAGGAAAAGCTTACCTGCAATCCCTTTATAACGACATTCAGAAGCGTTAAATAAACCTGTGATTTTGTGTTAATAGTCAGTAAACTAGGATGTTATTCTTGTTTTTAGATACTTGTACCTCGGCTTTGATTATTAATTTATGTTAATTTTATTGTATTTTTTCAGTACTTTGTATTGCAAGGTACTGAAAATATTATACCTTTGCCATATGAAAACGAGTATTGACATGTCTGTAAGCCCTAGATAATGAAAATGCGAATTTCCATATGACAATAATATAAAAATAAATATTTACATATGAAAGCAGATAATGTAAAATCACAGATGCGAAAAGGGATGCTGGAATATTGCATCATGCTGATACTGCAAAAAGAGCCCGCTTATGTGACCGATATAATTAATGTGTTACAAGAAGCTCGTTTGTTAGTTGTAGAGGGGACGCTGTATCCCTTGCTGACCCGACTGAAAAATATGGGATTGCTTAGTTATCAGTGGATTGAATCGAATCAAGGTCCTCCGCGTAAATATTATGCGCTGACCTCCGAAGGAGAAGAATTTCTTGCCGATCTGGAATCCGGATGGATAGAAATAACAGAGACAATAAATCATCTAAAAAATTTATAAAACTTACTGATATGAAAAAGACGCTTACGGTCAATCTAAACGGACGGGTGTTTAACATTGACGAAGATGCATACGAACTCTTGGATAACTACCTTAGAAATCTGAGGATATACTTTAGTAAAGAAGAGGGTTATGCGGAAATCATTTCAGATTTTGAAGCTCGTATTGAAGAATTGTTTTCCGAACGAATCAAGCAGGGCTACGAAGTTATTTCGATAGAGCAGGTAGAGACTGTGATCAAACAGATCGGTAAGCCGGAAGATTTTGGAGACACCGGTACTTCCGATGCAGGAAGTAAAAAACAGGCTTACGGAGGGCAACCAGCTGAACCTTCGGAAGAAAAGAAATTCAGAAAGAAATATTACAGGGATATCGATAACAAAATGCTGGGAGGGGTTTGTGCCGGACTTGCTGCTTATTTTGGTTTGGATGTAACCCCGGTTCGCCTTATTTTTGTGATCTTGCTTTTTGTTCCTTACGGCTGGATGATTGTGCTCTATCTTGCGCTGTGGATCATTGTTCCCGGAGCAAAGACAGCAAAGCAAAAGCTGGAAATGAGAGGCGAAGAGGTTTCTGTTGAAAATATAGGTAAGATTGTTTCTGAAGAAACGATTGTCAGCGACAGAAAAAATGAGAATAGCGGTTGCCTGGGTGCAGGGCTTAATTTTATTGCCACCACCATGAAAGTCATTTTGATTGGACTGGGGATCCTGATTGGGATACCGGTTGCTTTTGTGTTGGTTATCCTGCTTATTGTGATTTTTGCTGTTCTGTTTGGAGTCGGAGGCGGGCTGTTATCCATTCCGTTAGGCTTTGGTCCGGGAATCGGGATAGCCAACTTTACAGTAACTCATCCTACGCTGGCATTGATTGCCGCGATTCTGATCGTTGCTATTCCCCTTGTCCTGCTGATATATTCTATAGTCGCTCATTTTGCTAAATTAACGCCACTACCCAATAGTGTTAAGTGGACTGGTTTTATTGTGTGGATCTTATCGGTTGGGACATTGATTTTCTGTGGATTCCATATCGATATCGATGAAAACAGAGGTAACTGGCACAGACACAAATGGAATATTTCCTGGAATAATCGTACGTTCGGTCATGTCATCGAAGGAAATGGTGTTATGGAAGACCGTACGGATACCCTTCCACCGTTTGATGTTGTTAAGCTGGATGAGGATCTGATGGCTACGATTCAACTGGAGCAGCGTTTTTCTGATACGACGAAGGTTGTTATCAGCGGGGACTCCAATCTGCTCGATAAAATAGCCTGGCGTGTGTCTGAACATAAATTGAAATTTTTTGTAAAAGACGATTACCGGTTAAATCCTAAAAGCAACATCGTGATTAAAGTAACAGCTCGTGACATTAGAGGTGTTGAAGTCGAGTCGATAGGAAATATAACAGCACCCGGAAAGTTAGAAACAGATCGTTTTTATGTCGAGATAGATGGCGCCGGAAATTTCCATGCCGATAGTCTTTATTGCACGCATTTTAATGCCGATCTGGAAGGTGTCGGCAACTTGGAAGTCGCCGGAAAAGCATCTGAAGCAAACCTCAAATTAAAAGGAGCGGGAAGAATTAAAGCATTGAATCTGGAAACCAATACTGTTGTAGCTATCCTGCACGGAGTCGGAGCGATTTCTTGTCATCCGGTTCAATCGCTGGATGCGTCGGTGGAGGGTATTGGCCAGATTACCTATAAGAGTGAACCTGTGACAAAGAGTGTGCGGTTGAACGGAATGGGAAAGGTGGATAAAGAATGATGGCATGAGTCAAATATCGCATGATATAACTAAGAACTAAGAATTAAAACTCTTAGTTCTTAGTTCTTAGTTCTTGCCTCACTCAACTCCTGCGAGTTTGGGGTCGATCATGATCCGTCCGCAGTGTTCGCAAACGATGATTTTCTTACGCAGTTTAATGTCTAATTGTCTTTGAGGCGGAATTTTGTTGAAGCAACCACCGCAGGCATCCCGTTGGATATAAACGACAGCTAAACCATTGCGGGCGCTTTTGCGGATCCGCTTGAAAGCGGAGAGCAAACGAGGTTCGATTGTTGTTTCAATCTGTTTTGCTTTTTCACGCAATTGTTCTTCCTGGATTTTTGTTTCCGAAACGATCTCGTCCAATTCTTCTTTTTTAGACTTCAAATCAGCCTGGCGCTCTTCCAGTAAAGTTTTACATTTTTGAATTTCTTCGACAATCTGTTTTGATTCGGCAGTAAACTCCCGGATGCGTTTTTCTGCTAATTCCACTTCCAGTCCCTGGAACTCGACTTCTTTCGATAAGCTGTCGAATTCGCGGTTATTACGAACGTTATCTAATTGTTCTTTGTATTTTGCTACCAATGCATTCGCATCGGTAATCTTGATTTTTTGCTGACCAATAGCCGCTTCAATATCTTTGGAGTCTAGTTGGAAGTTTTGGATCCGGGTTTGCAGCCCTGCCACTTCGTCTTCCAAATCTTGCACTTCCAGAGGAAGTTCTCCCCGGAGTGTTTTGATTTTGTCAATTTCCGACAACATGGTTTGAAGCTGATACAAATTACTCAGTTTCTGCTCAACCGACAAATCTTTTTCTGTTGTTTGTTTCTCTTTTATTTGTTTCTCTTTTGCCATATTGATTATAAGTATTTTACCGGATTTGAATTCAATGCTGAAAAATGGATGGCAAAGTTAGGAATTTTTTTTGTAATAATATCAAAAAATAATTCTTTTGTACATATTTCAGATTCATAATGTCCGATCACGGCTAACAAGATCCGGTTTCCCGTATCGTAATAGTCATTGTACTTGGCTTCTCCTGTGATGAATATGTCCGCGCCGTAAGCCATGGCCTCCGGGAGCAGGAATGCGCCGCTTCCTCCGCAGATGGCGACTTCCCGTATTTCTTTTCCTCTGAGAGTCGAATGTTGCAGCGATTGTAGCTGAAATAATTGTTTCAACCGGTGTAGAAATGAAGCTTCATCTTCGGGCAGGGGTAATTCTCCGACTACGCCAGCTCCGGCAAAATTCCATTCGTTGGCCAGCGGAACGAAGTCGTATGCCGGTTCTTCGTACGGGTGGGAGGCTAGCAACGCTCTGAGTACGGTTGTCTTTTTGTAGGATGGGAGGATGGTCTCTATTTTTACTTCAGGTTCGACATGGAATTGTTCCGGTTCTCCGACATAAGGATCTGCCCCTCTTTGAGCGCGGAAAGTACCCTCTCCGTTGAGGTTGAAGCTGCATTGATCGTAGTTGCCGATATGTCCGGCTCCGGCATTGAACAAGGCGTTGCGAACAATGTCGGCATGCGAATGCGGGACAAATGTGGATAATTTCAACAAGTTATCTTTTTGGGGACTTAAGATCCGGATGTTTTGGAGGCCGATCTTTTCCGCGATCTTGTGACTGACGCCGCCTTGTGCATTATCCAGATTGGTATGTGCGGAATAGATGGTTAGATTGTGTTTGCAGGCCTTAGCCACGCATCTTTCGATGTAAGTCTTGCCCGTAATGGACTTGAGAGGCTTGAATAGCAGCGGATGATGAGAAATGATCAGGTTGCATTCCAGTTCGAGCGCTTCGTCGATAATTTCTTCCGTGACATCCAGGCATAGCAAGATGCCTGTTACCGGTTGGGACGTGTCGCCTATTTGCAAACCGGCGTTATCAAAGCTGTCTTGCAAAGGAAGAGGAGCGTATTCTTCCAGAACGGATAAAATTTGAGCTATTTTCATACGTATATCATTGTTTTTTTTGATCACTACAAATATAATTAAAAAAGAGAGGTTTGCACAAAAAGACAGAAAAAAAATATAAATGAGGTGTAATTTTAGCTTTTTTGGCTTAATTTTTGTTGATTATTATTTGAAATTGTGACTTATTTGGAAAATTCCACTGCTTCAATATTTATTCTATTAGAATTATTCGTATAAACCAGTTTTTTTATAAAAATATCATTTTGGAAAATTTTTTGTTCTTTTGAAAAAAATAAAATATTAATAAATAGATATTTGATTAAATTTTTGGAAAATTTTAAATTTGTTAATAAATAAAATCTGTTTTATTTGTGTTATTTAAAATGATTGATTAATATTGCAATCTTATTTCAAAGAAAAATTATTCATAGATATAAACACGGATTAATTAATTAAGTTGTGAAAAAGAAAAGCTACACTTTTGAAGAAGCTTATAACGCTTCTCTTGATTATTTTACCGGCGACGAACTGGCTGCAAAAGTTTTCGTGAACAAGTACGCTTTAAAAGATGCTTACGGAAATATTTTTGAAAAAACGCCGGAAGATATGCATTGGCGTTTGGCAAACGAAATTGCCCGGATTGAAAAGAAATATACAAATCCATTGTCCGAAAAAGAACTTTTTGAATTGTTCGATCGGTTCAGATATATTGTGCCGCAGGGAAGTCCCATGACCGGGATTGGAAACGACTTCCAGATCGCGTCACTGTCTAATTGCTTTGTTATCGGTATGGATGGCCTGGCAGACTCCTACGGAGCCATCATTCGCATCGATGAAGAACAGGTGCAACTGATGAAGCGTCGCGGTGGAGTAGGGCATGACCTGTCGCATATCCGTCCGAAAGGGTCTCCCGTAAAAAATTCCGCCCTGACTTCTACCGGATTGGTTCCATTCATGGAGCGTTATTCTAATTCGACCCGAGAAGTGGCTCAGGATGGCCGAAGAGGAGCCTTGATGTTGAGTGTTTCCATCAAGCATCCTGATTCGGAGTCGTTTATCGATGCTAAGATGACAGAAGGGAAAGTGACCGGTGCGAATGTCTCCGTGAAAATCGATGATGAATTCATGGAATGTGCGATTAACGGCAGACCTTATTATCAACAATATCCGATTGATTCGGAAGATCCTTATTATGTCAAGGAAACAGATGCGGAAGAATTGTGGAAAAAGATCGTACACAATGCCTGGAAATCGGCAGAACCTGGTGTTTTGTTCTGGGATACGATTCTTCGGGAGTCTGTGCCGGATTGTTATGCCGACCTTGGGTTTCGTACCGTTTCCACGAATCCTTGCGGGGAAATTCCGCTTTGCCCTTATGATAGTTGTCGCCTGTTGGCGATCAACCTGTATGCTTATGTGGTCGATCCGTTTACATCCAAAGCTCGTTTCGATTTTGATTTATTTAAAAAGCATGTGGTTTTGGCACAGCGGATTATGGATGATATCATTGATCTGGAAACAGAAAAGATCGATTTGATTTTATCTAAAATCGATTCCGACCCTGAAAGCGAAGAAGTGAAATCTTCGGAAAGAGCGTTGTGGCAAAAAATCCGAACAAAGACATTGCAAGGCCGGAGAACCGGAGTCGGGATCACGGCTGAAGGAGATATGCTTGCCGCTCTCGGACTGACATACGGTTCGGATGATGCAACCGAAT
This sequence comes from Bacteroidales bacterium, assembly GCA_031551395.1. GTDB lineage: Bacteria > Bacteroidota > Bacteroidia > Bacteroidales > Azobacteroidaceae > BNXB01. The sequence goes on from JAVBNR010000021.1 coordinate 66,351, forward strand.
TTTCTGAAAACTTGCATAAAGAACTGGCATTGGCTGCTTACGCTTCTTCCGTGCTGATGGCTAAAGAACGCGGCGCATTTGAGATATACGATGCCAAACGGGAAGAGAAGAATCCTTTCATTAATCGTTTGAAAGAAGCGGACCCTCAGTTATACAAAGAGATGAAAAAATTCGGACGGAGAAATATCGCCTGTTTGACTATTGCTCCGACCGGAACGACAAGCCTGATGACACAAACCACCTCGGGTATCGAACCTGTTTTCCTCCCGGTTTATAAGCGTCGCCGTAAAGTGAATCCGAACGACACTTCCGTCAAAGTTGATTTTACTGACGAGAGCGGAGATTCCTGGGAAGAATTCATAGTGTTCCATCATAAATTCGTTGCCTGGATGGAAGCGAATGGTTATCCGACCGCCAAGCATTATACGCAGGAAGAGCTTGATGATTTGATCGCTAAATCTCCGTATAACAAAGCGACTTCGAATGATGTGGACTGGATGCAGAAAGTGAAGATGCAAGGACGCGTTCAAAAATGGGTAGACCATTCCATCAGCGTAACGATCAACCTGCCGGGAGATGTGGATGAAGAATTGGTCAATCAACTCTACGTGGAAGCCTGGAAGTCAGGATGTAAAGGTTGTACGGTCTATCGCGACGGCTCCCGGAGCGGGGTTCTTCTGTCTCCTGAAGAAAAGAAGAAAAAAGATTGCAATTGCATCGAAACTCCCGTTATTCTGGCTAAACGTCCGCGCGAACTGGATGCCGACATCGTGAAATTCCAGAATAATAAAGAAAAATGGATCGCTTTTATCGGTCTGGTCAACGATCGTCCGTATGAAATCTTTACGGGTATCAATGATGAAGATGAAGGTATTTTCTTACCTAAAAATCTGACCAAAGGCTCGATTATTAAAAATATGGATGAGCATGGAAATAAGCGTTATGATTTCCAATATACGAATAAACGGGGATATAAAACGACGATTGAAGGCTTATCGGATAAATTCGATCCGGAATATTGGAATTACGCTAAATTGATTTCCGGAGTATTGAGGTATGGAATGCCTATCGATCAGGTTATTAAACTTGTTCAGGGATTGGAACTGAATGATGAGTCTATTAATACCTGGAAAAACGGTGTGGAAAGAGCATTGAAAAAATATGTTTCCGATGGTGCCGAAGCAAAAGGCCAGAGATGCCCGAATTGCGGCAATGAGACATTGGTCTATCAGGAAGGATGCTTGAGGTGCTCCAGTTGCGGCAATACCAAATGCGGGTAATGTTAATTTATGTTAATTAGAATAATGAAAACCTGAAAACTTTTTTTGTTTCAAAAGTTTTCATTTCCTTTGCAGCTCCGAAAAATACTTTTCGGAGCTTTTTTTTTATTTTGTTTTGAATGGAATTGAACGACCGGATTATTAAAGAAGCTTCTAACCTTTTCTTTCACAAAGGAATAAAAAGCATTACCATGTCGGATATAGCCAACCATTTGGGTATATCTAAACGGACTCTTTATCAGGTATTTAAAGATAAGGAAGAGCTGTTGGAAGCCTGTTTGAACAAAGAGATTGTTCGGGCAGATATGGAGATGGAAGACCTTTTACGTCGTTCGGATAATGTCATCGATACGATGTTGCTGATCTATTCGAAACATCTTAAAGATGTGCATAATATGAATAAGTCGGTTATTTACGACCTGCGAAAATATCATCCCCGGTTATATAAAATAATTGAGGAAAAACAAAAAGGAGATGTCGATACGTTTATTCCATTATTCGAAAAAGGGGTGGAGCAAGGCTTGATGAGAGCCGATCTTAATTTTGAAATTCTGATCTGGGTATTGAAATCCCAATTTAAGATGTTGATGGAAGAAAATTTTATGCCGACAGATCGATTCCCGCTCGAAGATTTCATGGAAGCGATCATTCTTACTTTTACCAGGGGAATTGCTACACCGAAGGGAAATATAAAGATAGAGGAGTTTATAGCCAAATTAAATATAAAAGAAGAAAACAAATAGAAGAAAAATATGAAGATAGGATTAGTCAAAAAAATGAGTCTTGTGATGATTGCTTTAGCTCCATTGCTCGGAAAGGCTCAAACAGATGGGAACACGCTGGCTCCAATGACACTTTCGCTTGAAAATACGATTGATGTTGCATTGAAAAATAATCCGACCATCAAAGTTTCGGACCTGGAAATTGAGAAAAAGAAGTACGCCCGGAAATCGGTGCAATCTTCTTTGTACCCACAGATCGATGCCGTCGGACAGTATACCCGAACCATACAAAAACAGATCATGTATATGGATGGCGCATTTGACATGACCTCCATGTTACAGCCGGTTATGTCGCCTATGATCGAAGGTCTTGAAAATACATTTCAAACCGTTCCGGGATATGTTCCGGGAACGGTGGGTCAGGATATTGCCAAGGCCTATGCCAATGTGCCTCCGGCTCCGGAAGCCTCAGATGAAGGTTTTGAAGTCGGACGCGACAACAATTGGTCGGGAGGGTTTAACCTCAATTGGCCGGTGGTGGTACCCACTCTCTGGAAAAACCTCCAGATAACCGGTCTGGATGTGGAACTGGCCGTTGAGAAAGCGCGTTCTTCCAAAATCGACATGGTCAATGCTGTGCGGAAAGGATTTTATGGTGTCCTTATGGCTCAGGATGCATACAATGTATTTAAGGAAAGTTACGATAATGCGGTACTGAATTATAATGATATTAAAAATAAATACGATCAGGGGATTGCATCTGAATTCGATTTGATTCGTGCGGATGTCCGGGTTAAGAACGTAAAACCCAATATGATTCAGGCTGAAAATGCATTGAGCCTCGCCTCTTTATCTCTTAAAGCGTTGATGGGAATCAATATGGATCAACCGATTGCAGCATTAGGGAGTCTGAAAGATTATGAGGAAGATCTTTATAAAGAGATTCTGAATGTCGATACTTCATTGACGAATAATTCAAATTTGAAGCAATTCGATATACAGACTTCGCAGGTAAAAAAGACAATCGAATTGTATAAATCGCAATACCTGCCGATTGTGTCTATTTCGGGTAATTACATGTATATGTCAATGAATAATGATTTTAAGTTCGGAGATTATAAATGGAATCCTTATTCTACAGTGGGTTTGACAGTTGCTATTCCGATTTTTGACGGATTCAGGAAACGTTCCGACATCAAACAGTCGCAAATCACATTGATGCAGATGAACTGGCAGCGGGAAGACCTGGTTCGGAATTTACAATTGGCTGTTAATAACGGCATCAACAGTATGACGAACTCCGTGGAGCAGGTCATGTCTACGAAAGATGCTGTGAATCAGGCGAAAAAAGGATATAGTATCGCTCAAAAACGTTATGATACCGGATTGGGGACTTTACTCGAAGTCAATGATGCTCAATTGGCTCTTACTCAAGCCAGTCTAGCCTTTAATCAGGCTATTTATAATTATTTGGCGGCAAAAGCCGACCTGGATAAAACATTGGGATTGGAAATAAAATAAAAAAAATAAATATTCATGTATGAAAGCAAATCATTTACTTCAATTATCCACTCTTGCATTATTCATAGTAATGGGAGCTTGTAGTGGAGAAAAAAAGGCGGAAACAACTCCGGAAGAGAAAATCAAAGTTACCGTACAAACGGCTCAAGTTGAAAATATTCAACAACAAGAGACGTTCACGGCTAATATAGAAGCAGAAATAGTCAATCAGATAGCCCCGGCTATTCCTGCCCGGATACGGAAAATATATGTGGATGTGGGGAACTATGTGAGCAAAGGTCAAAAATTAGTAGATATGGATAACACATCGCTCGATCAGCAACAAGTTCAACTGAATAACCTGGAAAAAGATTACCAGCGTTATCAGGAGTTGTTTAAATCGGGTGGAGTTTCCCAACAACAACTGGATCAGATGAAAACTCAGGTCGATGTGATGCGTACGGCGATTTCCAATCTGAAAGAAAATTCGGCGCTTCTCAGTCCGATCAGCGGTACGATAACAGCCAGAAACTATGATAACGGAGATGTTTTCGGACAAAAACCGATTTTGACCGTAGAACAATTGAATCCGGCTAAAGCCCTGGTTTATATCTCCGAAACTTTCTTCCCTAAAGTGAAAGTAGGAATGCCGGTCGATATCCGGTTAGATATATACGAAGGCGAATCGTTCCAGGGAAAAGTGAAACTGATTTATCCGACCATTGATCCGAATACTCACACATTCGGATGTGAGATCAGTATCCCTAACAATCAAATGAAAGTTCGTCCGGGGATGTTTGCCCGAGTCGCATTCAATTTTGGAGAGATGCCGCACGTGACTGTTCCGGATGCATCCGTCATTAAACAGACCGGATCCAACGACCGCTTCGTGTACACGGTTGTGGATGGAAAAGCGGTATATAACACCGTTCGGGTGGGACAACGATTGAACGATAAATGGGAAATCCTTTCCGGGATTAATCCTGGAGATGTTGTCGTAACTACCGGACAAACAAAATTAGTGGACGGAGTTGCCGTTGAAATAATCAAGTAAAAGCGTTAAAAGTAAAAACAGATCAAGAAAAAACGCAATAAGTATGAAAATATATGAAATTTCGGTCAAAAAACCCATCACAACCGTATTGATCTTTATCGGGATCATTGTGATAGGGCTTTTCTCTTACAGCCGGCTGGCTGTTGACCTGTTCCCAGAAATAGAAACCAACCAATTGACGGTACTTACCGCTTATACCGGAGCCAGCGCCTCGGACATTGAAACCAATGTGACACGGCCCCTGGAGGATGTACTGAATAGTTGTGAGAATCTGAAAAAGCTGACTTCCAAATCAAAAGATAACTTGTCTTTGATCACGTTGGAATTCAATTACGGAACCGATATTAATACCGCAACGAATGATGTGAGGGACAAATTGGATCTTGTCCGTTCCAGCTTGCCTGATGAGACCGGAAATCCGATCATCTTCAAGTTTAGTATGGATATGATGCCGGTGTCGTTTTATACGGCTACCGCCACTAAGAGCGAAAAAGCGCTGTATAAAATATTGGATGAGAAAATTGCGACGCCTCTCAACCGGGTAAAAGGAATTGCGGCTGTTACCATTTCCGGGGCTCCTCAACGCCAGGTACAGGTCGATGTATCGCCGGAAAAACTGGAAGCTTACAACCTGACGGTGGAACGGATCGCTCAGATTATTTCGGCTGAAAATATGAATGTTCCCGGAGGAAATTTTGATATTGGTACGGAAACTTATGCCCTTCGGGTTGAAGGAGAATTCAAACAAAGTTCGGAGCTACTGGATATTGTTGTCGGAAATACCGGTAATAAAACGATCTACCTGCGCGATGTGGCTGTTGTGAATGACTCGATTCAGGAACGGGTACAGGAGAGTTTTACCGAAGGACAAAAAAGTGCAATGATCATCATTCAAAAGCAATCAGGCGCCAATTCCGTAGAAATAGCGAAATCTGTCAACGAAAGGATGCCTGAACTGGCGAAAGAACTGCCTTCGGATGTGAAAGTGGATCTGATGTGGGACACTTCGGAGTATATCGAGCAGTCGATCGACTCGTTGGCTGAGACTATTTTATTTGCCGCTTTGTTCGTCGTCATCGTGGTCATCTTCTTCTTGGGCCGTTGGCGTGCCACATTTATTATTATCCTGACGATTCCGATATCGTTGATTGTCTCGTTTATTTATCTGATGGCGACGGGAGGTTCGCTCAACATCATCTCCTTATCATCCATTTCGATAGCCATCGGGATGGTTGTGGATGATGCGATTGTTGTATTGGAAAACATTACTACGCATATCGAACGGGGAAGTTCTCCTAAGGAAGCTTCTGTCTATGCTACCAACGAGGTTGCTGTGGCCGTTATTGCCTCTACGCTTACTATTGTCGCCGTTTTCTTCCCGTTGACCATGGTTACGGGTTTGGCTGGCGTGATGTTCAAACAATTGGGTTGGCTGGTTACGATCATGATCCTGACTTCTGTTGTTGCGGCGCTGACTTTTACGCCGATGATGTGCGCTAAATTGTTGCGACAAACGAATACCCAGGGACGGTTATTCGATAAGCTCTACAAACCGATCAGCCGCTTTTTGGATAAACTGGATGACTGGTATGAAAAACTGATCAATAAAGCTGTCAGGAACCGATGGAAAACGGTGTTTGCCTGTTTGGGTATTTTTGTTCTTTGTCTGGTCGTAAGTAGCGGAATCAAATTCGACTTCATGCCTCCTTCCGACAATGGTTTTATTGAGTTTAAAGCTTATTTGCCGACAGGAACACGGGTTGAAGTGAGTCGGGAAACAGCTCAAAAAATCTATAAATCACTGAAAGAAAAATTTCCTGAAATAAAATCGCTCGGATTTACCCTCGGACAAGCGGATGACAGTAACATCTTCGCTGCTGTGTTTGATGATGGAGGATCTAACATCATTTCTTTTACGGCTACCTGTGATGACATGGAGACCCGCGACCGGACGATTTATGAGATTAGTGAAGGGATTCGCGATCTTCTGAAAGAAATGCCCGAAATTGATAAATTCAAAGTGAGTCCGGGAGGAGATAACTCTGCGATGGGATCGGGAGCGAGTACATTGGATGTAGAAATTTACGGATATGACCTGGCTGCGACCGACCGTTTGGCAGAATTACTTAAAGATAGTCTGGAAAAAGTGGATGGATACAAGGACTTGATACTCAGTCGTCAGGACTATCGTTCCGAATATCAGATTGTGTTCGATCGGGAAAAACTGGCGCAAAATGGTTTGAATTCGTCTACTGTTGCTTCTTTTGTGCGGAACCGCATCAATGGTTTGATTTTATCTAAGTATCGTGAAGATGGAGACGAATATGACATTGTCGTACGTTATGACCGTAGATTCAGGGAAGATCTGAAAAACATTGAAAACATTACGGTATACAATGCGATGGGGACTCCGGTTAAAGTCAGAGAGTTGGGTAAAATCATCGAAAAACAATCCCTTCCTCAGATAGACAGGCAAAATCGTCAGCGGATCATCAAGATACAAGGAAGTTTATATGGTAAAGCGCTGAGCGAAGTGGCTGCCAACGTGAATACGGTCATCGATAGCTTTAAGAAAAAAGGTTTGGTTCCCGGAAACGTGGGAATTCAATTGGGAGGAACCATTGTGGATCAGGAAGAGTCGTATGGCGATTTGGTACTGCTTATGTTGCTTTGCGTCCTGCTCGTATACATCGTGATGGCTGCCCAGTTTGAGTCATTGACATATCCTTTTATCATCATGTTCTCACTTCCGTTTGGTTTTGCCGGGGTTATACTGGCCTTGACGATTACCGGACAACCGGTCAGTTTGATGGCTATGATCGGGATGGTTATGTTGATCGGTATCGTTGTAAAGAATGGAATTGTATTGATCGACTATGTCAACTTGAATCGCGAACGAGGGCGATCAATCGACCGGGCTGTCGTATCCGGAGGACGTTCTCGCTTACGTCCTGTATTGATGACTACTGCAACAACCGTGTTAGGTATGATTCCGTTGGCTATCCCTCGCGGAACAGGTTCGGCCATGTGGCAACCCATGGGTATCTCTATCGTAGGAGGTTTAACTCTTTCTACTATATTGACTTTGATACTCGTACCGGCTCTTTATTCTATTTTCGGAGGTTATGGCGTTTTCAGAAAACGCAGACACCATCGGAAAATATATCCGGTTAAAAGAACTAAGAACTAAAAACGAAGAACTAAGAACTAAAAGTTATAAGTTTGTGACGAATATTCTCTTTCTCTGGGTATGAGTTTCTTCTGTTACTCGAATGACTCGAAAGCCCCTCTTATCCTAACTTTTAGTTCTTAGTTCTTCGTTTTTAGTTTTTAGTTCTTAACTCTTAACTCTTAGTTTTTTCAGTTCTTAACTTTTTTTTTATGAAATCTGTATTTATTCCTTTCAATCAAGCCTATAAAGAACGTATTATTGAAATTCTGGATAAGTTGAGTATCCGTGGTTTTACCCAATGGGAGACCGTCCAGGGGCGTGGAACCCAAAGAGGAGAACCTCATTATGGAGACCATGCCTGGCCTACGATGAATTCGGCTATCATTACAATTGTTCCGGATGAAAAAGTGGGGACTCTCCTCCAGAGGCTTCATGAATTGGACATGAAGACTGAAGCTCAAGGGCTACACGCATACGTTTGGAACATCGAACAAATGGTCTGATAAGACAAAAAAAGATTATCCGATATACGTTTCCAGTAGTTTGAAACTTTTTGGAGTCTGTAAGAACACTGATTCGGTAGCTGCCGGAACCAATGCCGTTTGCCCTTGTCTCAGATCGAGGATGTGTCCGTTGTTGTCTGTTATGGACAGTTGTCCTTCCATGCAGATGTATATGGTAAAGGAATCCCGATCGGTGAGATTTCTTTTCTCTTCCCGGTCGGATTCGATGAGGTTGGTTGTAAAATACGGACAACGAACTAGATTCTGAACTTCATTTTTTACCGGTTGGTAATTCAGTTTATGTTCGGGATAAATGGTGTAGTCGATCGCCTCTTTGGCCAGATCGGTATGTAATTCTCTCGGATTTCCCTGAGCGTTTTTCCTGTTGTAGTCGTAGATCCGGTAAGTTATATCGGAAGTTTGTTGAATCTCCGCGATGAAGCAACCGGCTCCGATCGCATGAACACGACCGGCAGGAAGAAAAAATACATCTCCGGGATGAACATCGTGTTTATCCAAATAGTCTGTGAATGTATCCTTTTCCAGGCTTTTGACATATTCTTCCGGAGTTAGCGGCTTTGCAAATCCGGAATATAAAAAAGCGTTCGGTTGACAATCGATCACATACCACATTTCTGTCTTTCCGAAAGAGTTGTGCCGTTCTTTAGCCAGTTTATCGTTGGGATGTACCTGGATCGACAGCGCCTCTTTGGCGTCAATGAATTTGATAAGCAAAGGGAACGTTGTTCCAAACTGTTGCAATACTTTCTTTCCGAGTAACTTTTCTCCATAGGTATGAATGAGATCATCCAAAGATTTTCCTTTCAGATCGCCATTCGCGACTACTGAAATGTTGTTTTTTACATCAGAGATTTCCCAGCTTTCTCCTATGCCCTGTTGAAGAGGTTCGATCCCTTTGAAAGTGCAAATCTGATTACCTCCCCAAATAATGGATTTGAGAATCGGTTCGAATATAAATGGATACATGTTGATTTTTATTTTTTTAGTTTGTTTATTTTCTTCATGACGATCGCTGTACGTGCAGGCAGATATAACTTCAGCCATTCTTTATTTTCTTTTTTGTACAACGGATCGAAATGCGTGAAATAAGTTATCTCGTTGTTGATTCGTCCGAATCCTCCGAATTCAGGATTGTCGGAGTCGAGGACTATTTGGTATTCCCCTTTCTCTGTCAGAACCCCATAATCGGTAAATGATTTCTCCGGATTGAAATTGAATACAAAGATAAACTCTTTGCGTTGAAAAGCCAGTATCTGATCTCCATCATTATCCCATAGTTTGACGACAGGGAGTTCTTGAAAATTTTCAATACTTTTTAGTGTATTAATCATGGCTTTATCGAAATCGCCGAGATAGTGGTATTTAAGCTCCTGATTGTCTGCCAGGCTCCATTGACGCCGGGCGTATTGATAAGACCACCCGTTCCCTTGCCGGGGAAAATCGACCCATTCGGGATGTCCGAATTCATTGCCCATGAAATTGAGATATCCCCCGTTGATGGTACTCGCTGTTACCAACCGGATCATTTTATGCAATGCAATACTCCGGTCGATGGCTAGATTACCGTCGTTTTTATTCATGTGCCAGTACATCGCGGAATCGGCTAACCAGAAGATAATGGTTTTATCTCCGACCAAAGCCTGATCGTGACTTTCGGCATAACTGATCGTTTTTTCATCGGTCCGTCGGTTGGTCGTTTCCCACCAGATCGCTGTCGGATACCAATCCTGATCTTTCTTTTCTTTGAGTGTTTTGATCCAGAAATCAGGAATATTCATCGCCATGCGGTAATCGAATCCATATCCTCCATTTTCCGGTCTTACAGCCAGTCCCGGCATACCGCTCACTTCTTCGGCAATGGTTATGGCGTTCGGATTCAGCTCATGGATCAATTCATTGGCGAGCGTCAGATAGCAAATAGCATCCGTATCCTGATGGCCGTTATAATAGTCTCCGTAATTGGTGAAATTTTCGCCCAGACCATGGCTGTAGTATAGCATGGATGTCACGCCATCGAACCGGAAACCGTCGAACTGATATTCTTCAAGCCAGAATTTACAGTTGGATAAAAGGAAGTGAAGGACTTCATCTTTTCCGTAGTCGAAGCACAGTGAATCCCATGCCGAGTGAAACCGTCTATCGTTGTTGTGAAAATATTGATTGTAAGACCCATCGAATCTTCCGAGTCCTTCGGATTCGTTTTTAACAGCGTGAGAATGAACGATATCCATGATGACTGCTATGCCCAGAGAGTGGGCGGTGTCGATCAGCTCTTTCAGTTCATCGGGAGTCCCGAACCGGGAAGATGCCGCAAAAAAACTGGAAACATGGTACCCGAATGATCCATAATAAGGGTGTTCCTGTATGGCCATGATCTGGATTGCATTGTATCCGTTCGAGGCAATCCGCGGAAGGATATTTTCTCTGAACTCACGGTAGCTCCCTACTTTTTCCTGTTCCGTTGCCATTCCGATGTGGCATTCGTATATAAGTAAGGGCGAAGTTTCCGGCCTGTATTTTTTATGTTTGAACTGATAAGGGTTTTCAGGAGCCCAGATCCGGGCGCTGAAAATATGGGTCTGCTCGTCCTGGACAACGCTTCGGCACCAGGCTGGGATGCGTTCTCCGCGTCCGCCGTCCCAATGTACCATCAGTTTATACAGATCTTCATGATGTAGCGCTTCGGATGGAAGACGGATTTCCCACACTCCATTTTCCAGCCGGGACAGTTTATAATCATCCTGTTCCAGCCAGTTGTTGAACGTGCCGATTAAGTAGAGTTCCGTGGCGTGAGGCGCCCATTCCCTGAATATCCAGCCGTCAGGCGTTTGATGCATTCCAAAATAAAGATAACCTGATGCAAAGTCGCTCAAGCTGATTCCGGATGGAGTCAACTGCTTTTTTTTATCCAGGAAATACTGATAACGTCCGTTTATCGCGTTTTCATATGGTTTTAACCAAGGATCATTCTGGATTAGCTTTAACATTGTTTAAAGTTTAAAGTAATAACTTTAAAGTTTAAAGTAACAAGTTTAAAGTTTAAACTTATTACTTACTTACCTTAATAATAATCTTCATTATATCTCCTTCTCCGATGCAGGGTGCATGGGCATCTTCGGGGAAGAAAATCACAAAATCGCCCGGCTGTAATGTAAAGAGAGTATCTGCCTTATCTCCATAAAACTCAATGTCTTTTTCCGGATCGAAAGGAGCTGTAACTTCCTTGCAATCGCTCCGGTACTTCCATCCGAATGTTTCAGCGCAGGATACCGGAAGCTGGATATCGATGTATTTGTTGTGCACTTCCAGTTGAGCGTTATCGGATGTTTTTAGTTTAGATTCGTTCATGTTGACAATAAGCGCATCTTCCTTTAAAATGATTTTTCCTTTTTCTAAGTTTTTGAAATCCAGTTTTTTCAGATAATCGAATGCCTCTTTGAAATAAGGATTCAGTGACTCGTAGCGGGCACTGTCTTTTAATGAACCAATAATCATAATTTTATATTTTTGTCTTTTATATGATAAATTTACCGGATATTGTTCTGTAAAATTAAAATAAAACGAATAAAATCTTTGTAAAGTTACACTTTTATTTTTAACGTCAAGAAAAAAAACAAATTTAATGGAAAAATGCTATCTTTGCACATTCATAAAACCTGCATCGGATGGGGAAAGGCGCTAAAAATTTCACTTTTTATGTTACCATGCTCCTGTTTTTTGGAGCGTTGATGTATGGTATTGTTAAAATGGGAGATCGCTTCGATCATGCTTTTCCTTCGCGTTCGGCGGTTGAGAATCCCCATGGAATATTCGCCCAGGGTTTTTCCATCTTTTCACAGGGATTAGAGAATAACATCCGGACACCGGTTGCCATGCTTCTGTTGCAAGTGATTGCGATCTTGTTTGTCGCCCGTATTTTCGGATGGTTGTTTATGAAGATGAAGCAACCGTCTGTCATTGGGGAGATTGTGGCTGGTATTGTGCTGGGGCCTTCGGTGTTGGCGCACTTTTTACCTGAAGTTTCGGCATTCCTTTTCTCTCCCGAGTCGTTGGGAAACATTAACATATTGAGCCAGATCGGTTTGATTTTATTTATGTTTGTCATCGGGATGGAACTGGACATCTCAGAGGTCAGGAAAAAAGTAAATGAAACGATCCTGATCAGCCATGCCAGTATCGTTGTCCCGTTTTTCTGCGGGATGTTGGTCGCTTTTTGGACTTATCCGCAATATGCATCCCAGACAACGCCGTTTGTCTCCTATGCTTTGTTTATCGGCATCGCCATGAGTATCACGGCTTTTCCCGTATTAGCGCGCATCATCCAGGAGAAAGGATTGACTAAATCCCATTTAGGTACGCTTTCTCTGGCCAGTGCGGCCAATGGAGACCTCACGGCCTGGTGTTTGCTGGCTGTCGTCATTGCTATCGCTCAATCCGGAACATACCTTGGAGCGATTTATACGGTTTTATTCGCCGCATTGTTCTTAGTATTCATGTTCTTTGTTGTCAGGCCTTTCCTGAATATAATCGGGAACATCTACAAGAACAAGGAGGTCATAACCAAAACCATTGTCGCTTTTATGTTGCTGATATTGATCATATCTGCTTATATCACGGAGACTTTAGGGATACATGCCTTGTTCGGGGCGTTTATGGCCGGGGTCATTATGCCTGCCAACCCGAGGTTTCGTGAAATCATGACCGAAAAAGTGGAGGATGTGGCCTTATCGATTTTTCTGCCTTTGTTTTTTGTATCTACCGGACTAAAAACACAAATCGGACTGATCGGAACCAAAGAAGAATGGATGATCTGTTTGATCATTATTGCCGTTGCTGTGGTCGGTAAAGTGGTAGGGACTGCCGTGGCATCCAAGGTGGCGGGAGAATCGTGGAAAGACAGTTGGTCGCTGGGCGCTTTGATGAACACCCGGGGACTGATGGAGCTGATTATATTGACTATCGGGTATGAAATGGGCATTCTGCCGCCTGCTATTTTTGTTATGTTGGTACTGATGGCGCTGGTTACAACAATGATGACCGGTCCGCTATTGAATTTCATAGATTTTTGTTATCGTAAAAAGGAGGCGACCCTTTCCCGGACGATATCGGCCGTTACCGGGAAATTCCGTGTGTTATTGTCTTTTGGACGGGCTGCCAGCGGAAAAATCCTGTTGGATGTCGCCAATCAGGTTTTTTCTAAAGGGAAAGTTCCTCTGGAAGTAACCGCGTTGCATTTGACGGTGGGCACGGAAATCAATCCGATGTATACGGAAAACTTTGAAGCGGAAAGTTTTGAGCCGATCTTGGATGAGGCCAGAGCGCTGGGAGTGGATGTTCATACTCGCTATGATATTACCAACGACGCCAGCCAGGAAATTGTGGATGTCGTCAATAATAATGGGTATGACTTCCTATTGGTCGGAGCAGGGATTGCTATGTCTACACTTCCGGAAGATATCGAGGCGGCGAAGCACCGTGAGGCTTATTATGAGAAATACTTTTCGAAGATAAAAGCCCCGCAATCCTGGTTTTATCCCGGCGATTTATTGAAAGATAAAACCCATTTTTTCATTGGAGAAGCCCAGGCGCCTGTCGGCATTTTTATAAACCGGGATTTTGAAAAAGCAACTAAAGTCGTCCTGGTTTTGGAGACGCCTCAGGATGTTTTCCTTTTGGATTATGCGTTGAACCTGATCCGTTCCAATGAAGCGATTGTCTGCTTGCATGAACTCGGCAATGAGATCGTTAAGAATAAAACGGCAGACAGCCGGGTCAAAAACTTTCTGATTGAAAACAAAAATGCATCTTTAGTCAGCCGGCCGGAGTTGTCGATGGACGTACTGATGAAAAACAACTTTATGTTGATCAGTTATACAGCCTGGATGGCTATTTTTGACAAGGAAAAAGAAGCTTTGCAATGGATGCCTTCCACATTGATCATAAATGATAAAAAAGTCAACGGATGAAACAATTTATTTATTTGGTAATGACCTGTTTAGTGCTCGCTTCTTGTTCGAATGCGGCATCATCTAAAAATAAAAAACCGTTCGTATTCCGGGTTTTACAATTTAATATATGGCAGGAGGGGACATCCGTTCCCGGGGGATATGATGGAATTGTCGAACAGATATTGGCCTCTAAAGCTGATTTGATTACATTCAGTGAGGTCAGGAATTACAAAAATACCCGTTTTTGCGATCGGATTGTCGAATCGCTGAAACAAAAAGGAGAGACTTTTTATTCTTTTTACAGCTATGATTCGGGGATTTTATCCCGTTATCCGATCATCGACAGTCTGACTGTGTTTCCTGAAAACGGAGATCATGGCAGTGTTTATAAAGCGGTGATTCAAGTCGATCATCGGGAGATAGCGCTCTATACCGCCCATCTGGATTATTTGAATTGTACCTATTACGATATCAAGGGGTACAGCGGTACGACCTGGAAGAAACGTCCTCTGATGACCGATATGGATAGTATTTTGATGGACAATACCGCTTCGCAGCGCGATGATGCGATTCTTCGTTTTATCGATGAGGCTCAAAAGGACTTAAAGGTGCATCGGATTGTGATTATTGGCGGCGATTTCAATGAACCGTCTCATTTGGATTGGACGGAAGCGACTAAAAATGAGTACGACCGGCAGGGACTGATTGTCCCCTGGACTGTCAGTTTGTTGATGGAGAAAGCCGGATATAAAGATGCTTATCGCGTCCGATATCCTGATCCTCTGTTGAATCCGGGAATTACTTACCCTGCGGATTGTGAAGGAGCTCCTGTGTCTAAACTGACATGGGCGCCGGAAGCCGATGAGCGGGAGCGGATCGATTTTATCTATTATTCCCCTGCACCGGATTTACATCTGGATGATGTGGTGGTCTGGGGGCCGGAAGGTTCTATCTGTCGCAGCCAAAGGGTTAAAGAGTCTGAACGTACGGAAATCGGTTCCGGAACCTGGCCGACTGACCATAAAGCAGTCCTGGCGACCTTTTCATTCGATTCTTCTTCTAAACCTTGATACCCGTTGTATGAAAATCCGACTTCTGGTTATCGGGAAAACAACTCAGGACTTTGTTCAGAAGGGCTTGGATGAATTTATTTCCCGATTGAAACATTATATCCCCTTTGAGCTGGAAGTGATTCCGGAACTTAAAAATGCCAAAAATCTTTCTTTTGATCAGGTCAAGGAAAAAGAAGGCGAATTGTTATTGAAGGCTTTACAGCCGGGCGATTATGTCGTCTTGCTGGATGAACACGGAAAAGAATATACTTCAGTCGGTTTTGCCGGTTATCTGGAGAAAAAGACTTACACGGTGCCCAAGCAATTGGTATTTATAGTAGGAGGGGCCTACGGATTTTCGCCTCCAGTTGATGAGATGGCCCAGGAAAAGATCTCTCTTTCTAAAATGACATTTTCACATCAACTGATCCGTCTGATTTTTGTGGAGCAGCTCTACCGGGCGATGACTATTCTGAATAAAGAGCCTTATCATCACGAATGATAGGGATAAACAGCTTTAATCTTCTTTCCGGACAAGGTGTGACTCCATGTTGGAAGACATTTTAACCCGATGGTTCCCGTTCTCGTCGCTGTACACGAAATAGTAGGCCAGATCAGGAATCCGGTCTCCCAATACACACGCTTTTTCAAGTCCCATGGTCATAAAAGCAGTCGCATAAGCATCGGCCGTCATGCAGTCCTTCGCAATGACTGTCGCACTCAATAGGTTTTGTTCAGCCGGATAACCGGTCGTCGGATCAATGGTATGCGCATATTTTTTCCCCTCTTTGATGTAAAAATTACGGTAGTTCCCGGAAGTAGCCAGGGATAAATCGCTTATTTGTACGATTTCCTGCCGTTCTTTTTGTAAGCCGCTCGGATCATCGTCGGGTTGGGTAATTTCAATTCTCCAGCAGGTATCGTGGGGATTTTTACCTTTAGCGCGCACTTCTCCTCCAATTTCGATCATGTAGTTTTCAATACCATATGAATCAAGTAATTGAGCGACTACGTCACAGGAATAGCCTTTGGCAATGGCCGAGGCATTCAGTAAGATACGGGGATCGTCTTTGATGACTTTTCGTCCGTTCAGCCGGACTTTCCGGTATCCGACATACGCTTTCATGCTATCGATGATTGCCGGTGTTACGCTGTCGGCACGACTGAATCCGAATCCCCAGAGGTTGACAAATGGGGCGCAGGTAATATCAAAAGCCCCGTTCGATGCTTCGGAGACTTCTTGGGCTTTATTGAAAACAGCGATAAACCAATCGTCTGCATCTACTTCCTGGTTGTTGTTGACTTTGGAGATGATCGATTCTTTGTTGAACGGGTTCAACGACAGGTCAAAACTGTCAAGAACCGCCTGGATCTGTTGTCCGAGCGGTTCTTGATATTGATATTTAATATGATAGGTGGTATGGAAAATCTGGCCTTGCGAAAGATAATAATCCGTTTCTTTCCGACAAGAAAACAAACTGAGTACTATGACCAGCAGAACCAGCTGTCGCCCGATTTTTGTCATTATTCCCACTCGATTGTTGCCGGCGGCTTGGAGCTGATGTCATACACGACCCGGTTCACGCCCCGCACTTTGTTGATGATTTCGTTGGACACTTTGGCCAGGAAATCATAGGGCAGGCGAGCCCAATCGGCAGTCATGGCATCGGTCGATGTCACGGCGCGCAATGCGATTGTGTTTTCGTAGGTACGTTCGTCTCCCATCACACCGACAGAGCGTACCGGCAATAGGATTGCTCCGGCTTGCCACACTTTATCGTACAAATTCCATTCACGAAGATGACGAATAAAGATTTCATCCGCATCTTGTGTGATGCGTACCTTTTCCGGAGTTATTTCTCCCAGGATGCGGATTCCTAATCCGGGTCCCGGAAACGGATGACGGTTGATGAGGTTGGCCGACATGCCTAATTCGCGTCCTACCCGGCGCACTTCATCTTTAAACAACAGGCGAAGCGGTTCGACCAGTTTCAGGTTCATTTTTTCGGGCAGTCCTCCGACATTGTGGTGAGATTTGATGACGGTACCCGTGATCGATAACGATTCAATGATATCCGGATAAATCGTTCCTTGTCCCAGCCATTTGACGTCTTTTATTTTGTGAGCTTCGGCGTCAAACACGTCGATAAATCCTTTTCCGACGATTTTACGTTTCTTTTCGGGGTCGTCGACTCCGGCCAAAGCTTTGTAGAAGTGATCCTTAGCGTCTATTCCTTTGACATTCAGTCCCAGGTGCTCATAATCGTTGAGTACGTTCTGGAATTCATTTTTGCGAAGCAATCCGTGATCGACAAAGATACAAGTCAGGTTGTTTCCGATGGCTTTATTGAGCAGCATGGCCGTAACCGATGAATCCACTCCTCCGGATAGCGCCAGAATCACTTTGTCATCCCCCAGCTGTTCTCTGAGTTCGGTAACAGTGGTTTCGATAAATGAAGCCGGTGTCCAGTCTTTTGTTTTTCCGCAAATACTTAAAAAATTATCCAGGATAATCGTTCCGCACTCCGAATGGAACACTTCCGGATGGAATTGTACTCCCCAGGTTTTTTCCCCGTCGATTTTGTAGGCCGTTGCTTTGACATCAGCTGTTTCGGCAATGATCCGAAAATGCTCGGGGAGGGTCGTGATCGTATCTCCGTGCGACATCCAGACTTCCGAATGTTCTTTTACACCTTTGAATAAAAGATCATCTTTGCAAGTATAGGAAAGGATGGCTCTCCCATATTCGCGGGAATCTCCTTTTTCCACTTTTCCTCCGGATGAATAGGCTAAATACTGCGCTCCGTAACAAATACCGAGTACCGGATATTTACCTCTGATCAGCGACAAATCCGGTTTGAACGCTTCTTTGTCATTGACTGAGAATGGGCTTCCTGAAAGGATTACGCCTTTAATCATAGGATCTCCTTCCGGAAATTTGTTATAAGGAACGATTTCACAGTAAGTGTTGAGTTCCCTCAGTCGGCGTCCGATCAATTGAGTCGTTTGGGAACCAAAATCTAAAATGATAATCTTTTCATGCATAGTTGTAAAATTTGACTGCAAAATTATACAATTCATTTAAAAAAATCGTATTTTTGAGGAACATAATGTGAGATAAATTTGTTTCAAACAAGAAATGAACTTTTTAATAGTTAATTCCTATGAAAGCAGACAATTCAAAACTGGTTATTGGTCTTGTTGTGGGCGCCGCTTTGGGTGCTGCTATTGGCTATTATCTGGCCTGTGACAACAAGCAGGAGCTTTTAAGCAAGATCGGCGAGACGGTCGATAAAACGAAAAAGAAGATCAGTAAAGTGATTAACGAAGGAATAGAAGAATTGGATACGGCTGTGGATAAAGTAAGCACGCTTGCCCAATCGGCTATTTCGAGAACGAAAGCAGGCAATCCGCCTGTGGAAGAAGTTTAGTTCATAAATCACTTTTTACATGGAAAAAGATCTCGGGATGTTGTTTTCCGAATTGAAAAAAGAATTGACGGCATATCTGACTGTCAAAGCGAAGATCTTGCGGTTGGATTTGTTTGAAAAGACAAGTGTGACGGCATCTGTTTTGTTATTCGGACTGGCTGTTTTATTGATCGTTTTCTTTACATTGTTTTTTCTCTTCTTCGCTCTTGGTTTCTGGCTTGGAGAGATTTTCCACAGTATAGCGGCCGGTATGGCGGTGGTTACACTGATTTACGTGGTTCTTTTGGTAATCATGTTCGCCTGTCGGAAAAAGATTCAGGCCAAGATTGTCGATGTGTTTTTGAAAGAACTTATAAAGAATGATGATGATGGAAAAGAAGTCTGAAAAAAGTTCGGAATTAGAACGGTTGCATCTGGAAAAGATGCGTTTGCAAAAAGAGGCGGATGCCTCTCTGCAACGGTTGGATGAGCAATGGGACTATTTGCAAAGCAATATCGGCTCCCTGCTGATGGGAACAGTTGCATCGACTGTGAAATCCAAATTGCCTCCTCCGGTTCAACAGGTCATTTCCTCTTTCGAATCGAAAGACCGCAAACGAATCTCTCCTCATGTCAGCTCTTTGATAGATAAAGCATTGGATTTTGTTCCGTTGTTTTTTAAAGGAATAAAACCTTTAGCGATTGTTTTTGCGCTCAAGAAAATAAAAAAACTTTTTTTAACTAAAAACTAAGAACTAAAAACTAAAAGTTAAGAGTTTGTGACGAATATTTTCTTTCTCTGGATATGAGTTTCTTCTGTTACTCGAATGGCTCGAAAGCCAATCTCATCCCCCGACTTTTAGTTTTTAGTTCTTAGTTCTTAACTCTTTTTCAGTAAGTCCCGGATTTCCGTCAACAGTTCTTCTTCTCTGCTAGGAGCTGGAGGAGCCGGAGCCGCTTCTTGTTTTTTGCGGAAGCTGTTAATCCCTTTGATAAAAAGGAAAATGGCGAAAGCAATGATTATAAAATCAAATATTGTTTGCAGGAAGTTTCCATAGTTCAATGTCACGGCCGGGATTGCAGCGCCTGCAGCGTCTACTGTCGCTTCTTTCATTATGATTTTCAAGTCTGTGAAATTGACACCGCCGACTAAAAGTCCGATTGGAGGCATAATAACATCCGAAACGACAGAACTTACGATTTTACCGAAAGCTCCTCCCATGACAACACCCACAGCCATGTCTATCACATTGCCGCGCATTGCAAATTCCCTGAATTCTTTCATCATTCCCATACTGGTAGTTTTTTAATAAAGAGATTAATTAATATGAATTTGTTGAACAACTTGAGTTTTCAATATGTTGTATCATTGAAATTATTGACAAAATTACGAATTAGTTTAAATACTTCCAAAAGTTTATTGAATTGAAAAATTGTTTCAATCTTTTTAGATCCTCCCCCTGCCCCCTCCAAAGGGGGATATTGGTGCGTGCGTCAGCCTCTCCTCCTCTGGAGGGATATTGGTGTGTGTGTCATCCTCTCCCCCTCTGGAGGGGGTAGGGGGAGGACGTTTAACATGGCAGGGAGGACGTTTAACAGAGGTGTGAGAAGACGTTTAACAGAGGCAGGGAGAGAACAAGGCATTTAAAATACAAAGTAATTGAAACATACAGTAAAAAGAGCGTGATAAAAAATAAAAATTATCGTATGAAATAAAAAAATAATTTTGTAATTTTGTGGCGCAAAAAGATTGGATTTACTACCCAAACTCGAATAAATTATTTTCTAACTATAAAAATTATCTCAAATGATCAAAGTTGGTATTAACGGCTTCGGCCGTATCGGTCGTTTAGTGTTTCGTGCTGCTCAAAGCAGAAATGACATTCAGATTGTAGGTATTAATGACCTTATTGATGTGGAATACATGGCTTATATGTTGCGCTATGACACTGTTCACGGACAATTCAAGGGCGAAGTGGCTGTGAAAGACGGACAATTGGTCGTGAACGGAAACGTGATCCGTGTAACTGCTGAAAAAAATCCTGCCGATTTGAAATGGAGTGCAATCGGTGCCGAATACGTGGTCGAATCGACCGGTTTATTCCTTTCTAAAGACACCGCTAAAGGACACATTGATGCCGGTGCAAAATATGTTGTGATGACAGGTCCTTCCAAAGACGACACCAAAATGTTTGTTTGCGGTGTGAACGAAAAAACATACGTCAAAGGAGAACAATATGTTTCTAATGCTTCTTGTACGACCAACTGTTTAGCTCCTATCGCTAAAGTGTTGAACGATAAATTCGGCATTGTTGAAGCATTGATGACTACGGTTCACGCGACAACCAATACTCAAAAAACAGTGGATGCTCCTTCGGCTAAAGACTGGAGAGGCGGACGCGCTGCTGCAGGTAACATCATCCCTTCTTCTACAGGTGCTGCTAAAGCGGTGGGTAAAGTCATTCCCGAATTGAATGGTAAATTGACAGGGATGGCATTCCGCGTACCTACGTTGGATGTTTCTGTTGTTGACCTGACTGCTCGTTTGGCTAAAGAAACGACTTATGCAGAGATTTGCCAGACAATGAAAGCTGCTTCAGAAGGCGAATTGAAAGGTATCCTGGGTTATACTGAAGACGAAGTTGTTTCCAGTGATTTCATCGGCGATGCTCGTACTTCCATCTTCGATGCAAAGGCTGGTATCCAGTTGAGTCCGACTTTCGTTAAAGTGGTTAGCTGGTATGACAACGAGTGGGGATATTCAAACAAAGTGTTGGATTTACTTGCTCATATGGCTAAAGTAAACGGATAATAATTTTTTATTATAACGGAAAGGCTGTTTATCATCAAGATAAACAGCCTTTTTTTCATGTTAAGCGAAGTTTCCAGACTTCGTTTGACAAAGTCGTAGTTTTCAACTACTAAACACGACATAGTCACAGACTACGCCGAACATAAGTTCAATTTTCTGTTATTTCCGATAGACATTGCTCCAAGGCCTGCCCGATTTTCGGCGCAGAGGTCTGCACTTTTTCTTTCAACAACCGGATACCTTCTGCCTGAGAAGCTTTGATTTCGCTCTCTGATACAACGCCTTTGGGCTGCCAGAGATACAGATACTGGCGCAAACGATTCGTGAAAAACGGGGAATTATATACTAAATAGTTATTTATATCAACGCGATCGAACAAATGGTTGCGCAACCAGTCGACCCGCTGCTCGCTTTGCAGCCCGGAAGGGGCTTCCGGCTCCTGGAGACAGCTCAACACCGTGGCAAACATACTACCCGGAACGGCTGCAGCTTGCATGTTTTGTAATTCCTGGTTGTATTTCCGAATGGTTTCGGTGTATTCCGTATCCACAGTAGAAAAAAACGCCGAACTTCGGTCGGTTTTATCCAAAACGGATTCCAATGCAGACAAATGTTCATACAATTGTTGTTGTTTTTGAACCTGCAAACCGACGAGTTTGGTTGTTTCTCCTCCTTCAAGCACCCGGAGGTAATCTTCGCTGTTGTGCCAACGCCAGGAGGTTTCATAGACAATGTCCTGTCCGTCATAGATGAATTGTAAACTGCTGGTGTTATCGGCTTTGTTTAAGGCATCGCTTGCGTTTTTGTCGTTGTGACAGGCGATGCGCAGGATTCCCCGACGATTGTCGGGCAAAGAGATGGAGAATTGGCCGGCGGAGTCGACTGTGACACTGTCGATGCATTCAAACCGGCCGTTGTGATAGAGGCCGATATAGAATTTAGGGCATTGGCGACCACCGTAGCTGCCGGAAAGGCGGGCGGCGGAGGTGTTCAACGCCGTGAGGGTCAATAATGTTGCTAATAATAGGTGTTTCATTTCTTTTTTCATTATGAAAGGGGTTGATTTCTTGTTTTTGTCTATCCATCAGGGTTGCAAGCTGTTTTTTTGCTTTTTTCTGCTGAATTTTCCCGGAATCCTTTTTGAATGTTTCCAATTAAATATGTAATTATCAATCTATTAAATCGATTTAAATAACTTGACCTTTTTTCTAAATTTATAGGGTTGAGATTCTCAACCCTATAAATCAGGGATATCGTTATTCAAGCCTGTGTGCTTTCAATACACGCAGGTAATTAGTCGAATCAGCAAATAGTCGTATTAATTGACTACGTCGATTTTCAATTCTTCACACACCGCACCGACATACCGTACGCACGGTTGTAGCTGTGTACGTAGCTGTTACTACTGCTGAAGACCAGGCCGTAGGCAGGCGTCAGAGCAACCGTACTACTCCAATAGTCGCCGGCGGAACCCACGTAGTTGAACGCACCATGACTGTTGTACCGGATCCCTGCAGCGGGCAGAAAGAGGCTTGTTGAACCGACGTTAATTCCATGTTTTGTCGGAACTTCGGACAGATTGGCGGTAGTTATAGCAGCTTGGACAGCGTCCCACTCAGGTTTGGTAGGAACACGGAAACCGGTCGGGCATGGATTACCAGGACCGCCAGCTGGAGTATCGTTCCATAAGTTGTCATCTTTATTGGTACGCCAACCGTAAGGAGGTGTTGAATTAGTTATAAATTTACCGAAATGGGTAAGATCCGAACTAGGAACCTGACCATTACCATCAGTCGTTGAGACCGAGCCGGCTACGACTGGACTGTTCCATTTCTGGTGACCGTCAGCTTTACGCCCCCACTGGTAATAATCACCGTTCAAGGAGCCGGTAGGGAAAGCATCTGTTCCTGCATTGTAAGATGATGGATTGGGATCAGCAGTAGGATCGGCGCCCAAGTTGCGATTCATAAACGTTAAGCCGGCGCACTCGACTGTAGCTATAGTAGGTTCTTCGACCGAAGAACCGCCAGTACCTAAAAGAAGATTCCATTTTACACCATCCCAGTAATAAATCTTATTATCGGTCGTGTTATAAACCAGCATCCCTTTGGCTTCATCCTGTTTTGCGACTCCATCCAACACAAATTGTGTCAAGTCGGCATTCAATGCCACATTGGGCAACAATAATCCTTTAGTTGTAGATTTCA
>JAVBNR010000047.1:0-24784 GCA_031551395.1 Bacteroidales bacterium
CTCTCTCTCTCTCTCTCTCTCTCTCTCTCTCTCTCTCTCTCTCTCTAATATAAATGCGGAAACCGCCAAATTTAAATTGTTAAATCTGACGTCAACAGGAAATAATATGTTGATCAATGGACTCAAGTACGCTGTGTGTTATAATGCACTGATAAAAATAGAAAAAATCGTGCCAAAAAAAATCAGGAGATTTATCCCGCTTTATTTTAGCCGTCAATATAACTGACAATTAGCCTGTTGTAAAATTCAAACAGAATACTATTAAATATCAATATTTGGATCTCTATTGTAGAATTAGTATACAAAATTAACAAAAAAGACCCAAATAGTGTATTTAAAAAGCCAATTCTCCGAAATACCGTGGTTGATGGAAACTCGGTTTTTTAGTATCGATCGGGTTCCAGGAGAGGTAATGAGGCTCACTCAACTCATCTCCACATTTATAAAAATTGGCTTTCATCACTTTTCCTTTCAGGTCGGTTATGGGGTGTTTCCACAAAGATTTGATAGGAATTTCCACCATTAAATGCCATGAAAAATCGCCTGTTTTTTCCTCAAAAGGTTCATTTCCCAAGCTCGACCAGGCCTGGATATGCTTCATGATATCCGGAGCGGCGTGTTCTGTTGGATTCCCTAATTGGCGATATCCCAACAACTTCGTTCCGATACAATTGAATTCAAAGTTGTAATATTCATCGTTCCCTTCGGGAGAAATGAAAAACTCCACACATGAATCCAGCCAAACAGGCCCGTTGTCTTTGGACGCTTGTGCCCGAATGTATTTTTCTTTCACGTCATAGCGCAGAAAAATCGTTTTGTAGTCGGTGGAGATACGAAAAAGCACTTCGGGTTTATAAGAATATTCTTTCCAGTTCAGGCAATCGATCGGTTGCGGATCGATTCCTGTGTGACAAGAATCACAAACAGGTACATTTATTTTTTTCATACGATTCATGCGATTATTTTACCTCCCAGATTTTACCTTCCATTAATAAATCGTGAAGTTTACGTGTTGTTTTTTTAGCTTGAACATCTTTTATTTGTCTGCTGATCTCTTCGTCGTAACTCAAAGATTCGACACTCCGGATGATGCCTAAAGCGACCGGCAGATCTGTTCCATCCATCAGAGCCAGTTTGAGGTGCAACGATGGATCTTCCTGATGCGCGTCGTGTACCAGCACATCATCCATTGTATATCCGTTTTCCCCGATTATGACTGCTTTTAAGCCAAAACCGTCTCTGACAATTCCTTTCTCGTTGTTGGCGCCAAAAATCATTTTTTCTCCATGTTTGAGAAGAATTGTTTTTTCAGCCCGCCATTCTTTACTTACCACACTGTCGTAAATCCCATCGTTGAAGATGACGCAATTAAGCAGGATTTCAATGACGGAAGTTCCCTTGTGTTTAGCTGCTTCAACCATGATTTCAGGCGAATTTTTCATGTCCACATCGATGGTCCGCGCAAAAAACCGGCCACGTGCTCCGATGGTCAATTCTGCTGGTCGGAAAGGCTCTTCCACCGTTCCGTATGGAGACGATTTGGAGACGAAACCGCGATCTGAAGTCGGGGAATATTGTCCCTTTGTCAAGCCGTATATCTTGTTGTTCATCAGTATGATATTGATATCGACATTGCGTCTGACAGCATGAATAAAATGGTTTCCTCCGATGGCGAGACAATCTCCGTCGCCTGTAGAAAGCCAGACAGAAAGAGCCGGATTGGCTACTTTAACTCCGGTTGCAACAGCAGCTCCACGGCCATGAATGGTATGAAACCCATACGTATTCATGTAATAAGGCAAGCGGGAAGAACACCCGATTCCGGAAATGACTGCAATGTCTTTGGGTGGAATCCCGAGTTGAGCCATTGCTTTATGCAGGTTGCTGAGGACGGCATAGTCGCCGCATCCGGGGCACCAGCGCACTAATTGTGAACTTTTGAAATCTTTCGGTTCGTATGTTTTTTCTGTTGTTGACATCGTTTATTCCTCCAATAATTTAGAAATTTCTTCAACCAATCTTGAAACTATAAAAGGTTGTCCTTTGACCCGGTTGAATTGGTAAGGATTGAATCCGTGAATTTGTGAGCGCAGATAATTGGCAAATTGGCCTTTATTCTGTTCAATGACAATTGTCTTTTTATATTGACGAAGGATTCTTTCTGTATTTCGAGGGAGCGGATGGATGAAACGAAAATGGGTAAATGCTACTTTTTTCCCTTTTTTGCGGATTTCTTCCACGGCTTCGCAAAGATGTCCGTAAGTTCCGCCCCAGCCCACAACAAGCAGATCGGCATCTGCATCGCCTTTTATTTCCTGGTCGGGCAGATCGTCGGCTATTTGGGTTATTTTAGCCTGGCGCGTTTCGACCATCAACTCATGATTGAGAGGATCTGTCGAGATTGCGCTGGTATTATAATCTTTTTCCAACCCCCCGATACGATGCGTAAACCCTTCTGTGCCGGGAATCGCCCAGTAACGGACTTTGGTCTCCGGATCGCGTTGGAACGGTTTCCAGTCGGGAAGTAAATCCGGGGTAACATAATGAGGTTTGATGGCAGGATATTCATCCAGATTGGGAATTTTCCAGGCCGAAGAACCATTGGCGATGTATCCGTCCGACAATAGAATAACCGGAGTCATGTGTTCCAATGCGATTTTTGACGCCCAGAAAGCGGCATCGAAACAATCCGTTGGAGAGATAGCGGCAATGACAGCGACGGGACTTTCTCCGTTGCGTCCGTAAAGGGCTTGCATCAGATCGGTCTGTTCGCTTTTAGTGGGCATTCCGGTCGAAGGTCCTGCCCGTTGTACGTCGATAATGACTAAAGGGATTTCAGAGATTACAGCCAGGCCGATGGCTTCGCTTTTTAATGCCAATCCGGGTCCGGAAGTGGATGTTGCCGCCAGATGGCCGGCAAAAGAAGCTCCGATAGCCGAACAAATACCGGCAATTTCGTCTTCCGCTTGCATCACTTTGACACCCAGCTCTTTGCGAAGGCTTAATTCCTGCATGATGTCCGTAGCAGGAGTAATCGGATAACTTCCTAAAAACAGTTGTAATCCGGCTTTTTCTGCTGCAGCGATTAATCCGTATGCTGTGGCTTTATTTCCGTTTATATCGGTATAAAATCCTTTTTCGACGATTGCCGTTTCAATGCGATAAGTCGATACCGATGCATGAATATTGCTTCCATAGTTATATCCGGCATTCAAAACCAGCAGATTTGCTTTCAAAACATCCGGATTTTTTTTGAATTTTTCGGTAAGCATGTGTTCTGCTATTTGCAAAGGCCTGTTGAATAGCCAACAAACCAAACCGAGAGCGAAAATATTCCGGCTGCGAATCGCTTGTTTGTTATCTGCCACTTCAGCAAGACCGTTTTTGCACATCTCTGTGATTGGAGCAGCAACAACTTGCACAGCATCTAATCCGAGTTCTTTGAATGGGTCTTCCGTCGTGAATTTGGCTTTTTCCAGATCCGTTTTTTGAAAAGAGTCGGTGTCGATGATGACGACAGAGTCTGACTTGAGAAATTCCGCATTGACTTTCAATGCAGCCGGATTCATTGCGACAAGTACATCTGCTTTATCTCCGGGAGTATAAATCTTTTTCGATCCCAGATGCACTTGAAAACCTGAAACTCCACTTAGTGTTCCGTGGGGAGATCTTATTTCTGCAGGAAAATCGGGAAAAGTGATGATATCATTTCCTAATTCTGCCGAAAGATTGGAAAATATAGTCCCGGCCAATTGCATTCCGTCGCCGGAATCTCCTGAAAAACGAATGACGACATGTTCCAATTCTTTAACTTTAACGTCTTTTGTCATAATAAAGAAGATAGTAATAATATGTATTTTGTGAAAGATTGAAATTCAAATAACGGTACAAATGTAATTAATACATTGATAAAAACAACCCGATGTCGTGAGATGACATATTGAAATGTTTGGCAATAAAAGCATTCACGAGTTTTCCCCCGTACATATACAGTCCGGAACGGAAGCCGATATCCGCTTTTGTGATTCCGGGAATGCCTCCGACGTCGCCCATCTCAATAATCAAAGGAGTAAAAATATTACTTAGCGCCATGGAAGTCGTCCGTGCGACGCGAGAACTTAAGTTCGGGACGCAATAATGAAGGATGCCATATTTTTCAAAAATCTCCGGATATCTTTCCGGCAGGAAACAAGTTGTTTCAAAACAACCGCCTTGATTGATCCGCAGGTCTATGAGTAAAGCTCCTTTTTTCATGGTTCTGACGACTTCTTCGGATATGACGTAGCGTACGGATGAATCGATATACCGCATGGCTCCGATGACAACATCGGCCGATTTAAAAGCATTGACCAATACATTCGGTTGAAAAACGGACGTAAAAACAGATCGTCCCAATGTGTTTTGTAATTGTCGGAGTTTATTGATATCATTATCGAAGATTTTCACTGTCGCCCCGAGTCCTAATGCAGCCCGGGCAGCAACGGTTCCTCCGGCTCCGGCACCGATGATAACGATTTCGGTCGGAGAGACGCCGGGAACTCCACCCATGAGTATTCCTTTTCCTCCATGGGTGTTACTTAATAATTCGGATGCAACAGAGATCGCAGCAGCTCCTTCGATTTCGGAAATAGAGTTTCGTACGGGAAAACAATGTCCGTCTTCGGAAATAAGCTCATAACCAACCGCATTGATGTTTTTTGCACTCATGGTCTTGATTGTTTCGACGGAGATATCAGGCAGTTGTAACATGCTGCAGACTGTCGCTCTGTTTTTCATCAGGCTTACCTCATTTCTATTCGGAGGAGCAATCTTGAATATCAAGTCTGTCTGGAAAACATATGCTTTTGAAGTTACAATCTCAGCGCCGGCTTCAGCATAAAGTGCATCTGAATAGTTGACTCCCGCTCCGGCATCTTCTTCTATGATTACCCGGTGTCCGGCATCGACGATCATATCGACCGCTTCAGGCGTGAATGCCAGCCTTTTTTCTTCTTCACAATTCTCTTTGGGGATACCAATGATCATCTGCTGTTTGGCATTGTTCAACTCCTTCATTAGCTCTTGGGGGATATGAGAAGTCTTTTCCAGCTTGCTGCGAGATGTTTCCATACTTCTTATTTATTCATTGTTAAAATCAAATTTGTTACTATATTATCAACATCCGTATGAGTCAAAAGTTGCTCTGCATCGAAAATAAGTGAAGCCTGGTTATAAAAGGATTCTCTTTTGGAAAGGTTCTCGTTGATGAATGACCGGAGTTCTTCTTTGTTTTTATTTTTTACTAACGGACGATTTTGTTTGATAATGGCCAAACGCTTACTTAATTCGTTTTCTGAGACTTTGAGGTAAATTGTGATCCCCGATTGATTCATCAGGGACATGTTGTCATAAAAGCATGGAGTTCCGCCACCGGTGGAGACGACTATGTTTTCAAATTCGGATATTTCTACCAGTGTTTTGTGCTCGATTTCGCGAAATACGGACTCGCCTTTTTCTGCAAATAATTGAGTGACGGATTTCCGGTATCTGTTTTCGATAAATAAATCCAGGTCAACAAATTGAAGTCCCAATTTTTTTGACAAGAGCTTTCCGATAGTGGTTTTTCCGGAGCCCATGTAGCCGATTAAAAAAAGTCTTTTCATGATGACGGATCTATTTTCGCAAAATTACATTTTTTACTTGAAAATTTCTTTCTTTTACCAGATTAAATGTTGTTTTTTGTATTTTTCCCCTATAAATGGTTGCGAGACTTTTATTCCAGAATTCTCCCCATTGTAAACTGCACAAAATACATTATCTTTGTGCATGTTTAATCCGCTGGTTTTCATCGTTTTTGATATTCGAGCACGTTATAAAAGGTAAGAAAATCATGGAATCGATCTGATAATTGGAAACCGAATAAACCTATTTTTATGTATTTGTGTGGTAATCTGAAAATTATCATGTAATTTTGTATTTGTATTCACAATAATAAAATTCCCGAAATATATAATGACTATCAAGGAACTACAACAACTCAAAGAAAGCGAGGATAAAGTAGAATTTAAGGAAGCAAAGAATAACTTCTCATTTGCCGGAGGTAGCAGCACAGACCAAACGGAAAGGAGAAAATGCTATCTTGGATATGTTGTAGCTCTCGCCAACGAAGGTGGTGGAAAATTAGTCCTGGGAATGAAAGATAAAATGTCTCATGAAGTTGTCGGAAGTGATTTTGCAGAAGGCAGGGTTGGCAGCTTAATAGACGAAACATATGAAAGATTAGGTGTCCGTGTAAAAGTTGAGGAATTATGGGAAGGCGGTAACCGTATTGTAGTAATTTCTGTGCCTTCTCGTCCTGTTGGAAAACTATTGAAATTTGAAGGGGTTCCATTAATGAGAACCGGAGAAAGTCTAAGAAACATGAGTGATGAAGAAATGTTTGCTATTCTTTCGGAACAGGAACCTGATTTTTCCGCAAAAATATGTGAAGGATTAACTATTGATGATTTGGACGATTCTGCCATACAGAAACTAAAAACCAGTTATGCCCAAAAACAGAATAATCCCCTGTTCCTTTCTTTATCTAAAGAACAGGTGTTAACAGATTTGAAATTACTTGCAGGGAATAAATTGACTTATGCTTCATTAATTCTTTTAGGGAAGTCAGACATTATTCAACAGAAACTTCCTCAAAGCAAGATAATTTGGGAATATCGAAGTGCAGAAAGTCAGATACATTATGATGCAAGAGAAAGCATAGAAGCTCCATTGTTTATTGCAATAGATAAAGTTTGGCAACTGATAAATCAACCGGCTTTAAACAAAAAACATCCGGTACAGTCTGATGCCTATATTTTTGATTTATTCGATTTTAATGAAGCAGTTGTACGGGAAGCCGTTTTAAACAGCATGGCTCATCGACTATATACATTTACAAGTGAGGTAGTCATAAAACAATATCCGACTCAAATAACGATTAACAATCCGGGCGGGTTTCCCCAAGGGGTTACGATTGATAATTTAATAACGGTCAGCAGTACTCCTCGTAATCGTTTGATAACAGAAGTTTTGGAAAAAACGGGTTTGGTTGAAAGAAGCGGACAAGGAGTTGATAAAATATTTTCAATAACGCTTTCCGAAGGTAAACATGAACCGGACTACAGTAATTCGGACCCCTATCAGGTGTCTTTGACTTTACGGTCGGAAATTATCGACAAAGCATTTCACATTTTTACAAACCAATACCAATTAAGCGATAAAGAGCCGAAATTGGGAGTAGAACAAATCCTTGCGTTAAGCAGAATCAGAGATGGACTATTCCAACAACTGAAATCCGAAATTACAGACCAACTGGAAGAACTGGGCTTAATCCAACGCGTATCCGGACACACCAATCGCTTTACTCTTTCCGAAGAATATCTTCCGCTAATTAAGAAAGATGCAAGGATTGGAAACTATGTAGTTAAAGAAGTGGAACAGCTACTCCTTGCAATACAGGGAAATACCCTAAAAATAGGTGCAATAGAAAAGCATCTGGAAGAATATTTGAATAGAAACCAATTAAAATATCTGACAGGTAAATTAGTTGATGATGATATTCTTACAAAATCTGGTTCTGGTAATCAAACGGCTTATTCTCTTGCTAAACCGCATCAGTCATTACGTGGAGATGAGCTTCTTAAAAGTGTGTTTGATGTATTAAGAAGTAAGAATGTAGAGGATTGATTATTATAAAGTTAGAGGTAGTTCTCCAATAGTTTATGTCGGATATTATAGTAAAGGTAGTAATTCTCCAATAAAAGGAGATAATTCTCCAATGGATAATGGAGATGTTGCTGAAAACCTTATTAAAGATGGTTATCATTGTGGAATCAATTCTCCAATAACGAATGGTAATTCTCCAATAACTCTTCTATTCTTTGATTGTAGTTATTTGGAACCCGAATAAACCCATTTTATGTGTCTGTGTGGTAATTTGAAAATTATCATGTAAATTTGTCGAAGATTATAAAACGAAATGGCTAAAGAAAAGTATTATGTTGTTTGGAAAGGGATAACTCCCGGAGTTTATGATTCTTGGATAGCATGCAAGAGACAGATCGACGGATTTGAAGGAGCTCTGTATAAATCATTCGCTTCAAAAGAGCTGGCAACGGAAGCTTATTACAATGGCCCGTGGGATTATATCGGGAAAAATAATGTAAAAAAAACACTTGCTTCAGCCCAAGGGAATTTTATCCGGGATAGTTTGGCGGTAGATGCCGCCTGCTCCGGTAATCCTGGAAAAATGGAATACAGAGGGGTTTATATAGGTACAGGAGAAGAAATATTCAAAGTTGGCCCTTATGAAAAAGGGACAAATAACATCGGAGAATTTTTAGCCATTGTTCATGCGTTGGCCTTATTAAAAAACAATCATCTCCAAATCCCCATTTATTCAGACAGCGCCAATGCTATCTTATGGGTCAAAAACAAGAAATGCAAGACCAAATTAGAACCTTGTGAAGCCAATGCCGTTCTTTTTGATTTAATAGACCGAGCCGAAAAATGGCTTGCCAATAATACCTATACGACTCCGGTACTTAAATGGGAAACCCGTAACTGGGGCGAGATCCCTGCCGATTTCGGAAGAAAATAAATTCAGGTTTTACGGTTGGACTAATGCCCGTATTGAAAAATCAACTCAATAGAAAATGGATTTTAAGTATACTTGAATGAAAAAAAACCAGGATATCTTCTTTTTTTCTTCCGTCGCAAGTTGCCTGTATATATCCAGGTAAGTGTTTATATGCCTTTCGTAACTAAACCCGGCTGCATATTTTTTTATAGTTTCTATTTTTTGCGGGTCATTATGGAATAATTGCAAGCCTTTTTCCATAACGGTTTTCATGTGTTCGGCTTCAAAGTTGTCCCAGTAATAAACATGCTCTTTTCCGGTCCCTTCGAGGCATGTACTGCGGGAAGTAAAAACCGGTTTGCCGAATTCCAGGGCTTCAATGACCGGAAGTCCGAATCCTTCGAATTTGGAGGGGAATAAAAAGGCTTCACAATGCTGATACAACCATATCTTTTCATTTTCCGAAACGGTTCCGGGCAGAAAGACGTTCGCGATGGATTCATTTTTTATGCGATCCTGCATCTCTAAAGCATATTCTCTGAAATTTTCTCCGGCGACGTACAAGTCATGATCAGGATACATCTTCATCAAATCCAGTAAAACATGAAAATTTTTTTTCGCAGAAATCTGGCCGATGGTAAAGAAAAAAGGCCGGTCTGTTTGGATAAATGGCGGTTTTTCAGCCAGATCCGGATTCAGAAGTTCGACTCCATTATCCACCACGGTTATATCTTTTCCTTTCAAATCGATGTGTTTGCGGATATCTCCTGCCACGAATTCGGATATCGCTGTAATTTTATCATGCTGATTGACCCTGAATTGCATCCGTTTGAGGCGCCTTTGGGCTTTTTCTTCTGCTTCTTCATATAAAAAATTCAAGTCATGGATAGACATGATTTTTTTAGTTGTATAATTCAAAGGTAGGTACTTCACTTGTTGGGCGGTCGAATGCCAGACATCGCATGCCGGTAATAAAAAAGGAAAATATTTATATTTCTTTGAATGTTTCAGGTATTTGATATGGTCCCCGAATTTCCCCATGTAGTCCGATGGAACTAAAACCGTAATGTCCAGATCTTCAGGATTGATTGAGTTTAGAGTTCGTCCGTAGTTGACGCAAACCTGTCCCAGCCCGGAGTTGATGTTTGCCAAAAATTTCAAGTCGATTAAAATTTTTACTTTCCCCATGCGATACTTTATAATTAAGGATGGAGACAAAGATAATACGAATAAGTTTATGTTATACGAAATTTTAATTATTTTTGTTCCGAATATTCGTCAAAAAAGTTAGTATGGCAAAGACCCTTATCGTCAGGTATGCTCAAATCGGAGATGTTTTGATCGCTGTGCCTGTTATTTATTCTTTGGCGAAACAATACCCTGAGGATGAGTTTACTGTATTGACCAACACCAAGTTTTCAGGAATTTTCCGTCAGATGCCTTCCAATGTCAAGCTCTATCCGATGATTTACCGGAGGAAAAAAATAGCATTAAGAGGATTAATCTATTTGTTTGAACGCTATACATTGCTTTTGAAACTATTTTTTTCAAAGAAATACGATCGTGTTGCCTTGCTGCAAGACGGAACATTTGAAGATCAATTGCAATGTTTATTATCTATCCGGAAGAGTCGTGTCGTTCGGATTGACTTAAAGGAATTTCTTTCTAAAGAGAAGTTGAAACAACAGGATTTTCTACAAACGCCGCCCTTGCATAAGTTGTACGCTGAAACTTTGTCGCAATTAGGATATCTTTCGATTGAAAATGAATTCGATGCTTCCTGGTACAAAGATCAGTCCAGGCAAAATATATTGCTGAATAACAATCAGATGTCTGTGAGCGCCAAGCGCGTGGGTATTGCTCCGTTTTCCCGGTTGAAACTGAAAGTGTATCCGCTGGAGAAAATAGAAGAAATCATTCGCTACTTTCATTCGAGACCTGATGTGGAGCTACTAATATTTGGAGGAGGCGAGGAGGAAAAGTTAAAAACAGAGGAATGGAAAAAGCGTTATCCTCGGATTCAATCGGTTATCGGAAAGATGACTTTTGATGAAGAGATGTTGGTGGTGGCTTCGTGCCGCGTCCTGTTGACGATGGATTCGGCGAATTTGCATTTGGCATCGTTGGTTGGAACTCCGGCTGTTTCGATTTGGGGTCCTTCGCATCCCCGGTTGGGCTATTATCCTTATAATCAAGATGAAGATAATGCCATTCAGAAAGAGATCGCCTGTCGTCCCTGCTCTTTTTGGGGAGAAAATCCATGTATTAACGAACAAAAATGTGAGTGCATGAACATTGATCCGCAAGTCATTGTTCAGAAAATAGAATCTTTTTTAAATCAATAATAAAAACAGATGAAGTCAACAGTTTCCGGCAGACCCGGTGTTTCGATGATAGTGTCTACGTATAACAGGCCGGCAGCCCTTGATCTTTGCTTGCAGAGTATCGCCCGGCAAACAATACTCCCGGATGAGGTCGTTATCGGAGATGATGGCTCTACCGAAGAGACGAGAAAATTGATTCAATCGTTTCAGGAAAAATTTCCCGTACCTATTATTCATGTTTGGCAGGAAGATGAAGGTTTTCGTCTGGCGATGTGCCGGAATAAATCGGTTGCCGCTTGCAGTAAAGATTATATCATTGAAATTGACGGAGATCTGATCCTTGAAAAGCGTTTCATAGAAGATCATCTTCGTTTTGCCCGGAAAGGTTTTTTCCTCAAAGGAGGAAGAGTAAATCTCACACAAAAATACACCGATCATCTTTGCGATACCTGCCGGTTGCCTGATATTAACTTTTTTACGCCGGGAGTCAGACGCCGCTCGAATACCATTCACAGTTCACTTCTCTCCAACTATTTCGCTCCGCGGTATAAAAAGGATAAAGTGGTGGGATTAGGGTGTAATATGTCTTTCTGGAAAGAAGATTTTATTCTGATTAATGGCTATGATGAGTTCTACGAAGGGTGGGGAGGAGAAGATTATGACTTGGCTTTACGCTTAGGCAACGGAGGAATCAATCGTTTGTATTTGAAATTCTCAGGGATTGCCTATCACCTGTGGCACAGAGATAAATTCATGTACAACAAATCCAAAAATTTCCAATATTACAACGAGAAAAAGAAAATACAGGTCGTCCGTTGTGAAAAAGGAATCGATCAATATTTAGAAAGAAACCCGGCTAAAACCCGATAATCGGTTTCCAGAATTTTTTCATTTTCCTTTTGTACCAGGAATGACATCCGAATGGCAGTTTGTTCCCATTCATTTTGTAGCACAACGAAGGATATTTGTCGAAAGCAAAGCCGAGCGCTTCTTTTGCATCCGGATAAGAAAAGACAATCCCATTCCGGTTGACTTCTGTACCCCAAAATACGTCCTCATTGTAGAAATGGGAGCGTTCTTGTTCTAAATAAAAGTTAATCTTATCTTTCAGACGCAGAGTCGTTTCATGATGACTTTTGACTTTTCTCAGGGAAAGTCCTCCGTTTCCGACCCGATTCCAAAGCATCTGCTTATTCGGTTTTTTCAACCAGTGGCTTATTTTCAGTAACAGCGACATGTATTGCCGCACGAGAGGCCATTGATATACCGGTTTTTTCAGCCAGGGCGCCCCGATGTAATCGTATCCTTTCGAGCACCATTCCAAAAGATCATCCTGAAAGACATATGCATCTAATTGATGGATCAGCATATAATCGTAATCTAGGAAGCGAGCGTATAGTTCGGTCGACAGCATGAGTTGATTGTATCCGGCAATGCCATCGAAATATTCATTTTTGAATGAGATGATTTCGACTTTCGGAAACTCTTTCAAGACAGAGGTAACATCTAGTTTTTCCGGTTTTATAATAGCTAAAGGATGACCAGATAATACGGTATATGCTTGCCGGAGTGAGCGTTTCTCTAAGGTTGACAAGTTGTTTTTATACAGAGGAATGATAACTTTTACTTTCATTTACTTTCATTTAGGGTTTGTTTTCAGATGGATCGGACGGATGGTTTTCTTCTATATAAGGCAAAGCTCCGTTGTGCCTCCGGGTAAACCTTTTCCAAAAAGCAGCGTGGTATTTGAATGTCAATCCGACGCAGGCTTCTTCATCAAATCCCCTGGCTTGAGCATATTCCCTGGCAATAAACTCGATCATCTCTTTGTTTCCCCATAAACGGCGTAGGTTCTTGCATCCGGCGATCATGTCGACCGGGCCGAATTTCATCCGGTTGATATCGATCAGATAAAAAGTATAATTTTCATCCTTTTTGATATAAAGAATATTCCCTGGAGAGTAATCTTTGTGAAGAACTTCCCGGGTATGAATCAATGCGGTAAATCGGGCAAAAGCCCGTAGCAAATCCTTCCTGCCTGAGAGGGCGCCATAACGAAATTCTCTCATCATTCCCGTATATTCCAGATGAGTGGATATAAAATAAGAATCGCTCAATAATCCGTCTTTTTTATTTTCGATGGAGGCGATAGGAGTCGGCGTACCGATGTTTTTTTCCATTAATTTCAATCCGTATGCGTATGAACGATGCGCTTTCGACGGTCGGAAAAATGTATAAATGATCCGATTGAAAAAACGAGGAGTGTGGAATGCTTTGACAGCTATTTTCCCTTCAGGAGTATCGAATGTTTTAATGATATTCCGGTCTTCGTATATGATTTCTCCACCCGTATTGAAATGGACGGGAATCGAACGGATGAAATCCGAACAATGTTTGTATGCAGGATTAATGATTGATTTCATGGATCAGTTTCTGTAAAATTGATTCCGGAGAAATCGAATGAAGACATTCATAGTTGTGCCGGTAACAAGGCTTATCCCCGAAGACGGAACAAGGCCGGCAGAATAAATCGGTTTGTATCGCATTTCCGGGTTGTTGCCTGTACCCGTAAAAACCGGTGTAAGGATGCGTGGCTCCCCAGACAGACAGGACCGGGGTCCCTACCAGAGAAGCCAGGTGCATGTTGCCTGAATCCATCGTTAGCATAACATCTAAGTAGCTCATCAACAGCAGCTCCGTTGAAAAGCTGAGACGTCCTGCCACGCAGATGGCCGATGGGTATCGACTAGCCCATTCTTCCAGGATCGTTGTATCTTCTTTTCCTCCGAATAAAAAGATTTGGGTATGGGGTCTGGAGTTCAAGGAACGGATAACCGCTTCCATTTTCTCCGGGGGATAGATTTTTCCTTGATGTTTTGCAAAAGGAGCAATCCCGACCCATGTGCCTGATCGAGGTCCTGTAAAAGGCTCTATCAGACTGAAATCTCTTTCTCCGAAATCGAATAACGTTTGGAAATCCACCTGAAAATCATATCCCAAACGCGTAAAAACGTGATGATATCTTTCGATGGATGTTTGAAGCGGGGTCAATTGCTTATTGTGTTTCCTTGTCAAGGCTTTCTTTTCGGCTTTCCCTTTGTCTATGGCTGCCGTTTTTTTCCCGTTGACCCGGAAAAAACTCCGAATGATGTAAGCTCGAATGATGTTGTGCATATCCGCAACCTGATCCGGTTGAACGGTTTTAAGCTCTTTTATCAATCGCCACAAACCTTTCCATCCGCGGTGTTGTTCTTTGGTGAAAACAGGAAAAACGCTGACATTGACCGGTTTTCGCTCGAAAATTTCTAAAAGCGGACTTTTGGTTACCAATACAAACTCATCTTCCGGGTACTTGACTGCAACCGAATAGAGGACGGGAATGAGCATGGCAACGTCGCCCAATGCGGACAACCGGATGACAAGTACGCGAGACATTCGTTATTTTTTACCGTATAACACAGGATTTAATGACGGATCATTATACATTTTCATTTGTTTATAAACTTTCATGTATTTTGAACCTGATTCGATAGCTGATAATAGCTGGTCGATAGCTGTAGATAGATCAGTGCGTTGTTCCAATAACACCGACAGTTTTTTTTCACAGGCTTCGCGATGACTTGGATCGACATCGGGACGAGTGACTTCCGATTGCATGTGGTAAATCTTTAATGCCAGGATAGATAAGCGATCGATCGCCCAGGCGGGACTCTCTGTATTGATCGTTGCATCAGGAGAAAGACGAACATCTTTGTACAGATCCAAAAAATAGCTGTCTATCAATTCCACCAGATCCGTGCGGTCTTGATTGGATTGATCAATGCGGCGCTTGATTTCCAACGCTTTAACCGGATCGATATTCGGGTCCCGTATCATATCTTCCAGGTGCCACTGAACAGTATCGATCCAATTTTTCAGATATAGATAATATTCAATAGACTGGAACGGATAAACGTTTTGTATTTCAGCATCCACATTATCCCACTGATGATAGTCTGCAATGGATTGTTCGAAAATAGGCAAAGCCAGGGCTGTAAATTTCATGTCTTGACTCATTATATTTATTTTTAGGCAAATATAAGCGAAAAAATTGAGATAATGGATATTCATAGAAAATCCATAATAAAACTGCTTTTTTGATTTCCATAAAGATAAAAAATCCTATCTTTGTTTGTTCTTTTATTTCATGTTATTCTAACCACTATGGTATTAAAGGTCTGCCAGGTTTCTAAGAAATACGACTCTCAACAAGTACTGAATTCGGTTTCTTTTACTATCGGTAAAGGGGAGATCGTCGGTTTTTTGGGTCCCAATGGGGCCGGAAAGTCGACCACAATGAAAATTATTTCGGGATGTCTTTCGGCCGATGAAGGTACCGTTCACGTCGGCAATCATGATCTTTCAAAAGAGCCGCTGAAGGCCAAAGCGCTTCTGGGCTATCTGCCTGAAGATAACCCGCTTTATGGTGAGATGTATATTGTTGAATATCTGGAATATGTGGCTCGGCTGTATGGACAGAAAGGTTCTTTCAAGGAAAAAATAAACGAAACGATTGCTCAGACGGCTCTTGGTCCGGAAATTCACAAAAAAATAGGGCAATTGTCAAGGGGTTACAGGCAGCGTGTTGGTTTGGCTCAGGCTATTATTCATACTCCTGATTTATTGATTCTGGATGAGCCGGCTTCCGGATTAGACCCTAATCAAATCGACGAAATGAACGAATTGCTTGTCGACTTGAGTAAAGAAAAAGCCATATTGTTCTCTTCACACACTTTATCTGAAGTTCAAGCCATTTGTACGCGGATTATCATGATCCACCGGGGAAATATAATGGTCGATCAACCGGTGGAAGAAATACCGGATTTGCAAAGTCTATTCAAACAAAAGACTCTAGGTTAATCAATATAAATAAATATTTACGTATGAAATTGAAACCCTTTTTATTGTTCTCTTTATTCCTGTTTGCCACATGGAGTTCCGGGTGGTCTCAAATCACTCCCAAAAGAGAGTTTCGCGGCGCCTGGATGCACGTCATTGGCCAGGTACAATATCGTTCGATGTCATCTGCTGAGATGAAAAAATATTTTTTAGAAGCCCTGGATAATCTGGAAGCCTTGCATATCAATGCCCTTATTTTTCAGGTTCGCCCGACTGCCGATGCGCTCTATCCTTCATCGTTGGAACCCTGGAGCAAATATCTGACCGGAACTCAGGGACAAGCTCCTGACGGAAATTTTGATCCCATGGCTTTTATGATAAAAGAATGTCATAAAAGAAATATAGAATTTCATGCCTGGCTCAATCCTTACAGGGTAACGGCTGCCGAAAGCGATGTTTTGCACGACTCTCATATCTATCATCAGCATCCGGAGTGGTTTATCAAATACGGGAAACAGATTTATTTCGATCCGGGACTCCCCGAATCGAAAAATTTCATTTGTAAGGTAGTCAAAGACATCGTCAGCCGTTATGATGTGGATGCCATCCACATGGATGATTATTTTTATCCGTATCCGATTGATAAAAAGGAATTTCCGGATGATAACAGCTTCTTTCTGTATGCCCGCTCTCAGGGTTTTACCATGAAGCAACGGGGCGATTGGCGCCGGAATAATGTCAATACATTGATTGAGCAAATTAAGCACACCATCGTATCAACGAAGCCATGGGTCCGTTTTGGAATCAGTCCTTTCGGTATTTACCGGAATAAGAAAAACACTCCGGATGGCTCTGGAAGCGAAACAAATGGCCTTCAAAACTATGATGATCTGTATGCCGACATAAAATTATGGGTGGAAAAAGGATGGATCGATTATAATGTTCCACAGATATATTGGGAAATAGGGAACAAGGCTGCAGATTACAAAACGCTTATCAAGTGGTGGAGCCTGAATAATTACGGGGCTCATTTGTATATCGGACAGGATGTTGCGCGTACGATGAAATTCGATCAGTTGTCACGTAAAATGAAGTTGGAACGGACACTCCCTGCTGTTTATGGAAATTGTTTCTGGCCTGCTTACGATTTGTTGAAAAATACAGGAGGTATCGACGATAGCTTGCGTACAAATTATCAGCGTTACCCGGCCTTGATTCCGGCTTATCTGCATATGCACGACAAAAGTCCGAAAAATGTTAAATCACTGAAAGTGGAGTGGACAAAAGATGGCTATAAACTGCATTGGAGGAGAAATGGAGATATCCGGAACCCGGAAGCGGCTCAATATTATGTTATTTATAAATTCCAGGATAAGGAGAAAGTGAATCTGGAAGATCCTTCAAAGATAGTCAAAATTACTCGGGATACGGAGATTTTATTGCCTTATCAGGATGGAAAAACAAAAGTGAAATATGTGGTTACTTCTGTTGACAGGTTTCATAATGAAACAAAAAAAGGAGAGTCGAAGACTGCCAAATTGTGACCGCTTCGGATCCTGAAAATAATTACAGAAAATTTTCTTTAATTAAGAAACTGTTTCAAAGTAAAATGCTACATTTGTGTGTTCTTTGGTTAAAGATAGACATTTTTTGTGAGAAAGAGATAATAAAAAATATATAGGTTAATTAAATTTTATTTAAAAATGGCAAAAGTAGATTTAGGTAAGTATGGCATTGACAGCACTATTCCTGTTGTTTATAATCCTACTTATGAAGAACTTTATCAAGCGGAGATGGATTCTGCAAATCAAGGATTTGAAAAAGGAGAATTGACAACAACCGGTGCAGTTTCTGTTAAAACGGGTATTTTTACCGGCCGTTCTCCAAAAGATCGCTATATTGTAAAAGATTCGGTTACGGAAGATACGATTTGGTGGGATGGCAACATCAACAAACCTGTTTCCTCTGCAATCTGGACAGATCTCAAAGCGCTTTCGATCAAGCAATTGAATGCGGCGAAGAAATTATATGTGGTGGATACTTTTTGCGGAACGAATGCCGATACGCGTATGAAAGTGCGTTTTGTTATGGAAGTGGCTTGGCAGGCTCATTTTGTCACGAATATGTTTATCCGTCCGTCTTTGTATGAGCTTGAAAACTACGGAGAACCGGATTTTGTTGTCTTCAACTCTTCGAAAGTGACTAATCCGAACTGGAAAGAACAAGGTTTGAATTCAGAAGTATTCGTATTATTCAACCTGACAGAAAAACAGCAGATCATTGGCGGAACCTGGTATGGCGGAGAAATGAAAAAAGGGATGTTTTCCATGATGAACTACTATTTGCCCCTGAAAGGCATGGCTTCCATGCACTGCTCTGCAAACGTGGGAGAAAAAGGCGATGTAGCTATCTTTTTCGGTCTTTCCGGAACAGGAAAAACAACCTTGTCTGCCGACCCGAAACGTTATCTGATCGGTGATGACGAACACGGTTGGGACAACAATGGTGTTTTCAACTACGAAGGTGGTTGCTATGCAAAAGTGATCGACCTGAGCGAAGAAAAAGAACCGGATATCTGGAGAGCGATCAAACGGGATGCTCTGTTGGAAAACGTAGTAATCAAAGCAGATGGAACCCCTGACTATGTCGATGGTTCAATCACTGAAAATACACGTGTTTCTTATCCGATCTACCATATTAATAAGATCGTTCTTCCTTCAAAAGCAGGACATGCCAGCAAAATCGTTTATCTTTCTGCTGATGCTTTCGGAGTATTGCCTCCGGTTTCCATCCTGGATGAGAATCAGGCTCAATACCACTTCCTGTGCGGTTATACCTCAAAATTAGCCGGTACCGAGCGTGGTATCACAGAACCGCTTCCTTCTTTTTCTCCTGCATTCGGCGAGGCTTTCCTTACTTTGCACCCGACTAAATATGCCCAGAC
The DNA here is from genome assembly GCA_031551395.1 of Bacteroidales bacterium. Lineage (GTDB taxonomy): Bacteria > Bacteroidota > Bacteroidia > Bacteroidales > Azobacteroidaceae > BNXB01. The sequence continues at coordinate 18,743 of JAVBNR010000047.1, forward strand.
ATTGGTTGGTAAGATGAAAGAGCATGGGGCCAAGGCTTATTTGGTGAATACCGGTTGGAACGGAACAGGAAAACGTATTTCCCTGAAAGATACCCGCGCCATTATCGATGCAATCATCGACGGTACAATCGAAAAAGCAGAAAGAGTAAATATTCCTATCCTGAATTTAACAGTTCCGAAAACTTTACCGAATGTTTCCGACATTCTGGATCCACGCAGCACTTATGCTAATGTGAGCGAATGGGAAACCAAGGCGAAGTCTCTGGCTGCCAAATACATTAAAAACTTTGAGCAATACTGTGATAACGATGCTGCCAAAGCATTGATCAAAGCAGGTCCTCAATTATAATTGAATCTTTTTGATATTTTGCAAAAGGGCGGGCTTTCGGGTTCGCCCTTTTTGCTTTTTTACTCGAAAATATACATTTCGGAGGGAGTAGTCCGCTTCAAAGGAATCACATTGACATCTTTCCCGATGCGGATTCCGTATTGGGCCATGGCCATTTGGACCGTTTTGAAGGCTAATTCAGGATGATTATTATCGCGACTCAGATGGCATAGCCAGATATTTTTCAGGTGTAAATCGAAGTTGGAGGCAAGAAATGCGGCAGCTTCTGCATTGCTGAGGTGACCGGTTCCGTTCATGATGCGTTCTTTCAGAAATGAAGGATAGTTTCCTTGTAGCAGCATTTCCCGGTCGTAATTGGCCTCAAGAACCAAATGGTTCGCCTGTTTCAGGTAGTTGGCCGATATTTCGTTGATATGCCCGATATCCGTTGCCAGGACAAAATTTTGGGAGCCACACCGGATGTGATATCCGACGCAATCGCTTGCATCATGCGGGATTTCGAAAGCTGTTATTTCCAGATCGCGGATCCGGAGAGGATTATTTTTTTCAATGATCCGACGGGAAGAGTACAGTTTCTGATCCACGTAACGGCTGTTATTAATTCCCAGGTGTACTAACTCCGTGGCGTATACCGGAATTTCGTATTTCTCCCCTAAGCAGCCGACCGACTTAATATGATCGGCATGGTCGTGTGTAACAAATACACCCAGAATTTGCTCTATCCCGATCTGGTGATCTTTGAGGACTTTCTTAATGGTGCGGAAAGCAATACCGGCATCCAATAGGATCCCGTAATTGTCGGTACCTATAAAATAACAGTTTCCGCTGCTTCCACTTGCTAAACTTAAGAACTTCAACCTCATCTTTTTTAAAATGACTGCAAAGGTACGATTTCTGTTCTGTTTTTCCTACAGCAGCAAATAAAATCATTATTAATTTGATTTTTTCAAATGATAATTGTTACCTTTGCCGCTATCTAAATGTTTTTTAAGTATCAAGATTAAGAATACTATGTCAGAAAAGCACGGCGTAATTTCTCAAGTCATAGGTCCTGTAGTGGATGTTGCCTATGAAAATGGAAGAGACTCACTCCCAAAAATCCATGATGCCCTGGTTATCAATCGCCCTGATGGAAAGAAATTAGTGGTGGAAGTTCAACAACATATCGGAGAAAATACCGTGAGAACGGTTGCAATGGACTCGACCGATGGTCTGCAGAGAGGAATTGAGGTGGAAAATCTCGGAGCTCCTATATCCATGCCGACCGGAGACCAGGTAAAAGGACGGCTGTTGAACGTGATCGGAGAAACAATCGATGGAATGCGTCCGATTTCGGTAAAAAACCGGGTGCCGATTCACCGTGATCCGCCTAAATTTGAAGATCTCTCTACGGCTACCGAAATTCTGTTCACCGGTATTAAAGTAATCGATTTGCTGGCTCCGTATCTTAAAGGAGGAAAAATCGGTCTGTTTGGCGGGGCGGGAGTAGGAAAGACCGTGTTGATCATGGAATTGATCAATAATATCGCCAAGAAACATAATGGATTTTCGGTATTTGCGGGGGTCGGTGAGCGTACTCGTGAAGGAAACGACCTGCTGCGCGAGATGATCGAATCGGGTGTGATCCGTTATGGAAAAGAGTTCAAAGAAAGTATGGAAAAAGGAGAATGGGACCTGTCCAAAATCGACTACGACGAATTGGCGAAGTCCCAGGCGACACTGGTGTTCGGACAGATGAACGAACCTCCGGGAGCACGCTCTTCGGTGGCTTTGTCCGGTCTTACCATTGCCGAATCGTTCCGTGATGCAGGAGGGAACTCCGGACGGGACATCCTGTTTTTTATCGATAATATTTTCCGTTTTACACAAGCCGGATCGGAAGTGTCCGCTTTGCTCGGACGGATGCCTTCTGCTGTAGGTTATCAGCCGACGCTGGCCTCTGAAATGGGAATCATGCAGGAACGGATTACATCTACTAAAAACGGCTCTATTACATCGGTTCAGGCCGTTTATGTCCCTGCCGATGACCTGACAGACCCGGCTCCGGCAACCACCTTTTCCCACTTGGATGCGACGACTGTACTCGACCGGAAAATTTCGGAGTTGGGTATCTATCCTGCGGTAGACCCTCTGGCGTCTACTTCCCGGATTCTCGATCCGAATATTACCGGAGAGGAACATTATAATACGGCGCAACGGGTAAAACAATTGCTGCAACGCTATAAGGAACTTCAGGATATCATTGCCATCCTGGGGATGGAAGAGCTTTCTGAATCCGATAAGCAGGTGGTGAACCGCGCCCGTCGCGTACAACGTTTTCTGTCTCAGCCTTTCTTCATGGCCGAAGCCTTTTCGGGTGTTCCCGGAGTGATGGTTTCCATCGAAGATAATATCAAAGGATTCAATATGATTATGGACGGAGAGGTAGACGATCTGCCGGAACAGGCTTTCCTTAATGTCGGAACGATTGAAGATGCCAGGGAAAAAGCAGCGAAATTAAAAGGAAACGTCAAATAAAATAAATAAATTATGCATCTTGAAATCGTATCACCAGAAAAAACGTTGTATTCCGGAAAGGCCGAATTGGTAACCCTGCCGGGTACAAACGGCAGTTTTACGATTCTGGAGCACCATGCGCCCATTATTTCATCCTTAAAAAAAGGTGCCTTGATATACCGGGCGAATGGATCGGATATAGAAATTGCAATTACAGGCGGTTTTGTTGAAATGAATAATAACGAAGTTTCTGTTTGTATTGATGGAATTCAATGAAAATCGTAGCGGGATACCGTTGTGGCTTAGGCTATTGATGCAGTTGATTATTTTGTTGATTGTAGTCACATCAGGGGTTTACGCTGTTTTTTATTATGGTATCGGAATGGAATATTTTCCGGAATATTTTTGGGTTATACCGGCCTTTTTTCTTTTGGAAAGTGCGACAACTTGTTTGTTTGTCAATGAATTTGAGAAAAGAGGGAAGTTACCTGGAATAAAAACGATTTTTGCAATGCGTGTGGCTCGGATTCTTTCAGGATTGATTTTATTGGCGATTTGCATTCTGATTGATCGGATGCATCTTGTTTCATATGCTGTCGTATTTGTTGTTTACTACCTTGTGTGCCTCGCATTTGAAACGTGCAAAATGTCGGGTATGATGAGGAAAGAATCGTTGAAAAAATAAATTATGAAATTAACGCACACATACTTGAAAAGACAAGGTATACTTCTTCTGATCTTTTTGCTTGCTTTTGGGATGCAGGTAAAAGCGGATAATCATGAAGAAGAGAATCAGTCATTCAATCTGAAAGAAATGATTTTCTCTCATGTACTGGATACTTACGACTGGCATTTATTTACCGTTGGAGGGCATCATTACTCCATTCCGTTGCCGGTGATTGTTAAAAGTAAAGACCGGGGATGGTTTATCTTTTCTTCCTCCCGGCTTGCTCACGGAGAAAGTTACAATGGGTTTCATATTTCCGGTGAAGAGCCTTACAAAGGAAAAGTGGTGGAGACCGACACTTCGGGAGCTTTAAGCAGGCCATTGGATTTGTCTCTTACAAAAAATGCAACCTCCATCTGGATTGCTTCAATTATTTTGGTCCTGATTTTTCTGTCATTGGCATCCGGTTATAAAAAAGAACCACTCAAACCAAAAAGAGGATTTTCCGGATCCATGGAAATGCTTATCATGTCGGTACTTAACGATGTAATAAAGCCATGTGTTGGAGTTGAATACAGGCGATTCGCCCCTTATTTGCTAACCGCTTTCTTTTTTATTTTCTTTAATAATTTGTTGGGACTGATTCCTCTTTTCCCAGGAGGAGCCAACGTCACGGGGAACATATCGGTTACCCTCGTTCTGGCTTTGTTCACTTTTGTGATCACCAATTCTTTTGGAAATAAGGAATATTGGAAGGAAATTTTCTGGCCCGATGTACCAACCTGGCTGAAAGTCCCCATCCCCATTATGCCGTTCATCGAGCTTTTGGGAATTTTTACCAAGCCGTTTGCACTGATGATCCGTTTATTTGCCAATATGCTGGCAGGACACATCGTGATTCTGGTATTGGTCAGCCTGATTTTTATTTTTTCCCAGATGGTCGGTCCGGCTGTGGCATTGGGAGTATCCATCGTGTCTGTTGCTTTTTCTATTTTTATGCTGGCATTGGATGTTTTGGTGTCTTTTATTCAGGCATACGTGTTTACCATGCTCTCGTCGATTTTTATCGGCATGGGAAGAGTAGAACATCACGCAAGCCATTAATCAACGATATTGCAATAAAAAATTATTATAACTTAACTCTTAAAAGTAAATATTATGTTACTGACAATTTTATTACAAGCAGCTTCTGGAGCTGGGTTAGCTAAGTTGGGCGCCGCCATAGGTGCAGGAATTGTAGCAATAGGTACCGGATTGGGGATCGGAAAGATCGGTGGACAGGCAATGGATGCTATTGCGCGCCAGCCGGAAGCAGCGGGAGATATCCGTGCTAACATGATCGTGGTCGCCGCTCTGATCGAAGGTGTGGCTTTCCTTGCCGTTATTGTGTGTGCATTAGCTATTTTCTTATAATTCTTGTAAAATAGTATGGAACTGTTTACTCCGGATATAGGACTTATTTTCTGGATGATCATCCCGTTTGGTCTGGTCTTTTTCGTATTGGCAAGATTTGCATGGCCGGTCATATTGAAAGGAGTCGACAAGCGCGCCTCATTTATCGATGATTCGCTTCAGGCGGCTAAAGAAGCCAACGAACGTTTGGCCGGTATCAAGCAGGAAAGCGAGCAAATCCTGGCGCAGGCCCGGGAAGAGCAGCTTCGACTGCTCAAAGATGGCGCCGATATGCGTGAGCAGGTGATCAAAGAAGCCAAGCAGCATGCTGCTGTAGAGGCGGACAAAATAATGGAGGAAGCTCGTCTGATCATTCGGAAAGAAAGGGAAGATGCTATCCGTGATATACGTACTCAAGTGGCTGAACTTTCGATCGGGATCGCAGAAAAAATACTGCGTAAAAATCTCGATAGTAAGCCGGCCCAAATGGAACTGATACAAAAACTCATTGACGAAACACAGAAGAACTGATGGATTCAAGCCGGATTTCGATAAGATATGCCAAGGCTGCCTATGAATTCGCTTTGGAAAGAGGCGAAGATAAGAGGCTTTACGAGGAAATGAAAGTGCTGGAAATGAGTTTTTCCTCTCTCCGGGTAATGCACCGGATTTTGCAGGATCCCACCGTTAAGGCCGCAGAAAAGATGAAAATTCTGATAACAGCAGCCGGGAACGATGTCAGCGAATCTTATCGGAAATTACTCGAACTGGTGATTGGAAATAAACGTGAATCGTATATGTTTTCTATCGCTTTGATGTTTCAGAAATGGTACCGCAAACAGAAAGGAATTGTCATTACGAAGCTGATCACAACTGAGCCGGTATCGGATGAAGTCAAACAGGAGATTGTGCGGGTAGTGGCAGATGAAATCCACAAAGATGTGGATTTAGTCGCCATAACGGATCCGGATATTATCGGCGGTTTTGTACTTGAAATGGAAGATAAACGGCTGGATACAAGTATCAGGTACCAGTTGAATCAGTTGAAACAAAAGTTTATAAACAATTAAAATAGTAAAAAAGATAGAAACAAGGATAAAGGTTTTATTTCTGTTTTTTTCTTCTTATTATTTTATCA
>JAVBNR010000011.1:0-48741 GCA_031551395.1 Bacteroidales bacterium
GTACAATCTGATTTTTATTTCTTACATTTGTCGAAACGTATTGAATTCCAGGACAGTAGTTGGATCGAATACGTTTATGACGCTTCAGGCGTGAAGCTTCAGACGCTCTACAACGATGGTTGGGAGACGAGTGTCAAGGATATGTGGGTAACCTGAAAGACCATTTGGGCAACAACCGGGTTGTGCTGAACGGATCAGGCGGGGTTGTCCAGGCGACGAATTACTATCCTTTTGGGTTGTCGATGGCAGAAAATCCCCAGCGTAATGACCAGGAAGTGCAGGCTTTCAAGTACAATGGGAAGGAGTTGGACCGGGAGCATCAGCTGGATGTGTATGATTATGGGGCGAGGATGTATGCCCCGGCGATCGGAAGATTTATGACGATGGATCCGCTGGCGGAGAAGTATTACTCGGTAAGTCCCTATGTGTATTGTATGAGCAACCCGGTAAGGTTTGTTGACCCAACTGGTATGGAGATAGAGGAAGGTAGTTTAAGAGAATGGGAAAAACTAAAAAGGCAAGTTGAGAGTCAAAGAGATAAACTTCAATCCAGCGTTGATAAGTTAACAGCAAAAGCCGAAGCTAAAGGCTGGAGTGCTGAAAAATTGGCAAGCAAAATCGGAGATAAAACAGAAAGGATAGCCAGTCTAAATTCAAGTATTGGCACTATGGGAACTTTGGAAGGTAGCGCCCAAGTTTATAGTTTATCACATACAGGATATGGAGAGAATGGCGGACTAACATTAAACACAGGTACGAATGTAATTGATATAAAGTTTAGTGGTACGGCTAATTTTGTACACGAAATGACCCACGCAGGACAGTTCGAAACAGGAAATATAGCTTTTGATGGAAGAACAGGTAATTCTTTGGCCCAAGATGTGTATGACGAAGTTGCCGCTTATAGGGCACAATTTGCTTATAATCCTTCTTCGGTATCAGGTTTAACTTCAACTTCGGTTGCAAATTCTTTTGGCGCAATTACACCCGCATGGGTCCAGGGATTAGCCGGAGGAACGCTTTATGTTCCGGGAGGTGCTGCAAATACAGGTATAGCACCTTTAAACATACATTCTACAAGAGCAGATTTTATAAATGCCTATCCAAATAGTCCTGCTGTTAGAACACTGCCCGCTAATTTTGTTTTGAGAACTTCATATCCTAATATCTATTATAAACGATGAAAAAACTTATAGTATATATTGCTGTTTTGTCTTTGCTGTTATCCTGTAAGAGCCAGCAACTTACTTTAAATACACTAAGTGGTTTATATGATGGTGTAGAGGTAATTTCTGATAATGCATTATCGTATTATGTTGAATTAGAATTGAAGCAGGATAGAACTTGTGTTTTGCGGAAAACATTGGATTTGGCAAAAATCGAATGTAGAGGGGAATGGTCTATTATAAACGGCAATTTGATTGAAATTAAGTGCAACAGTAATCTTGCTTTAAGCGATATGGAAAAAGCATTGCAAGGTGGGAGTTTTATTGAAGGAAATATCGAAGTTGAGATTTTAAATAAAAACAAGTTGAAACTTGACAATGTCGTTTTAAAACGAAAATAATTTTTTCGTAGCAAGTTCCTACTGTTTCGGCATGCGTGAAACTAATTGAATAAAAATCCCTTGTTAAGCGTAGAATAATGATCTTCGCACGTTAGAAAGTCGGAGTTTTTAACTACCAATAATCCATCGCAACAGCTGTTTTCAATGATCGAAAACGGCTGTTGTTTTTTTATCCGCTTTACCAAAGAATTGCTGTATACCAACAACATCCATTACGAGAATCCGCTCTATTTCAATGGCAATATCTCAAACATCCGGCAGATAGCTCCCGATAAATACGGACAATACCAATGGAAATATGACCTCCGATTTAAACAAAAAAATTAGTTTAATTCAATACAATGAACTAAATTTGCCCAAGCGTATCGAGTTCCAGAATGGGAGCTGGATCACATACGCTTATGATGCTTCTGGCGTGAAGCACAAAACCACCCATTACATGATGAGTGGAGGGATGGGAAACACAACCACCACCGAATATGTCGGAAACAAGATCTTCAAAAACGGGCAGCTCGACAGGATCCTGACCGAAGAGGGGTATGTGGCTAAAAACGGAAGCCAGTACAACCCGTATTATTTCCTGAGAGACCACCTCGGTAGCAACCGTGTGGTTATGAATGCCTCGGGAAATGCCGTACAGGTTACCAATTACTATCCTTCCGGAGCTTCTTTGGCTGAAAGTCCGGCTCAAAGTGACCAGGGAACACAGCCCTACAAGTACAATGGCAAGGAACTCGACAGGGAAGGTGGCTGGGATGCTTATGACTACGGAGCGAGGATGTATGATCCGGCGATGGGGAGGTTTATGACGATGGATCCAATGGCGGAGAAATATTACTCGGTTTCCCCCTATGCTTACTGCGGAAATAATCCCGTAAACAGGATAGATCCAACAGGGATGGCAGTCGAACATATTGAAGGAGGGGTTCGCTATACAGGAGAAGATGCTCATAAGCTACTTGCCTATTTGCGAAAAACGGTATTATCGGTTTCCAACCATGTGGCAAACTTCTTCGGATTAAATGATAATCCCAAAGATACTGAAGCAAGAGCAAAAACAAGCGAAAGGCTGACAAATGCTCAACAAAATATCGATGCTGCAAATTCATTCCTATCCATGATTGTTCCTGGGGCAAGTGTAGCCGAAGTAATGGCAGGAGTTCAGAATGAAGATGCAAGTGCGATTTGGGCGGCAGCTCCGCTTGTATTGCTGGATGCTGCATCTATGGGAAAAGGAAAGGCTGTTAAGGTATTGAAACCATTAGGTCTTGGTTCAACAGGAAGAACAGCTGCAAAAAACCTTGTAGAACAAATGGCTATGAGAGAAATTATAGAGAATCCTCAATTAGGGACAAGAATAATGGAAGGATTGAAAGATTCTCGTTGGTCAGGATGGACTAAAATGGAATATAAAATCAAAACTTCTGAAGGAGTAAGTGCTGTCGTTCATTATGTTGCAAAATGGGAAAATGGTGTATTAAAGGCTGTTGATGATTTTAAATTTAAATAATTATGAAAGCACGTTGTGTCTATAATACAGGTAATGCTCTGAGAGCTTATGAATATAAACATCTAAGTAAGGATGTGCTGGGCAGGTTCGGAGCTACAGGATATAGCGAATATAATGAATTGGAAATTGGGAAAGAATACTTGGTAATGGGTATAATAATTTTTGAAACTTATCAGGCTTACTTGATCGATGATGATGATTTTGTATTTGCTTGTCCATGTCAATTATTTGAAATTACTGACAATATTCTTGGTTCGAATTGGTATTTTAGACTAATTGAGAAAGAAGAAGATATTTATCCTTTTATACAAGCTATTTTTGGATATAATGAATTATGTTTCGATAAAAAATCGTATGAAAATCTCATTGTTGAAAAAGACGAAGAAATAATTAAAATTTATTTTAGAAGAAAAGCTGAACTGAGAAAAGAATTACTTGATTGATTGTTATTTGTAACGACATTCTATAAAGTAATCCTTTTTAATGATAAATAAACTTTTGCACCAGCTGTCTTTTTTAAGGACGGCTGGTATTTTTATCTCTTGTTAATCGTAATGATCTTCGCACGTTTAGCGAAGTTTCCAAACTTCGCTAAATAAGCTCGTCGTTTTTAACTACCAATAATCCACTGCAACAGCTGTTTTCAATGATCGAAAACGGCTGTTGTTTTTTTTGCATTCCGCTCATAGATAATCATTTACTTGTAGTAAAAATGACGATTTGTTGATTCTTGTTCATAACGGTTGCTTTTTAATAAAAACATGAGCAACATATCCTATAATTTCTTTCTAATAAACAAGGCTGCGAATGTGAATTTTTAACAATTTTTCTTGGAAATTCCCAAAAAAAGTTTTAATTTTGTTGCATACGCCAGCATATTGTTCTAAATTATTAGCTTATGAACAAAATTATTTCCATTTCGGAAGCTGCGACCCATATAAAATCCGGCATGACTATCATGATCGGAGGATTTCTCGCTACGGGCGGACCGAACAAAATAGTGGACGCCTTAGTACAAAGCGGGGTAAAGGACCTGACCCTCATTTGCAACGATACTGCTTTTTCCGATAAAGGTTTGGGGAAATTGATAACAAACAAGCAGGTAAGACGTGTTATAACCTCTCATATAGGTACCAATCCTTCTTCCATAGAGCAAATGAACAACGGTGAACTTACGGTTACTTTTTGTCCGCAAGGGACGTTGGCCGAATGTATTCGCGCCAAGGGAGCAGGCTTGGGAGGCGTGCTTACTCCCACGGGCCTGGGAACCGTGATAGCAGAAGGCAAACCGGTTATCGAAATCGAAGGCAAAAAGTATTTGCTGGAAAAGCCCATAGGGGCGGATGTCGCTTTGTTGCATGCAAGCATTGCCGATGAATCGGGTAATCTAATTTACAAAGGGACTACGCAGAACTTCAATCCGCTTATGGCTACTGCTGCCGATTTGATTATAGCGGAAGCCGAAGAGATTGTTCCCGTGGGCGGTTTAGCTCCTGAAGCGGTGCATACACCAGCCGTTTTCGTAAATTATATAGTCAATGTGAAATAGAAAACTACGCCTACCCTAATCTCTCTCTGCGGGAGAGGGGGTTCGGGATGAGGCTTTTTAATCCGGTTGTTATGGTTCAATCAATGATTCGTGTAAGGATGAGCGCTCACGATGCGCACTATGGCGGCGGCCTTATTGACGGGGCAAAGATGCTCCAATTGTTCGGCGATGTGGCTACAGAACTGCTGATAATGCACGATGGCGACGAAGGCCTGTTCAAAGCATACGACAGCATAGAGTTTATTGCGCCGGTTTATGCGGGAGACTACATCGAAGCTGTGGGAGAAATCACATACGTGGGAAACACCTCGCGCAAAATGGTTTTCGAAGCGCGTAAAGTTATCGTTCCACGTCCCGACATATCGGAATCGGCCTGTGACGTACTTGCAGAGCCCATTGTGGTTTGCAGGGCAAGCGGTACGTGTGTGGTACCAAAGAATTGCCAACGGAAAAACAAATAAACTATCTGATTTTAGTCTGTTAGGCTAAGTTTAATGTCCGATATACAAATGTATAAACCTCTAAACCTCAAAACAAAACAAAACTAAACGGTATGGAAAAGTTAATAATAACCGCAGCTATATGTGGTGCCGAGGTGCTCAAGGAGCATAACCCGGCTGTTCCCTACACGGTGGAAGAAAGCGTGCGTGAAGCCAAGTCGGCATACGATGCGGGCGCTGCCATCATACATTTGCACGTGCGTCACGACGACGGTACTCCCACTCAAGACAAGGCTCGTTTCAAGGAAGTAATGGACGCTATATATGCCGTAATTCCCGATGTCATCATACAACCGTCGACCGGTGGAGCTGTTGGCATGACCAACGATGAGCGCTTGCAACCGACCGATTTGAACCCCGAAATGGCTACACTCGACTGTGGTACGCTCAATTTCGGAGGTGACGATATTTTCGAAAATACCGAGAATACGATCAAATACTTCGGACAACGTATGATTGAGAAAGGGATAAAGCCCGAACTGGAAGTGTTCGACAAGAGTATGATTGATATGGCTCTTCGTCTTCATAAGAAGGGTTTCATCCAATCGCCCATGCACTTCGATTTCGTTATGGGCGTGAACGGAGGTATCTCGGGCGATTTGCGCGACTTTGTATTTCTGCGGGGAAGCATCCCTGCCGATGCAACCTATACGGTAGCAGGTATCGGACGTTACGAGTTTCCGCTCGCAATGGCGTCGATAATAGACGGCGGGCATGTGCGCGTGGGTTTTGAGGACAATGTATTCATTTCAAAAGGCGTTTTGGCGAAATCCAACGGCGAACTGGTGGCTAAGGTAGTGCGTATGGCCAAGGAACTGGGACGGGAGATCGCCACACCTGGAGAGGCCCGGCAGATACTGGGATTGAAGCGATAAAATCAGTTCAAATAAAATAACATCCTATGCAAAAACATGGAAATAAATACGGTACGCACCGCGTGATAGAACCCCAAGGAGTGCTACCGCAACCGGCGGACAAGCTGGATAATAATATGGACGAAATCTATGATAACGAAATACTTATCGACGTTCAAACACTTAATGTTGATTCCGCCAGTTTCACGCAGATGAAGGACCAGGCGGGAGACGACAAGCAAAAGATAGCCGAGATAATGCTGGGCATCGTTGCAAAGCAAGGTAAGCACCGCAATCCTGTCACGGGTTCGGGCGGTATGTTGCTGGGAACTGTTGAAAAAATCGGCGATGCGTTAGCTGGTAAAATTGATTTGAAAGTCGGCGATAAGATTGCTACGTTGGTATCGTTGTCGCTCACACCTTTGCGTATAGACAAAATCAAAGACATGCGTCTCGATACCGACCAGGTTGATATCGAAGGCAAAGCGATACTGTTCGAAAGCGGTATCTACACCAAAATTCCCGACGATATGCCTGCTAAACTGGCATTGTCGGCGCTGGATGTTGCGGGCGCTCCCGCACAAACCGCCAAGCTGGTAAAACCTGGTGATACGGTGCTTATCATAGGTGCGGGAGGTAAATCGGGTATGCTGTGCTGCTATGAAGCCAAGAAACGTGCGAGCGTTACAGGTAAGGTAATAGGGCTTTGTCACAGTGAAAAGAGCACCAGACGCTTACAGGATTTGGGCTTCTGCGATTATGTATTTTCCGCAGACGCAACCAAGCCTGTTCCCGTTATGGAAAAAATATCGGAACTGACTGACGGGAAGATGTGTGACATAACAATAAACAACGTGAATATCCCAGACACGGAAATGACATCTATTCTGTGTACTAAGGATAGCGGCGTTGTGTACTTCTTCTCTATGGCTACGAGCTTTACCAAAGCCGCTCTGGGCGCCGAAGGTGTGGGTAGCGACGTAACCATGATAGTGGGCAACGGCTACACCCGTGGACACGCCGAGATTACCCTGCAACTATTGCGCGAAAGCGAAAAGCTACGCAAGATTTTTACGGAGTTGTACGCTTGATTGAGTATCGAGGTATTGAGTAGTGAGTATTGGGTAATCTCACGACTCGATACCCATAAATCCAATATGCAAATGGCAGCAAACAGAAGAAGAGAGATGTTTCCTAACGTTACCGACGAAGAGTGGGGCGACTGGAAATGGCAGGTAAAGAACCGGATTGAAACATTAGAAGAATTGAAAAAGCTGGTTCCGCTTACCGAAGCGGAAGAAACCGGTATCAGGGAATCACTGAAGACCTTGCGCATGGCGATAACCCCTTATTATTTAAGTTTAATAAACCTGGAAAATCCGGAATGCCCCATACGGAAGCAAGCGATACCAACCATTGCGGAATTACATCATACGGAAGCTGATTTGTTAGATCCGCTGCATGAAGATGAAGATTCGCCGGCAGCAGGCTTGACACACCGTTATCCCGACCGTGTGCTGTTTCTTATTACCGACATGTGCGCCATGTACTGTCGCCATTGTACGCGTCGCAGGTTTGCCGGGCACAACGATAAAGAATCGTCGTTGGAAGGTATCGACAAGGCTATTGAATACATTGCTGAGACACCGCAAGTGCGCGACGTGTTGTTGAGTGGTGGCGACGCACTGTTGATGAGCGATGCAAAGTTGGAGTCGATTATCAAGCGGTTGCGCGCCATTCCGCATGTCGAAATTATCCGTATCGGTTCGCGTACACCGGTGGTGCTCCCTCAACGTATTACGCCGGAATTGGTAAACATGCTGAAAAAATATCATCCCATTTGGCTGAATACGCATTTTAATCATGCGAATGAAATAACGCCGGAATCGCGTGCTGCGTGTGAACGTATGGCCGATGCGGGAATCCCGCTGGGTAATCAATCGGTGTTGTTGCGCGGTGTGAATGATTGCCCACAAATCATGAAACGCCTGGTATATGACCTGGTAAAGATGCGTGTACGTCCGTACTACATTTATCAATGCGACTTGTCCATGGGACTGGAGCACTTCCGTACACCGGTTTCCAAAGGAATTGAAATTATTGAAAACCTGCGCGGCCATGTGTCAGGCTACTGTGTACCAACCTTTGTCGTCGATGTGCCGGGCGGTGGTGGAAAAATTCCCGTGATGCCGACGTATCTTATTTCCGAAAGTCCTTACAGGGTTATTTTGCGTAATTTTGAAGGAGTGATTACAGCTTATGCACAACCAATGGATTATACGGAAACCGAATGCCGGTGCGCCGACTGTCAGGCCATTCAAAAATCAAGAGGCGTGGCTTCGTTGATGCATGGCAAAAAACTGGCGTTGGAGCCCGAAGACCTGGAGCGTCACAAGCGTAGTAATGGAAACAAATCTATTCATTAGATTATCTCAAAATAACAAATGCCTTTTGTAAAAAACATAGAACAGTTTCGTAGCGTGTCGATTGTAGGTATTGCAAAGAATACCGGCAAAACGACGTGTCTGAATTACGTCATTCGTCGCTTGCGTGAGGAGCAAAAATCCATTGCAATTACCTCTATCGGCTTGGACGGCGAAGAACGCGATGTGCTTTACCATACACCGAAACCGCGGATTGTGTTGCACGAAGGAATGGTATTCGTAACGACTGAAAATGATTTTGTAAATGCGGAATTTCCGGCCTCAACCTTAGCGGTGTCGGAACGCAGTACGCTGTTGGGGCGCTTGGTAACGGCACGGGCATTGGGTTCCGGAAAGATTGTTATTTCCGGTCCGTCCGATTCGACTTGGTTACACGAAGTGATTACCGGCATGGATAAGTATGGCGTGGCGCTGACATTGGTCGACGGTGCGTTTTCGCGCATGAGCTTGGCATCGCCTGCGGTAACCGATGCTATGATTCTCTGCACCGGTGCGGCTTGTTCGGGACAATTGGCCGAATTGATTCGCCGAACAAAATTCCGTTGTCGCCTGATTGATTTGCCTCAGGTGGAAAATAGTTTCTTTTCGACATTATTTCCGCTGGAAACAAATGTGTGGCAAATGAACGAACAAACCGGTGAAACGTGTAAAATCGCCGGCTCGGTATTCACTTTTACTGGTGAAGCCGAAAAATTGGTAGCCGAAAAAGCGGTAATTTATGTAAGCGGTGCCGTGACCGAGCAGTTTTTAAAAACATTGTGCAACAAAAAATACAACGGCATAAAGTTAATTGTACGCGATTTTTCTAAACTGTTTGTGCAGCAAGGAACATTCGACCGCTTTGTGCGGCGCGGCGGACAGGTAGAAGTGTTGCAAAAAGCAAAATTGTTGGGCGTCTGCACGAACCCTACTTCGCCCGACGGTGCGCGGTTCGATGCCGTGTTGCTGCGCAACGAAATGGAAAAAGCATTGCAGTTGCCGGTGTATGATATAGTGCAAATTGAGAATGAAAACGATGCAAAAAAGTAAATTAGGATTGGACTTTTCGAAAGTGGCGCGGGCGAAGGAAATCTCGCAGCGCATTGCGGCCGATGTGCAGCAATTTGTCGATGGCTATACCACCGTGGCGGTGGAACGCACGTTGTGCCGCTTGATTGGTATCGATGGCGTGGAAGAAAACAATGTGCCGTTACCGAATATGTTGGTGGACGAACTCAAAGAACGCGACCTCCTGGCGAATGGTGCGTTGTTTGCGCTGGGTAATGCCATGTTGGATACTGGCTTTGCACCGCAAACGATTGCTGAAAAAGTAGCGATGGATGAAATTGATATTGCCGGCTATAAAGCACATACAGCCAATGAAATCAGTGCCGTGCTGAAACCGTATGTCGATGCAGGTGTAAAGCGCATTCGCAACAACCGCTGCCGGCGCGAAGAAACCATTGCTAAAATCGGTGAAGGCTCCAAACCTTATCTCTATGTAATTGTGGCTACGGGCAACATATACGAGGACGTGCTTCAGGCGCAGGCAGCCGCACGTCAGGGCGCGGACATTATAGCCGTTATCCGTACTACTGGTCAAAGCCTTTTAGACTATGTGCCGTATGGAGCCACTACGGAAGGCTTCGGAGGAACTTTCGCCACGCAGGAAAACTTCCGTATAATGCGTGCAGCACTTGATGAGATAGGCGAGGAAGTGGGTCGATACATCCGTTTGTGCAACTATTGCTCCGGATTGTGCATGCCCGAAATAGCGGCTATGGGCGCTTTCGAGGGATTGGATGTCATGTTGAATGACGCCTTATACGGAATACTCTTCCGGGATATCAACATGCAGCGCACTTTGATAGACCAATACTTTTCGCGGGTAATCAACGGTTTTGCAGGAGTGATAATAAACACAGGCGAAGATAATTACCTCACTACAGCAGACGCTTTTGAGGAAGCCCATACCGTTCTTGCATCCGACATCCTGAACGAGCAGTTGGCCCTCCTGGCTGGTATACCTGAAGAACAAATGGGACTGGGACACGCTTTCGAAATGTCGCCTGATACGGAGAACGGCTTCTTGTGCGAATTGGCGCAGGCACAAATGGCTCGCGAGATATTCCCCCAAGCGCCGTTGAAATACATGCCTCCTACAAAGTTCATGACCGGCAATATTTTCAAGGGACACATTCAGGACGCATTGTTCAACATCGTTGGTATATGGACGAACCAAGGCATTCAGCTCTTGGGCATGCCTACCGAGGCCATACACACGCCTTTTATGAGCGACCGTTACCTATCCATAGAAAACGCGAAGTATATCTTCAATAATATGAGGTCAATAGGCGACGAAGTGGAATTTAAAGAAAACGGGATAATACGCAACAGGGCCAAGGACGTGTTGAATAAAGCAGTGGAACTCTTGGAAAAACTGCAACAGGAGGGCTTATTTGCCGCGTTGGAAAAAGGCGTTTTCGGCGACATCAAGCGCTCTAAAACGGGAGGTAAGGGTTTAGACGGCGTGTGCGAGAAAGGCGTGCACTACATGAATCCGTTTATAAAAATGATGAATTCAAAATGCAAAATGGTATGAGTAGCGGTTTATATTCAACACAATCACATGATTTCGACAAAACGCTGGACCTTAGGAAAGTCAAGCCGTATGGCGATACCATGAACGACGGCAAAACTCAAATCAGCTTTACGTTGCCCGTCCCTGCAGGCGATGAAGCGGTGGAGGCGGCCAAGATATTGCTCAGAAAAATGGGCTTCGACAATCCGCTGGTGGTATTTTATAAGGAGTTGATGCCGGGCTTCACGTTCTTCAACTGTTACGGCACGTGTACACACGATGTGGATTATGCGAACATATACGTACCGAAGGTTGAATCAACGGTAATGGATATGGCTCAAACCGATGATTACATCCGTGAGCATATCGGCCGCAAACTGGTTGTGGTGGGCGCCAGCACGGGCACCGATGCACATACCGTGGGTATCGATGCCATAATGAACATGAAGGGTTACGCAGGACATTACGGTTTGGAACGCTATGAAATGATCGATGCATACAATCTCGGAAGCCAGGTGCCCAATGAGGAACTCATTGCAAAGGCATTGGAGCTGAAAGCCGATGCCTTACTGATTTCGCAAACAGTGACGCAGAAAGATGTGCATGTCAAAAACATGGTTGAGCTTATCGAGATGCTTGAGGCGGAAGGCCTGCGCAGTAAGATGATTGTGGCATGCGGCGGTCCGCGCATCACGCACGACTTGGCTAAAGAACTTGGATACGACGCGGGTTTCGGCATAAACACATACGCCGACGATGTCGCATCATTCATCGCGCATGAGTTTGTTCGACGAAAGGCGCTTCATTCAGTCAATCAGTAATTCATCATTCATTCATGAAAACGAGCATTTACATGTATGTAAGCTATAGCTAATGAAAATGCGAGTTTCCATACGACAAGAATATAAAAATAAATATTTACGAATGAAAATATGGAGAAGAATCAAATAAGAGAAGTAATAGCAAGGCGGGCAGCATTGGAATTGAAGGACGGTAACGTGGTAAACCTCGGTATAGGCTTGCCTACATTGATTCCCGATTATCTGCCCGAAGGAGTGCACGTAATTCTGCAATCCGAAAACGGCTTGTTGGGTATGGGACCTTCGCCTGTGCAGGGTTCGGAGGATCCCGACTTGGTAAATGCGGGAGGCGGGTATATCACGGCATTGCCAGGGGCAAGTGCGTTTAATAGCGCCGATTCGTTCGCCATCATCCGCGGAGGACATGTCGATATCGCCATTCTTGGAGCGTTGCAGGTGGACGAAAAGGGTAATCTTGCGAACTGGATGATCCCCGGCAAGATGACTCCAGGTATGGGCGGTGCAATGGACTTGTTGGTAGGTGCAAAAAAGGTCATACTTGCTATGGAGCATACGGCTAAAGGCATGCCGAAAATTCTGAAAAAATGTACCTTGCCGCTGACAGCCGCCGGACAAGTAGGCCTGATTATTACGGAGATGGGAGTGATGGAGATCACGCCGCAAGGCATCGTGTTGAAAGAAGTCCATTCTGAATTTACTCCGGAGCAGGTACAGTCAGCCACTGAAGCGAAATTGATTATAGACAAAGATATCAAGATACTTAATATCTTAACATCATAACATCTTAAAATCTTTATGAGAACATACATCGTAGCAGCTAAACGTACCGCGATAGGTAAGATGCTCGGCAGTCTTACCGACATTCCACCGGCGGAACTTGCAGCCGTGGTTATTAAAGACATCTTAAAAGAAACAGGCATTCATCCGACTTCGATAGACGAGGTAATAGTGGGCAATATCCTGATGGCTGGCCAAAAGCAAGGCATTGCGCGCCAGGCCGCTGTTAAAGCCGGCATTCCCGCAGAAGTTCCCGCTTATGGTTTAAACATGATGTGCGGCAGCGGCATGAAAAGTATGATTACCGCATGTCAGGCGATTAAAGCAGGTGAAGCCAATTTGGTTCTTGCAGGTGGTGTTGAAAACATGTCGGCGGCGGGATTCATACTTGGCGGCGATGTACGCAAGGGCATAAAAATGGGCGATTTCAAAGCGGTGGACCATGTGGTATGCGACGGACTTACCGATGCTTTCGGCGACTACCACATGGGGATTACGGCGGAAAATATCGCAGAGCGGTACGGTATAAGCCGAGAAGAACAAGACGAATTTGCTTTTGCTTCGCAACAAAAGGCTATTACAGCTGTCGATGCAGGTAATTTCAAAGCGGAGATTGTGCCTGTACCCCTACAAATAAAGAAAGATACCGTATTGTTTGATACCGATGAATATCCCAATAGATCAACATCGCTTGAAAAGCTTGCAGCATTGCGCCCTGCCTTTAAAAAAGACGGAACAGTTACAGCCGGTAATGCTTCAGGAATCAATGACGGAGCTTCGTTCGTATTGGTAGCATCTGAAGAAGCGGTTTCCAAATGCGGCCTAACGCCGTTGGTAGAAATAATATCAACAGGGCAGGGTGGTGTAGATCCCGCCATCATGGGCATAGGACCCGTGCCCGCCATAGCGCAGGCATTGAATAAAGTGGGATTAAAATTAACGGACATCGACCTGATGGAACTCAACGAGGCCTTTGCAGCGCAGTCGTTGGGAGTTATCAAGCAACTTTGCATCGATCATAATGTAGACTCCGGTTGGTTTCAAACACATTGCAATGTCAACGGCGGAGCCATCGCTTTGGGGCACCCGATAGGAGCGTCGGGTAATCGAATTACGGTTAGTCTTATCCACGAGATGAAACGCTCCGGAAAAATGCTGGGTTTGGCTGCATTGTGCATAGGCGGAGGCATGGGAACAGCGATTATAGTAAAGAATACGATTTGAATATGGACTTTAATTTAAGCAACACCGACAAGCTTTTTTTGCAAATGATCCGGGAGTTTACCGAGAAAGAGGTAAAACCGATTGCGGCGGAAGTGGATGAGAACGAGCGGTTTCCGGTGGAGACGGTAGCGAAAATGGGAAAACTCGGGATTATGGGCATACCCGTACCCGTAAAATATGGCGGGGTAGGCGGCACTAAACTGATGTATGCCATGGCCGTGGAGGAACTTTCCAAAGCTTGTGCTACCACGGGGGTAATAGTGTCGGCGCATACGTCGCTCTGCGTCGACCCCATAGAAGCCTTCGGTACCGAAGAGCAAAAGATGAAATACTTGCCGAAACTATGTTCGGGCGAGATGATAGGTGCCTTTGGGCTGACAGAACCCAACGCAGGTACTGATGCTTCTGGACAGCAGACTTTTGCTGTATCCGACGGCGACGATTTCATACTCAACGGAACTAAGATATTCATTACAAATGCCGGGTATGCTCATGTGTACATCATCTTTGCCATGACCGATAAATCGCAGGGAAACAAAGGTATTTCGGCGTTTATAGTGGAAGCGGATACTCCGGGTTTCTCTATTGGCAAGAAGGAAAAGAAGATGGGTATTCGCGGATCGGCCACTTGTGAGTTAATATTCGGCAATTGCCGGATACACAAAAACCAAATGCTGGGTAAGCTGGGAGGCGGTTTTTCCATCGCTATGAAAACACTGGATGGCGGCCGCATAGGTATTGCCGCCCAGGCATTAGGGATAGCACAGGGAGCAATGGACGAAACGGTAAAATACGTTCAGGAACGCAAGCAATTCGGCAAGCAAATAGCATCCTTTCAGAACACCCAATTCCAATTAGCCGATTGGGGGACTAAAATAGAAGCGGCTCGGTTATTGGTTTACAAGGCTGCATGGAAGAAGGATGCAGGTCTGCCTTACTCGAACGATGCAGCGATGGCAAAGCTTTTTGCCTCGGAAACGGCAATGGAAATGACCGTAAAAGCCGTGCAGTTCCACGGTGGGTACGGCTACACGCGCGAGTATCCCGTTGAACGTATGATGCGCGATGCCAAGATTACCGAGATATATGAAGGTACATCAGAGGTACAACGCATGGTAATAGCTTCAAATTTATTCAGGAAAAAATAGACCGATATGAAAATTGTAGTCTGCATAAAGCAAGTACCCGATACCACGGAGATCAAAATAAATCCTTCAACGGGGACACTGATTCGCGAAGGCGTACCCAGCATTATGAATCCCGACGATAAGGCTGGCCTGGAAGTGGCCTTGCTGCTTAAAGATATGTACGGAGCAGAAGTAACGGTAATTACTATGGGGCCTCCACAGGCTGACATCCTATTGCGCGAGGCATTCGCTATGGGCGCCGACCGTGCGATCCTGCTTACCGACCGCAAGCTTGCGGGTGCCGACACTTTGGCTACTTCCAATGCACTTGCGGGTGCGTTGCGTCGCTTGCCTTTCGACCTTGTGATTGCAGGTCGTCAAGCTATTGATGGGGATACCGCCCAGGTCGGGCCGCAAATTGCGGAACATTTGGATTTACCGCAGATAACTTATGTGGAAGAAGTAGAATACGATGGCGAGAACGAGCTTGTAGTGAAAAAACAAACGGAGGAAGGATATCAGGTTTTAGCCGTAGAGTTGCCTTGCCTGCTCACGGTTCTTGCTTCATCCATTCGTCCGCGCTACATGACTGTACGCGGAATAATCGAAGCATACAACCGTGAACTGGAAGTGTGGGGCGCGGATAAAATCGATGTGGATGAAAGTAAGCTGGGGCTTAAAGGTTCTCCTACGAGAGTCGTGAAATCGTTTACCAAAGGAGCCAAAGTCGCAGGAGAGTTGTTTGAATCCAATCCCGAAGAGGCGGTAGATATCATTGTAAGCAAGTTGAAAGAGAAATTTATATTATAGTATTGATTATGAATTATAAAGACATATACGTATTTGCCGAACAGAGAGATGGAGTGATACAGAGCGTTGCATTCGAGTTGTTGGGTAAGGCACGTGATTTGGCTACGGTGCTTAATGAGCAAGTGGTAGCGGTATTATTGGGTTCGGACATTACGGATAAAGCCATGGAACTGATTGCTTTTGGTGCCGACAAGGTTATATGCGCCGATCTCCCCGAACTGAAAGACTATCTGACAGAACCGTATAGCCAAGCCATGTTTCAAATACTGACGGCGCACAAGCCGGAGATCGTGTTGATGGGTGCCACTACCATCGGCCGCGATTTGGGTCCTCGTCTTTCCGCCCGCTTGAATACGGGTCTTACGGCGGATTGTACCAAGCTTGAAATATCGGAACAAGGCGAGCTTATGATGACACGCCCTGCGTTCGGTGGCAACCTGATGGCCACTATATTGTGCTCCAATCATCGTCCGCAGATGTCCACAGTGCGTCCGGGAGTGATGAAGAAAACGGCAAAAGATACCTCCCGCAAAGGCGAAGTAATGATGTTTACACCCGCATTAGATAAAAGCAAGTTCAAAGTGCGATTGCTTGAAAAAGTCCGCGAAAACAAAGGATTGATAGATATATCCGAAGCGCGGATACTTGTTTCGGGAGGTCGTGGTGTAGGGTCTGCCGAAGGATTTAAACAATTGGAAGAACTTGCATGCTTACTCAAAGCCGAAGTGTCGGCTTCGCGTGCGATGGTAGATGCCGGCATTATGCCTCACAACCGACAAGTTGGACAAACGGGACAAACGGTTCGTCCCGATTTATATTTCGCACTCGGTATCTCCGGAGCCATACAGCACCTGGCAGGCATGGAAGAATCGGAATTCATAGTTGCTATCAATAAGGATAAGTACGCTCCCATCTTTAGCGTTGCAGACATGGGCATTGTGGGCGATGTAAACAAAATCATACCTTTACTTACGAAACGCTTGAGAACGGAGATGGAGAAATAATTTACCCTGTTTATTACAAGGGTATTGAATCGATTCGAGCCTGATGCCTTCCTCCTTCAAAAGGTGTTTCCAGAAAAATGTTGATAATTTGCTCTATCTCATTCAAAGCAAGGAATCTTCCCGGCAAGGTTAAAATATTGGCATCGTTATGCGCTCTGGCTAGCTGTGCAATTTCCGTGTTCCAGCATAAAGCCGCACGAATTCCCTGGTGTTTGTTGAGAGTCATATTGATTCCGTTACCGCTGCCACAGATTGCGATACCCGGATAAACGTTGCCTTTTTCTACAGCATCGGCCAATAAATGGCCGTATTCGGCATAGTTACAACTGGCATTGGAATGGGTGCCAAAATCGATGTAAGCGATGTTTTTTTTATCTAAAACAGATTGGATGAACTGTTTGATTTCGTAACCGGCATGGTCGGATGCCAGGCCGATTACTTGATTATTCATAGTGCTATTCATGTTTTACGAATTAAAGCATTTCTTTGACCTGATTATACACATTTTGTCCGGTAAATCCGAGCTTTTCATCCAGAACTTTATAAGGAGCTGAAAATCCGAACGATTCCAATCCCCATATTTTTCCGTTATTCCCGACCAATCCCAACAGATTAACAGGTAAACCGGCAGTAAGACCAAAAATTTTCTTACCCGGGATGATAACTGAATCCTGGTATTCTTTTGATTGACTCCTGAATAAACCTTCGGAAGGGATTGAGACAATGCGTACTTTGATTCCGTCTTTCCGCAATAAGGCAGCTCCTTCCACCAAGGTAGATACTTCGGATCCGGATGCCAGCAAGATAACGTCGGCATGATTATCACATTCGACGACATATCCTCCTTTTTCAACTTGCAGAGCGACTTCAAAACGGTTAGTCGATGGCAGATCCGTGATGTTCTGACGGGATAAAATCAATCCGGTAGGAGTGTGCGTATTTTCCATCGCCAGTTTCCAGGCAACAGTTGTTTCGTACACATCAGCAGGACGGAGTACCAACATTGAATTTTGTCCTTTATGATTTTTTAGTTTTTCCATCAGGCGGACTTGAACCTCCTGTTCCACCGGTTCGTGAGTAGGCCCGTCTTCCCCCACACGGAATGCATCATGTGTCCAGATAAATTTGACGGGAATTTCCATCAAAGCCGCCATCCGGATAGCCGGTTTCATGTAGTCGGAGAAAACGAAGAATGTTCCACACGCCGCGATAATACCACCATAAAGTCCCATTCCGATACAGAGACAAGCCATGGTTAATTCGGAAACTCCGGCATGAAGAAATGCTCCGGAGAAATCTCCTCTGGTAAACGCTTTGGTTTGTTTGAGAAATCCGTCTGTCTTATCTGAGTTGGAAAGATCGGCCGATGCGACGATCATATTACCGACCTGTTTCGCTAATGTGGAAAGTACGGCAGAAGATGCTGTTCGAGTGGCCTGGTTAGGTTTTTGTTCAATCGCAGCCCAATCGATATCCGGTGTTTTCCCGGATAACCAGAATTCCAATTGTTTTGCAAGTTCCGGATTGGATGTAGCCCAGATTGCTTTTTCCGATAATTTTTGAGCGACTATTTTTTTAAGTTCCTCTTTCCGGTTATCGTAGAGTTTTTGTACCTCCGGAAATATCTGAAACGGATTTTGAGGATCTCCTCCCAAGTTTTCAATTGTTTTTACAAAACAGGCTCCGGCTTCGCCTAACGGCATTCCATGGGTTGCACATTTCCGTTCGAAAGAAGACCCATCGGCCGTGCGAGCGCCTTTTCCCATGATTGTATTTCCAATGATGAGGGTAGGGTATTCTTTTTCCAACTGCGCATCGGATAGTGCTTTGCGGATAGCTTGTGCATCGTTTCCGTCGATTTCGATGACTTTCCATCCCCAGGCTTCATATTTTTTTCTTACATTTTCACTTGTAACGGCATGGGTATCGGTCGAAAGTTGGATTTCATTGGAGTCATAAAACATAATGAGATTATTCAATCCCAAATGTCCTGCGATGCGTCCGGCTCCTTGAGAGATTTCTTCCTGTATACCCCCATCAGAAATGAAAGCGTAAATTTTCTGAGTCAAAACTCCGCCTAAGCGGGCATTCATGAACTTTGCAGCGATAGCCGCCCCGACAGCGTATGTATGTCCTTGTCCCAATGGCCCGGATGTGTTTTCTATTCCACGCATGACGTCTACTTCAGGATGTCCCGGAGTGATGCTCTGCCATTGGCGGAATTGCATCAGGTCTTCTATGGAATATCTTCCTGACAGAGTCAGCACCGAATATAACATCGGCGACATATGTCCCGGATCCAGGAAAAAGCGGTCGCGACCTTCCCATTGAGGGTTTTCAGGATCGTATACTAAAAATTCACTGTATAAAACATTAATAAAATCAGCGCCTCCCATTGCACCTCCCGGATGTCCGGATTTTGCTTTTTCAACCATAGCTGCGGAAAGTATCCGGATGTTGTCGGCGGCTCTATTCATTAAGTTTAAGTCGTTCATGATGCTTTTGTTGATTTTTTGGGGTGTTAAGTTAATCTTGTTATTTTTCGTACAAAGATAACTACAACTGTCCAAACTTACTCCATAATTAACTAATAAAATTTTAAGAGTATGTTATTTGCGGCTTGCATTCCTCCCTGTTCACATTCTGGCATTGAGTTGTGCTTCATAAAGGGAGACCGGTTCTAATCCGGCCTTATTTTGTCCTTCAATATATCCCGGAGTATATTCTGATGAAAAAGATTTACCTGTAATCTTTTTGGCCTTGCATCCGATAGCATAATTTTGAGCTGTCGGTGGCTTTTGCAGAACGATTTTGCCGTATGAACTGTCCATGTCACAGTTCCAGCACACGGATTGAACAGCTCCCCAGCCGTGTCCGGTCCCGATGTCTTCCCGGTTGTATAGCCCTAATACGAATTTTGAATGATACACGAATCTTCTCCAACCGGCATACGGACGGATATTTTTTTCTTTCAGGTTATCATACAATAAACCGTTTGTCCACATGCGATGACCTTCATTGGCTTCGTATGAGCCGTCGGAGACGCATCTGAGAAATACGATCCCGGATACGGAAGAAGTCCCGTTTGAAACATAGTGATGACGCCCGTTACGGGCATAACAATCTTTGAATAATATTAACTGGGAATGAAGATAAGTATTGAAATTATACCCTCTTTCTCCGATCTTTTTACCGACAGGATCGATCGCTTCGCATTTTTCAATTGTAAAATGGGTAACACCTTCCGTGATGATACCGGATTGTCCGAAATGCAACAGGGTACAATCTTTAACCCAGCCGTTTTCAGTCGATTGTATCCTTACGGATTGCCAGGCATGGTTTTCATCTTCTCCTCCGCCTGTTTCAATGTCGACGCGGATCTTTTCCAACCCGACATGATCAACCAGTCCGGTCATATCCGGCTTATAAACATAAGATTGACTTAATTCCCGGTTCAAAGTATAAAAAACAGGGGCGTTAATGGTTATTTTGTTCTTGTCGATAGCCGTAATAGAGCGGTTATAAGTAATTGGTAGAAGGTTTTTTGTCCAACGTTCATCCGGATTATTTCCGGAAGGAGCCGGTACGCCACCCCGATCGATCGCTTTCAGCCAATTTTCAGAGCAAGGATGATAAATGATGATTTTATCTCCCACCTGAAAGGGGCTACTGTCTTCTAAATCAAAAGAAAAGCTTCCGGCATCGATTTGAGGAGTCCTGATATGACGTTGGGTGTTTTCGATCCTTTTTTCTCCTGTTATCAGGGAGTCGGAACCGATAACGATGACGTCTCTTTGTTCCGGAGTATTTCCTTTGGCCAGGATAATTGTATTGCGTAACGGATCCTCTTTGTCTCCGGTTCCGCGCAGAACGACCCCGCTGTGTCTCAAACGGATTGTGCCGGAGACCTCATACAATCCGGCATCCAGTAGCAAAGCTCCTTTGAACCCGTTACTATCCGGAGGCAGAGAACCAATGGAGTCGATCATCGATTGTATGTACAACGTATTATCCCCTTCTTGCGGCTTGATAACCTTAACAACAGGCACTTCCGGAAGCTTGGTTGCCCCGCCTTTATACCCGGCGTAACTGAAATCAGGAATGATAAATCCGTGATTGTCTTTGTAGTATGTGAGTCTTCCGGTTGAATCCATCGAAAGTAATTCAGACTGCCAGGGACCGGATACTACTTTTTGAATAAGGCCTAAGTCTTTCATTGTGTAGCATATCAGAGCTCCTGTAAAAAAGATGATAATGTACCTGAAAATTCGACTGTTCCAATGTGAATTTTTTTTCATGTGTTACTGATTTTATCGAAATTGATCCACTTGTTTTTTATTGCAATTAAGAAATAGGCAAGACAGAAAATGACACCTTCGGCTATATAGAAATAAAGCGGGAATGAGTAACGGATAAGTACAAGATGAATGAGTACCTGTATACCCAATAAAACCAAACAATTCCTCAGGTTTTTATTTTTGAAAAACAGAGTAAATAGCTCAGAATTATTATCTTTCCGGACAAAAGCAATCAGTAGGATCAAATTCGATATAACCGTTTCGATAGCAGCCATTTGATATCCGAACAACGGGATAAAAACCGCATTGAGCAGGATATTAATCAATACTCCGAAAATATAAATAGCCGATATCAGCTTGAATTTATCTTTAAATTTCAGATCGGAAATACTGAGAAAAGCCAATCCGATTATGAACTCGGCAATTGCAGCCCACATAATGATGGAATAACCGACCCGGAAGCTTTCCCCTAACATGACTTCAGCAATTTCCCTTGCATAAACGGAAAAATAGACTGTGATCGGGAAAAAACAAAAAAAGTATATTTTCAGGTATTCATAGATTTGTTCTTTCATGTTTGGCGGTTTGAATTCCAGCAATGGCAACAAATACGGGTTGATTGCAGCCCAATATACCTGAATCAGCATGCATATGGATATCTGGGCGATATTGTAATTCTGGCTGTAGATCCCGACTTCGCTTAAGCCGGTAAAAAACTGGATAAGAAAGCGGTCGGAAGAAACAAGCAAGACACTGCATACATTAATGACCAACCCGATTCTCCCGTATTTGTAAAACGTTTTTAATTCTTCTTTCTCGATCAGCCGGGGCGATAAATGCAGTTTGAAAACGTCCGGGATCACGACAATTCCGATCAATATCAGGTTCATGACGATATTGCTTGTAAGAAAAGCCTCTATACCCAGGTCTTTGATAAAAGTCAGATAAAGAAGAATCCCGAATGCTCCGATAGCCCGAATAGTTTGTAATGAATTGTAATAAAATGTTTTACCTTCAAGTCTCGGTCGGACATAAAACAGAGAGATTATTTCGGAAGTGAAAAAATTCAGGAAACAGAGTAAAATCAATTGTTTGATCAACGGCGTATCACTCCATGCATACCAGGAAAGTGAAACAATAAGAATGACGACAGAAAAAAGGATATAAAGGAAAGTCAGATTGGAAAATAAGGTGTCGATCTTATTCTCTTTTTTGTACCGGAAATAATACCTGAACACACAACTGACGATCCAGGAATAACAAATACTCGACAAATAAGTGAAAAAGAAAAAGACCAACGAATAAGCACCAAACTCTTCTGTTGTGAATTTACGTGTGAAAATAGGCGATTTGATGAATCCGACGACCAAAGGAGCCAGATTTCCAATAAAATACCAAAGTATATCTTTTAATATAATACTTTTTTTTTCGTTCATTCAATCAAGTAGTTTTGAATATACATCCAATAAAACAGGTTCCTGACTTTTCCATAAATATTTTTCATTTACTAAATTAACGGAATGAGCGGCGTATTTCTTATATTTTTCATCGGATAATAATTCTAAAATAGCTTCCGATACTTTTTCCGGATCATGTGGATTGACGGCTATCCCGACTTTGTCGGATGAAATAATTTTCTGAATATGTCCGAAATCTGATCCTACAATGGGAAGGCCGAACGACATATATTCAAATAATTTGATAGGCAGGATGAGCTGATTCGTTCTGTTTTTCGGAAAAAGACAAAGAGCGATTTTACTTTTTTTGTAATATTGATTTATTTTTTCGATTGGGATTTTTCCTGTAAAAAAAAGATTCTCAGAAAGATCGTTTGTTTCTATTTTTGTTTTGACCGTTTCTTCTAAAGCCGTACTCCCGAATCCTCCTACAAATACGAATTTCAGTTCGGATCCTTGCTTTTTACAATGGATTAATGCATCGAGCATTAAAAGAATACCTTTTGATTCGGTTAATGTTCCGCAATAAATAGCGTCGAATATTTTTTCATAAGCAGAGGTCTCTTCCGGAGGGAAAAAAGAATAATTATATACGATAGAAGTCCGAGTATTCTTTTTAAGAAATCTTGAAGCTACATTCTCCTCAGTTGCAATCAGATGGTCTGCTTTTTTGAGGAGCTTTTTTTCTGCCAGTAAAGCGGGAATGTCACTTAAAAGAACTTTAGACAGAGAACGATTCTTCCAATAATCTTTGAAGTTATCGCCATATGGTTCGTGTGCATCATATATGACTTTAGGATGCTGCGGCAGTCTCTGCAAACGCGAGGCAATCCGGCACAGTTCGAGGTCGTGCAGATGATAAACAGAAGCTGCTGTTTTTTTTGCTGCATCCAGAATATCATTCATCCGGAGTTGCTTGAGTGCGTCCCATTTGTTTGCGGTTCGTTTCTTTTTCTTCAGTTGAATGATGTGAATTCCATCATCAGTGATATAATCCCGATATTCAGATCCATAGCAAATATGAGAAACGTCATATCCATTCCGTTGAAGAGAGAGCGCTTCTTTTTTGTAGATGCGATCATCTTCCGCCGAATGGGTACAAGAAATCATGCAAACGTTTATTTTTTTTAATTCCGGCATTCAAACATTCAAATGATAAAGAGACAAAAGTACAAAGGTACGAATTTATTGGATTATTATTGAACATATTAATTATCTTTGCATCATTATTATTATCCGAATAATGTGTTGGAATCATGGCAAAAAAGCAAATTACTTATACGGAAGCTTATACGAAGTTAGAGGAAATTTTAGCCTTACTGGAAGAAAATAAACTGGATGTGGACGAGTTAAGTGAAAAACTGAAAGAAGCCTCTGCATTATTGAAGATTTGCAGGGATAAGCTTTTTGTCGCCAATGAAGAAACGAAAAAAATCCTTGAAGACTTATGACCCGGAGTGTAGTCATTGTGGCCGGAGGCAAAGGCCTGCGTATGGGGAGTGATGTTCCGAAACAATTTTTAATCCTGGATGGCCGTCCGGTGTTGATGCATACGATTGAAGCTTTTGACCGATTTGATCCGGAAATTCAGATTATTCTTGTGTTGCCGGAAGAACAACAAAGTTATTGGAAAGAGTTATGCTGTCAATATCATTTAGATAGACCTCATGAAGTAATAAACGGTGGAGAAACACGTTTCCATTCGGTAAAGAACGGACTTGCTTTAGTTCCTGCCGGAGCTGTTGTTGCCATTCATGACGGTGTCCGTCCGTTAGTTTCCAATGAAACGATAACCCGGTGTTTTGATACGGTGCTATCGAAAGGAGCCGTTTTCCCGGTTGTCCCGGTAGTCGATACCCTGCGAAAAAAAACAGCTTCAGGGAGTATGTTGGTCAACCGAAATGATTATTTTTTGGTACAAACGCCGCAAGTCTTTCTTTTTGATGTGATTAAAAACGCATATGATCAGGAATTTTCTGAAACCTTTACAGATGATGTCTCCGTTGTGGAAGCTTTAGGAGCGCATCCGGTTTATGAAGTCGAAGGAGACAGGAATAATATCAAAATAACGACACCTGTTGATTTGGAAATTGCGAAAGGGATTTTAAGAACTAAAAGTTAAGAACTCAGGACTAAGGGTGAGGATAGTCGCTTGAAAATTTTATAAATATGTTAAACCAAAACTTATTGATTATGGAGAAAAGAAAATCGATATTAAAAGATAAAAGTTATATTTTTGCAGTTGAAATAGTTCGTCTTTCTCAATACATGCAAGAAAAAAAAGAATATATATTAAACAGACAGTTATTGAAGAGTGGAACTAGTTTTTAGTTCTTAGTTTAATAATGGATTTAAGTACTCAAAATATTAAGTATATCCCGGGTGTAGGCCCCAAGAAATCGGAAGTTCTCAAAAATGAGATCGGAGTCGTTTCCTGGGAAGATATGCTGTATTATTTTCCTTATAAATATATTGACCGCAGCAAGATATTCAAAATCAGAGAGATCGATGGAAATATGCCTTACATTCAGTTGAAAGGTAAGATCCTCCATTTTGAAACGATCGGAGAAGGTCGCTCGCGGAGGATAACTGCGCTTTTTTACGATGAAACCGGTCGTATTGAATTGGTTTGGTTCAAAGCGTTGAAGATGATTTCCAATTTATATAAGGTAGGTACGGAATACATTCTTTTTGGCAAACCGACGTTTTTTGGCAATAAACTCAACATTGCGCATCCGGAACTGGAAACGGAAGATAAATTTTTTCAGGGCGAAGTAGGGGTACAAGGCCAGTATTCCACCACCGAAAAGATGAAAGATTCTTTTCTGCATTCCCGGGCGTTACAAAAAATCATAACGGCTGTTTTCGACACCATACAGGGAAAAATTCCCGAAACATTGAATGCCGAAGTTATCCGAAAGGCCAACCTGATCGATTTGGATACGGCTCTGCATAATATTCATTTTCCCCAATCAGCCGCAATATTGAGACAATCGGAATATCGATTGAAATTTGAGGAATTATTTTATATCCAGCTCAATATCTTACGAGTGACAAAATTCCGCGAACAGCGATTGGGCGGTTTTGTTTTCAGCAGAGTGGGAGACTGTTTCAATCGTTTTTACGAACAAAAACTACCGTTTGAGTTGACCGGAGCACAGAAAAAAGTGATCCGTGAAATACGGCAGGACACGAATACCGGACGTCAGATGAATCGTCTGCTTCAAGGAGACGTAGGGAGTGGAAAGACATTGGTTGCACTGATGTCGATGCTGATCGCTCTTGACAATGGATTTCAGGCCGCTCTGATGGCTCCGACCGAGATATTGGCGACTCAGCACTATGAAACCATTAAGGAATTATTGAAAGGATTGGATATTGAGATCCGGCTACTTACCGGTTCTACCAAAAAGAAAGACAGAGCGTGTCTTTTACCGGCAGTGCAACGAGGAGAAGTGCGCATTTTAATCGGCACGCATGCCTTACTCGAAGATGCGGTCTCGTTTAATAATTTAGGCTTTGTTGTGATTGACGAACAGCATCGTTTCGGAGTTGCCCAACGGGCCAGGCTTTGGCGAAAGAACGATATTCCGCCTCATATTTTGGTTATGACTGCCACTCCGATCCCACGTACGTTGGCGATGACTTTGTATGGAGACCTGGATGTTTCCGTGATCGATGAATTACCCCCCGGACGCAAGCCGGTAAAGACGATTCATCGCTACAGCGCTAACCGAAAGAGTCTTTATGACTCTGTCCGTCAACAATTAAAAGAAGGCCGGCAAGTTTATATCGTTTATCCGTTGATTGAAGAAAGTGAAAAATCCGATCTGAAAAACCTGACGGAAGGTTTTGAGCATACCAAAGAAATATTTCCAGAATATAAAGTTTGTATGGTTCATGGTAAGATGAAACCGGCAGATAAAGACGCTGAGATGCAGCGTTTTGTGTCGGGAGAAGTCCATATCATGGTTGCTACGACAGTGATTGAAGTCGGAGTAAACGTCCCCAATGCCTCTGTGATGATTATTGAAAATGCCGAGCGTTTCGGCCTTTCTCAATTGCATCAGTTACGAGGAAGGGTAGGGCGTGGTGCCGATCAATCCTATTGTATCCTCTTGACTCGTTATGAATTAGCAGAAAATACCCGCAGACGCATCGCCATTATGACCGAAACAAACGATGGTTTTGTTATCGCAGAAGAAGATCTGAAACTTCGGGGGCCTGGAGATATCGACGGAACACAACAGAGTGGTGTCGCTTTTAATCTCAAAATTGCCAATTTGGCTAAAGACGGACAAATTTTGAGTTTAGCACGTGATTTAGCGCGTGAAGTGCTGGATGATGATCCGTTGTTACAAAAACCGCAAAATAAGATTCTAAATACGCAACTAATCAAATTAAGCCGGCATAATGAAACCGGTTGGTTTATGATTTCGTAAATGCCTGAAACAAAACAACGGAATTCCACTTTGAGTGAAATCCCGTTGTTACATAAGAAGTTATATCTTATAGTTTTCTGGCTCCGTCTTTGATGACCACATCGTAGACTTTCGCTTTGATTCCGAATTTTTTCTCGTAAGCCTCTGTCGCTTTTTTTACGAATTCATCGTGAAGTTCGTTTTTAACCAGGTTGATCGTACATCCTCCGAAACCTCCACCCATGACACGAGAACCGGTAACTCCACATTCTTTAGCCATATCATTCAAAAAATCCAATTCAGGGCAACTGACTTCATATTTTTTACTTAGTCCCTCGTGAGTGCCGTACATTTTTTTGCCGACCGTTTCATAATCGTCTTTTTCCATGGCTGCGCAAGCATCAAGAAGGCGTTGAATTTCTTCAACTACGAATTCAGAACGGGTATAATCTACCGGATCCACCTCATTTTTTACTTCTTTCAGCATGTCCATGTTCGCATCGCGAAGCAGTTTGACTTCAGGATGACGTTTGGCGATAGCAGCAACTACTCTTTCACAAGATTCGCGACGTTTGTTATATTCCCCTCCTGCTAAGTTGTGTGTTACACAAGTATTCAGGAGTACCAGCCGATATCCTTTCGGATCGAACGGCACGTATTCGAATTCCAGGGAACGGCAATCCAAACGCATCAAATAACCTTCTTTTCCGTTGCAGGAAGCAAATTGGTCCATGATTCCGCATTTAACGCCACAGTAGTTGTGTTCGGTTTGTTGTCCCATCAATGCAATTTCCATACGGGTAAAACCAAGATTGTACTGGTCGTTCAATGCATATCCGAAGCAACTTTCCAAAGCTGCAGAAGAAGACATTCCGGCGCCTAAGGGTACATCGCCTGCAAAAACAGTATCAAATCCTTTGACCGGTTTACCTTTTTTGGCCATTTCACGGCAAATTCCGAAGATATAACAAGCCCATTGTTGTGCGGGTTTGTCGGACTCTTCCAGTCCGAATTCGCATGACTCGTTCAAATCGAACGCATACGCCCGGACTTTATCAGTGCCGTTGGGTTTAATTTCGCAATACATGGCTTTATCGATAGCGCCCGGAAGAACAAATCCTCCGTTGTAGTCGGTGTGTTCGCCAATGATGTTGATGCGACCGGGAG
Organism: Bacteroidales bacterium; assembly: GCA_031551395.1. Classification (GTDB taxonomy): domain Bacteria; phylum Bacteroidota; class Bacteroidia; order Bacteroidales; family Azobacteroidaceae; genus BNXB01. The sequence goes on from JAVBNR010000011.1 coordinate 28,091, forward strand.
AAGTATACATGGTGCCTTCAGCCCCATACAATGATTTGAATTTATCTCTGATTCCTTGTATATTCATAAATAGATGTATTGAGTTGATAATTAGACGTATAAATTAAGGCAGTTGTTTGACTTTGTAACCAGACAGTGCATAATACAAAACATACAATTCTCCTACGATTACGATAGCCCATGTCCATGTCCAGTTGTTGCCCATAGCGTCAGCCATCATCGCTTGTATCCAGGGTAAAACTCCACCACCCAATACTCCGATCATCAAAGCGCCGGATCCTTTGGAGGTATATTTTCCTAATTTCTCAATGGCCAGAGTGAAAATTCCCGACCACATGACAGAATGGCAAAGACCGGCAAAAACGAGTAACCATGGATTTCCTGTAACCATAGAAGCTGTCACTAAGATGGTTGCTACGATAGAAGTCAGGATGAGTTGAGCATTCGGGGAGACTTTGTTCAGGGTGGAACTGATCAGACGTCCGACCAACATACCGCCCCAGTAAAGGGATGCCATCAAAGAAGCTCTTTCTGCAAAAGAACCGCCCAAACTTTCAGCGTATAAGTTGATGTTTGCTCCGATAGCGACTTCAATACCAACATAAAAGAAGATACCGATAACACCTAATTTCAGGTGGGAGAAAGACCAAACGCTTTTTTCTAATTTTTCAGCGCCTTCGTTGGTTGTTCCCTGAATATTCGGTAATGTCAATCTGTTGACAACAAAAGCTAATATCCCGATAACCACTATTAATCCGATGAATGGAACAATCAGTTGATCGATTTTAATTTTTTCCGAAGCGACTCCTCCGAATATAACAGCTGCAACAAAGAAAGGAGCAATTGTTGTTCCCGTTGAATTACTGGCTCCTCCCATCATCTGACGTTGTACGCCGCTGGTTCCTTTTACATTACAAGCGACTAAGTAGGGGTTAATAACGACTTGCATAATTGTTAAAGCAGCACCTACAACATAAGATCCTATTAAGAATATAAAATAACCGATAGGAATAGCATTGCCTGAAATCGTAATGAAGCTTGGGGCTTTGGCATGTTGTAACACGGATGCTTCAAAAATGGCCAAACCAACGATCAATACCAATAATGCACGAACCAATGTCTTTTTATATCCATGTTTATCGACCCATTTAGCACCGATCCCACCGGTAAGAGGATAAGCCAGGAAGAAAATGAAAGTGATCATTACCGCTAAAGTATTCTTAATAGCAGGAGCTCCTGATAACAGAGCTTCTTTGAGTGGCCCTTGAAATTGTTGGTTAACAACAGTAAGGAAACCTACAAAGAAAAATAGGATAACCATTGTAATAAATGGTCCTAGGTAGTTTTGTTGTTTTTGTTCTGACATGATAATAAAATATTAAATTTGTAATAGATTGATTGAACTATTTTGTCGTAAATTTATAAATTGTTTGCGATCTGAAAACTTCTCCCGGTCGCAAAATAACCGATGGATACTCCGGTTTATTGATACTGTCGGGATAATGTTGTGTCTCCAGGCAAAATGCCGATCGCATCGGATAATTTTTATCTTCTTTGGCTTTGAATTCGCCGGTCATCCAGTTTCCTGTGTACAGCTGCACGCCCGGTTCGGTGGTGTAAGTTTCCATGACAATGCCTGTTTTAGGAGAAACAGCCTTGGCGCAGAACGAAAGTTCATTTTCTTTTTTATTCAAAACATAAGTATGGTCATATCCTTTACCAAAGATCAGTTGTTGGAAGTTGTCGTTGATGCGGGCTCCTATCTCGTGGAATTCACGAAAATCCATCGGGGTATTTTCCACTTTTTCCGGCCGGCCGTAAGGAATCGCCGTTTCATCTGTCGGAAGGTAAGTGTCGGCATTGATTTGCAGCAAATGATCTCCTATGTACGGATCTCCCGCTCCTGAAAGATTAAAATAAGAGTGATTGGTCAGATTGAGGATCGTTGCTTGATCTGTTGTCGCCTCATAACAAATGTCTACCGCATTTTCATCGGTTAATTGGTATGTGACTTTTGTCGTAAGATTTCCAGGGAAACCTTCTTCTCCGTCTTTTGATAAATAAGTCAGTTCTATTGTTTGTTCATCGACTTGACAGGCCGTCCAAACAACCGCATTAAACCCTTTCAGTCCTCCGTGCAGGTTGTTGGGGCCGTTATTTATGGCTAATGAATATTCTTTACCATCTAATGTGAATTTTCCTTTGGCGATGCGATTGCCGGTTCGACCACAGATAGCTCCGAAATAGGGTTCTTGTGATTTTAGGTATTCTTCGATGGAACTATGTCCTAAAACAACATCTGTTAATCGGCCGTTTTTATCCGGGACGTATAACGATACGATTTTAGCTCCGTAATTAGTCACGGTCATTTCCGATCCGTTTTTGTTCCGAAGGATAAACAACTCAACAGATTTTCCCTCAATTATTTGTTGGAAGTTTTCTTTTTTTAACCCTCCCAAAACTGGTTTTCCGCTCATGTGTTTTTGATTATTTGGTATTATTTGTGAAAATATTAATTTAACATGCAAATATATAATTAATTTGTATAATTGCACGTTTTGAACAGATTCTTTTTGAACAGATTTTTGAAAATAATAAATGAAACTGTTTCAAAAATTTTCTACGAAGTATTTTGAGTCTGAAAATATCCTTTTATTGTCAAAGTTATTGTTAAAATTATAGTCAAACAGCCCTAACGATGTCCTAGAATTTGAATCACAAAATTCCTGTTTTTATTTCTTAAAATCGTTTCTTAAAATCTTTAATCAGCTTCTAGATGATTTTAATTGCAATTTATTTGTTTTTTTGTCAATAAAGTATACTTTTGCAAGTATTTATTAAATAAAATATTTCTAATGAAAAAGTCTCTTCACGAAGAATTGGTAAAAGCTATAAAGGAAAATACTCCTCCCAGTGAGAATCCTGTAGATTTTCTTATGAGTATTATTCCGATGAGTAAGGAAGCAGCATACAGGAGGTTGCGTGGAGATATTCAGTTTACTCTTGAAGAAACTGCAAAGATAACTCAAACGCTAAGGAAATCGTTAAACGATTTGTTTAATTCATATGCGAATAACAAACAAACCCCCTTCTTTTTACATCCTTTAGATGAAATTTCCTTTAATAACTATTCCCAGTATTATGAAATGATCAACAAGATGGTGCAATCTTTTTCAGCCGTAACGCAAGAACCGTATAGCGCTGAGTTATATACTGCCACCACATTCATTCCTTATGGCTTTGTGTTTCGCCATAAAATGCTGAGTAAATTCTATCTTTTCAAACGGATATATCAAATGCAGAAAGACAGTTTGGGTCTCCAATTGATGGATATTATACTCCCCAAAAAAATAGAGGACGTGCAGTCTGAATTTGTAAGACTGTTTGCTAATTTTTCGTTGGTCGTTATTTTTGTAGACGATTTATTCCTACCGATAGTAAAGGATATCAAGTTTTTTTATAATATTGGCCTTGTCTCTGAAAATGAGCTTATTATTATGAGGGATGAATTGTATTCCTTGGTTGAACTACTGGAAAAATACTCCAATATGGGTGTCAATGAAAAAGGTCGTTCCATGTCTTTCTTCGTTTCGGAAATCACATTTGATAGTTCTTATATTTACATTGAACGTTCGGACGGATACAAGATATTTTCAACCAATTTGTATGGATTGAATTTTCTGGGATCGGAAGACACCACTATTTGTAATATCCAGAAAGAATGGATCGAATCCCTGACCCGTTATGCAAATTGCATTTCAAGAAGCGGAGGATTCGAGCGCACTAAATTCTTTCGGAGACAACGGGAATTAATAGCTACATTAGTACCTCAAGTCAGCCTTGAGGTAATAACAAGCAGTTAGGGTCTAAATTATTTTTTTCAATATCTTTGAAGTAGTTGTAAGTCCCTACCTTTAATTCGTCGGTAGCCATTTCGTCACAAACGATAATCCCTTTCGGGTGTAATTGTAGTGCTGTAATAGTCCACATTTGATTCACAGCTCCTTCGACAGCTTGAGCTAAAGCCCGGGCTTTGTTGTGTCCGTTGACCATGATCAATACTTCTTTGGCATCCAGCACAGTTCCCACTCCAACGGTTACGGCTGTTTTGGGTACTTTATTGATGTCGTTGTCGAAAAAACGGGAGTTAGCTATAATCGTATCCGTAGTCAACGATTTGATCCGTGTCCGGGATGCTAAAGAAGATCCTGGTTCGTTGAATGCGATATGTCCGTCCGGCCCGATACCTCCGAGAAACAAGTCGACGCCTCCCAATGCCTTCATTTTAGCCTCATAATCGTTGCATTCTTTTTCAAGGTCGGGAGCATTCCCATTCAGGATATGAACATGTTCGGGTTTGATATTGACATGCTTGAAAAAGTTGTTCCACATAAAAGAATGGTAGCTTTCAGGATGATTTTCAGGCAATCCGACGTATTCATCCATATTAAATGTGATGACATGCTCGAACGACACTTTGTTATTTTTATTTAGTTCGATCAGTTGTTTGTACATACCTAACGGAGAAGATCCGGTCGGTAATCCAAGAATGAAAGGTTTTGAAGCATCTGGTTTCGCCGAATTGATCTTAAATGCAACATAATTGGCTGCCCATCTGGATATTGAGTTATAATCAGGTTGAATAATTAAACGCATATTTTCAATGTTTTTTTATCATTTATTTAAGAAACTGTTTCTCATTCGTTTGCAAAACTAGGGAAAAAATTTGAATAATGAATAACTATTTATATATTTGCGAGACAAAATTATACAATTAACTGAATACTCATGAATAAACATTATGTAATCGGTATCGATATGGGAGGAACCAATACCACTTTCGGTATTGTTGATAAACGAGGTGTTATCTTGTATCGTGATCAAATAAAGACAGGAGGATTTGAATCGGGAGAGGCTTATGCAGATGCCTTGTGTGCTTCGATTAATGCTTTGATTTCTAAGGCGGAAGCTTCGGGAGACTTGATTAAGGTCTTAAAAGAAGAGATCAAAGGAATTGGAATCGGAGCTCCCAATGGGAATTACAGAACCGGTACTTTAGACAAGGCTGCCAACATTTCATGGGCAAAAAATAAGGTTGTTTATTTAGCAGATATGATAAAGGAACGGACAGGTTTACACTGTACGCTGACCAATGATGCCAATGCTGCTGCCATCGGGGAACGGGAGTATGGTGTTGCCAAAGGGCTGAAAGATTTTATTGTCATCACTTTAGGAACAGGGGTGGGGAGCGGAATCGTTTCCGGCGGGCGACTGATTACCGGACACGACGGATTAGCCGGAGAGTTAGGACACAATATTGTGCGCAGATACAACGGCCGTCCTTGCGGTTGTGGTCGCAGCGGTTGTCTGGAAACCTATACTTCTGCCAATGGAGTAGCGAGAACTGCTCGCGAATTTTTGGAGATCAAATCCGATAAACCAAGTCTTTTACGCGAAATTACCGATCGTCCGATAACATCCAAAGACGTGCATGATGCCGCGAAAAAGGGCGATGAGATTGCTATTGAGGTCTTCAATTACACCGGTCAGCTATTGGGTGAATCTTTTGCTGATTTTCTGAATTTCTCCAGTCCGGAGGCCATCATCCTTTTCGGAGGCTTGACCAAAGCCGGCGATTTTATTTTGAAGCCTTTAGTAAAAGCTTTCAAGGAAAACACACTTTGTGTGTATGAAGGAAAAACAAGAATTCTTTTTTCGGGCGTTCAAAAGGAAAATTCTACCGAGCTTTCCGACGAAGAAGCTGCTATTTTAGGAGCCAGCGCACTGGCCTGGGAAAGTTGACTTGCTGCTAAGACATAACAATTAAGATATAACAATCCCGAAGTTGTTCGCCTCTTTTAAGAATGCGATACAGCTCCGGGATTTTTTTTAATGTATTTTCTCTTACCAGGCAAAAAGCGGATAGTCTTTCATCATTTGATTGACTTTTTCGCGCACGGTTTTAATCGTAGATTCATTGCCTGTATTGGATAGAACGGTGTCGATAAGTTCGACAATTTCGCCCATCACCGGTTCTTTAGCTCCCCGGGTGGTTATGGCCGGAGTTCCGAAACGCAATCCGGAAGTGAGGAAAGGACTACGGCTGTCGAAAGGAACCATGTTTTTATTCGTCGTAATATCCGCTGAGACCAATGCTTTTTCAGCTTCTTTTCCTGTTAATTCTGGAAATTTTGATCGTAAGTCTACCAGCATCAGGTGATTGTCTGTTCCGTTAGAAACGATTTTATATCCTTTGTCCAGGAAGGCCTGCGCCATTGCTTGGGCATTTTTTTGTACCTGTGCCTGGTATATTTTGTAGCTTGGATCCAATGCTTCTCCGAAAGCGACAGCTTTAGCTGCAATGATGTGTTCCAATGGACCTCCCTGTACGCCTGGAAATACGGCGGAGTCGAGCAATGATGACATCATGCGGATTTCTCCTTTCGGAGTCGTTTTACCCCATGGATTTTCAAAGTCTTTTCCCATGAGGATAATTCCTCCTCGGGTTCCGCGAAGTGTTTTATGCGTTGTCGATGTCACAATGTGGGCATGAGGAAGCGGGTTATTCAATAATCCGGCAGCAATGAGTCCGGCAGGATGCGCCATGTCTACCATAAAAATAGCCCCGATTTTATCGGCAACTTTACGAATGCGGGCATAGTCCCATTCCCGTGAATAGGCGGAAGCTCCGGCTATGATCAATTTCGGTTTTTCAGTTAAAGCAACATTTTCCAGTTGATCATAATCAACATAGCCTGTTGCTTCGGATACATTATATTCCAGAGCCCGATATACTAATCCGGAAAAATTGACAGGAGAACCGTGGCTGAGGTGTCCGCCATGCGAAAGATTCAAACCGAGGAATTTATCTCCGGGGTTCATGCAGGCCAGGAATACAGCCATGTTGGCTTGTGCTCCGGAGTGTGGTTGAACATTAGCCCATGTGGCTCCAAAAAGCTGTTTCAGTCGATCAATAGCTATTGATTCGCTCTGGTCGACTACTTCACATCCTCCGTAGTAGCGTTTGCCCGGATATCCTTCGGCATATTTGTTGGTTAAGCAGGAGCCTGCTGCCTGCATCACTTGTTCGCTTACAAAATTTTCGGATGCTATCAGCTCGATGCCTTTCAATTGGCGCTGATATTCTTTACTGATAATGTCAAAAATCAGATCGTCTCGTTTCATAAATGAATACTTTTAAGATATTGCACAAAATAATTGCACAAAGTTATAAAAAAATACAGGAAGAGAGGTACTTTAGAACATTAATCCGCAAGAAAAGCTTAAAATATTTTCGTTTTTCTTAATCCGGATATTTTGTAGAAACTCCGGAGCATTCGCGATCTTGTTGAATTCAATATTTGTATTCGGTCTGCATATTTCATACCGGAAATCAAAATGCAGATGCGAAATGCCCAAAGAGAAACCAGTGATGATATTGATATTATATTGGGCTGATTCATCATTGAAAGAATAGCCGTTTTCATTAAAATGGGTTTTGTATTTATACCGGAAGCTGGGTCCGACAAATAGATTGAATAAAAATGGCCCTTCTTTGACAATGTTGTAACCGGCAAGTACCGGAACGGCCAGCGAGTAATAATCTACATTGAATTCTTGCATACCCGACACCTCTCCTTGTGGCGGAATTGGCTGAAAATCAAAACTTTCTCTGGAGTAGTTGAATGTAACTTCCGGTTGCATGAAAAAACTGTTGAGATTGATTCTCATAAACAATCCTCCAACGAAGCCGACTTTATTGGTAAAAGATTTATTTGTTATTGCTGTGTCGTTTTGAAATACATCGTAATACGTTGAACTCAAGGCATTAAATCCAACTTTGAATCCACAGTTCACTACTTTTGAATTCAATTTATTGACATTTTCTTGAGCAGAAAGAGTAGTTCCGAACAACAAGAAGAGCAAGTATAGCATCCCTTTTTTCAGCATCCCGACGATTTTTATTTGTCTTTTTTCTTTTGTACACTCCAACCGAACTTGCCGATGACATCCCCCAGGCCAAAATACTTGCCATGGGAATAAGCCAGCAGATCGGCTTTTTGCATATCAAAAGCCCCTGTTTCCGGATCGAGGTATCGCTCATCGGCCAGGATATTGACTACTTCCGAAATAAACATATCGTGACTTCCCAAAGACAATATCTCTCTGACTCTGCATTCGATGCAAAGAGGCGCTTCTTCGATGATCGGAGCATTGACAATGGTTGCTTTACCCGGAGTCAGGTTCATTTCTTTGAATTTGTTGTGCTCTTTTCCCGATCGCACACCACACCAATCGGTAGGGTAGGCCAACTGACGGTTGGTAAGATTAATGACATATTCCATGTTCTTCCGGATGATTTCATACGAATGTCTCTCGGGACGGACAGAGATGTAACACAAGGCCGGGTTCGTGCAGATAGTTCCTGTCCAGGCGATCGTTACAATATTGTATTCGCTTTCATCCTTACCACAGCTTACCAGAACGGCGGGTAAAGGGTAGATCATTGTTCCGGGTTTCCAGTTTTGTTTCATTTGGAGTGGATAAGTAAGTTCGCCTGTTATTATAATAGCTCGATATCTTCTTTTTTAATTTTCATTTCACAATAATTGCATTTCAACGTTACGTTTTCTTTATCGATAACCTGAAAACGGGTTTGCATGGGCTCGTTGTTTGTAATGCATTTGGGGTTGTTACATTTAACGAGACCGATGAGTTCATCAGGCAGGCTGACACTCTTTTTTTCGACGACTTCAAAATCCCGGATCACATTCAGGTTTACCGTAGGTGCAATCAGGGAAATCCGGTTGATTTCATCTTCTTCGAAAAATTTATCCGATATTTTAATGATCCCTTTCATTCCCATTTTTTTGCTACTCAAATTGTAGCCGATAGTTACCCTCGTTTTCAGGTTTTCAATCCCTAAAAGCGAAACGACTTTGAATAAATGATCGGAAGGTATGTGATCGATCGCTGTGCCGTTCTCCAAGGCCGCAACTTGTAATTCTTTTTTCTTTACCATGTCTTTCGGTTTTAAGTGAGCCTATTTTACTTCTATACCTAATGCATCACAGATAATAGCCTGACGGGCAAATACTCCGTTTCGGGCTTGTTCGATGTAATAAGCTTTCGGATTATTGTCTACATCATAAGCAATCTCATTGACTCTGGGCAACGGATGGAGGATACGCAAGTTGTCTTTGCTTTTTGCAAGCATGTTGTTTCGTAAGACATAGACATTTTTTACTTTTTCGTATTCGATTAAATCCGTAAAACGTTCCCGTTGTACCCGGGTCATGTAAATAATATCCGAAAGTTGGATGATCTCTTCTGAAAAATCAGTGGATTCGTAATATCGGATTCCCTTTTGATCGCAGAAATTTTTGTAAGGTTCCGGAATTTTCAGTTCGTCGGGAGCTACAAAATAAAATGTCGGGTTGAAATGTGACATCCCGATAATGAGAGAATGCACCGTTCGTCCGTATTTCAAATCGCCAACCATCGTTATCTTCAAGTTGCTTAATGTTCCTTGTGTTTTATAAATAGAATAGATATCCAGCATGGTTTGAGTCGGATGCTGATTGGCTCCGTCTCCGGCATTAATAACCGGCACTTGGGTCACTTCCGAGGCGTAACGCGCCGCTCCCTCCAAATAATGGCGCATAATAATCAGATCAGCGTAATTACTAACCATCATGATCGTATCCTTGAGTGTTTCTCCCTTGGAAGAACTGGTGGTTGAGGCATCTGTAAATCCGATGATGCGGCCGCCCATGCGATTTACTGCTGTTTCAAAACTTAACCGGGTTCGAGTGGACGGTTCAAAAAAAAGGGTGGCGCAAACCTTCCCTTCCAGTAACCTCCGATTCGGATTTTGCTCAAACATTTCGGCTTTTTCAATCAGACGAAGAATATCGTCTTTTGAGAAATCAAATATGGAAACCAGACTTTTTGTGTTCATATCATTTTGTCTTATGCTGACAAATTTAGGGAAAAATTAATTAAAGAAGCCGATTTTAGAAATATTTTTTTTTGTAAAATTTCAAAAGTCTAGAATTGTTAAAACATGTTAAACGATAATTTTTTATAAGAAAAGTTAATGCTGAAGTATAAAATTATTATACATTTGCCGGAGTTTCTTATACATGAAAAACAGCACCAATCCTATTTTATAGCCCTTTTGGAATTATCCCCAATTTTTTCCTTGACTAAATAAGCAGTAATTTTTTATTGGTTTTAAACACTATATATTAAATGTTTATGAAGAGAAGATTACTTATTTTTAGATTTTTGATTTTGGCCTTGATCTCATGGTGGGTTACTCCACTTTGGGCTCAACTAAGCGAAGGAGGATTGCCTCCTAGTTTCAATCAAGTTGCGTTGAGAAAATCAATTCCACAGTATGCGGCTACTATTAGCTTCAATGTGGAGAAGTTGAAAGCGGAAGATGCCAAATTAGAGGCGTCGGGTCGTCCTTTGCGTGCACTGGAAATTATTCCTGTTGCATTGGATATGGAAAATTCAGGAGAGTGGACAACCCTTTCTAACGGACAGCGTATCTGGAGATTAACAGTCAATGCTCCCGGTGCGATTGCTACTATGTTGTATTACAAGGATTTTTACATTCCTGCCGGAGGTAAGTTGTTTATTTACAATCCGGAACATACGCAAATTCTGGGGGCATATACATCCCGGACCAATCCGAAAGGAGCTGAATTTGCGACTGAGTTGGTGGCAGGAGGTGAATTGATTTTAGAATATGCTGAACCCCTGATGGATGCTTTGGTAGATATCCCGTCGTTAGGCTCTTTGGAAGTCTCACGGTCTACTGAAATTACCCCTTCAAGAATGGAGGTTCAGAAAAGTAAACCCCGGATTTCCATCTCCGGAATCGGTTATGGATACAATCATATCCAAGTGTGGAATAAACCAGGTAATGAGTTGAGAGCGGATGCTAATTTCAACAGATCTGCTGCTTGTATGGTCAATATCAATTGCCCTGAAGGAGCTGATTGGCAACATCATAAAAAAGGGGTTGCCCGTACGATTACTCAGATTGGTTCCGGAGGTTTTCTTTGTAGCGGAACAATGATCAACAACACGGCCGGTAACTTGGATGCGTTGTATTTGTCTGCGCACCACTGTTTTAAAGATGGATTGAATCAGGGTAACGCCTTATTCAATACCATGATTTTTTATTTTAACTGGGAACAACCCGGATGTGAAAGAACAGCCATTGAACCTACGAATGTAAATACATGGACAGGGGCTCAGTTATTGGTTGATATCGATATCAGCGGAGGTTCCGACGGAAGTTTGTTAAGACTGAATAACGGGGGGACGATCCCTGAAAGCTATAATTTGTTTTACAATGGTTGGGATAGAAGAAACACTCCGGCGCAAAGTGGAGTCGGTATCCATCATCCCAAGGGAGACATAAAGAAAATATCAACATTCTCGGCTCCTGCGACGACAACGTCATGGACAAGCCTTCTTGACGATAATTCAACGGTGCATGGAGCATCCAATGCTCATTGGAATGTGAAATTTGTTGCAACCGCCAATGGACATGCTATTACTGAAGGTGGGTCTTCAGGATCTCCATTATTTAATGAGGAGGGGCGTGTGGTAGGTACATTGACTGGAGGTAATTCGAGTTGTACGCAACCCAACGGAGATAATAAATATGGAAAATTGTGGTATCATTGGGATCAGGCTGCGGCAAAAATGGCTCCATACCTGGATCCGGATGATACAGGTGCTTCATTTATTGATGGAAAATATGCCGCAGGAGATGTTGTCGCTAACTTCTCTGCCAGCAGAACAAAGATATATGCTTCCGAATCGGTTGTTTTTGAAGATTTATCTTATAAAGCAACGTCCTGGAAGTGGACTTTTGCAGGAGGAGTTCCGGCAAGTTCTACCTCCAGAAATCCGGGGGCTGTAGTTTATAATGCCCCGGGAACTTATGAAGCTAAACTGATAATCAATGAGGGTACGGCTGACGAAAAAGAAAAAACCGTAAATATTCAGGTATTATTGAAACAAAACATGTGCCCTGGTTCACAAGCGATCGGAGCAGGAACTTCCAAATCACAGTTTCCTTTAGGCGCTGAACAACGTGTAGCTCTTAGTTCCGCTATTTATACGGCAGCCGAATTGAATATGCCTAATGGAGGGGTTATCAATAAAATTTCCTGGTTCCCTGAAATTGTTACTACCAATAATCGTACTTTATATATCTATTTGAAAGAAGTCGATGAGAGCACGGCTACAGCAGATACTTGGAGTAATGAGGTTGCCGGAGCTACTTTAGTCTTTCAAAGTTCGACCAATTGGGTAACCATTGCCGGGGAAAATGTAATTCCGTTAACGATTCCTTTCGATTATTCGGGAACTAAGAACCTGAAAGTACTTGTAAGAGTTCAATCGACACTAACCTCAGGATATACATCTTCAAACTGTTTCTATACAACAACGACAGATGCTCACATGACCTGGACGTCAACGACTGCCGGCATTCCAACGACTAATGGTACCGTTGATAGTAATCGCCCGAACATAAAATTCTATTTTGATATTCCTTGTGGAGCCACAGCTCCTGTTGCTGATTTTATTATCAATGATGCAATATTTGAAGAAGGATTTGATCAAGGTGTAATTCCTGCCGGATGGGTTGTAGAAAAACCGGGGGCTAGCGCTAGGCAATGGCTAATAGCTGCTCCAACCGCATACCCTTTCACAGCAATAAATCCTTCCAGTAAATTTTCTGCAATCATACAATTTGATGCAACGAAACAAGTTGATAGTTGGCTGAAATCTCCGGCTATAAGCATAACTCAGCCGAATACCAAGGTAGAATTCTATCTTTTTTACGGCGGAAGTTATTTGGAAGGAGGACCTCTTTCATTTTATGTATCAGATGATAATGGTGTTACCTGGGTTGAAAAATGGACAACAGGAAGTACCAACGATCGATCGTTGTTGCACGCGTGGAGAAAACAAATAATCGATTTATCAGCCTATGTCGGAAAAGACATCCGTTTAGCATGGCGGTGCAATGCGCTAAATGGCGATGATTTTTACTTAGACGATATCAGTGTTTATGTGCCTACCGACAAAGTAGAAATATATGAAGGCGAAACGGTCGCATTCCTTGATAAATCACAGGGCCCCCCTGTGTCATGGCAATGGATTTTGCCCGGAGGAAATCCGACAAGTAGTATTCTTCAAAATCCTTCTTCTGTTTATATGCTGGAAGGTGTTTATGATGTTTCATTGACTGCTGCGAATAACATAGGTAGCGATACAAAAACTGTAATCGGTTCGGTAACCGTAATACCTCATTTGCCTGAGGTTGCTTTCGGTTCAACATCAGCTGCTTATACCATGCGGTCAAATGGAGGACAGTTTTTACCTCTTTCCGGAGGAACTGTCAATTTCAAAGAATACACGGCAAGATATCCGAGATCAAGACAGTGGACATTGACCGGAGCGACTCCGTCTTCATCTGCAAGTACAACAGTGACAGCATCTTATCCTGCTGGAGAGAATGTTTATCCTGTCAAATTAACAGGAACAAACAATGCCGGCACCGGAGAACTTGAAGTTGCCGATTATATTAAAGTCGGAGGACAGGCGGAAATTTGGAACATGGCATATGGAGAAGTACCCATTCAATATTATTCAAGTTCAAATAAGCTTGTTCTGACTCCGGGTGTTAATTTCTTTGGCGCCCTTGCTGAGCGCTTTAATGCACCTCTTTCCGGTGGAGAAATTTCCAGTGTGAAAGTATTTACAAGAGTAACGGCCGGAAATCCGACCATGGTTGTTGAAATTTATTCAGATAATAATGGAGTCCCGGGAAATCGCATATCTTCGACTGCTGTGCAGGTTCCGAATTTGACACCTTTAGGTTATAGTACAGCTGTATTCCCACATCCGGTGCCGGTTTCAGGAGCTTATCACGTTGTATTAAGTAAGCTTACTTCACCAACTGGAACCTATGTTATACCAGCTACGGCTCCAAGAACATCCGGTAATCATGTTTCTGTCAACTATCAAGGTTCATTCATGCCTATTACAAGTTTCTTCACTATTAATATTTCCATGGATGTTGTTCCGGTATTTAAGTATACAAGCCTCGAACTTACATCTCCGATAGCTTATAAGAAAAAGAATATAGATCATACTCCGGAGCCAATAACGGTATCGACAAATGCGACAGGTCTTTGGACGGCAAAAGCTTCCGATTCGTGGATTCAATTGAGTGCTACATCCGGAACAATGAGCGAATTACCGCTGACATTTACCTGTTTGGATAATGTTGGTTATTTGAGAAATGGATACATTGCCATTTCTGCTGGTGGTCATACAAAATATGTGATGGTTCAACAGGCAGGAGGCGCACCGTTCGAACTAACTGCAACAGTAGACAATACGGATCAATCCGTCGATTTAGCGTGGGAACATGGTCCTGAAGCTTTTGAGGGAGTTTTCGATGATGCGGAAGATCATACTGATTTTGCTTTGAATTCTGCAGGAACAGCCGGATGGACTTATGTAGACGGAGACGATTCCGGTACATATGGATTTGGCGGCGGCGCTACTTTCCCTAATAATGGTAGCAAAATGTCCTTTATCGTCTTTAACCCATTGCAAAGAACTCCGGCACTAACCGCTGAAGCTGCAGCTCCTCATAGTGGATATAAATATTTTGCTTCCTTTGCTGCGGGAAATGGCCCCAATGATGACTGGATGATTTCTCCGGAATTGAGTTTTACGAAACCGTTTAGTTTCTCTTTCTGGGCAAGAACTTATACTGATATATATGGTCTGGAACGATTCAGAGTGCTTTATTCTACTACTGGAAATGCAGTCGGTGACTTTACCCAAGTGGTAACTGCAGGCAGTTATGTTGAGGCGCCTATGGAATGGACCCGTTATGAATATATTATTCCTGAAGATGCAAAATATGTAGCAATTAATTGTGTATCGGATGATGCGTTTATGTTCATGCTGGATGATATTTCTATCGGCACAGGTATGGCTCCGGCCAGTACTCCTGTCAATATTCCTGAAGTTTCGGTCTATTCAGAGTTGATGCCTAATCCGGAAATGCTTAAAAAAGCGATTTCAAGTGCACCGACCAAGCAGTTGCTTACTACTCCGGTAAAAGAAAATAAATTCGGTCTTGAACTGGGGACCCCGAATAATGAAACTCTAGGAGCAACTCAAAATGGATTGCGTTCTTCGGCAGTAGAAAGAAAACTTCGTTGGGATAATGGTACTAATTATAATTCGATAGGACTTACTGCCGGAGGAACTATGGAAGTAGCTATCCTTTTCGAAACTAGGGATTTATATAAATATCATGGAACAAAGATTAAGTCGGTAGAGATATTCCCTACTGCGGCAAGTAGCAACATGCAATTGAATATTCGTAAGGGAGATCAGATCATCTATACTCAAGCCGTATCCGGATTGACTATCGGACAATTCAACCGGATTGAACTGACGACTCCGGTTGTCATCGATGCGACTGAAAATATGATGGTTGGATACTCCTATACCCAGGCAGTAGGTAATCATGTTGCAGGATGTGATGTCGGACCGGCCATGCTAAATAAAGGAGATTTGATTAGTATGAATGGAAGTGCGTTTGCTCCTCTTTCAAGTATTTCTCCTTACAGTTTCAATTGGAATATCGCTGTGGTATTGGAAGATAATACGAGAACGAATGCAGATGTTACATTCAATGTATATCGTGATGGTTCTGTGATTAAGTCAGGCCATACAACGAAGACTTATCATGATTCTCAAGTGTCGATTGGTGATGCTTGTTATACTGTTACAGCTGTATATAATGCAGATAGTGAACTGGAAACAACACACTCCAACGAAGCTTGTATCATCGTTCCTTCAATCATTACTGTTCAGGCGATAAATGCCAGCAGAGACCAATATCAGCACAATCCTTCTTTTGATGCGCTTATTACCGGAGATCTGATGGGATTACATACTCTGAATGAAGTAAAGAGCTGGATTTCTTATTTCTGCCCTGCAGGATTTTATTCTCCAGCAGGAAGTTATACAATTAGGCCTTTTATAAGCAATAATCCTGATCCACATTATTTATTCCAATTTGTAAATGCTACTTTAACTGTCAGAGGTGTGTCTATGACCAATATTGTCGAACATCCGGTCGGAGCAAATATCTGTGAAGGAAGTAACTATACATTCAAGGTTAAGGCGGAAGGCGAAAACCTGGCTTACCAATGGTATAAAGGGAATAATCCGATATCCGGAGCTGTCAGAAGTGAATTGACGATTACCAATGCTACG
Source organism: Bacteroidales bacterium (assembly GCA_031551395.1). Classification (GTDB taxonomy): domain Bacteria; phylum Bacteroidota; class Bacteroidia; order Bacteroidales; family Azobacteroidaceae; genus BNXB01. The sequence goes on from JAVBNR010000011.1 coordinate 44,435, forward strand.
TTTAATGATTATGACAATTATTATGTAACGGTAAAAGGTGTTGATAATCAAACCGTAACAAGTAATACTGTTCGCTTGTGGGTTGCAAGTAAGCTGCCGGCGCAATTGGCGTTGAGTCAATATCCTGATCCGGCCATCTCCGGAAGAACTTATTTGGTTCGTTTGGATGGAGCTCCGGATGTAACGAAATACTCATGGAGTTATTCAAAACCAGGAGTTACATTCCAAAAGGCGGTAACAACAGAAAACGAAGTGAATGTTACGTTCGCTCAGGAAGCTGTAGGAAAAGGTATCCTTACTGTTAATCTGGAACATGTTTGCGGAAACCGTGCGGTAACCCAGGAAATACAGGTCAACTATCCGGTTGGAATTGATGACGCAGGCGGAAAGGTCAGGATCTATCCTAATCCTGTTGCTGATGTACTGAATGTCAAAAGCGATAAGTCTGAAATGACGAATCTGGAAATTACGGATGTGAACGGACGTTTGGTTTATCAGGCACAACCGAAAGCGATCGAATGTTCACTGAATGTTTCTCATTGGCCTAAGGGCGTTTATCTTGTAAAGATAACGACAGAAACAGGAGCATCTGTACATAAGGTGATTAAGAAGTAAATTGAATTGTTAATAATGAATATTCCGGTTTCCTGGCAATTGTCGGGGAACCGGAATTGTTTTAAATATTCCGGGCATTGGGTGGCCGTCGAAATTGGTATTGAATACACCAGGATGTGTTGAAAGCAGGAGAGTAGATTAAAAATAACTTGTAAAAGCTCGTTTTTTTCTGTTTTTCAAATAGTCCGGATTCTTGTCATTGGCATAAGCTTCTCTTTCAAATGAAATGTTATAATAGCTTTTGGAGCCGTATTTGAACAGTTTGATGAACCATTCGGAGAGATAGAAAAGATAGAAAAACAAGTATCCCAACTCTTTTATTTGAGCCGTATGTATTTGTTCGTGATTAAGAATTGTTTGGGTCAAAACAACGTCTTTCCGGACGAATATGATTCCCAATAAATTAATAGCTTCAAATTTTTTAGGAAGAATTAAATGGGTATATATGATTTTCATACTTTGTTTCATATCAAATGATTGTTACCTGTTTTTCTAATACAAAAAAGGTTTGCACACGCAAATGTACAAACCTTTTGTATTTATAAAAAGGAGATTAGAACAAATATCCTACAGAAATTTTGATGTTTCCGTTATAGACGTCTTTTGCTCCGTCTTCAAGTTTATTGTTGTTAATTTTCATAAAACCATAATCATAACCTAATCCGATCATGAATTTTTCAAATTGAAGAGTTAAACCGGCTGTAGCTCCCATGTCGAAGCGATTGTTAAAATCTTTTTCTCCTTCGTCTTTTCCAAAGTAATCGTATTCTTCATTTTCATCCTGCGTGCCTGTTATTTTAATTTTTCCGCCAACTCCATATCCGGCATAAATTCCTAAAGAAGGATTTAACGACAGATTTTCTCCAACACGAATTTTGTAAAGAAGAGAAAGAGGCAATTGAAGGTAAGACGGACTCATTGTTGTTTTTCCACTTCCTTCTTTTGCATTGATGTTAACTCCCAATGTAGAATAATACAATCCGGTTTCCAACCCTAAGTTAGAATCGAACATGTATTGTCCCATCAGTCCCACGTGGAATCCCGGTCTGTATTTAACCTCTGTGTTTTCCATTCCGAAATTTGCGTTTCTAATTGTTGATGCGTTAAAACCGGCTTTGATTCCCCAATTGAATTGAGCGCTTGCGGAAATGGTTACGGCAAAAAAAGCCAAGATAAATAAACCTTTTTTTAAGCTTTTCATAAATAAAATTTTTTTTTAGTTAGTGAATGACCCTTACTCTGTTTTTTTATCGGATTTTCAGGATACTCCAAAAATGTGTTAAATTCCAAAATTTGTGCAAATATAATACTTTTTATCTTTTTGTGAAAATTCTTAATTCATTTTTGTAAACATAGAAGACATCATCGGTCACCGAATCGACTTCATAAATGGGTTTTGTATTGTTGATTTCGATCTTATCGACTTCCACTCCATCTTCTTTTCTAACCTTTATCAACAGCGGATTTTCGCCTTTTTCGCCTTTTGCAAAGACAAAAGCGTACTCATTGTTTTGTTTCAAAGCATTGAAACGTTCTTTGACTCTCGACAATAAAGTTGCATCGATCGCTGAAGACATAGCTGTAGCCGCTTGTCCTGTTTGATGCGTTTTTTGGTCAAACAGTGAATTTCTGGATTCTGTCAAGTTGCCGCTTGCATCACGTGAAGTGAAAACAACGTCAGCGCCGGCTACTGCTCCAATGCCCCCTAATGCCAATGATCCGACCCCTCCGGCTACGTTTAGGAATTTACGTTTTCCACCGCCCGGTTCTTTGTAGGTGTTGTGATATTTAGTTGTTCCGTCGAGGGAAACGCCCAGTACATCAGCTTGGCCGACGAGGCAAACTCCCCATTTGAAAAGTTCTAAACGGCTCATGTTTTTATCATCGTTGATCTCTTTCAATTTAGCAATAGGTTCTGGTTTTTCCGTTGCATTCGGATCGAACTTGTATATTTTCTTGTTGTTATAAACCAGACACGCTTTGGTTGTTTGGTCAAAATCAAACAATAGCGGACGTTCTTTATCGAATTCGATGTTTTTCTTCCAGATCTTTTTTCCCGTGGTGTAGTCTACCATGTTGCCGTAAGTAGCAGTCAGGTAGAAAACCCGGTTGTTATCTACTTTTCCCAGGTAGTATACCGGATCTTCACTGTTATCGGAGATCTCAATGGTATTCTTCCATAGGCTTTTTCCGTCTTTGTCGATCAGATTCATTTCTTTATCGGCAATATATAGATAATCGTTGTCGATAGGAATCACTTGCTTGATATCGTCTCCTTTCGCATCTTTTTTCCATATTTTCTTACCATCGGAATAACTGAAAAAGTTGAATCCGCTGCTGTGTGCAATCAGGATACGGTCGCTCCAGTCTTCTATGTATGAGATATATTTGGTTTTGATATCATCCGCCCAGATAGGTTCTCCTGTTTGTGCATTCAAGACATTTACAGCCTGTTTGCTGGATAAGATGCTGCCGGAATTCTTGATAATTACCAGATCTTTTTCGCTTTGTGACAGATAAAATGTATTTAATTTGAATGGTGTATTCCAAAGAATTTTTCCATCGGCGCGGTCTAGTTTATATAAACTACCATTGATAGAGGTATAGATGAATGAGTCTGTAATATAGAGCTGGTCTTTAGTCGCTGTGTTTTTTAATGAAAAAGCGCTGGTTAATTGTTTCATAAACCCGTCGACATTACCCAGTTGAGTTGTCCAAAGTTCTTTGCCGGATTCCAAGTCATAAAGGATACTTGTGAAAAATTTACCATCAGTGGCCGTAAAAAGCAAATTCGATGTTTCCCGTAAAAATTCACTTTTGATTACCCGGTAATTTTTTTGTCCGGAATTGAAAACAATTTGACCTGTAAGCGAATTGATAATGATGTCTTTTTTATTTATAATTCCTTGTATAAAAGGCGACTCGGGTATGAATTCCAATGATTCGCCGGAATCGAAGATTTTCATTAGATCAGGACTGGATAAAGCGTCGTTGATCTTGGTTGCAGTTGCCAGTGCACTCATTTTCCCGATTTCTTCTTCGGTAACGATCCAGGAGATTTGTTTACTTTCCGGATTATAGCTGGAAATTTTATCTTTTTCCTTGACTACAATCTCTCCTGTTAACTGATTCAACACGATTGTTTCGATGTTTTGGTCAAAAGGAACGATGATATCTGCTTTCCGTTGTGCAAAAACATTGATTCCCAATGCCATTAAAAAAATAAGAATGGCTGTTTTTTGATTTTTCATAAATGTGGTCAATTAAAATTATTATTTACTTTCTTTAAGTACCATATCAATTGAAATGGCGATAGACACAATATAATAGCTACGTGGTATTAAAAAAGGGAGGGATGGTTAAATTCATAAATGTGTAAATATTTAAATTAGATGTTATTCGTTTAAATTATAATAAGTTATAACAAAAATTATGCCAATTTCCGAAGTCAAGCTATCCGCCGGTTCCAGGTGTTGAGAAAACACGACAGTTCCTTGTAATATTATCATATTATTCTTTCTATAAACCATTGAGGAATAACCTCATCGGGTAAATAAAAAGAAGCTCTCGATTTACAGTAATTTCATAGTCGTTTTGGACAGGGTTAGGAGCATATGTGGGTATTATTTTATAAGTTATTTTAAGGTAACCATTTTTGTCTTGTAAGGTACAAATAATACTCTTCTTCTGTT
>JAVBNR010000025.1:0-28164 GCA_031551395.1 Bacteroidales bacterium
TATCACGCATATTACCAACAGTAGCGGTGCGGTAGTGCAGGAGCTGAGTTACGATGCCTGGGGGCGGTTGCGGGACCCGGCTACGCATGTGGTTTACGAACCCGGCAACGAACCGGATTTGTTCTTAGGCCGGGGTTATACTGGTCATGAGCACTTGCCCCGGTTCGGGTTGATCAACATGAATGCCCGGCTGTATGACCCGGTCTTGGGACGGTTCTTGAGTCCGGATCCCTATATTCAGGCACCGGATTTCACGCAGAATTTCAACCGGTATTCGTATTGTTTGAATAATCCGCTCAGGTATACGGACCCATCTGGAGAGTGGCTTTTAATTGACGATTTGATAGCGGCTGGTGCCGGATTTATTTGTGGATATATTGCACATGGAATAACAACAGGTAACTGGGGCTGGAAAGCAGTCGCTGCCGGAGGGTTGGGTGCAGGTATGGCTTGGGTCGGCTATAATACGATGGGAGGCGCTGCCGTTATGAGCGGTTGGCAATTTGCCGGAAACCAAGTTGCCAATACGGCAATAGGATTAATAGTTCCCCCAATAAATTTTAATATCGGCAATGTCGGTTTTTCAATCAGCCCAATGGCCATGTTTACAGCCGGAGCAATGGGTAATGTAAATGGATTTTCTTTGGGTGCAGGCATATCTGCTTCTTACGATATTGGAGATTGGACATTGTACGCAGGTATGGGGCCGGGTTCTAAATATGCAGGATTCAGTTATAATGACAAGAACTTTGGATTTTCTTGGCATACCACCAAATATAGTGGAGGAATGGATGGGAGCTCTCAAGGGCAACGCACAGCGACATTAGGCTTTAGATATAAAGACTGGTCAATCAGTCATGAAAATGACGTAGTACTCATGGGAGGAGATCGGGGTGACCGATATAGGTCTGCTGCTTTGGAATTTGGATATAAGGATTGGACTTTGGGTGTAAATGTGTATACGAATGACAAAGAAGGTTTAAAGGTAGAAAACAATACATATATTGGAGGAAAACAATATTCCAGTCCATTATATATAGGCAAAAGGGTTGGATATAGTATGGTCAAAATAGGTATGGAACATCCGGTAATAGGAGATAAATTTCAAAACGGATTTCATAAAATTATACGTTCTCCTTATTTCAAAGAATCAACAGTGACTCCATATACTCCTTATATAAAATTAGGAAGATATTATGGATTTTCTAAATATTATTAATTGAATTAATCATGAAAAAAATAATAATAGTATTTATAGGATTCGCATTGTCTTCTTGCTCTTACCAATTGTGGTTTAAGCCTAAGTATATTACATTTCAATATAATGGACAATATACAGGCTTGGATTCATCAATAGAAATTAATGGATATTATGTGTCTGAAATTATAACACCTGAGAATACAAAACTATTTAAACCATATGTGGAATTATTTTTACTATATAAAGATGGTACTATCATAAGCACGAGTAGTCAACCTGGAAGGGAAGCTTGTGAGAATCGTATAAATAAGATTCTTTTTGAAGAAAAAAAACATAATGCTTGGGAATACCAATGGGGATTATATCAGCTAAAAGAAGATACAATCGTATCTCAACTTATTAGAGATGATGGACCAATGTCATTACCCGTGGTTTTTGAGAAAAGATTTTTGATAATGTCCAATACCATTTTAAAAATTATTTATGAAAAAGTAATGAATCCAGAATATGAACCAAATAGGTTAGACGGTTCATGCCTTTTTTACTTTCATTCCTATCCTAATCGTATGGACTCAACCTCAAATCCTTATTTAAAGAAGAAATGGTTTTGGGATAAGGAAGCGTATAAAAATCGAAAGAAAAAGTAAAGCAGGCCAATTTGTTTTTAAGACTATCCAGACTAAAGGATGAGAGAAAATCCTAATGATTTTTGAGTAGATAAAATAATTCTTTTTTATGCGATGAAAATGTTAAATTTTACAATTATATTTGTAGTAGTTTTGAGGAAGACTACGGATCAATGATTATAAAATTAAAAGTTACACACACAATAAACAAAAAAATGAAAAAACTCTTTTTATTATTTTCCTGTCTGTTTGCCATAGGAATGGCAAGTGCGCAAGACGGAAAGTCTTTTAATCCCGGGCGCTCGTCCGGACCGGATTTCGTTGTGAAGTCGGGAAATGATACGATTTGGTGTAAAATCTTAGATGTCAATGATGATGTGGTGCAATATCAGGTACGAAAAAACGGTCTCCGGGAAACGAATACAATTGCCAGGAAATATGTCGTCGATTACAAAATTGACGATGAAGCGAGCGATCTTGCACTCCCTGAAACCGAAGTGAAAGAAAAGAATTCCTCTTTTCGACTGGCTTTTGCTGCTGGGTATGCTTATCGGGCAGGTAAAGTCATACAAACAAGAAATGCTGACCTGGATCAGCTTTCGAATGACTTAAGACACGGATATGCACTGGATGCCGAAATTCAATATTATTTTAATCAGAAATATGGAATCTCACTCAATCTCAATTATGTTAATTCCAATGGGGAAGTGAAGGAAGTTCATATTCCTACTTTCGGAAATATACCAGGTTATAAAGAAACTCAACATATTCTATTTGTCGGTCCGGCGTTTACAACCCGTCATGATACAAAACAGTGGCTTTTTACCGGTTCGATCGGCTTAGGTCCTTTGTTTTTTGTCGATGTCATGGAATCGAAATCTTCCAGGCTGCATGGAACAAGTCCTACATTCGGAATAAATTACGGTATTGGAGCAGAATATAAACTTTCTTCTTGTTGGGCGGCAGGACTGAAATTGTCTGCAACAAACGGAAGCACAAAGTCTCTCACTATCACAGGTGTGAAAAGTGAATTTGATGAGGTTTTTAATCTGTCGAGCTATATGATATCAGCCTATTTTAGTTTTAGAACAAAATAAATTTAAATGGAATAAGATTATGAAAACAAAAGCGCTTTTTTATTTGACCTTATTTTTTACCCTTTTTATGGTCTCGTGTAAACCTGCACAAAAGATATCCTATAATACGAACAATATTCAGAAATACCATGAATCCTCGAAAGTCAGCCTGTCTGTTCAGCAGTTTGAAGATATTCGTTCCCAATCAGAAATAAGTTTGGCTCAAAGGCAAGCCAAGGATGTGGTACAGAAAATCAATGGTCAAAACAATTGTATCAATGCCGATAAATACTATAAAGTACCTGTCGGATTGCAAATGGCGGATATTTTTGCCAAACACTTGAATCAAAAAACGTATTTCGCAGATGTTTTTGTCGACCAGAAAGAAAAAACAGACTATTATATTACTGCTAAGATAAAGCATTTTTACGGGATACAGAAATTTTCTACGAAAGCGGCTGTAGGAGCCGGATTCGGGTTGATTGGAGCTATTGCAACTGCCGGATTGAAAACGGAAGGGAATATAATCATCGAATTGTCGGATGTCAGCCTTTATGACAAAGAAAATAACTTAATCGCTTCATTAGGAGGCTTTAAGAAAGAATATTCCGGAGAATTTCCTGTCGATGCGAATTGTTATTGCATCTATCAAAACATCAACCAACGATTGATGGATTTCAATGAAGAATTAGCCCAGGCGCTTTTTCAGGAAGTGAAAAACAGTCAAGTCAAATAGTGAATTTACGAAAGATCCCCTCTTACAATTTCTTCTTTGTCTTTGTCCCAGTACATGGTTCGCCCTTCAAGGTAAGCCCGGGTGCCCATGTGTGCTGTTATCGCTTCCTGGAAGCCTTTGTCGATGTTGCAACTGGGTTGACCTCCGGTGCGGATACATTCCAGCCATTCACGGATATGCAGGAAGGTGGTGTCGTATTTCTTTCCGTTAATGTATGAATTCAACAGTCCGCGCTGGGCAAAATAGAGTTCGGTCGCAGAAGTGATCGCATCCGAATCCGTTTGTCCCGGCACATACGTGAAAAACGGCACATTGGGTTGAATGATCCCCTGGTCGATCTTTTCTTTGTAGCGGGTGGAACGAGGATCTACGATGACTGTGATCGTATTGGACAATTCCATGGAAGCGTCGTGTCCCATAAATACTTTTCCGCGTTTTCGATCGTTTGCGAGTGTTGCGCTGTAAAGCATGGAAAGGTTCCTTTCTGGAAACTCAAATGTTGTTTGCAGTACATCCGGAACGGTTCTGCCGTCTTTGAAAAAATAAATTCCTCCCGATGATGTAGCCGAATGGGGAATCCCAATATCCAGGATTTGATTGACAGCGTCATATTCATGAGTTAATAAGTCGCCGCTTAAGCCGGTACTGTAATCCCACCAGCAACGCCAGCGGAAGAAACGTTCGAGGCTGAACCGACTTCTTTCTTCCGGCCCCACATATCTTTCCAGACCGTATGTTTTCATGTATTCGGTATATTCACGGATACGTTGTTCGTCTCCTTCGAATTGATTCCAGTCGATGGTCTGAGCGTTTGATCCGTCGATGATGGGATATACCCAGGCTCCATTCGGATCATTGCGATTGGTGCATACTTCAATTAAGCTGATTGGACCGAGTATATTTTTATCTATAATTTCTTTTGCTTTCAGGTAACTGTCGGTCTGGCGCCCCTGGTGTCCGAGCTGGAAAACGACTCCGGTCTGTTTGATTGTGTCGCGGAGCAGGTAAGTCTCCGGTACCGTCCAACTCATCGGTTTTTCCAGATAAACATGTTTTCCGGCTTTGGCTGCATCGATAGCCATGGTTCCGTGCCAGTGGTCGGGTGTCGCAATGATAACAGCATCAATGTCTTCCGCCGCTAAAAGCTCTTTGTAAGTCCGGTAACGTTTGGGAGAAGGACCTTGTTTCCCTTTGGTTCCTTCTTTGTGAATATTGGATCCCGCAAGAACTGCCGCCTCTCCGTAGACATCAAAAATATCACAGACCCCATTGATAACGATATTCAGATTTTCTTGTTCCATAAAATCTTTGTACCGGGTATCTTTCGGATTTTGTTTATTCGCATCGATCAATGTGTCTATATAAGAGGGTTCTGCAAAGCCCGCACCACGTAATAATTGTTTTCCCCGGATACCGAATCCGATGATTCCGATACGGATTTGTTTCCCGTTCGGCTGCGTCTCCATGATGGTCGGGGTCACATTGTCTAATTTGAATACGTCGCCCAGGTTTCGGCGCGCCCGGTCGTATTTCGATTTTTTATAGACTCCATAGGCCATTGCTCCCAGTACCGGAGTAAATGCAAATGCTTTGATCAGTTCTCTGCGACCGGAGGAAACCGGTTGTTGCTGATTTCCTTTTTCTATATTTTTGTTATTGTCTTCTGTCATAATACCCTACTTCAACGTTTCATTTTAAATATATATCTGTCTAGCCCTACATATCGAGAAGTAGGAAAAATAAATAATACAAACAATGCAGCCATTTCGATCAGGTTTTTATCGACCCAGAGGTAAGAACCTTCGGATGGCATCAAATAATTAGCCCCGATGAAAGGCGGGTGTGATAAATAATAAAAGGCAAGCATTATCATCGCCCCAATGGTTGCCATACGCGCAAAACATCCGCAGATCAAAGCCAATCCGATGAAGACAAGTCCCCATTCATTCATGAAATCTACCGTTTTTAATGCGTTTGTGTTCTCGGCCAGAGACTGGAACAAAGAAGACATGAATCCTTTGGAATCCATGAGATAAGCATAGGATGTCCATTTGGGATTGAGCACTTTAACAACTCCTTCGTAAAGAAAATGCCAGCCAATCAGCATACGTAGAACGACCAATCCGGTGGTTTGTATCGAAGTGTAAGGGCTCGTAGATTTCATTTTGTATTATTATTGTCTTTGTTATTAATGTTTTTAAGTACCGATTCTTTCAGAAACAGGAGAAAGTAGAATTTCTAAAAAGTTTGCAAACTTATAAATAAATATAAATTTTTCCTATAAAAAAGTGTTGAATTTTGTAAAAATAAGCAGTTTCTATAATCGGATTGTAAAACAACTCCCTTTCCCCGGTTCGGAAGTGACGGTGATCGTTCCGCCGTGCGCCCCGATGATTTGCCTGCATATACTTAATCCGATACCGGATCCTTTCGGTTTGGTAGTAAAGAACGGGACAAAGATTTTTTCCATCACTTCGGGCAAAATTCCATATCCGTTATCGTCGATCACAACAACCGGCTGTTGATATTCATTTTTGTAAATGTTGATGTTGATTTCCGGGTTACTTTGTTCCGCACAAGCTTCCCATGCATTTTTTATCAGGTTGATCAGGACTTGCTCCATTTGTCCCCGGTCTACGTTCCAGATCATATCATCCGGAGTAATACACCAGGAAAAGCGAATATGATCTGCCGCCAATAATCCGGTAATGTCGTCCATGATGTCTTTCGCAGCCACAGGATCTGATACGGGATTCGGGATCCGGGTCAACTTTTGATAGTTTTGTACGAAATCGACCAATCCTTTGCTTCGGCGATGGATCGTGTCCATAGCCCTTCCCATCAGTTCGGAGTTGGCTTGATCCGCATGTTGTCCGGAAAAACTTTCGGACAAAGAAATGATGGGAGTGATGGAATTCATCATTTCGTGGGTCAGCACGCGGATCAGTTTTTTCCAGGCGTCACTTTCACTTTCTTCCAGTACGGATTCAATGTTTTTAATACTGATCAGCTTCATTTCTTTCCCTTTGGCGGAAAATAATACGGCAGTGGCAGCCAGTTGATGCAATGTATTTTCTTTTTGTATTTTAAGTATTTTGGTTTCTTTGGGACGAATATTTTGCAAGATGACCGGAAGTTCCGGAGAGACCATGACTAAATCTTCAATTTTTCGCGGCTGTGGTTTGCCGAATTCATCCAAAGCGGCTTTGTTGATCCATTCGATGGTTCCGTTTTTGTCTATTACAAGTATTCCTGCGTCGATCCGGTTGAGCAGATTATTGTAAAACTGTTGTTCCGTCTCGGCCTGGAATAATTTTTTGTTGAATAAGTTGATAGCATGTTCCATTTGTATGGCCAGTTCCTGGGGAAGCCCTTTCCCTTCAAAATTACGGAAAGTCATGTTGGATTCGGAAAAACGAATGCCATTGATCAGTCGGCTGGTATCCTGTTCCATGCGTTTTAGAAAGTGCCAGAGACGGAAAACAGCTACTAAGAGAATGATGAAAGTGAAAAGAATGAGAAAAATAAAAAGGATAGAGTCCTTTCCGAGAGTTAACAGAACCCCTCCTGTGACACTCAAAACGATGAGGAGCAACAGATGTAGTAAAAATGTCCGGTCTGATTTTCTCAATTTCTTCATGGTGTTATTTTTTTCACTTCTTTAATTTCCGATGCAGCGCAAATCGTGTGATCCCCAGTAGTTTTGCCGCTTTGGTAAGGTTGCCGTCACTTTGTTCCAACGCTTTTTCGATGATCTTTCGTTCGATGGTTTCCAGATTCAGGTTTTCCTCTTCTTTGTTCTTTTTAGAGTTTTCGTTCTGAAGAGTAAAATCGCCGGCTTTTAATAATTGTCCGGAAGAGAGGATGACCGCCCGTTCGACGGAGTTTTGCAGTTCCCTGACATTTCCCGGCCAGGAATAGGTTAATAGCTTACTTTTAGCATCTGCAGAGATGCCCTTTATTTGCTTTTTATATTTATGCGAAAATTTTTGAAGAAAATATTCTGCCAGTAAAACGATATCATTTCCTCTGTTACGAAGGGGAGGAATATGGATTTCTATTGTATTGATCCGGTATAGTAAGTCCTGCCTGAAGTTTCCTTTGTCGACTTCTTTATAGATGTCGGCGTTTGTTGCACAAACCAATCGGACGTCGATCGGGATGTTTTTGTTGGATCCCAGACGGGAAATATATTTTTTTTCAATAGCCGTCAGAAGTTTGGATTGCATGGAAAACGAAAGATTGGCGATCTCATCCAGGAATAAAGTTCCGCCGGAAGCCGCTTCCATCCGGCCGGGTTTATCCTTTTTAGCATCGGTAAAAGCTCCTTTTTCGTAGCCGAATAATTCACTTTCAAACAATGAATCCGGGATACTGCCGAGATCTATTCCCACAAACACTTTGTTTGCACGCGGAGAATGATGATATATCGCTCGAGCAACCAAGTCTTTCCCGGTACCGTTTTCTCCCAGAATTAAAATGTTGGCGTCCGTGTCGGAGAGTTTTTCAATCAAGGCAAACACTTCCTGCATAGCGCCCGATTCTCCGATGATCTCGTAAGACGTATCGGCGGTATTCAGAACTTCCATTTGATTTTTCAGGGTTGCCACTTCTTTTCGTGAGTATTTCAGTTGCAGAGCGGAGAAAAGGGTCGCCAATAGTTTTTCTTTTTCCCAAGGCTTGGAAATGAAGTCGACAGCGCCGGCTTTGATGGCTTGTACCGCTTTTTCGGTATCTGCATAAGCGGTCATCAGTATGACTACAGCTCCGGGATCTGTTTTCAGTATTTTATCCAACCAGAAAAATCCTTCCTGTCCGCTGCTGACGTCTTTCCGGAAATTCATGTCGAGCAAGATCACATCGGGTTGGAAATGCTCCATGAAATATTCGATTTTTTCCGGATGTGTGCTGACTCTTATTTTTTCCACATGAGGATTTAATAGGATGTTGAGAGCGAAAAGAATATCTTCGTTGTCATCGATAATTAATATTTTTCCTTTTTTATCCATTCATCGATCTATAATAATGAAAATGCCGGGAGTGTTTTAGAAACAGTTACTTAATAACATTTTTGCAAAGATAAGCAATATTTTTCGTAAAAGTTGTGCGAAATTGCACTTTGTTTGTGCGAAATTGCACGTCTTTCCCTTCCTTATTTGTTTATTAATTGACCGATTAACAATTAAATACAAATTGGTATGAGTTTTGTTTATTTGAAATTGATATGAAAAAGATTTATATATCCCTTTTAATCATCTTTTGTTTACCTTTAACTCGGGTTTTTGGTCAGGATAAGTTGCCGCTTGTCCTGACTTTGAAAAAAGCAATAGAAACCGCACAGCAAAATTCGCCGGATGCGGTGGCTTCGCGCCATAGCTTTCGTTCGCAATACTGGAATTATTGTTACTATAAAGCGAATTATCTTCCTTCACTGACGTTTACTTCCATTCCTAATTTTAATCATTCGATCAATGCGATTACGATGCCCGATGGTACCTCTGATTTTGTTCAGCAAAATCAATTGATAACCGATGGGACATTCACATTGAATCAGAATATTGCATTGACCGGAGGAAGCATCTTCATGCGTTCGGCTCTGCAACGGTTGGATGTTTTCGATACCGATAAAGTATCGTATAAAACAACACCGATTGTAGTCGGGTATCAGCAGTCATTGCTCGGATATAACGGCCTCAAATGGGATCGCAAAATCGAGCCTTTGCGCTTTGAAGAAGCGAAAAAAACGTACGTAGAAACATTGGAATCAGTGGCTGCGCGTGCGACTGCCAAGTTTTTTAACCTGGCTATGGCGCAAACGAATTTGCAGATCGCACAAACGAATTATGCCAATGCGGATACGCTTTATTTGTTTGCTCAGGGTCGATATAACATCGGTACGATTACGGAAAATGAAATGTTGCAATTGGAACTGAACCGGTTGACAGAAGAAAGTAATATGTTGAATGCCCAAATAGAGGTGGATAATTGTATCCATGATCTACGGGCTTATTTAGGCGTCAATGACCAAACAGAGATAGCGGTTAAGATAGAAGATTCGATCCCCGCTTTTATTGTGGATATGAATCAGGCGATGAATCTGGCTTTGACTAACAGTCCGGATATTCTGACTATGAAACGGCGTTTGCTGGAAAGTGAGAGCGCTGTGTCTCAGGCCAAAGCTGCCCGGGGTTTTAATGTCGATTTATATGCCCAGTTCGGCTTGACACAGACTTCCGACGAATTGAATAAAGCGTATAAAGATCCTTTGAGCCAACAATATGTGGAACTGGGGATCCGGATTCCGATACTGGACTGGGGAAGAGGCAAGGGTAAAGTGAAAGTCGCTAAGTCTAACAGGGATATGGTTCAGACGCAGGTAGAACAGGAACGGACTAATTTTGAACAGAATATGATGAAAATGGTCAAACAGTTCAATATCCAGGCGGGGAAAGTCAATATCGCTCAAAAAACCGACCGGACAGCTGAGCGCAGGGGAGAAGTGGCGCGCCGCCTGTATATCCTTGGAAAGTCTACTGTGCTGGATTTGAATGCTTCCATTGCAGAAAAGGATGCGGCTAAGAGGAATTATATCAATGCTTTATATAATTACTGGAGTTTATACTACGGCCTTCGTAGTATGACTTTATATGATTTTGAAAAGCAAATGTTGTTGACAGAGGATTACGAAAAATTGATCAAGTAATAAAAAAAATAGAAATGAAATAAAAATAGGTTCTTTGACATGTTGATTTACACGAAATAAAAAGGAAATTTGCTTGTTTTTTTAAGGGAAAGAGTTATTTTTGCATGATATTCATAAAAAAATGACAATAGAAAATAACCAAAATATTCAAACAAATGATTTTCTGAATCGTCAAAGCTGTAAGCGTATTGTTGCTATTGTTGAGGCTGGAAAAAATGAAGAAAAATTTGATAAAGCAGTGCTCGATTGTAAAGGGGTAACAGTAGATGATTTCTTTGATGAATTAGAGAATAGGCTGAAGAAGTACTATGAAAAAACGAAAAGTGATTATTTCAGAGACAATCTGGAATAAAATGAATGACCTGGAACATTATCTGACTGAAGAATTAAGATTATCCGAAAAATTAGCCCTTAGAAAAATCCACTCAATGAGAAATTTTATTTATTCTCTGATGTACCCTGTTGATTATCCTATTTGCAGATTTAATCAATGGTGTCTGTTGGGATATCGGTGTGCTGTATTTGATAAAACATGGATATTTGCATATGAAGAATTTGAAAATGGGGTTATAATAAGAGACATGGCTCATACGTCTGTTTTAATAAAATGATGTATGAAGTAAGGTGTTTTTAAAGCGTGTAAATCAACATTTGAAAGATTTACACGCTTTTTGCATAGAAATATAAAGTTAAAAATTATGGACATTGCAATTAAAAAGAAACACCCGTTTCTAAAGTATAAGTACTACATCATTGCCGGAGCTGTTTTCCTGGTATTTTTGATTTATGTTATCCTGTCGGCGGTCGGCCCCCGGAAGTTGAAGTATGATGCGGAAAAACTGGAAATTGCAGACGTGAAACAAGCGAAGTTCCTGGATTATCTGGATACCGAAGGAATTGTTCAGCCCATCCTTACGGTCAAGCTTAATGCTCTGGAAACCGGGATTGTAGACCGGATTGTAGCTGATGACGGGACTATATTGAATATCGGAGATACCATTCTTGTCTTGCATAATCCGGATCTGAACCGCACGATCGAAGATGAACACGACAACCTGGAAAAACAACGGATTACTTATCAGGAGAAACAATTGGAAATGCAACGCAAATCATCCCAGTTGAAACGTTCGACGATGGAAACGACTTACAAATTGGATCGTTTGAGCAAGCAATATGCATTGGATCAGGAAGAATATAAGATCGGGATCAAAAGTAAAGCGGAATTGGAAGTGGCTTCTGATGATTATAGTTTCAATCAGAAAAATACGAAATTATTACTGGATGAGCTTCGTCACGATTCGATGATGAATCTTATTCAAACGGATCTGATGAAAAATGACCTGGCCAGGGAAGAAAAAAGTTTTATTCGGAGTCGTGAACGCTTGGATAATCTGGTTGTACGGGCGCCTATAGCCGGACAATTGAGCTTTGTTAGTGTAATTCCGGGAGAAAGGGTGGCTTCAGGAACAAGTATCGGAGAACTGAAAGTGATCGATGCATTTAAGATCCATACAAAAATCAGTGAATATTATATCGATCGGATTACCACCGGATTACCTGCTGTTATTATTAATCAGGGACAAAAATATCCGCTACGGATCACTAAAATCAACCCGGAAATTAAAGACCGTCAGTTTGAAGTAGACCTGGTTTTTACCGGAGAAAAACCGGAAAACATCCGTATAGGTAAAAATTTCAGGATTCAGATTGAATTAGGGCAACCGGAAGATGCTCTGGTAATCAATAAAGGAAACTTCTTCCAAACAACCGGGGGACAATGGATTTTCAAAGTCAACGCTTCCGGAACAAAAGCGGTCAAAACACCGGTTTCCATCGGTCGGCAAAATCCGTTGCAATACGAAATACTTGGAGGCTTAAAAGCTGGAGATAAGGTTATTGTAACAGGATATGATCACTTTGGAGAAGCAGAAGAAATCATATTGAAGTAATCATTTACTTCATTTTTTTAATAAATAGTTCTTTGACATATTGATTGACGCGTTTTTATAGTTAATATTGATTAAAAATCCACTTTTTTAGATGATTTTTAAATAAAATAGTGTATATTTGCAAAATCAAAAATTAACTATGAGATGATTGTAAAGTTTGAGAAAGAGTATCTTGTTGAATTATATACAACAGGAAAATGTAGTGATAAGAAATATCGATTTCAACCTCGCGTAGTTTTAAATTACAAAAGGAAAATTGATGTATTGATTGATTCTCCAAGTATAGAAACTCTATTTCTTATCAATTCATTGAATTATGAGGTTTTGAAAGAAGATAAAAAAAGTATCTCTTCAATACGTATAGACAAACAGTATCGTTTGGAATTTATAGTTTCAAATGAAATGGATACAGGATTAGTTATTACGATTTGTAAGATTATTAATATTTCGAATCATTATAAATGACATGAGCAATTTTCAATATACCCCTTTTATCCCGACTCATCCGGGAGAAATAGTGAAAGAAGAATTAGAATACAGAGGAATTTCGCAAAAACATTTTGCAAAAGTTGTTGGTATTTCATATACCATGTTGAATGATATTCTAAACGCCAAGAGACCTGTTTCCGTTGATTTTGCTTTGCTTATGGAAGCTTCTACGGGTATCAGTGCGGAGTTGCTTGTCAATATGCAAACCCGTTATAACCTTCAAACAGCAAGGCGGGATAAAGAAAAGATGAAACATTGGGAAGAAATTCGCAAGATATGTGCTTCTTTTTTGTAGACAGGACAAAAACAGAAAGAAACGTGTAAATCAATATTCAAAACGGTTTACACGTTTTTTTATTTGAATTAGGATGATCATACACTATCTGAAAATAGCATTTCGTAACCTTTGGAAATATAAATTCCAGAATGCCATCGGCATCCTTGGAGTTGCGGTCGGATTGGTGTGCTTCACATTCTGCTGTTATATACCACGCTTTCTAGGCAGTATCGATCAATTTTATCCCGGGGCAGACAGAATGTACTGTGTGTCTTATAGTGGTCCGGATTTGACAGTCGGACTCGGGCAAAAACTTCAGGAGCAATTTCCGGGAGACATTGAAAAAACGACGTTTATATTTCCATCTGTGATGTACGAGGCTCTATTTGAATGGAATAACGACATAAAAAACGAATATGAGATCTTCTTGTCGGAAGCAGACTCCATGTTGACTGACTTTTTTTCATTGGAGTTTGTAGCCGGAAATCCTCAAAGTGCAACAAAAAGCTTCAATAGCATCCTCTTATTTGAAGATTTTGCCCAAAAAATAGGTAAACCCAATGACTTGATAGGGAAAGTTATCTCAATAAAAGACAAGTTATTTCATATAACCGGAATTGTAAAAAATCTTCCTAAAAATACAAGTCTTACATTGTTTAGTGCATGTAATGGTTTTATGTTTAACTCGGAAGTGGGTTTGTTTCAGCGACTGAATGATGATCCGGTTTTTGTTCTGGAATTGGATTTTCTTTTTGAACATTTACTTGATAACATTGATATTGGTAATCGGAACGATCATTTTCAGAATATGGAAAGTGGCTCGGGAAAATCCCGCGGAAGTAATAAAAATGGAATGAGTGGAGCTTAGAGCTTAGAACTTAAAATAATATGAATCATGATTAAAACAGTCAATTTACAGAAAATCTTCCGTACGGAAGAAGTGGAAACATGGGCGTTGAACAATGTTTCTGTAGAAATTAAAGAAGGGGAATTTGTCGCTATTATGGGGCCTTCGGGATGTGGTAAGTCGACGATGCTCAATATTCTGGGTTTGTTGGATAATCCTACAGGCGGGGAATATTACCTGAATGGGATTGAGGTCAGTCAATATTCCGAAAAACAGCGCACCAAGCTTCGTAAGGGGGTTATTGGTTTTGTGTTCCAGAGTTTCAACTTGATTGAAGAACTCAATGTGTTTGAGAATATTGAACTTCCTTTGTTGTATATGGAGATTTCGGCTGCAGAACGCAGAGAAAAGGTACAAGCGGCTATGGACAGGATGCAGATCTCTCATCGTGCAAAACATTTTCCGCAACAGCTTTCCGGAGGTCAGCAACAACGGGTGGCGATTGCCCGGGCGGTGGTAGCTAATCCGAAACTGATTCTGGCGGATGAGCCGACCGGTAACCTGGATTCCAAAAACGGGAAGGAAGTGATGGATTTGTTGACCGAACTCAACAAGGAAGGCACTACCATCGTGATGGTAACCCACAGCCAGCATGACGCCGGATTTGCAGGAAGAATCATCAACTTGTTCGACGGACAACTGGTGGCTGAGGTAACATTATAAAAAAATAAAAAAATAAAACAAGTAGAACCATGATAAAGCATTATTTCAAAATAGCCTTTCGGAATATACTCCATGATAAGACATATTCCACGATTAATTTATTAGGCCTTTCTGTGGCAATTGCATGCTGCTTTTTGTTGATTTTCTGGATCAAGTTTGAGATAAGCTTTGATGCATTTAATCCGAAAGCAGACCGCATATATAAAGTACTACAGGTCGAAAAACGTACGACGGGATTGCATAAGAGCGATTTAATCCGGCCGGGTATCGCTCATCAATTGAAAGACGCTTTTCCTGAAATTGAAGCGGCCGCTGTCGTACACCATGAAAAATTGCCCTTTTCCTATGAAGATCAGGAAGGGATCTTGGTCGATTATGTGAATACGACTGCTGATTATCTGGATCTATTTCCTTATGAGTTCACTGAGGGATCGCGGGAAAGCGTCTTGCAGAGCCAGGGTTCAATCATGACGGAGGAGGTTGCCCGGA
Source organism: Bacteroidales bacterium (assembly GCA_031551395.1). Lineage (GTDB taxonomy): Bacteria > Bacteroidota > Bacteroidia > Bacteroidales > Azobacteroidaceae > BNXB01. The sequence goes on from JAVBNR010000025.1 coordinate 15,117, forward strand.
AATTTTTTGGCAATGAATCGGCTATTGGAAAAAAAGTCAGTTTTGCCGGATCTTTGATTTGTACGGTTATGGGAGTTGTTAAAATGCCACCAAATACCCATCTGAAATTTGATATATTATCATTTGACAGGTCGATAGGTTATGGGATTAACTATGTACTCATCAAAGACAATGTCAGATTTTCCGAGAAACAACTGAGAAGGTTGGCGAATTTCCTGTCAACGACACGGGAAACAGACCATAAGCTGACTTTTCTCCCGTTGAGAGATACCCATTTACATTCTCCCCAAGAGATTGCCGGAGATTCAAACTGGCAGACTTTCGGCGATTTGAAACAGATTTATCTTTTTTCTTTTGCAGCATTACTTATTTTACTGATTGCGATTATCAATTACATCAATACGTCTACCGCCCGGGCGATTACCCGGATGAAAGAAGTGGGCATCCGCAAAGTGACCGGTTCGACTCAGCGACAGCTGATCCTGCGTTTTCTGTCGGAAGCGTTTCTGATTTCGTTTGCTTCGGTCCTGCTCGCATTGGTTGCAGCTAAGCTCTTTTTCCCGGAATTCAGTATGATTATGGGAAACCAAACCCGTTTTGTTTTTGATCCGAATACGATTGTCATCGCTTTGTCGGTTTGCCTGGTTATTACTTTATTATCGGGCGGATATGCCGCTTTTTATTTATCATCATTCGATCCGTCGACCGTCTTGCGTGGAGGAATGCAACCTGGATCAAAAGAAGGTTTACGTAAAATATTAATTACACTTCAGTTTTTTCTGGCGATTGGTATTCTTATTTGTACGTCTTTTATTTACAAACAGATTCACTTCATGTTCAATGCCGATACCGGAGTGGATAAGAAAAATATCATCGTATTGGATACCAGCCTTTGGTATCAGGTCGAAAGTTTTATCAAAGTGATCAAACAGGAAAATCCGAATATCATTGATGCAACAATTGCTTATGGGGCTCCTTACAATGTGGAGTACGGCTACAGCGGGGTTTCCTGGGAAGGAAGTCCGGATGCCGTGAAAGAAGTTGAATTTGCACAAGCTTTTTGTGATTATCATTATGCCCATACCTTTGGGTTGAAAATGCTCGAAGGAGAATTCATTCAACCGGGTTGGGGATGGTGGCAAAATACGGATGACAAGTCATATAACATTGTCGTTAATGAAGCCTTTACGCGTCTGATGGGGATGAATAATCCGGTCGGAACGACGGTCAAATATGACTGGGGAATAGAAGGGAAAATTATCGGCGTGGTTAAAGATTTTAATTTCAAACCGTTGAAAGAACCGATTACCCCTTTGATTATCTGCTATAATCCGGAAGCGTGTAATAAAGTTTATATTAAAACGACGGGTAAAAACCCCAAAGAAACATTGGAATATATATTGAAAAAATACAAGGAAATGTTTGCCGCCGATAGGCCGGATCTCAATCGCCCGATCATGTATCATACGGTGGAAGATGATTTCAATGCAATGTATAAAAATGAACTTCGTACGGCTAAAATGTTAACTGTATTTTCGATTATCTCTTTATGCCTTTCTATTATGGGGATTTTCGGAATGGTGTCATTTATGATTGAAAAACGGACCAAAGAAATTGCAATCCGTAAAATCAACGGAGCAGAAACGAAAGATGTTATCGTTTTGTTCATTAAAGATTTTGCCCGATTGATCGGTATTGCAAGCGCAGTAGCTATCCCGGTTAGCTTTGTCATTTTATATAACTGGATACAAACATATGCTTACCGGACGACTTTAAGTTGGTGGATATTTGCCGGAGTCGCTGTTTTGGTATTCCTGATCACGTCCGGCCTGATTGCGATACAGGTGTTGCTGACAACCCGGCAAAATCCGGTAGAGTCGTTGAGGAGTGAATAACAGAATAATTGAATAACTGAATAACTGAATAACTGAATAACTGAATAACTGAATAACTGAATAACTGAATAACTGAATAACTGAATAACTGAATAACTGAATAACTGAATAACAGAATAATTGAATAACTGAATAATTGAATAACGGAATGAAGATTATGAGAAAGGGTTTGGTGGTGCTTTTACTGCTGCTTGTGGCTTCTTGCGGAAAAGGGAAAAGACCGGGATTGTCGGATCAGGAATTGTCTGTTTTGCAAGTCGATACCGCTGAAATGAAAGAATTATTTCAAACGGAAGTAACAGAAGCTATCGATAGTGTTCCTCCGGGGATCAAGTTCAAAGAGTCTCGTGTTGTCAATGCTTCTAAGCCGCCGATTGTATTGAATTTCGCCAATAGAAATCTGGTTAAGAAGCCTTTGCTGTTAAGTGAATATTATTCCAAAGTGAGTTATGTAAAACTTTCTCATCCGGATCCTGCCAAACATTTATACGATTTGAGAATAGTAAACTCAAAAGGAAAGTACGGGGATCTTTATGTGAAGACTGCTCTGCAACCAGCCGGAGAGTATATCCTTGCCGGAAACGTGTTTGTCGGATTACTTTGCTTTGACAAAGAGGGGAAATACCTGAATACTATTGTGGAAGGAAAGCCTGTTTTGACTAACGAAGAGCCGAATGTGATCATTATGGTTCAGGATCAGGATAAAAATGTGGAGACTGTTACAGTGGACATTGCTAAAACGACCGGTTTTTTCGGTTTCGTAACGGCTTCCGGAGAGAACTGTTTTTATGTCGAAAAGACAGATAAAGGAAGTGCTTTCCTTTGTTTTTATAACCTGAAGACTCAGAAATGTTATGCCCGGATTCCTTTCAAATCTCAGAAATTCAGACCGGTTAATCCGGCCTGTATGGCTTTTACCAGTTCTTCTTTTTTTGCAAATATTTCTGATGAGTTCATGACTACAAAAGGAGTACAGGGCGACACATTGTGTTTTTTCCGTAACTATACTTTCCCGGATGTCGATGTTTCCAAAAAAACAATTACCAATCCGGATGATCCGTTTTTTTATACTTTGAACGGTCAGCTCAAATCGCGCCAGGCTTATAATGATACGGTCTGGCGTGTTGTATCGGAACAACGCCTGGAAGCCGATTACATCCTTCATTTCGGATCTTATCGTTTGAATATGCAAGAGGGATTACTTGGCAAAAAAAAGGATAAACTGATTCCTTATCATTGGATGGAAACAGACAAATACATCTTTTTTATTTATACAAAGAATTATGTGTGTCCCAATACGCTGAAATCCAACTCGGTGGATTTCTTCTTTTCCTATTATGATAAAAAAACAGGTTCTTTATATCATCTCCCGGAATCAGGAACACATCAATCTGATTTTTTTATGAAAACTGATATGGAAGATGTTCTGCCTTTTATGATTCAGGATGGATCTTTCCACGATGGAAAATTTTATGTGTATTTCTGGAAAAGCAAATTGGACAAAATGATGAAACACAAAGATTTTGCATCTTCTCCGGCCAAACAACAGGAGAAGATGCGCAGTCTGTATGAAGAACTGAAAGATGGAGAAATTTTAGTAATGATCCTGGAATAGAGCTATTTCATCCCTAACGGAACAGATTCTACCGTCACATTGGATGGGTCTAAGTCCAAAATCTGGGTGTCGGAAGTCGTTAGTTTTTGTATCCGGGAATACAAATACAAAATAGCTTTTCTGCGGAATTTCAGTTTACCTCCATCCCGAAGGATACGTTCGACAACAACGAAACGAAAATCGCCCCGGACATTGTTTGCTCTTAAGGAAGGATAGCGGCTGATCAAGTCGACTTGTCCTTCCTCTTCCATTTTTGCAGCGATTTTTCTAACATAGTCGTCTACATGGATACCTAACTTAAATCCGGCGGTGATGTCGATCCGGAAAATTTTCTTGTCTACGAATGGGGTTACTTTGTACGAGAATTCATGGGGGTTGTCGCTCCGTTGCATGTATACAAACCAGTAGGTGTCCGCTCGTTTGGGCTGCCTGCTGATGAGTGAGTAAACGATCTTACTTTCAATCTCGCTCTTGTATTTGGCTCGGGTCACATAAACCAAATGAGTGGCGTATTTGGGGACTTCCGTATCTTTACTTAACTGGTCAAGAACCGATACGATGGGATCAAAGTGTTCATAAGTGACATAACGGTTTTTAATTCTCCGGCCGTTATACCAGATGTACATAACAAAGAAGATCGTTCCGGCAATCAGAATCGTGATAAATCCACCGTGAATGAATTTGATGCTGTTAGCTGCTAAAAATCCTGTCTCGATGCACAAAAAGCACAAGGTAATAGGCAGACATTCCCAAAGGGGTACGTTTTTTACCCTGAAATACAGGAAAAGAAGGAGTGTCGTCATCAACATGGTAATCGATATCGAGAGCCCGTAAGCCGCTTCCATGTTGCTGGATGATTTGAATATCAATATCATCAGTATACAAAGCGCCATCAAGATGTAGTTGACATCCGGAATGAACATCTGACCTTTCACTTCGGTCGGATATTTAATTTTGATATTCGGCCAGAGATCCAAAGAAATTGCTTCGGTGATGACTGTAAAAGAGCCACTTATCAGAGCTTGGCTGGCTATGATGGCGGCTAAAGTAGCCATGGTTATTCCAATGAGGAAGAACCAGGACGGCATGATCTCGAAAAACGGATTGACATCTTTGACCAACAGTTCGGGGTGTGTAATCGCCCAGGCGCCTTGTCCTAAATAATTCAGGATCAATGAAGCTTTGACGAAGACCCAGGAAATACGGATATTGTTTAACCCGCAATGTCCCAGATCCGAATATAGGGCTTCAGCTCCGGTGGTACAAAGGAATATCGCTCCTAAAATAATCAGTACATTCGGAGATGCCATTAAAAATTTGATTGCATATAAAGGATTAAATGCTTTTACAATGGGAAGATATTCGATAAAATGGGTCAATCCCAAAGTGCCGAGCATCAGAAACCATCCTAACATGATGACTCCGAAGAACCGGCCTAATGAAGCTGTACCAAAGGGTTGAAGAGCAAAAAGAAGCAAAACGATCCCAATGGAAACCGGAATAACCGGAACCGATGAATAGGCATTGTGCAGACCTTCGATGGCTGAAACGACTGTGATTGATGGAGTTATGACTCCGTCGGCCAATAAAGTTGCAGCTCCGATGGCTGCAATCACATAAGCCCACCGGTATTTTTTACGGATAAGAGCAAAAAGTGAAAGGATACCTCCTTCTCCTTTATTGTCCGCACGTAAAGTGATCATGACGTATTTGACTGTCGTTTGAAGGGTTAACGTCCAGATCACACACGATACTGCTCCGATAATGTATTCCGGGTGATTGTGAGGCAACGCATTCAATACGGCTTTCATTACATAAAGCGGAGAAGTTCCGATATCGCCATAGACAATGCCTATGGCGATAACAATCCCCATTGCTTTAAATGCCTGACTATTATGATGTTTTGTTTTTTGCATAATTATTTTTCCGGGTACAATGCATTCCACCATTCCGGTTGGTCTTTCAGCCATTTGGCAAACCAGGCGTAAATAGTTTTATTCCATTCGATGCGTTTGTTATAGCCATAAATCGCGTGGTTTTCTCCTTCTACCTGGATGAATTCCACGGTTTTTCCTAAAATTTTCAATGCATTAAACATCTGGATACTTTCTCCGATGGGTACATTGGTGTCCGCTCCTCCATGTAACAACAAAAGAGGTGTATTGATCTTATCGGCATGAAACAATGGACTTTGTTCCACATAAAGCTGCGGATTATTCCAGGGGTAACTGCCTGCGCTTGCTGTTGCACTGTAGGCATACCCCCAGTAACCTTCTCCCCAATAACTGGAGAGGGCGCTGATCCCTGCATGAGAAATTGCCGCCGCGAAGATGTTGGTTTGCGTTTGCAGGTATTGCGTCATGAAGCCTCCATACGAAGCTCCGATACATCCGATCTTTGTTTTGTCGGCAAAAGGATGTGCTTCGCAGAATTTTTGGGTACCTTCAATGATCTCATCGGCGGTTACTTTTCCCCAGGCATTGACGTGACGGGCGGAAAACTCTTGCCCATATCCAACGGTTCCGCTGGGCTGGATGGTATAAACAACATATCCTAAAGCGGCATACGTTTGTAGCGGGTATGTGCTTTCGAATATCCGGGTTGTTGGAGTTGTGCCGGCATAATAATATACGATAACCGGATATTTTTTATTCGGGTCGAAATTCGGAGGAAGATAGTACCTGCCTTTGATTAAACTCCCACCGGATGAAGTGAAGTCCCAATCTTTCATCGGAGATAGTTCCAGTTCGGCGAGTTGTTCTCCGAACGGATCGGATAACAGTTGTGCCGACTTGGTTTTCAGGTCGTAGCTGTAGATCCGGTATGCATTGGCTCCACTTTCTCCCCGGAACAGAGCGATAGGAGCGGATTCGGCGATCTGAAATCCGGCGATCATATCTTCTTTGAGGTTCAAGCGTTCGAAGTTTCCGGATTTCGTATCGTAAGCATAAATCGAACGACGATCTTCGTCATCGGTTAAAAAATAGATGCGATTGTCTACACGAGACCATTGCGACTGCGAGATACTCGGATTGAAATCTTTCGTGATCACTTTGACTTCTTTTGTTTTCAGATCCATGATGAACGCTTGGGTGTCGTAGGTGTTCGATATTTGTCCGGATTGAATGTTTAACCCGATCCCTCCGAATGCTTCGGCGCTCCCTTCAAATAAGACCTTTGTGAAGTCGGGAGAATAAGTGGCTCTGGAAATAAAATCGTCACAAGTGATGGTGTCGACCTGTAATGTTTGCATATCCATTTCCATGATACAGCTTGTCTTGAATTGTCGTTTTGTCATGTCTTCCTTACTGGTTACAAACAAGATTTTACGGCTATCCGGACGAATATCGGATAGATAGGTTTGTGTGCTTCCGAATGTCAGACGTTGCAACGACCGGTCCAGGAACTTGTAGATATAAATGGAATATCTTCCGCGGAAAGAGCCGGCACGATCACTGGGCGACAGCAGCCGTTTCAAATCTCCTTTTTCTGCCGGGATCTCTTCTCTGATTCCGATGATCATGAATTTGTTATCAGGAGAAAGCGTGTAAGAATCATATTTAACTCCTTCGGCCAACAAGGATTCTTCCATTGTGAGCGGATCGAAAGTATAAAAATCTTTTTCCTGTACGCCGTCTTTTGCATACACAATTTTGTCGGTATTGTTCATCCATCTGGGGCGGGAACTATCCGGAAAACGATAAAGGACACGATTGGTTTTTAATTCCCTTAATTCGCTGGAAGCGCTGCTCTTTCCTCCGGGCAATACCCGATTGTAATAAGCGATGTAATATTTTCCGCTGGGAGAAAGATCGCTTCCGGTAGTCCTGTATCCTTCGATAATATCGTTGATGGTTACACTTCTTTTGTCGTTCAATGAAGCGATAACCTGAGCATTTTCATTACTCTTATCTAATTTTAAGATTGTTTTTAATTCAGATTGATTTTTATCTTGATGTGTTGCAATGCGTTTGATGACGATGTTGTAGCATTTCGGCGGTTCAAGAGTCAGTTCCAGTTCGGTAATACCGGCTTTACTCAAACTATCTTCCCGGGTTTCTTTGCTTTTTTCTTTTTTGTTGTTCAGATAGACCTCAAACATTTCCGTACATGAAATAGCTATTTTAGCTTTGCAATAGCGATCAGCCGTGATATTGAACGACAGAATCTGGATGGCTTTACTTTGTTTGTCATTTAGAAGATCCCAATCAAAATAAGGTAAAGAGACTATCCCTGAATCGTTGGCAGTCAGTATGTTTTTTCCGGCCAATGCTTTTTCAAAATCAACAGAAGTTTGGAGCAGATTTTTGTCGGAGAATCCTTTTTTGTTAACATCTGTACTGTCTATCAGTATGGGCGAAGCAACCGGAATCAGGCTGGAACCTTTATATTCCTTAACGATGATTTCTCTTTGAGCAGATGCATTGATTGCAATGATTGCGAGAATTAAAGTGCTGAGTCGTTTGAATGCTTTCATGTTCATTTTTATATAAGTTGTTATTTTATTCTGTGTAGATGTTTTATTGAGCTTGTACTACAAATACATTACCGGTTAATTCCGGTTTTGTTTCAAATAAACCGAAAACGGCGGATCCGGAACCTGACATGGATGCGTAAACAGCTCCTGCCTCGTATAATTTTTCTTTAGCCTCACGCACTTGAGGATAACGTGCAAAAATGCCTGCTTCAAAATCGTTGACTAGCTGATTTTTCCAGGTATGAACGGGCATTTGTATGATTTCTTTGATGCTTTTAACCGGAAGCTGCGGTTTGATGCCGGCATAAGCTTCCTGTGTGGAAACATGAACATCCGGTTTTATAAGAGCGATGTAATAGTTTTTGAAAGAAATTTCGATTGGAGAGAAAATGTTTCCTATTCCTTCTGCAAATACTGGCTTATTTTGAATAAAAAACGGACAGTCGGCTCCTAATGTGGCAGCCAGTTCTTCTAGTTTTTCGACAGATATGTGCAATCCGGCAAACTCATTAACTAATTTTAACATAAAAGAAGCATCCGCAGAACCTCCGCCCAGTCCGGCTCCAAAAGGAATGTTTTTTCGTAAGTAAATATCTACTTCAGGTAGCGCATATTGTTTTTGCAGTATACGAAGTGCCTTTATGACGAGGTTATCAGAAGAATTTCCTTCGATTGGAATCCCCGATTGAATGAAAGTTCCGGATTCTCCGGCGGCAGGAACAATCTCTAATGCATCCAGCAGGTTAATGGGATAGAAGACGGTTTCTATATTATGATAACCGTCAGGCCGTTTGGAAATAATATTCAATCCAAGATTGATCTTGGCATTCGGAAAACAAATCATATGTTAAACCCTTCATTAAATATTCTTACTCTTCATTCTCAACTCTTCGTTTTTAGTTTTTAGTTCTTAGTTCTCACTTCTGCCAGTTTTTTCTTTTCTTCCAACTCGTCAGCCCTTGACTTACTGATAGTTACTAGGTAAACGCCAAGGAAAACAAGGAGTGCCGAACCTGCTTTTTTCCAGGAGAAAGTATCTTGTCCGATGATAATAGCGGCGTAAGTTGCGATAATGGGTTGCAGGTAATTATACATGCTTACGGTTGTTGGCCGGATTCGTTTCAATGCCATTGGTATCAGCAAATAAGTAATAAATGTGGCTGCGAAAAGTACATATGCAATTTGCAGCATCACATTTGTTTGAGGGATAATGAATGCCGGAGCATAAATTAAATCCTTGTAATCGAGAGGGAAAAGGACGATTGCAGAAAACAGGAACATCCATTTCATGATCGTGACCGCACTGTATTTCTGTGTGAGAGGTTTGACGATAACAAGGTAAATAGCATAGGTAAATCCGCTGGCTATAACCAGAAAGTTTCCCAAGGCATTCCCATCTCCTGCATTGGCATGATTTCCTGAAAGAATCAGCAAAATAGCCCCTGTTGCTCCGATAATGACTCCGCCTGCTTTTTTCCATGAGATAGGTTCTCTGAGTATGAAAAAAGCGAAGATCATGACAAACATTGGGGTACAGGTTACCAGGATAGAGGCATCGACCGGAGACGTTTTATTCAATCCGGAGATGAACAAGGCCTGGTTGATGGCAATACCCAGCATACCACAAATGAAAAGCATGAACAGGTCTTTTGCATCGACTTTTTCTTTTTTCGTAAAAAGAGAAGTAATCCAGAAAGCAACACAAGCGAAAAGAGCCCTGGCCAGAGTCAGGCCTTTGTCTGAAATCTCATGCAAAAGAAGTGATTTCGAAATGATCATATTAAAGGCAAACAAGACATTGACAAATGCGATAATCAGATGCCCTTCTAACTTGATTTTATTCATTCTTTAAGAAATTATTGGGTTGCTTCGACCGGGCTTGCCGGTTTCAGGGTCGATTCATACAAAGATTTGTCTTTCAGGACTTCTATGGCTTTGTTCAAGTCGTTGTCATCCTTTAAATTGTAGATTAAAGCTCCCTTTGCATAATAATATTGCAACATAATTTCCGAAGCAAGCAGGTTGGATAACTGGGGTTTGTAAAGATCCAGATCCCGGTCGAGATCGGGTTGGAGTTTTTTCTCCAGAGCCGTAAATTCTGTGGCAGCTCCATCCATATAACCTTCAAATTCCATGATTTCTTTCAGAGAACTCAGTACCTTTTCGCTTTGACGATCATATTTGAAATCAACACTTTTTACATATTTTTTGAATTCGTCGTAATCTTTGTCTGTAAGAACAAATTCGGCAGGCGTCGCAATTTTCGGATGTTTGATCCTCCATTGTATGGCAAAGTTAAACAGAGTCCCATACATGTCTCTGTCCATGTAGTAACAAATGTTCGGTAATTTTTTTTCCGGAACGACAAAATCAGGAGTGACACCGCCCCCGTCCCGAACCGGTCGTTTGTTCTCCGTATAAAAAACAGTTGTCAGGCTATCCGGGATACGTTCGGCATATCCTTCCGAATTACGATGCCCATAGTCGATAGCTTGTATGCAACGACCGCTTGGGATGTAGTATTTGTAGATTGTAACTTTCAATTGTCCGTTATAAGGAAGTTCCCGTGTCGATTGTACCAGTCCTTTTCCATACGTTCTTCTTCCGACAATTACCGCACGGTCTAAGTCCTGTAGGGCTCCTGCGACGATCTCCGATGCGGAGGCCGAACCTTGATTGGTTAGAACGATCATCGGGATATCCGGATCGATTGGGTTCTGGGTCGAACGATAGGTGCGATCCAGTTGTTTGACTTTTCCTTTGGTTGATAATAAAGTCTTTCCTTTGGGTACAAACATATTCAGTATCTGCAAGGCATCTTCCATATTCCCTCCGCCGTTGTTCCTCAAGTCAAGGATAAGGGATGTTATCTGATGATTTTTTTTCAAATCTTCGAAAGCATTTTTGACATTCTGAAAGCAGTGTTCCGTAAACTTGTCCAGGTTGATATAGCCGATATGATCGCCTATAACGGCGTAATAAGTTACAGGATTAATATGGATCAGTTGCCGTTCGATTTCAACAACGGAAGGTTTTTGTTCGCCTTCCCGCTGGTATTTGATCCGGACTTTAGTGTGAGGTTGTCCTTTTAGTTTTTCACTGGCATCGCTCGACGATTTTCCTTCAAGGGAAATTCCGTCGATCTCCAGTATTCGGTCTCCCGCTCGTAATCCGTTTTGTGCAGCAGGAGTTCCTTCAAAAGGATCGAAAATAATTATTTTTCCATCGCGTTGGGAAATGATGGCTCCGATTCCGGCATACTCCCCTTTGATCTGGAACTTGAATTCCGATAAATCGTCCTCAGAAATGTACTCGGTGTAAGGGTCGAGGCTGGATAACATGCTTTTCGTCGCCATTCCTATTTTTTCTTTGGCATTGATGGAATCGACATAAAACAGATTCAATTCTTTAAAAATCGAATTAAAAATGTCCAGGTTCTTGATGACTTCAAAATTTTGTTGTTCATTCTGCTGCGCTTTCAGATCAGTAAAGCTTATCATCACGATTAAACACAACAAGCCTGTTTTGAAATACTTCATATGATTTTTATTTTATATTATTTTTTACAACACTATCTTCCGACGCACCAGTTAAGAAACTGTTTCTAAATTTCCCGTAAAGATAACAAAAATATCAATGCTTAGTTTAATATCTGTTTTGCTTTTATCCGGATTTCATTCCAACATTCTTCGGAAAGCTTGGTGCCGACTACTTTGATCACGTTAGAAGCCAATAAAGACCCTATCTGTGCACATTTTTCCAAATCCGCCTGATGAGCCATTCCGTAGAAAAAACCGGCTGAATAAAAATCACCGGCTGCAGTGGCATCGACTATTTGAGTTTGGATGGCAGGAACGTGTATTAAATGATCGCCTTTCATGACCAATGAGCCTTCGGATCCTATTTTGACGACCGCAATTTGTGTTTGAGCGGCGAGTGTTTTCACTGCTTCTTCAGCTTTCTGTCCGGTCAATGCTTTGGCTTCCTCTTCATTGGCGAAGACAATATCGACATAGTCTTTGATCAATTGACTTAAAAACGCCCTGTTTTCATCTACTATATTATAGCTTGCCAGATCTAAAGCGATGGTGCACCCTAAATGTTTGGCCATTTTAATTGCACTTTCGATCAATTCATAATTCTGAACCAGATAACCTTCAATGTAAAAATAATTATAAGGATTGAATAGTTCTATTTGCAGTTCGGTGGCAGTCAGTTCTGCTGCAGCTCCCAGATAGGTGCCGAATGTGCGTTCTCCATCCGGCGAGATCAAGGTCATTGCGGTACCGGAAGGCGCTTTCTCAGAGAAGAAGTGAGGCGTAACTCCAGCTTCTTTAATTTCCCGGATATAAAAACTTCCGTATTCATCGCTGCCCACTTTACCTATGAATCCGGAGTCGATACCCATCTTAGCTAATGCAAGTAAAGTGTTGGATGCCGATCCTCCGCTTGCCAGTTGTATAGACATCCCATTTATTTTTTTGAAAATTTTTTCCCTCTTGTCCGCATTGATCAGTTGCATGCTTCCTTTTGGTAATTCTAATTCATTCAGTATGTTGTCGTCGTTTAAACGCACCAATACATCAACCAGGGCATTGCCCATTCCTAATATTTTCATATGATTGTAAAAAAAATTTCTGCAAAGATATTGTATATTTGGAAAAATGCTATTACCTTTGCATCGCATTTGAAAAAAATGTGTTAAAAATTCTTCCTTAGCTCAGTCGGTTAGAGCATCTGACTGTTAATCAGAGGGTCCTTGGTTCAAGTCCAAGAGGGAGAGCAGGCAAAACCAATTGAAAATCAGGCGATTACTGCATAAAGTAATCGCCTTTTTTTGTATTTTTACTTCTCGAAAAACTCCAAAAACGGGTCAAGCGGAAAATCGGGGTCAAGCGGAAAACCCGGTTGGAAAAAAAACTGGGTCAAGCGGAAAACCCGGTTGGAATTATTATCAAGCGAACAGTTTAGTTAGCCTAAAAATAAAGAAGGGTATATCCCTTACTCCTCTGAACTGGGATCTGAAAGCCTTGACTTTGGCATTGAAAGATTCAGCAGATG
>JAVBNR010000045.1:0-22129 GCA_031551395.1 Bacteroidales bacterium
AAATTTGGTATAATCAAAATAGAAGACATTCCTTCCTGAAATATCTCACTATTCCGGAATTTTGGGAAAGATATAGAGCAATTAACAATAATGTAAAACCGGCCGCTTAACTTTTTGTCCGGAAAAAGGTAGGATATTCAAAGACTGCAAAACAGTAAAAGAGGACATTAAAAATTATTTGAAAGAAGCTCTTAAACTGGAACTGTCAGACGAAAAGACATTGATAACCAATGCACAGAAACCCGCCAAATTCCTCGGATATGATATTTTTATCCGTAGGAGCAATGATTTACGCAAGGATAAGTTCGGCAGGACGGTTCGAGCTTTTGGACACGTCCCGGTCTTATACCTGAATTTTGAAACGATGCGGAAGAAACTCTTTGACTATAAAGTCGCAAGAATAGCGGTGGTCAATAGTAAAGAGGTTTGGAAGTCTATCGTCAGAACGTATATGATTGATTTGGACGACTTGGAAATAGTAAGTCAGTTCAACGCTGAAATCCGAGGGTTTTATAATTATTACTCAATAGCCAATAACAGCTCGGTCATCAACTCTTTCTATCACATCATGTCATACAGTATGTATAAGTCTTTCGCAAGGAAGTACAAGTCGTCTGTAAAGAAAATCCTGTTCAAGTACAAAAAGGGCGGGACGTTCAAAGTGGCATATGAAAACAGTAAGGGTAAAACACTCTACCAATCATTTTATCATGAAGGCTTCAAACGCAAAAAGGTTGCAGGAAATATCAACTGCGACACGATTCCTCAGACAGTTACCATAACAGGTGGACGCAACAGCCTTATCGAAAGGCTAAAACTCCAAGTATGCGAATTATGTGGCGCTACGGATAAACTCGAAATGCACCACGTCCGCAAATTGAAAGACCTGACAGGTAAGTCCGATTGGGAAAAGAGGATGATTGCCCGACGTCGCAAGACATTGGCGGTCTGCTCCAAGTGTCATGCAAAGATAGACCCTGACCGAAGGATTAAGACTGAATTAATTAGTGGAGAGCCGGATACGCTGAAAGGTGTAAGTCCGGTTCGGGGGCGAGTACTCGGAAACCTATCGCAGAAAGGCGATAAAGGCGCTGGGTGCTTAGCCTACACGTACACAACGGAAGAAACCGAAAAACTGGAACTGTTCCGTCTTACCGAAAAGTTGGACGGAAACATTGAACTGGCCATAAAGCAACTGGCCGAAAGTAAACAAAATAATTAATCATTAAAAAAGAAACAAACATGAAATCAAAATTCATTCTGTCGCTTGTCGTCATTGCGATAAGCGTCATATCAGTCAAAGCGCAATTCGTCGTAACCGACCCTGCGCACATCGCTACCAGTATTGTGAACTCTGCCAATCAGATCGTTCAAACCTCCTCAACTGTAAGTAATGTCATCAAAAACTGTCAGGAAGTAAAGAAAGTGTACGAGCAAGGCAAAGAGTATTACGACAGGCTTAAAGCCGTACACGATCTGGTGAAAGATGCGAAAAAAGTAAGGGATGCCATATTGCTTGTCGGTGAGATAGGTGACCTCTACGTCAATAATTTTCAAAAGATGTTAGCTGACCCTTATTTCCAATATCCAGAATTGGTAGCTATTTCCAACGGATACACAGTTATGCTACAAGAAAGTGCAGACATGCTGTTGGAATTGAAAGATGTAGTGAACATCAACGGGCTTTCGATGACAGATGCCGAACGTATGGACATTATCAATTATGTATATGATCGCCTGAAAGACCATCGCAATTTGGTTAACTACTATACCCGGAAAAATATTTCTGTTTCTTACTTGCGGGCAAAGAAAGCAAATGATTCCGACCGGATCATCGCTTTGTACGGAAATCCAACTGAAAGGTATTGGTAATAATTATCCGGATTGAACCGGAAACAATGTGCGTTCTTTGATATATTGTGTGAATTTTGTTTTTGCAAGTGAAAATGACTATATTTGCAAAGTCGCACTTTAGTTTATCATGATAAAATAAAGTTATTGTTATGTATAATCGCATTTTAAAATTAGATGAAACCCTTGAGGATTCAACATTTCTTTGGGGTGCAAGGCAAGTTGGAAAGAGTACTTTGTTGGAAACATTGTTTCCTGAAGCCCGGTATTATGATTTACTGAAAAGTGAAGAATTCGAACGTTTTTTTCGCAGACCTTCTCTTTTGAGGGAGGAATTAATGCAAAGCGACCATCGGGATTTGGTTATTGTGGATGAAATACAGAAAGTGCCACAATTACTGGATGAAGTACATTGGCTGATGAAGAACAAAGGTATCCGCTTTATTTTGTGTGGATCCAGCGCCCGAAAACTGATTCGTTATGGAGCCAATCTTTTGGGTGGTCGTGCATTAAGAACTGTCTTGTATCCTTTAGTAAGTGCAGAGATCCCTGATTTTGATCTGATTCGAGCTATCCATAACGGAATGATACCGAGGCATTATACCATAGAAAATCCGCAACGGAGGTTACAAGCCTATATCGGTGATTATTTGAACGAAGAAATCCGTGCGGAAGCCCTTTCCCGGAATCTCTCTTCATTTACCCGTTTTTTGGAGATTGCAGCTCGTTGTAGCGGAGAAATGATTGTGTATAACAACATCGCCCAGGATTGCGGAGTAAGTGCTCCGACAGTAAAAGAATATTTCAATATTCTGGAGCAAACTATGATCGGTTATTTAATTCCGGCATTTACGGCAACAGAAAAACGCCGGGCGATCCTTGCTCCTCGATTCTATTATTTTGATGTCGGAATTGTGAATTACTTGCTTAAACGCAGGCACATCGAACAGGGTACCGACGAATTCGGGCATGCTTTTGAACATTTATTGATTCAGGAAATTATTGCTTATTTGGGTTATACTCTGTCTGATGAAAAACTTTCTTATTGGAGAACTGCAAGCGGTTATGAAGTAGATTGCATCATCGGACAAGGAAGAATCGCCATTGAATTCAAGTCTTCCGAAGAAGCAAAGTCAAGGCATACCAAAGGGTTGAAAGCCTTTCAGGAAGAATATCCAAAAGTTCGCCCGATTATAGCATCCATGGATATGTATCGCCGGGAGTTAAATGGAATCGAGATTATTCCGGCTATTGAATTTCTGTCAGACCTCTGGAAAGGAAAAATCATCTAAACTTCACACAATATATCATATCTGAACGCACCTGAGAGGAATACTTCTCGGGTGTTTTTGTTTTCAATCCACAAAAACAAACAGTATGATATTATTAGCAATCGAATTTACAAACCTGCATCAAATTCTCCGTAATCTTTATACGGAAATGATGCCTTTGTGCGGGAACATGATTGGTGTCGCCAAAGGGATTGCCGGATTGGGAGCTTTGTTTTATGTCTCTTACAGGGTTTGGCAATCCCTGTCGCGTGCCGAACCGATTGATGTTTTCCCATTGCTTCGCCCTTTTGTTATCGGACTTTGTATCATGTTCTTTCCAACATTTGTTTTGGGAACAATCAATGCTGTGATGAGTCCTGTGGTCAAAGGTTGTAACCAGATGCTCCAAACGCAAACCTTTGATATGCAGGCTTACCAAAAACAGAAAGACGAATTGGAACGGCAAGCCATGCTTCGTAATCCCGAAACAGCTTATTTAGTCAGTAACGAAGAATTCGACAAACGAATCGATGCTTTAGGTTGGTCGCCGAGTGATTTGATAACCATGGCTGGAATGCACATTGAACGAGCGGCTTACAATACAAAGAAAGCCATCCGGGAAATGTTTCGTGATATTTTGGAACTCTTGTTTCAGGCAGCAGCATTGGTTATCGATACGATCCGGACATTCTTTCTTGTGGTGCTTTCCATTCTCGGACCCATTGCTTTCGCCATTTCGGTGTACGACGGATTCCAGTCCACCATGACGCAGTGGATTACCCGATATATCAGTGTGTACCTTTGGCTACCCATCTCAGACTTATTTTCTTCCATTTTAGCCCGGATTCAAGTTCTGATGCTAAAAGCCGATATTGCAGCCATGCAATCCGATCCGACTTTTGCGCCGGATGGAGCCAATGCAGTTTACATTATATTTCTTGTGATTGGAATCATCGGATATTTTACGATTCCGACTGTTGCCGGATGGATTATCCAAGCCGGAGGTATGAGTGCGTACAACAGGAATGTAACATCGACAGCAGCCAAAACGGGAGCATTAGCTGGAGGAGCGGCAGGTTCCGTTGCCGGGAACATTGCAGGACGACTAAAAAGAAGCGACAAAGAATAAATCTTTATACAATTGACTATATGGAATTTAAATCATTAAAAAACATCGAATCAAGTTTCAGACAAATCCGACTTTTCGGAATCGTATTCCTTTCGGTATGCGCCGTTATTGTCGTGTTTGCCTTGTATAAATCCTATGAATATGCCGAAAACCAACGACAGAAAATCTACGTCTTAGATCAGGGAAAATCCCTGATACTGGCACTCTCGCAGGATATGTCACAGAATCGTCCGGTGGAAGCACGGGAACATGTTCGTCGATTTCATGAACTGTTCTTCACGCTTTCCCCTGATAAATCGGCGATTGAATCCAACGTGAAACGGGCGTTTTACCTGACAGACAAAAGTGCATTCGCTTATTATAAAGACCTTTCAGAGAAAGGATATTACAACCGTGTAATTTCCGGCAATATCAATCAGGTCTTGCAAATAGATAGCGTGAATTGCAATTTTGAGAACTACCCTTACGAAGTGGTCACTTTTGCCAAACAGATGATTATCCGGCAAACGAATGTGACCGAACGGAGTCTGATTACCCATTGCCGGTTGATCAATTCGGTTCGTTCGGATAATAACCCTCACGGCTTCACCATTGAAGGATTCGAAGTGTTGGAGAACAAGGATTTGAGAGTAATTGACAGATAGACCATGAAAAAGTATTCTCAATTTCAAGAATGGGTAAGCCGTCGCATGGAAGATTTATGCAGTAGGCTTACTCCTCAACAACAGACGATTGTCACGCTTGTACTTTTTACCCTGTTCACGATCTGCTCCCTTTTTGTCATGGGAGATGCACTTTACCAAATGGGAAAGAAAGACGGTCGCCGGGAACAATTGGATATCAAACATATTGATTCCCTTCCGATTGTCAAACCCGATAGTTTGAAACAAATTAAACCGATCAAATTTGAAAATTATGGATAACGAAAAAAAGAAAAATATTCCCGAAAAGAAAGAAAAACCAAAGAAGGAACTGTCGCCCGAACAATTGCGTAAACGGAAAATGTATATGGTAATGCCTGTATTCTTTCTTGTTTTCGGACTTTGCATGTATTGGATCTTTGCTCCTTCCAAAAAATCTCAAGAGTTGAAAGAAAATTCTTCCGGATTCAATGCCAATATCCCGATGCCTAAGGATGAAGGCTTGTTTTCCGACAAACAAAAAGCCTTTGAAATGGAGCAATTGACGAAATCTAACGAAAACAGAATGAAATCCCTGAACGAAGTTTCTTCTGCTTTGGCTGATGTTTCGGAGAAAAAAAGTCCGGATTTGAATCCTAGCTTAGAAGAATCGTCCTCGAAACCTCAAAAACAATCTTCTATTCGATCTTCCGCTTCGGCTTACCAAAATATGAACCGGGAGTTGGCAACATTTTACGAACCAACCAAAAGTAATGAGATAAAAGCTTTGGAGAAGAAAATCGAAGAATTGTCCGAACGTTTGGAAGCTTCCGAATCACAGAAAAACAATCAGGAAGATCAACTGAAAATGATGGAGAAATCCTATCAGATGGCAGCTAAGTATATTGTTCCGGTTGGAAGTGAAAAAGTACCGGAAGAGGCAAATCATCCGATTGCGGAGAAAGCGAATAGCATTTCCAAAGGAAAAACAGTCAATCCGGTAAGGGAGAAAACGGTTTCCGGTCTACAACAACAGATTTCGGATTCAACTTTCATGGTGCAATATGTCAAACCCCGCAATATGGGGTTCAATACGGCTGTCGGTACCGGTTACGAAGTATCCAAAAACACGATCAAAGCCTGTATCTATCAGGACCAGACACTGGAAAACGGACAAACAGTCCGGCTCCGGTTGATGGAACCGCTTCAAGCAGGAAATATCACGGTCGAACGGAATACCATCGTTTCCGGTGTTGCCCGATTGAATGGGGAACGTTTGGATATCCTGATTGCCAGTATTGAATTTCGAGGAAACATCATTCCTGTTGAACTGGCTGTCTATGACACGGATGGACAGCCAGGCATTAATATTCCCGGGTCAATGGAAATAAACGCAGTAAAAGAAGCTGCCGCTAATATCGGATCCGGAATGGGAACCAGTATCAGTTTTGCCCAATCGGCAGGTCAACAAATTGCGATGGATGCCACCCGTGGAGTAATGCAAGCCGGATCGCAATACCTGTCGAAAAAACTCCGAACAGTTAAAGTAAACCTCAAAGCAGGATATGAAGTCATGCTCCTTTTGAAACAACAATAATCAATCACCATTAAATCCAACAAAAATGAAAGATCTGTTTTTATCATTGACCCTTCTCTTGGGTTTTGTATTTTCCACCCATGCCCAATCGGGTGATCTGTATTCCGGATTGACCCGTAAACTCGGTTTCGACCGCATGATTGCTCCTTATGGAATCGAAGTCACTTTTGATAAGACAACCCACATTATTTTTCCTGCCCCTATCCGATATGTAGATTTGGGTAGTTCCAACCTGATCGCCGGGAAAGCGGATGGAGCAGAAAATGTGGTACGAATCAAAGCTGCTGTTGCAGAATTTCCGGAAGAAACGAATTTTTCGGTTATCTGTGAAGACGGAAGTTTTTTTTCGTTCAACGTCAAATATGCCGATGAACCTAAATTACTCAATATTGAAATGAAAGACTTCCTTCGCGAAAATGCTGCCTGTAATATTCCAAACAATTTCATGGAAGTTTATCTGAAAGAATTGAAAAATGAATCGCCGATGTTGGTTAAAATGATTATGCGTTCGATTTACAAAGCGGATAAAAGGGATGTGAAACATATCGGCTCCAAACGGTTTGGAATCCAATTGTTGATGAAAGGAATTTATGTACATAAAAGCCTGTTCTATCTTCATCTTTCGACAAAAAACAATTCCAATGTTCCGTTTGAAACGGATTTTATTCGATTTAAGATCGTTGACAAGAAAGTCGCTAAATGTACTGCCATTCAGGAAACTGTTGTTCTTCCGGTCCGGTCTTATAACGAAATGATTGAAATTGCAGGAAAAATAACGGTCCGGACTGTTTATGTCCTTGAAAAATTCACAATTCCCGATGATAAAATCCTTGTCATTGACCTGCATGAAAAAAACGGAGGACGGCATCAAACGATGAAAGTGGAGAATTCGGATATTACTGCCGCCAAAGAAATCAACGAACTTTCAATTTATTGAAGCCATGAAACAGATTTTATCACTCTCAATCAGTCTTGTGCTGTGCTTGGTTTGCTCATTCCAAGCATCAGCACAACGCCATTTGCCGGGACAAAAAGGCATTCAATTGACCGTTAGTTCCATAGATGGTTATCTGTTCGATAACAAAAAAGAAATTGCCTTCAGTGGAGAATTGGCAATCTCCAATTATACCAAAAATGGAAATCATACGCTATTTGGAATTGAATATTTTGAAAAAAGATATAATTATAAGGATGTCGCGATTCCGGTTTCTCAATTTACAGCCGAAGGTGGGTATTATTGCAATTTTTTATCGAATACAGGAAAAAACATTTTCTTCTCTATCGGATTATCTGCCATCGGAGGATATGAAACAAGCAATTGGGGAAAGAAACTGCTGTTTGATGGATCAACCCTTGAAAATAAAGATTGCTTTATTTATGGTGGTTCCGTTGGATTCGAAATAGAGACCTTCCTTACAGACAGGATTATTTTCCTCACTCATATCCGGGAACGGATTCTATTCGGTTCAACTATTGGAAAATTCCATACCCAAATCGGATGTGGACTAAAATTTATCTTATAACACGAAAAATCATGAAGAAATTTGCCTGTTACTTTTTATATACGCTATTGCTCGCCGCAATAGCCTGTGCCTGTAGTGATCATCTTGATATCAAGCGAGATTATGGATACAGTGTCGAAACGCTTCCATTCCCCAAGAAAATCAAAAATGGAGAGACTCTGAAAATTGAATTTTCGATAATAAGGGAAGGGTATTACGATGACACAAGGTTTCAGTTCCGGTATTTTCAGGAAGACGGAACCGGAAAATTGTTTGATGATAAAGGCCGGCAATATGATATGAATCGCTTTTATTCGCTTGATTCAGATAATTTCACTATGCTTTATCAATCGGATTGTAACGAGAACCAAAAGTTAAGTTTGGTATTTCAGGATAGCTTTGGAAAGAAAGTTGAATACCTGATTGAATTTGACAGCGATCGAATTGAAAAAGAGTAGGTATTTTACAGATTATCTCCAAATTATAAAACTTCCGGTTGAGAGATCGGAAGTTTTTGTGTTTCATACCCTTTCTTTGTTTATTTTCAGCTATTTATACTAAATATTTGTCGTGAAATTCCTGAAATGTAAAAATATCTATATATTTTTGTATTAGGGTATTAAAATCTATAAAGTTTGTAGGCAACGCACAAACAGAGAATAAAACTATCATAGATAAAAGGACTTTCAGAAAATGAAAATCATTTTCGTTGTTTTATTAACTTCCTAAATTAGAATGATTATGAAAAATCTTGTTCAGACAACGTTCTTTTCCCTTCTATTGGAAGAACAAACACAACCATGTGAGCCCCTCAAACTCAAAGATGCCTATGACGAGTTTTGCACAAAACTAACTGATCACTGTACCTCAGAAAAGACAACTCTCTTTCTTTTCCGATCTTTGAATTTTACCCGTATCGAATTGGCCTGCATTCAGCACCAATTCTTAAATGTACAAGAAAAAAAATGCCCAAAAGATCGGGTTTGTTAACAAAGCCCTCTGCTTTATTGAGTCGGAATTCGAGTTAATAAAGTTACGATTGGAGTATCCGGAACAATTTACAACTTCAACTGCAGAACTCAAATCCGACCTGAAACTAATTGCCAGCCAAGCTGATATTATCGAACTTGCCACAGCTTTATGGCTCTCCCGAAAACTAACACGACCCAATGGATCACCTACTACTTTCAAGGAAATCCTCGACATTATTAAAACAGTATTCAACTGCAAGGCGAATGATGTTTATACGAAATCGAGTAAACAATTCGACCGGAAGAAAAATATTACTCCTTTTCTCGATGAGTTGAAAGCTGCAATGGAAAATGAAGCGGATGAGAGGTTGAAGAAGCCTGAAAAATGATAATTTGAGTTTTATCACCTTCATAGTCGATGCTTTGGATTGAAGTATTGACTATGGAGGTGATGTTATTATATATAGTCTTGATAATTTTATCTTTATCTATAAAATAAGAGAGGAAATAGTTTCTTTATATGAATAAAAAAGTTAATTTTGTAACAATTACATAGAACTAATGGTTTATGCCACATAAAGAACTAAAAAAACTAATCCTTGAAGGAAAAGATTTGCAGGCAAGGCAAATGTTTTTAGATATAGTCGAAAAGGAATATCTGTGGCGTAATGCTTTTAAACGAATATTCTTTAATCCTCGATATAAAGAAGGTATTTTGGATTGGTCTTTCTTTTATTTTTGTAAAAAAATAAAGGAAGAAAAGCTTGAAGATATGGACACCTATTCTGGTGTAATAGTAAACACCATAAGAGAAGCCAAATGTGAATACAATAAAGAAATATCTCTGGATATTGCTCAGCAATTGAAGGACGAATATTCGGATTATATTGAAGGCGTAAATCCTTTTGATTTTCCGGAAGAACCATTGGAAATTCTTCTCAAAAAAGAAAAAATCGATATCATTCATCACTGTCTTGATCAAATGGGAAATCCATGTCAAGACTTAATTCGGTGCAAACATTTTGAAGAATTGACTCATGAGGAGATTGTCGAAAGAAATATTGGTTTTACGACAGAACAGTCTTCCCGATCTAAGTTATCTCAATGTATGGAGAAATTAAGAAAAATGTGCTTTAACGAATTAAACAAATGACTACAAATAAAGAACTCATAGAAAAATACTTTGACAAAATTTTGACCGAAAAGGAAAAGATCTTGTTTAAGGAGAAATATGATACAGAAGCTGCTTTTAGGGAAGAATTGAAGCAGCAAGCGTTGATTATTACAGTACTCAAATCAAAAGAAATTGAATATCCCATAGAGGTGGATGTTCGAAAAAAAGGGGAAAAGCGTCAACTTATTCCACTATTGACAACAATTGCTGCTTCTGTAGCAATTTTAATCCTCATGTATGTTGTTTTTGACAAACAGAACTCAGAACTGATTGCAGAAAATAATAATTACAAAAAGGAATCTAATTTATTAAATGATTCTTTATTTGCAGAAAAACAATTGACACAAGAATACAAGTCACAAATCGTACAATTAGAAGAATCTTTAAAGAAAAAGTCAGGAGAAGATTTACCTAAACAAAGTAACGCTATTCGTGCTACTTTTTTTGCATATCTCACATACCAAGATATGCAAACAAGAGGTGGTAATGATGATGCTTTATGGTTTACAGCTCCAGATAGAAATGCTCCATTGAATCCAACTAATGTTACAGTGGAATGGAGGCCAATTAGTAAGAGAGGAGATATAAAAGTGTACATTAATAATGAGATAAATCGAAAGACACTTCTTTCTGAGTATAGCGTATCAAATTATGATTTAAGTTTAGGATATTACTCTTTGAAAGATCTAAAGAGTGCTAGTATTTATTTCTTTGAGATTACTACAGAAGAAAAAACATATCAATATCCTTTTGACACAAAATAGGAAACAAGTACTTCTATAAGCATATTTCTTCAGCAAACAAAGTGTTGAAGAATTTTTCTGTTAAACCAAATTGGATTTTAATCAAAATCAATAATTAATATTTATTAACTTTTCTCTCATTGACATCAGTCAACTTTTCTCACATGATCTAAGTAGATCAACCTTTCCACAAAGTAATAACTCTTGTGATAACAGGTATGATTTAGCCCATGCTGTAATGTTCTTTGCATTTTGTCCATTTTAATGATGGTTTTATTGATAAAAATTTATAGTTTTGTGAATTATCAGTAAAATATCTGCTTATGGAGAAATAATTGAATATTAAGACATATTATAAAGCGTTTGCTTTATTTACTTGTTGATTCCAAAATTACCACAAAAAGAATCCAACTACAAGTAAAGAGTGAATGTTCATGTTATAGGCATGGGCTTTTCATTTTTTGAAGTTGGAGGGTGTGTGGTAATACCCGGAATCTCAAAGATGTAAGCTTCATGCCTTCTTATTTTCTTGTAATACATTTTGAGGAAGGCGTGCTTTAAAGTTTAATTTTTAGACAACTGACTTTTAACAATTAACATCATGTATTATGAAGAAAATTATTCTACTCTTTTTGATATTGTCTAATATGACAAATGGTTATTCTGAAAAACTTATAGGAGCAAAAGTCAGAAACCCAGAATTAAGTACATTGAATTGGGGAATGGGCTATCCTGTAGTTTGTAGTTTAGAACCAGGCCTTCCTGCCGAAACAGTTGGGTTAAAATTATTTGATATTATTACCCACGTTAATGGAATAGATATAAAAGGAATGAATATTGATTCTTCGAATGATCTTTACAATTTGAATTCAAGTAATTTAATAACTGTAAAAAGAATAGGTCATAGAGAATCCTTAAATTTACTTATTCCATGGATGGATATTCCTTCGAATAGTATTTCAGAGCGAGAATTTATCGCAGAAACTTACCCCATGCGCGAAAGTGTCCTTATGTGGTTACCTCCTACAACTGAGTTCAATCTTAACGTACATACTGATCCTGAAGTTGACTTTTATAATTATTATACATTTGATTTTGAATATAGTAATTATGAAAATCCGGCGCAAGAGAAAAATTTATCTCTAATTATACAATCAGAACTTGAAAATCTTGGATTAAAACGAGACAAGGAAAATCCTGATATTTTGATAGCATTTCAATATTATTCAGGTAAAAAAGAACAATACATTCCTCCTAGTCAACAATTGACTACACGATACAAAACGGCATACAATGTTTGGACAAAACAATATGAAACAAGACAATATGTGCAATCATATGAAACTGGTAATCGAACGGTTACTGATTACATTATGTCTCTAAAAGTTATTTTTTTAGATGCGAATAAATCGAGGGAAAACACTAAGTTGCCGCCAGTAATATTTCAATCAGAATATGAAACAGGAGGATTCGGAAATCCGGATTTGCAGAATTCCATAAGATTAGAATCCTTTATTGGGATTGTATTTGGTGAAATGATAGGAGATAATTTCCCTGCAAGACTTAACAGATCAAGGTTCTATGAAAGCAGAATAACAATGCATAAAAAGCCTTCCATAGTACTGCCTAATTATAATATGACTTACTTCTACACGGGTATTTGGTATGATAAAAAAGTGAAGGAAAAAATAAATTATGTAATATCAGGAAGTCCCGCAGATAATGCTGGGATAAAAGCAGGTGATATGATTCAAAGCATGAATGAAGTGAAAATCAAAGATTGGAATAAGTGGCTTTCTTATGAATCTTTTTATGATACAGCAAGTCAAACAGAAAAGATTGTCTACAAGGTAAAACGAAATGGTAAAAAAATGGAATTTATAGTTGAGCCAATAAGCTTGTATTTCTCATATTAATAAAGAATCTCTAGAAGTCAAATAAATAAATATACGATTATGAAACAGAATAAAATTACTGATATTATCAGAGTATTGACTACGATTATTGCTGTGTCTTTTATGAGTTCTCAAATAACAGCACAAACTACTATTAATGCAGGGAACGTAAGTGGAAAATGGACAAAGGCAAATTCTCCTTATTTAGTAAATGGAAATATTACTGTAGCAAAAGGAACAATATTGGAGATCGAATCTGGCGTTAAAATCGCCTTCAAAGGAGGAGGACTTGTTGTTAATGGGAGGTTATTGTCAAAAGGATCTGTAAGTGATAGCATTTTTTTTAATTCACAACAAGGATATTCATGGGTAGGAATAAATTTTAATTCAGAGGAAGAAAATAAATCATCTTTAGAATATACATCTATAAGAAACAGTATCAACAGAGGAGTCTACATAATAAGTGGAAATGTTGATTTAAAAAACAATTTAATTTCAAACTGTACTTATAGTAGTGGAGGTGAGGCTAGCGGTGGAGGAATATGCATTATAGGAGGAAATGTTTATCTAACAAATAACATTATAACAAACAATAATGCTCCAACTAATGGGGGAGGTATATATATATCAAACGGAAATGTCAATTTGGT
The DNA here is from genome assembly GCA_031551395.1 of Bacteroidales bacterium. Lineage (GTDB taxonomy): Bacteria > Bacteroidota > Bacteroidia > Bacteroidales > Azobacteroidaceae > BNXB01. The sequence goes on from JAVBNR010000045.1 coordinate 13,404, forward strand.
AAATAATGTCATTGCACATAATGAAGTAACAAGGGCCCAGTATAACGGAGGAGGTATTTATATCTTGAATGGAGTTGTTGAATTAAAAGATAACCAGATTACAAATAACATCTCTAATGATTTATATATCAGATCTGGGAGAAATATTCTAATTAACAACGATATTGAAAATTTTATTGGACTTGGAAGTGGAATCGCGGAGATCACACTTGATAACAATAAGTTTACAAAAAGTATTTCGATTTCAAATTTCAAGATTGAAGGAAATATTAAGAGCAATACATTGAATACTATTTCAATAAACAACGGATCAGGTAATCTTGAATTAACTAATAATGAAGTGCCAATTATCAATATTTCTGGAGGAATAATTTCGATCCAAATTGACAACAATAAAATTGAAGAATTTGGATCTTATAACACAGGGGCACTAACTCTTATAAACAATACATTCACAAAGAGTGTCTCAATATCTCATGCAAAGCTTTCCGGAAATATAAAAAATAGCATATTGAGTTCTATTTCAATAAGCAGTGCATCTGGAAATCTTGAGTTGTCTGATAACAAAGTAAATACAGTTAAAATTTTAGAAGGAACCATTTCTATTCAGACAAATAACAATCAAATTGATGAATTAACATGTACGTCTTATAATACAGGAGGAATAACCTTCTCAAATGATAAATTTTCAAAATCTATTTCAATTACGAATTCAAAAATTGGAGGGAGTATTAAGAATAGTACACTGAACTCTATCTCAGTAAACAATGGATTTGGAAATCTGGGACTGTCCAACAATAGAATAAACACTATGAATATTTCAGGTGGAACTCTTTCTATTCAGACATACAATAATCAGATTGGGGACCTGACATCATATAATATAGAAAATTTCATTCTTCAAGATGATAATTTCACAAAGACTATTTCAATATCTAGTTCAAAAATCGAAGGGAGTATCAAAAATAATATATTGAATAATATTTACATTAACAATGTGTCTGGAAGTCTTGAATTGTCTGAAAATAAAGCTGCTACAGCAGGGATTTCAGGTAATCTTTCTTTGCAAACGATTAACAACCAAATTGAAAAATTTTCAATTAGCTCAAATGCGTCTGGGAGTGTCAAAAATAACACATTTAATTCAATTACTATGACTGATGTCGGAAATGTTGAATTAATAAAAAACAAAATCGCGATTGCTAATATTTCTGGCGCAACTTCCATAGTCGCAAATGATAATCAAATCGATGAATTTACGTCTTCAAAAATTAATAATCTCAATTTATTAAATAATAAATTTTCAAAAGGAGTTTCTATATCTAATTCAAAAATAACAGGAAAAATAGACAATAATGTATTAAATTTTATTAGTCTTTCTGCTAATACTGGAAAACTTGGATTATACAATAGTATAATTTCAGATAACAAATCTTGGGGAATTTATATCAACAACTCTACAATTGATATTATCGGAAATACTATTTCCAATAATAACGGAGGAATCGTAATTGCCAATTTATCCAATGTTAATATAGGTAATAATACAATAAAAAATAATGTTTCTTCTGGTAGTTCTGGAGGAGCTATTTACACTGAAAAATCTACAGTTAATATATTTAACAATCTTATATCCGGGAATTCCTCTAAATCATCCGGTGGAGGAATCTACATCGACAATATGATAGCTTATATTCATAATAATGTCATATCTAATAATAAACATGCGGCATCTAAGACAGGTAAGGGCGGAGGAATATCATTATATAATTCTAATTCTATGATAATAAACAATACCATTGCATACAATGACGCTGAAAATGGAGGAGGAATTTATTGCTCTTCTGGGTCAAGTCCCGTAGTCATTAATAATATTTTGTATGGCAATACAAGCTCCTCAAATTCCCAAATATTTATTGCGGACAATAATTCTGCTCCTAAAATGCTATATAATCTTAATCAGTGTAATTGTTGGGGATACGCATCTGGAGTTAATTACAACTGGCAAGCTAATTATGATAATAGTAACTTTGACGCTGATCCTCAATTTGTTAATTATGCTTTGCAAAATTATCGTCTAAAGTCAACATCTCCTTGTATCAATGCTGGAATAAAAGATACACTAGGCCTTAATTTGCCTCAAACCGATATAGATGGAAATACTCGTATATATAACAATCGAATCGATATTGGAGCTTACGAATTTGGATCTTCTAAACCAACAGGTATAGAAAACATTTCTTTCAATAAACAAATATCATTTTATCCCAATCCATCTTCTGATGGGGTTTTCCACCTATTGATGGAAAGTAAAGACTCTATGAACTGGGTAGTTTATAATATTAATGGACAACAAATGCTCAAAGGGACTGGCTTAGACGTGAATCTGAGTTCATTCAAAAAAGGACTGTATTTAATAAAAGTTTTTATCGGAAGAGATGCCTATAGTGCAAAATTAATAAAGTTATAAAACCACAAAATAAATGAGTTATGAGAAATTTTATCATTCTATTGGCATTAATTTCCTTATTACTAGTGGGATGCAAAAAAGAAGAAGAGGGGTCATTAAACGGCACAGTATGGAAATACACTGAAGTAGAAGGAAAGTACAAACATGAGAGCATTCTCGTTTTTGGAGAAACATCATTTACTGCTAAATCGACTGAGACATACGGTGGAGAAGTTGACGGTCCTTATACCGACTCTGGAACATATACTTATTCACATCCTACAGTTACGCTCTATCTTGATTCCGATGGATCAACAGCAATAGGTATAATATCCGGGAATCAACTACAAATGACTTCTGGAGACAATTTTACATTTGTAAAACAGTAAAGTTTTTTATTATGAAAAATAAGAAAATTATTCTTGTTACTTGCATATTATTGCTTAAGTTACTTTGTATAAATCAGCCATTATACTCTCAATTGAGTTTTAATATAACTATAACATATTCTGGTAGATGTTATGACATAGGCTACCTCCCGTCTTCCACTTTCTCTGTAGGTGGGATTCCAACAAGGACTGATTGCCAATCAATGAGAAATATGATGTTGAGCATTAATAATACATTGAGCCAGTTTGGAGATTCTGAATGCAAAATAAGATTAATATGTACTTCTTGTACTGGCTCAGAGATTACTACAACACAAGCCAATCTTAATAATGTAACAATTAATGGAACTGCAGTTGGAAAAGCTTTTTTCTCACCAAGTCCAGGACAAACAACGCAAGAGTGGATAAATAGTGTACAAGAAAAAGCACAAGCTTTGGAATTAGCTAACACAAATACATCTAATAATGGGTTTATACTCCCGTCTACAGGTAATAAAAATTATGATGAAGCTTATACTAGCTTAGTTGATAATACTTTTAAGAAGGATGCTCAGGGAAAAGCTTATATGAATGGTCGTATGGTGGATTATGACCCATCAATGTTTCCAACAGGCAAACGTTTGGCTGACCCTGGTTATGGAATACCGTCTGAGACTCCTTCATATGGCAATGAAGATGGAAATCTTGATCCATACAAAGATTGGTATGAAGATAATGTCGAATGGGGAAAAAGTGTCGGCCTAAATTTTTCTGCCTATTTAACAAAAGAAGATATAGACAGGTGGATGTCTCCTAATGTATCAGAAATTGAGGCAAATAAATATTATGAAAAGTATGATGAATTTAGGAAAGAAGCCAATAGAAGAGTTAATGGTGAAAAAATAGATGACGGAGAAGAAAGTCTTTTTTCAGAAGAATTTGTGAATAATACAATTGATGCAATGGCAAGTGTAGTTACTACAATAATACCCAGCTACACTCCTCAAGGAGCTTTAGGAACATTAACTATACGAGCAGGAGCGGAAGGTCTGAAATGTTACATAAATGGAGGTAAAAATTGTTCTAGGAGCCGGATAATTGTTAACACAATAAGAAATACAGCCACTGACATCATGTTTGATGTTGGAGGAAAAGTTATTGCTAGTGCTGCTGGTGATTTGTTAGGTTGGGGAGAAAAAGCTCTTCTGGGAGAAGCCACAACAAGTAGGACTATTGTAAAAAACGAAAAGATAGTAGCAAAATCTATAACAGAAGTTTCTGCACGATCTGAACAAAAAATTTTATTCGGAGCTGAAAAGCATTTTTTGTTAACAGGTCAGACAGAAAAATTACTATTAGAGAATAAATCTACAGAAATAAGTTTGGCTTCTAAATTAATTGGTAGATCAAGAAATGCTTATAATGAATTGATCAAGGCTGGATATAAGGTTGTTGATGATGGTGCAGAGATTATTTTTAAGAATACAGATAATTTATCAATTGCCAAAATTAACGATAATACCCTTTATATTAAAATACCTGAGTATCCCAGTGACCCTACAGGTTGGGCAATTCAAGCAAACACTTCTGAGGCTATTGAAGCCTTGAATAAGGCAACCAATGGCGAGACTTTGTACAAATTTGGTTATTTTACAAAAAACATAAAAACAGGAATGGATGAGGCTAAAATTGTAGAAGCACAATTTTGGTCTTTGGAAGATCCAAGGAAAATAGGTATTAACGAATATTTTACCAAATATGGTATACCAGAAGAATCCCGTGTTATAACACTAAAGGCCATGGAAGAAGGAAAAGGCTTTGTCGCCACCGCAACTGTAAAGAAAGATGTTCCAATAATTACAAGACCAGCAGTGAGTGTAGGTAAGAACAAAGGAGGAGGGATGGAAATCGTTGTACCTATCAGTTTGGACAAAAACGGTAATGTGATTGAAAATGGAATAAACATTGGTAGTTATTTCAATTATTCTGAACAACTCATTAATCCTGTTCTTAAACCTAAAAAATAAAAGAGATGCAAAAGAAAATTTACAATCATTTTTTTAGCTTAATTATTGCTTTTTTTGTCATTGGAATATTTCCTCAACGAATAGTTGCCCAACAACAAGACTCTATCAAAGAACCAGTAATCCTTCTTAGCAGTAAAATGCTAAATGATATTCGTTTGAATATTAAGCTAATGAATTCATTCGACATAACGCCACGAGGAGAAGTTTTACTTTCAACTTCTAATCAATTCTATTTACTGAAGTGGGAGGAAATCATTCCACTTGATCCAAAAATGGGGAAACCAATTAATTCATTTAGCTATACTCCAGATAATTTATTGGTAATAGTATCGGATAGTAGCTTATGTTATATGGATAGGTTTAGTCAATTCGTAGAGTTATATAAACTTCCAAAGAAAAATATGGAAATAACAACAGGAGATAGCTCTTTATATGTATATGATAAGACTGCTATAGTATCTAAATCTAAGGCTAAACAAAAACAGAGATATGCTATTTATATGATACCCAAAAATCAAAAATACATAAAACTATTGGAACTCCCAACGCCAATAACATCGGTTATTGAAGCAGAAGAAGGTATTCTTATCTCCACAAAAAACAAAGTTTATTCTGTCAATATTAAAACCAGGCAGATAAAGGAATTAATTAATTTGTCCAAGATAAATGGAGATATAGTTTCCATGACAAGAGACGTCAATAATGATGTCATTTATTTTTCTACAAATAATGCTATTTATCTTTTTAAAGAGAAAAAGACATATCGTATTACCAATGAATTCACTGGAGTTGTGAAATACTACCTTAATCAGCTATTTGTTTTCAATGCAGAGAAGAAATTTCTGATCTTGTTTGAAACTGAAAATACAAAATTAAGTAAATAACAGTCAATATGAGATACAAAATACCAAAAATAAGAACGTTAAGAATTTATATCGCATTCTTTTGCTGTATATCTTTTCCATCCTTTGTGTTTGCACAAAAGACAATGTCGTTAAATGAAGCTCGTAACATGATTATTAACAACCACATTAGGGAGGCGGTAGATGGTTATTCGCAATTAGTTGCAAAAGATTCAACCAATGCATCTTTATTAGCTGAATATTCCTATGTATTGGCATTAAATGGCGCTTTTGATTGTGCATTAATGAATCTTGACAGAGTCCGTTTATTTTCGCCCAATTTACTGGATGGACAGTTTTATACGTCCTTGGTCTTTGCATTGATGGGATATGATGAATTGTCTGATGAGTTTGGAAAAATTGTTCCTGTAAATAAACGCCCTCAATGGATTTCGGAACCTCAATGCACGGAATTATTGAATAAATACAAGAGAAGATCCAATATCAATAAAGATGATTATCCGAAAGCTTTCATTCGGGTAAATCAATTAACTGCTTCGGGATTGTATTTGCAATCAACAGTTTTATACGAAGAAATGATAGAAGAAGAACCAAGAGATTATTTTCCACATCTTGGATATAGTATTGTTTTGGAAAAATTAAATTTATATTCTAAAGCCGCTCAAGAACTGGATATCGCTATTCAGATGATGGGAAATACTCCTGAAGAAGTCAAAGCGAAAGAGGTATTTGAAAAACGGAAAATAGAACTAGCAGATAAAATGAATTCTCCTCAAAAGTTGAAGAATAAATGGTTTAAGCTAAAAAACGAATTTAATCCTCAAACCATGTTGTATGTCGGTGGAATGATAACTGAATCTTATTTGTCCATAGATTCTCGTTTTGGGTTGTTCTTGAATAACACATTCAATGGAGCTGTCGATCTAGGAGTTTCCGGAAGTGATGGCGATGTTAATGCAAATTTTGGACTCTCAGGTTATAAAAGGTTTGGTGTCTTTGTATGGGGAGAAGGCTTGAATCTGCAGGTTGGCAATTCTACCACTACTTTTAGTCTAAAATCATCTGCAGGATTAAGCTTCATTAATAGAAAACGAAATTCAAGTTGGGATATTTTTTTCGATTATTTCCTGCCATTAGGCAATGGTAAATCAAGCTATGGAATCTCTATTGGTAAAACAATTTATTTTGGAAAAAGATAATGAAGATGAAACATATATATACAATCGTTTTTATATTGGTCAGTTGCCAATATGGAGTTGCTCAGAACAAGAATGCAGATAATTTTATATCTAAGCTTTTGTCAGAGAATGTACAGTATTTTGAAAATGCAAAATTAAATGATAACGGGACCCTTGAAATTCAAGTTAATGATTCCGTCTATTCTTCTATAGATCCAAGTAGAAAAAGTATTATCTTGGAAGTCGCCCTCAAAAAATGGGATGGTGAAATATTTTTTATCCACTCAGGATATAATCGTGAAATCTGGAAAAAAGATATAAAAACGGGGCAAGTTTCATTAGTCGGACAATGGAATTTAAATGATCCTGAAATATACAAATATCTTCCCAAAATGCTTCAAACAACGAAATTTCACCCTTGGTTCTTTTACATAGGAGGACAATCAAGTTTTAATTCTGATTACACCAATGTCTTGCTGTCTGCTCGTATAGGCTCTTTCTTGTTAAAAGACAGATGGGATTTGGCTTTATCTGGCTCTTTTAGTGTCAATGGGAATGATATAAATTCTATGGTTACGGCAGAATTCGGAGCTTTATCCAAGGTCTATTTCCCAATAAAAAAATACAATGTCAGCCCTTATGTAGGAGGCGGTTTTTCTCGGGTTTATACCAGTTCAAATATGGACATTGATATGGGCATGGGTATGGAATCTACATCTGTTGATAATTCCTATTGGAACGAAATGTTACTACTTGGAGTTAGCTTGTATGTTGGTCCTGGCAGTTTGGATTTTGGATTACAGTTTGGAAAGAATTTTAATGTCGCTATTGGTTATACATTTTCATTTTAAATTTTGGCATTAAGAGTGTAAGGTTATTTCCTGCTATGATAATTTGTAAGGATAAAAAATATACCTATATTTTAACAAGACTTTTTATAAGATCATTTTAAAAAGTCTTGTTTATTTCCACTATTTTGCTTATATTTGCATAGTTAAGAAGGATTCATCAGTGGATGGAAATACAGTGCAAATGAATGAAAAGTTGGAGTGCTTTAAAAGGAGACCTTGCTTCTCATTCTGTTTTTTATATAATTGATAATCAATTGATTAAAATCGATTATAGAGCCCCAGGCAAATCACCAGGTGGATCACAGAAAAATAGAACAAAACGAAGCAAAGTCTTGATTTTCAACAAAATCGAGACTTTTTCGTTTTAAACCCAGTTTCCAAAACCTAAAAAGTTTGCCGAATATAATCTTCTTTGGTAGATATTTTTGTTTTCATATTAGTTGAGCCAAGTCATGGAATCGGAAGCAATGTGCATGGACTATACTTTGGTAAATGAAGTTCTTTGATAAATGTTTGATTGTGATTTCTAAGATTATTCCGGTAAAAGTCGTATCTTTGTGTATAAAGAAAAGTAAAGCGATGACGATAAGAACCGTTTCTGACAACAAAAAACAATTCCTCGACTTATTGCTGTTGGGCGATGAACAGGAAAGCATGATTGACCGTTATCTGGAACAAGGCGAATTATTCGCTTTGTATGACGATGATTTGAAATCTGTTTGCGTAGTCGTAGCCATTGATGATTCGACTTGCGAATTGAAAAACATTGCGACATACGAAAAATATCAGGGACAAGGCTACGGAAGCGCTCTTATTCATTATGTTTTCGATTATTATAAGGATAAATATCAAACGATGCTTGTCGGCACTGGCGATGTTCCTTCTGCTCTGTCGTTCTACAAATGTTTCGGGTTTGAACCATCCCATCGTATCAAGAACTTTTTTACGGATAATTACGACCATCCGATGTTTGAGAATGGTATTCAGTTG
>JAVBNR010000039.1:0-65735 GCA_031551395.1 Bacteroidales bacterium
GGAAAGTAGAAAATTGCAATAAAACCACCGGGTGAATAAAAATCAATCAATGTCTCTAACTGGTCTCTGAATGTTTTGGAAATTTGTTAGAGACAAAATCAACTCCAAAATTAGAAAACGGACTTCACCGGATGCTTACAATAAACTGTATCTTTCCTCTATAATCATTCATTCAATAATTGAATTTTCCTGAAGATAAACAAAGGGTTTACCTGCTTTAAGTCAAAAGTATCCGACAATACACGCCAGGCAGGTCTTGATTTTTACATACATTGTTCTTTGATATATTGTGTGAATTTTATTCTTCAATAAAATAAAAAGACTATATTTGCAAAGTGATACTTTAGTTTATCATGATAAAATAAAGTTATTGTTATGTATAGCCGTATTTTAAAATTGGAAGAAACCAATGAAGATTCAACATTTCTTTGGGGTGCAAGGCAAGTGGGGAAAAGTACTTTACTTGAAACGTTATTTCCTGAAGCCCGGTATTATGATTTGCTGAAAAGTGAAGAATTTGAACGCTTTTTCCGCAGGCCTTCCCTCTTGAGGGAAGAGTTGATGCAAAGCGACCACCGGGATTTAGTAATTGTCGATGAAATTCAAAAAGTGCCGCAGTTATTGGATGAAGTTCACTGGTTGATGAAAAACAAGGGTATTCGCTTTATTTTGTGCGGTTCCAGTGCCCGCAAATTGATTCGTTATGGAGCAAATCTCTTGGGAGGGCGTGCATTAAGAAATGTATTATATCCTCTTGTAAGTGCGGAGATTCCTGCTTTTGACTTAATGCGGGCTATCCACAATGGAATGATACCGAGACATTACACGATAGAAAATCCCCAACGGAGGTTACAAGCTTATATCGGTGATTATTTGAATGAGGAAATACGTGCGGAAGCCCTTTCCCGGAATCTTTCTTCATTTACCCGATTCTTAGAAATTGCCGCCCGTTGTAGTGGAGAAATGATAGTTTATAACAATATCGCCCAAGATTGTGGAGTAAGTGCTCCTACCGTAAAAGAATATTTTAATATTCTGGAACAAACCATGATAGGTTATTTAATTCCGGCATTTACCGCAACAGAAAAGCGCCGGGCTATTCTTGCTTCCAGATTTTATTACTTCGATGTCGGAATCGTAAACTACTTACTTAAACGCAAACACATCGAACAGGGAACGGATGAATTCGGACATGCATTCGAACATTTAATGATTCAGGAAATCATTGCTTATCTTAGTTATAACTTATCTGATGAAAAACTTTCTTATTGGAGGACGGCAAGCGGCTATGAAGTAGATTGCATTATCGGACAAGGAAGAATAGCCATAGAATTCAAATCCTCCGAAGAAGTAAAATCAAGGCATACCAAAGGATTGAAAGCTTTTCAGGAAGACTATCCGGATGTCCGTATGATAATGGTATCTATGGATATGTATCGTCGAGATTTGAATGATATTGAAGTAATTCCTGCCATCGAATTCCTTTCCGACCTTTGGAAGGGAAAAATTATCTAATTCACACGATATAGCCGAGTAAGCCAAGGAAAGCTGGAAAAAGAGGCGTTTCAAACATATAATGAATCTGGAAAACCTGAATTTGTAGCAGTCTATGGGCGCCGTAAGGTTGAGCTTCCATGGATGGACACACCACGTTTCGGATTTATTGCTGCACTGGAACATTTCTGGAATAGATGGGTATCTTCGAGACCAGACATTATGCTGATTGTGTGTGGCTCAGCAATCTCCTGTGCTAGGCGATAAATATGAATCCATAAAATTTTCACTATATAATCCTTTTAAGTACCTTTGCCGAATAATATTCAAGAATGAAGAAAATCCGGGTATTTATCAGCAGCGTACAATCAGAATTTGCAGAAGAGCGGCAAATGCTCTTCGATTATCTGACTTCGGATGCTTTACTCGGCCTGTTCTTCGAGCCTTTCATTTTTGAAAAACTTCCGGCAGCCAATCATTCAGTTTCTTCTATTTATCTAAAAGAAGTAGAGCAATGTGATTTATATATCGGATTATTTGGCAAAGATTATGGTTATGAAGATGCAGAAGGGATTTCTCCTACCGAAAGGGAATTGTTATTCAAAGACCGGTTGGAAGTCTGGAATCCCGGACATTTACCATACGGATTGACAATTGCCAAACTACGGGAACCACATAATTCCATACCTGCTAATCTTCTATTAGCAGAGCCCATGTACTTAGCCGGTTATATAGAAAGGATGGGAACCGGTACCGGAGATATTATCCGGTGGTGTAAAGAAGCTGGTTTGCAAAGGGTTCCGGAATTTGCACAAGAAGAAATTTTCAAAACAATTATTTGGAGGAAAGAGGAGACCCGACAAGCTACCGGACAAGTTACCCCCCAAGTTACGGAGGAGATTAATCCTATAAAAAAAATAGTATGTGTAATGGAAGGAGAGATGAGAAGGTTAGATATCCAGAATACGCTTGGTTTGAATGATCGGAAATACTTTGCCGATAATTATTTAAAGCCGGCTCTTGATGACGGCTATATCGAAATGCTTTATCCGGATAGTCCGAATCATCCTCAGCAACGGTATCGTTTAACATTAAAAGGAATACAATTGAAAAGTCAAATAAAAATTTAAATTATGGCGCCTCGTATTTGGCTTTCACCCCCGCATACTTGCGGCAAAGAATTAGATTTTATCCATGATGCTTTTGCCAAAAACTGGATTGCTCCAGCCGGCGAAAATATAACCGGATTTGAACAGGATATTTGTAGCTTTCTTGGTGAAAATATATATGCAACAGCAGTAAATACAGGAACTGCGGCATTACATTTGGCTCTGATTATTCTAGGTGTCAAACGGGATGATTATGTGATATGCCAGGATTTGACATTTATTGCAACAGTTAATCCTGCTGTTTATTTGGGTGCGACTCCGGTGTTAGTCGATAGTGAAAAGGAAACATGGAATATGTCTCCCGAATTTTTGGAAGTTGCTATAAAAGATTGTTTGAGAAAGGGTAAGAAACCTAAAGCAATTGTTTGGGTGAATTTATATGGGATGCCAGCCCAAATAGATGAAATAACCCGGATAGCTCAAAAATATGAAATTCCTTTGCTGGAAGATGCTGCAGAATCTTTAGGTTCAAAATATAAAGGTCAATATTGTGGAACCTTTGGAGATATTGCTATGATTTCCTTTAATGGAAATAAGATAATTACAACTTCAAATGGTGGTGTATTTTTATCCAAAAATAAAGTATATACAGATAAAGCCCGTTTTTTAGCTTCACAAGCCAAAGATAATGTTCCTTATTATCAGCATTCTGCTATCGGGTATAATTATGGGCTCAGCAATATATCTGCCGGCATTGGCCGTGGCCAGATGACGGTTTTATCTGACCATATAGCTGCCCGTCGCGCCAATAACGCTTTCTATCAAAAAACTTTAGCCGGAATTCCCGGAATAAAAGTGCATGCTGAACCTAACAATGATTTCTATTCTAACCACTGGCTATCCTGTATTTCGGTTGACCCTAATCAAACGAATGGTATTACCTGTGAAGATATCCGGTTGAAATTATGGGAATATGCTATTGAAAGTCGTCCTTTGTGGAAGCCTATGCACCTGCAACCCGTATTCAAAGATTGTGCATTTTATGGAGATGGCACATCTGAAGAGTTATTTGATAAAGGACTTTGCTTGCCTTCCGGGTCTAATATGAAGAAAGAAGAATTGGAAGAAGTTTCTCAAATTATTATGGAATTATGCAATGTATAAGTCTTTTTTCAAATATTTTATTGATTTTTCCGTTTCTTTATTAGGATTGATTTTAATTTCTCCGGTTTTCATAGTCATAACAGTATGTTTATTGGCTGCAAATTCCGGTAAGCCGTTTTTCTTTCAGGAACGTCCCGGTAAAAACGGGAAAATATTCAGGGTTATCAAGTTTAAAACCATGAATGACAAACGGGATAAAAATGGAAATTTGCTTCCGGATGCTGAAAGATTAACAAAAATTGGTAAATTTGTGCGCAGAACATCATTGGATGAAATACCACAGCTGTTGAATGTATTGAGAGGAGATATGAGTTTAATCGGACCACGTCCTTTATTACCCGGATATTTACCGCTTTATAACAAGGAACAGGCGCGCCGTCATGAAGTCTGTCCGGGAATTACGGGTTGGGCGCAGGTGAATGGACGTAATGCAATCAGTTGGGAACAAAAATTCAAATATGATGTTTGGTATGTCGACCATGTTTCTTTTTTGCTGGATATGAAAATTTTTTGGATGACAATTATCAAAGTATTCAAATCAGAAGGCATTAACTCTGCGACTTCTGCAACGATGGAGAAATTTACAGGTAATTCTTTGTAAATGAATGTGAAGATGAATTTATTATATACCGGAGCTACAGGTTTTTTGGGAAATAACACACTGCCAATTCTTGCTAAGGAATTTAATGTTTCTACACTGGGTTTGTCTCGTGCAGATTTTGTTTCGGATTTAAGTAAAGAAATATCCAATTTATCGGCTACATCGTTTGAAATTGTATTACATGCTGCAGGTGAAGTCCATACGATTCCGAGAACAAAACAGGAAAAACAATATTTTTTTGATGTAAACTTGAAGGGAACTAAAAACCTGTGCGCTGCTTTAGAACAATCGGGATTACCTAAAACCTTTATATTTATTAGTACAGTCGCAGTTTATGGTGCGGAAAAAGGAGAGGAACTTACAGAAGAACATCCGTTGAATGCCAGTTCTCCTTATGGATTGAGTAAATTGCTGGCCGAAGAATTTTTAATAGATTGGTGTAAAAAAAATAACATAATTTTGTCTATCTTGCGTCCATCCCTTATTGCAGGTATTGAACCGTTGGGTAGTTTGGGCGCCTTGGTGAATGGAATAAAATCCGGATTTTATTTGAATATTGAAGGAGGTAGGGCAAGGAAAAGCATTATTATGGCCGAGGATATTGTTACATTGGTTCCCAGATTGATAAGTAAAGGAGGAATTTATAACTTATCAGACGGTTATCACCCTTCTTTTTATGAATTAGGACAATTAGTTGCGCAACAGCTAAATAAACGAACTCCGGTTTCAATTCCATACGGTTTAGCCAAATCGATGGCGTTATGTGGAGACCTGATTGGAAATTGTGTGCCTATTGATTCAAATAAATTATCTAAAATTGTAAATACACTTACTTTTTCCAATAAAAAAGCAGTTACTGAATTGAATTGGCGACCATTGAATGTGCTGGAGAATTTTAAAGTTTAATTTAGTTGAAATGAATGAGTAGACTGCAAAATATCAAGAAGTTATACTCAAAGCCATTGTTTGTTAATATTGCCTCGTTAGGTATATTGCAGGTGGCAAACTATATTATTCCAATTCTTATTATTCCTTTTGTAACCAAAGCTTTAGGGGCGGATTTTTTTGGTAAGGCTTCTTATGCCCAAAATATCATTTCTTATTTAACTATTATTGTGAGTTACGGTTTTGAATACTCGGCTACTCAGGATGTTGCTATCCATAGGGATGATAAATCAAAATTGCAGACAATATTCTGGACAGTTATCCGCTTTAAATCTTTCTTACTGGTTATTTCTTTTGTCTTACTTGCAATACTCTATTTTACGTTTTCGAAAGTAAATCAGGATCCCTTTCTATATTTTTATGCAGCATTGATAAATGTTGGTTTAGTGCTATTCCCAACATGGTTTTTTCAGGGAATTGAAAAAATGAAGGATATGGCTATGTTTAATTTTGCTATTAAATTGTTGGGGGCTGTGTTGGTAATATTGTTGGTAAATGTATCTGCTGATTATGTTACTTATGTTCTGATACTTTCTTTATCATATGTCTTGGTTGGTATAATTTCTTTTTTGTATGTAATTAAAAAATATGATTTAGTTTTAAGCTATAGAAAAAATAAGGAATTAAGTAATAATGTGATAAAAAAGGGTGCTCCTATTTTTTTGAATAATGTATTTATCAGTCTTTATGCTGCTGTTGGGATGACAATTGTTGGAATTTACATGACGGATTTTGATGTTGGAATATACTCTGGAGCATATAAAATTATTTTTGCTGTTATAATGCTGACTTGTATGCCCATAAGTTTTGCTCTTTTCCCTGTAATGAGTCGTAAATTCAATCAATCAAAAAAAGAAGGCTGGCAATTTTTTAAAAGAAGTTTATTGCTTATTTTTGTGTTATCATTGCTGATTAGTATAATTGTATATTTGCTTTCTCCTTATATAGTTAAAATCTTTCTTGGAAATGAATTTTATGATGCGATCGCAATACTAAGGAAAATGTCGATGATACCATCATTGGTGATAATAGCAACCATGTTGACAGTACAAGGGTTATATGGCTTGCAATTGCAAAGATATTCACCTATGGTTGGATTGTCTTGTGGAGGAGCAAGTTTGATCTGTAGTATTATATTAATTCCAAAGATTGGAATTGATGGAGCTATTTTGAGTTGGATTCTAGCGCAAATAATTGAAATAAGTATCGTTAGTTTTTTAATATATAAGCATATAAAGAACTAAAAATAGCTGATTTTAATAAGGTAAGATGAAGAATATTTTGTTTATAAATCATACCACTCATGTTCATGGAGCTGAAACGGTTATGCTTCAAATCATTGAAAAAATCTTTGATAAAACCGAAAGGCATTATGTACACGTTTTGGAACCCAAAGGAGATAATAATTCTTTATTCAAAAAAGAGTTAGATAAATTAGGTATTGACAAGCATTTGTCTTTGCCGTATAAATGTTTGGGTGGCTCTTTTTTCTATTCGTTAGCAGTATTATTTTTTAATATGTATGCTACATTTAGGTTGATTGGCTATGTGAAAAAAAATAAGATTGATATTATATATTCAAACACATCGGTTACTGTTATTGGAATAATTACTGCTACATTAACGAAAAGAACTCACATTTGGCATTATCATGAACCAGTTGCATCATTTTATGGTTGGTGCGATTCGTTAGGCTTTTTTTATAAAATATTTCTTTCGCACAAAAAAAACATTACAATATTTATTTCTGAAACTCAGAAAAAACAATGGAAAAATAAATTACGGTCGTCTTTTTCTACATGTAAAATCATTTATAATCCTATCAAAAAAATAGATATATTAAATTCTCAATTTCTAGACTCAAATTTCTCTTTTGGGTATATAGGGAGTTGGAATAGAAGAAAAAATATTCCTTTTTTACTGAGATGTTTTGCCCGCTTACTTCAGCAATACCCCAATGTTAAACTTATATTGACAAAAAATATTGGTGATGATAAAAAGCAAATAATTGAAACGATAAAAATGTTAGATTTATCAGAGCACATTATAATAAAGCAATATGACAACATTTCTGAATTTTATTCTGACATAGATATATTGATTTTACCTTCATTATCAGAAACCTGGCCATTGGTCTTTTTAGAAGTAATATCAGTTAAGAAACCTGCAGTTATAACTAGCAATTCAGGATTACATGAGTTGTTTGAAGATGGTAAAGATTGTCTTTTTGTTAATCCGTTGGAAGAAAATTCCTTATTTGACGCCATGAAGAAAATGATTAATATTGATTTTCGGGAAAGAATTGCCCATAATGGATATGACAAACTTAATTCTTACGATTTCAATAATAAATTTGTATCCGAATTTAATACTTTATTAAAATAGTAAATAACCATCAGAGATGTTTTACTTAGTCATATTTTTAATTTTACTTGTTTTTTCTATTTTAGAAATTTCAAATCAAAAAAGAATTAATCATAAAATACTGATTGGTTTATCTTGGGGTATTCTTGTGCTTGTTGCCGGACTTCGTTATGAAACCGGAACAGACTGGCCTATGTATCAGGGAATTCTAGACAAGGTGCTTCCTATAAGTAAATTGTTTACTGCTGAAGGATTGAAGTTGATATCTTTGCGTGAGACTGGCTTTATCGTACTTAGCTCTTTATTTAAACAATTTGGATTAGGACTTCAGGCATTATTTTTCTTTGTCACTTTGTTTAATGTTACATTAATTACAAGATCATTGTCGCATTACACAAAATATATTGTTACAGGCTTGTTCGTTTATTATTCGGTTGTATATCTTAAAATGGAATTTGCAATGATACGACAGGCAATGGCCGCTTCAATTTGTTTCTTCTCTTTCAGATATATACAAGAACGGAAGATGTGGAAATATTTTATCCTGATTTTTACTGCATTCTTATTTCATAGGTCGGCGTTGATAATGTTTCCATTGTATTTTTTTCTTAATATAAGATTTTCGAATAAAATTCTTCTGGTTGTATTGTTCTTAGGTTGTGCTGTAATGTTTTTTCATATTCCATGGTTCAGCCAAAGTTTATTGTTTATTACTAAGTTTATGGGAAATACTTATTATGAGAAGGCTGTAGTCTATACATCAGATGAAATATTTGGAGCTAACAGATTACTTTCGGTGGAGTTTCTGCTAAATATCTTTTTGGTTTTCCTGTTTTTATTCTACAGAAAATATTTAGACATGAAAAAATATGGCAATTTATTCCTGAATTTATTCATGATGGGAATTGTGACTTACTATTATTTTTATGAGTCTATTACTATGTCTTATCGTTTTAGATTATATTTCCTATATTCCCTCATCATTTTGTTCCCTTATTTAATAGAAGTTATTCGTGATTATGCAAGGCTGAAAAAAATTGCGTTTATCGCTGTTTTACTCATTTATTGTAGCGCATATAATGGGAAGATATATTTGCATATACCCCCGCCTTCTTTGCTATATAATCCATACCAGAATTATATTGAATATAAAATTTTAAAGAAAGAAAGCTTGGGAAAAGAAAGAATTTATAATCATCTTGAAAAAATGAGAGAAGATGCGAAAAATACTAGAGATAAAAAATGAATTTCTTAAATAATTCGTTACAGATTATATTGGTTTTATACAAAACGAAAATTGATAACAGTCTTTGTTATCAATCGCTGTTGAAATGTATATGTAAGTTGAAAATAGATTTTGAATTGTTAATTTATAACAATTCCTCTGAGATTATAATTCCTCAAAGAGAAGATTATGAGGTAATAAATGCTCCTCTAAATGACAGGTTGGCAGGAGCATATAATTACGCATTAAAACAAGCTGTTGAAACGAAAAAAAAATGGCTACTTTTATTGGACCAAGACACAGAACTTACAAAGGAATATTTTGAAGAATTAAATCAAATATTGGAATCAGATGAATCAGAGAATATAAGCGTAATTATTCCTCAAATACAAAAAGGTAAATGTTTTATAGCTCCTAAAACTTATTTTCCTCAATTAGGTTATACTTTTTTTACAAAACAACTCAGACAATCTGGGTTTTGCTCTAAATGTATTTCTTCTATCAATTCGGGAACAGTTTTGAATACTAGAGTCATAGAAGAAATCGGAGGCTTTTCTTATAAATATCCTTTAGATGGTTTAGATATTTGGTATTTTTATCAATTATATAAGAAGGGAAAAAAGGTTTATGTTATGAAGACTGTTTTGGAACACGATTTTTCTATGTTGGATTATCCAAAGATGACAATTGGGCGATATAAATCTATTTTTGATGCCGACTTGCAGTTTACTAAAGAATTAGGTTGTTTAGCTGTTTTTTTATGGAAGTTAAAAATTCCACTAAGAGCTGCAAAGCGATTATGTCATAAAGAGCAAAGAAAATATGCATTGTTGATTTTATCTTATTTATATAAGTGATGATCGATATTTTACTTTCGACATATAATGGAGAGAAATACCTTAATGAGTTATTAGATTCTCTGTTAGCCCAAACATATACAAATTGGGTGTTGTTTATCAGGGATGATGGCTCAAGTGACAATACTATATCTATTATTGACAAGTATTGCCAGGCGTATCCTCAGAAAATAAGGAAAATATCAGAAAAAAACGGAGTTAATGTTGGAGTTATTCATTCATTTGAATTGTTATTAAAAGAAAGTCAATCGGAGTACATAATGTTTTGTGACCAAGATGATATTTGGTTGCCACATAAAATTGAAGATGCTTTGGAAGAAATTTCAAGCGCGGAACTTCAACAACCAAATAAACCAATTGTTATTTGTTCTGATTTATATGTTGTAGATAACCAATTAAATAAAATCTCCGAATCTTTTTGGTCTTATTGCCGGATGAATCCTTCTCTTTTGCAAAAAAACAATGAATTAGCAATAAATAATTATGTTACCGGATGTACCATGCTGTTCAACCGAAAGGCAAAACAAATTTCATTGCCTTTTGGTAAAAATGCTGTAATGCACGATGCCTGGATTGCGTTAAAAGTATTGGCTTCTAATGGAATAATTATTATTTTAGAGAAACCTGAAATATTGTATAGGCAACATCAACAAAATAAACTTGGTGCTATTGCTGTTCAATATTGCTTCAGGTATTTTTTTGAAAAAATATTAAACATAAAAAGAGTTTTTGAAAAAAATTATTTGAATTATAAACAAGCCAATGAAGTTTTGGGGATGTCTTTTGGTTGTTTTATCTATTATCGTTTAGTTTATTTGATTAGAAGGTAAATGTATGATTTCTGTTTGCATAGCTACTTATAATGGCGAAAAATATATAAAGGAACAATTAGATTCTATTCTTTGTCAACTAGAGGTTGATGATGAGGTGATTATTTCGGATGATGGTTCTACCGACAAAACCATTGAAATTATAAATAGTTACAATGATAATCGAATAAAAATTTTTCATCATAAAAGGGATGTTAACTTATTATCTATGATAGCGGTTCCATTTCGCTTGTCTGCAAATAATTTTGAAAATGCCATGAAAAATGCTTCAGGTGAATATGTTTTTTTGTCAGATCAGGATGACATTTGGCCGCTTGACCGTATTGAAAAAATGCAAGATTATTTGAACAGGTATGATTTGGTGATGTGTAATTATAACATTATTGATGGAAAAGAGAATATCATAATTGAACGATTTTGGAAAAAAAATCCGGTAAGTAAATCGTTGCTGAAAAATGTTTTGACACATCCTTTTAGGGGATGTTGCATGTCTTTTCGAAGAGAAGTATTGGACTATTGTCTTCCATTTCCTAAAGCATGTATTGGACATGATTATTGGATTGGTTGTTTGGTTCTACTTTTGGGGAATTTTAAATATGTAGATGAACCATTACATTTGTATCGGAGACATGAAGAAAATATATCTTTTGATGAAAGCAAAAGTATAAATCCTTTTTGGTTTAAGGTGTTGTATCGTATGAGTTTTATTTTTCGAATCATCTTGCGTTCATTTAAGACAAGATTATGAAACTTAATCTAATGGTATCCATTATCATGCCTTGCTACAACGCAGGTTTGTACATATCAGAAGCAATCGAATCTGTTATAAATCAAACTTATTCTGATTGGGAATTGATTATTGTTGATGATTGTTCTTCTGACAATAGTGCTCAAATTATTAATCAATATGTTAGTGACGATGCCCGGATAAAATTGTTTTCAACATCTCAAAATAGTGGGATGGTTTCTATTCCCAGAAATATCGGAATTGAAAAAGCCCAGGGTGATTACATTGCGTTTTTAGATGCTGATGATATCTGGTTGCCTCAAAAACTGGATAAGCAAGTTCGATTAGCCCAAAAGAATAATGCAGTACTTGTTTATTCATTTTACGAAAAAATAAATATTGCAAGTGTCCGTAATTGCAGAATTGTTAAATCTCCGGAGAAAATAAATTACCAAAAACTTCTCATAAGTAACATTATAGGATGTTCAACTGCAATGTATAATGCAAAAGAACTTGGTAAGATTTATTTTTCTGATGCGGGGCATGAAGATTACATTATGTGGTTGAACATACTGAAAAGAGGATATATTGCGTATGGTGTACCGGAAGTATTAGTATTATACAGGGCTGGTCAATCTTCTGTCTCATCAAAAAAAATGCTGACTGTGAGGTGGGTGTGGAGAATTTATCGGGAATATGAAAAATTATCTATTCCCCAATCCATATTTTATTTTTTAACTCATAACCTGAAAGGCATGATTAAATATAGGATATGATGAAAATTTGATATTTATAAAAGATGTTTGTTGTTAAATTATATTTTATCTTTGCCTAAATTTATTATTTCGAAAAAAATGCCTGAATTCTTTAACATAAATGTCTTAACTCTGAATATGTCTCACATAATAGCATTTGTTCTCCTGTTTGCTATCATGCTGATATATTTCAAAATCGCTGGAAAATACCATATTGTCAATGAGCCTGGAGTGCAAAGTTCTCACGATTATGTTACTATCAGGGGTGGCGGGATTGTATTTTGGGCGGCTGGAGTGTTGTTCACAATGATGAATTTGCCCCAAAGCCTGCTTTTTTTACTTGGTTTCACATTGATTTGTGGAGTCAGTTTTTGGGATGATATATCTTCTCTTTCTCCCTGGATACGGTTGGTTGTTCAGTTTGTTGCTGTCGGTATAATTGTTTACGATTTGGATTTACCTTTTTCGACTCCCTGGTGGTTGATACTTACCATGTGTGTTGTTAGTGTTGGAATCATTAACGCATACAACTTTATGGATGGGATTAATGGCATGACAGGATTGAATAGTCTGGTTATTTTGCTCAGCTTACAATATGTAAACCAGAATGTTGTTGCATTTACCCGTCCCGATTTTATAATATATGCCATACTATCTTGCCTGGTTTTCTTATTTTTCAATGCCAGGAAGCAGGCTAAGTGTTTTGCCGGAGATATTGGCAGCATTGGAATCGCTTTTTGGATTGTTGCATTGCTCTTGCAATTAATGAGGACTACTTATGAAACCGTTTGGTTATTATTCCTTGCCGTTTATGGTGTAGATGCGGTATGTACGATTGTGCATCGTATTTTTATGAAACACAATATTCTGAAGCCTCACCGGTTACATTTTTATCAAGTCTGGATTCAGAAAACTACATGTTCGCATTTGTTTGTGTCTGTTATTTATGCCGCTTTTCAGCTAATTATCTGTGTAATAGTTATCGGGCTTAAAGATAAAATGCCCGAATTGATGCTGGTATCTACTTTAGTTGGTCTGCTTGTAGCTCTATATACATTGAAGTTTCAGTATGAATTCAATGATATTGAAGCGATTGATTGAAAGAACCCCTAAATCCCCTAAAGGGGATTCTTAGTGTCTATAAAGACCAGATAAAACTACGGTTTATTATGCACCAAGTCCCCTTTAGGGGATTTAGGGGTAAAAAATATATATATAAATATGAAAGTTGCAATTGTCGGAACCGGTTATGTTGGTTTGGTCAGCGGTACTTGCTTCGCCGAAATGGGAACTGAGGTCGTTTGCGTGGATATAGACTCCCAAAAGATAGAAAATCTTAAGAAAGGAATCATACCCATATATGAACCCGGATTAGAAGAAATGGTACTGCGCAATTATCAGGCAGGCCGCTTGCAATTTACAACAGATTTGAAATCTGTATTGGATGATATAGATATTGTTTTTTGTGCGGTGGGAACCCCTCCCGGTGAAGACGGTAGTACAGACCTTAAGTATGTGTTGGCAGTTGCCAAGACAATTGGCCAGAATATGAATAACTATGTATTGGTTGTGAATAAGAGTACAGTGCCGGTTGGAACTGCCCAGCTTGTAAAAACAGCAATACAGGCAAAGTTGGACGCCCGGGGTGTTAATATTCCGTTTGACGTGGCTTCAAATCCTGAATTTTTGAAGGAAGGGGCTGCGATTAAGGATTTTATGACTCCCGATCGTGTTGTCGTGGGAGTTGATTCCGAAAAAGCCGAAAACTTACTCACAAAGTTATATCGCCCGTTTCTCCTGAATAATTTCCGGGTTATATTTATGGATATTCCGTCAGCCGAAATGACTAAGTATGCTGCAAACTCTATGCTTGCTACCCGTATCAGTTTTATGAATGATATTGCGAACCTGTGTGAAATAGTTGGAGCGGATGTAAACATGGTTCG
This sequence comes from Bacteroidales bacterium, assembly GCA_031551395.1. GTDB lineage: Bacteria > Bacteroidota > Bacteroidia > Bacteroidales > Azobacteroidaceae > BNXB01. The sequence continues at coordinate 14,018 of JAVBNR010000039.1, forward strand.
CAGGGGAATCGGTTCGGATGCCCGTATTGGCAGCAAGTTCTTGTATCCTGGATGCGGTTATGGAGGTAGTTGTTTTCCTAAGGATGTAAAGTCATTGATTAAGACTGCAGAATCTAAAGGGTATAAAATGTCTGTCTTGAAAGCTGTTGATGAGGTGAACGAAGTCCAAAAACTGGTTTTATTCAAAAAATTATTAAAAGAATTTTCTGGTGATTTGAAAGGCCGAAAAATCGCACTCTGGGGATTGGCTTTTAAGCCGGAAACCGATGATATGCGCGATGCGCCTTCATTAGTGTTGATTGATAAGATACTTAATACAGGAGGGCAGGTGAGTGTCTATGATCCGGTTGCAATGGAGGAAGCTAAACGCCGGTTAGGTGATACAATAACCTATAATAAAGATATTTATGAAGCATCTTTAGATGCAGATGCTATTATAGTCGTGACAGAATGGAAAGAATTCCGTTTGCCATCGTGGAAAACTGTCAGGAAAATAGTGAAAACCCCGTTAATTTTAGATGGACGGAATATTTACGATAAACAAGAACTGGAAGAATTGGGGTTCATTTATCATGGAATAGGGAGATAACCTATATCTTTTCCTCTATCGTTATGGGCATAAATAACTTTCAAATTTCAATTTCCGGTTTTTATTTATAATTATCTTTGTGACAAAATTAACAAATTATGAATAAAAAATACAATTTTGATGAAGTCTTGGACAGGAGGGGAACCGGTGCATTAAAAACGGATGCGCTAAAGGAACGTTTTGGTTGTAACGGCTTGATTCCCATGTGGGTGGCAGATATGGATTTCCGGACACCCGATTTTATAATGGAAGCCATAAGAAACCGTTGCCAGCATGAGGTTCTTGGTTATCCTGCAATTTGTCCGGAATATGTTTCTTCTGTTGTGAATTGGTTGAAACGGAGACATGATTGGGATGTTGATCCTGAATTTTTAAGTTTTGTTCCGGGAGTTGTCAAGGGCTTTGCTTTTGCGATTTTACATTTTACAATGCCTGGAGATAAAATAATTATTCAGCCTCCTGTGTATCAGCCATTTCATTTAGTTCCCCAAATGCAACATCGTAACCTGTTGCTGAATCCGTTGAAACTTGAAAACGGAGCTTACTCAATGGATTTGGAACATTTGAAGAAAAATATTGATAAAGATTGTAAGATACTGATTCTTTGTAATCCTCATAATCCTATTGGCATCACATGGGACAAGGAAACATTGAAAGAATTGGCAAAAATTTGTTATGAAAACAATATTTTGGTCATTTCTGATGAAATACATTCGGATTTGGCAATTTTCGGTCATAAACATATCCCGTTTGCAACAGTTTCGGAAGAGGCAAAGCAGAATAGCATTACGCTTATGGCTCCCAGCAAGACATTCAACATGGCAGGACTTGTCAGTTCTTTTGCAATTGTACCGAATGAAAAGATACGGAAAAGTTTTTTTGATTTTCTTGTGACGTACGAGTTGTGCAATGCTCATATCTTTGCACCAATAGCAACGCAGGCTGCTTATGACAATGGTGATGAATGGTTAAAACAGCTGCTTCTGTATGTGGAAGATAACATCCGTTTTGTAGATGAATACCTGAAAAAAAACATACCTGCAATTAAAACTATTATTCCGCAGGCATCTTTTTTGGTTTGGCTCGATTGCCGGGAATTGGGTTTATCTCAGGAAGAATTAGTTGAATTGTTTGTGAATAAAGCAAAATTAGCCTTGAATAACGGAGAAACGTTCGGACAGGAAGGTGTTGGTTTTATGAGAATGAATGTCGGATGTCCAAGAAAAACGATAGAAACAGCCTTGGAGAATTTGAAAAAAGCACTTTAAAATGTTTCACACAGATTTCACAACTTCCGCAGAATTTTAATATTAAATCTGTGTAATCTGTTTAATCTGTGTGAAATTAATTTTTTATTAGCGCTATAAAATCTTATTTCACAGCATCTGCAAGTTCTGTGCCTGGTTTGAATTTGGCAACTTTTTTACCTGCAATCTTAATTGGTTGTTTAGTCCTGGGGTTAATACCTTGTCTTGCACTTTTTTCAGTGACAGAGAAAGTACCAAAACCAACCAAACTGATTTTTCCTCCATTTTTCAATTCGTTAAATACTGCGGCAATAAAACCGTCAAGAGCTTTTTTTGAATCAACTTTAGAAAGTCCTGAACCTTCTGCAATTGCACTGACTAATTCTGATTTGTTCATGACAAAATTAATTTAATAATTATTTTTTAGTAAAACATTAGAACCCCGCTTATAACAAAGAATTCACAAATATATATGCTATTCTTTTTATAATCAACTATTTTCGTTCTTTTTTTATATAAATTAATTCATTTTTTACAATTAATAATATAAAATGCGAGATTATAATAGCTGTAAAGTTTAAATATGAACAAATCAGACTGGAAAAGGTTGTGAGAAAATAGAATTTTATGTACGTTTGTACCTTTAATTTGAAATTATTATATGAATTCATATCAGAAACCAGGGCTTCTTAATTCTATCACTCCTGTTACCAGGAATATTATCATAATAAATATTATCGCCTGGCTGGCTACTTTAGCTTTTACCCGTCTGAATATTGACCTTGTCAGAATGTTGGGCTTGCATTATTTCCAGGCATCAGAATTTAAATTATACCAGTTAGTAACGTATATGTTTCTGCATGGTTCGTGGAGCCACATCTTTTTTAATATGTTTGCCGTGTTTATGTTCGGTCAAATGATTGAAAATGCATGGGGTTCCAAACGTTTCCTTTTATTTTATCTGATTACAGGTATTGGAGCCGGATTGGTGCAGGAGTGTGTGTGGTTTTTTAGTTTACAGGACATATTGCATTCCAGTTATCAATATATTCCAGATGGGCAAACACGAATTACTGTTGCCGAATATCTCAATGTTTTTATAACCATAGGGGCTTCCGGCGCTGTATTCGGGATTTTATTGGCATTCGGAATGATGTATCCTAATGTTGAACTTTTTGTTATGTTTATTCCCATACCTGTTAAAGCAAAATATTTTGTTGTCGTTTATGGAATAATAGAGTTGTTCCTGGGAATTGGGAACTTTGGAGGTGATAATGTCGCTCACTTTGCCCATTTAGGCGGGATGCTTTTCGGACTTATAATGATTTTATTCTGGCGGAAAAAAGATAAAAATAATGTCAAATTTTTTCACTAAAACAGAAAGTTTCTTCAAACAGAAATCTATTCTTTCTAACCTGATTGCAATTAATGTGATTGTCTTTTTGTTAGTAAGGATTTTTGCTGTTATCGCCACGCTTTTTAAATTAAATCCGGATGTTTTACTGGATTTCCTGAAATTGCCTGCCGACTTCAATCAGATGGTAATACATTTATGGACCTTGATCACATACATGTTCACTCATTATGGTTTTCTGCATATTCTTTTTAATATGCTTTGGTTATACTGGTTCGGACAAATATTTCTTTTGTTTTTTAATCAAAGGCAGTTAAGTGGTTTATATATTCTCGGAGGATTGGCCGGCGCTTTATTTTTTATTCTTGCCTATAATATATTCCCATATTTTGAAGATATGGTTTTGGGTAGTTATTTAATTGGAGCTTCAGCATCTGTAATGGCTATCGTTTTTGGAGTCGCTTTTTATAAAAAAGATTTTGAAATCGGGTTGTTTTTTATAGGGCGTATTAAAATTATTTACTTAGCTCTTTTTTCTTTGATTTTGGATTTATTGTCTGTAACTTCTACCAATGCCGGCGGGCATATTGCCCACGTAGGTGGCGCCTTGTTGGGAATTTGTTTTGCATTTTATTACAGGAAAGGTAAAGATATGACTTCTCCCTTGAATTTTTTAATAGATAAAATCTTCAATTTGTTTAAAAAGAAACCTGCCCGGAAAATGAAGGTTACTTACAATCAAAGAAGCAGCAGTTCGGGAGATAGCAGGAAATCTGATTATGATTATAATGCAAGAAAGAATCAACAGGGTGAAGAAATCGACCGGATACTTGAAAAAATAAAAAAGTCAGGTTATAATTGTTTGACGGAAGAAGAGAAAAAGAAGTTGTTTGATGCAAGTAATAAATAGTTTTTTTAAGATATTAAAACGGATTGGGAAAATTTTCAGTTCGACACTTTTCGTAATAAATATTATTACGTTGTTTGTTCTTTTGTTGTCTGCTTTTTCCGATAGAGTATCCCCGAATACCATGATGCTTTTTGCATATTTAGGACTTGTTTTTCCATTTATTTTATTGGTCAATATTTTGTTTGCAATTTGGTGGGTTTTAATTCTTCGCTGGAGATTCTTTTTGTTTAATGTCGCTGTTTTTATTGTCAGTTCAGGTCAGATTTTTACTTATTTCCCGGTGCATTTCAAAACAAAAAATGTTCCGGAAGATTGTATAAAAGTATTGACCTATAATGTGATGCGGTATAATCAATATCATCCTCATACAAAGTCAAATCCCAACAATATAATTAAATATATTCTGGATTTGGATGCAGATATTGTGTGTTTGCAGGAATACGGTGTGACTACCAATATGCCGGGTTTGATAACCCAGGAAGAGGCTGACAGTTATTATAAGGATAAGTATCCGTACCGTAAATATTTTCCAATAATCAAAACCGGTAATGCAGTCGGAGGAAATGCTGTTTTTTCAAAATTTCCTGTTAAGTCGTTCAAAAAGATACCTTATACCAGTAATTATAACGGATCTTTTATTTTGGAATTGGATGTGAAAGGAAAAACCGTTTCATTAATAAATAACCATCTGGAATCTAATAAACTATCTGCAGGAGATCAGGCTGAATATGCCGGGTTATTGCAGGGGATTAAAGAGCTCGACCCGAAAAAAATTGAAGGGGTAAGTGATATGATGAGGCGAAAACTGTCTGTTTCATATAGGGTTAGGGCAAAACAGGCGGAGCTAGTAGCCGAATATATCAGGAATTCCAAAGACCCTTATTTAATTGTTTGCGGAGATTTTAATGATACTCCGGTTTCTTATGTCCGCCATACTGTCAAAGGGAATCTTTTAAAGGATTCTTTTGCAGAAACAGGTTTTGGTATGGGCGTGAGTTACAACCGGAACCGGTTTTTGTTCCGGATTGATTATATTTTGCATAGCAAAAATATTAAAGCATATAATTGTACTGTCGGAAAGATTAAAGATTCAGACCATTATCCTGTCTGGACTTATTTACAACTGAATTAGTTACAGTTTCCTCCCTATATATAGTCATTTAGAACCTGTAAAACCATTATTTTTTGTGATTGCAGGATGTTTTCAATCCTTGTACCTTTGCAGTGTTGTTTTACATAGAGAAAACAACTCAGAATTACTTTGTCATATAAAAGAAGATATATTTAAGCCATGTAAGATCTTCATGAAAAAGGGAATGTTGCGAAATATTCTCTTTTTTTGTTATATTTATGTCCCTTTTTTCTGGTTAAGATATCAATTACAAAAAATATTCGTGTACATTTGCAAATTATAAAAGGGAAGTTATCTATGAAAGCGACGAATGAACAATTGATTGCTGCGATCGAATCTGTAATTAGCGAGGGTTTACGTAAATTTGAAGCGCAAAATAAAGGCGAAGCATTAAGTGATCTGTATTTGTATTTTGATGAGGAAAATACAAGCCTGATTGTGTATGATGATATAGAAAACCGGTTGACAGATATTGAATTGGATGGCTTTACCGATGATTTCGGGCAATCTCATGAAAAAGAGGTTTTGGAAGCTGGAAAAATTGCGACCGATAAATTGAATAAGTCTGGCTTATTTAATAGAGATTATATTCTTAAGCCATTTTCGGTTAGCCTTGTAGATGCTGATTTTATTGTTTCGGATGAATTGATATTTATTGATGATGAAACCTTGAAACTGAACGATAGTTTATTGGCCGACCTTGATAAAGAATTGAACGATTTTTTCAAGGAATTAATGAAATAATCTATACATTAACCTAATTTACTGATTTTACGCAATTTTTCTTCGTCAATAATCTTTATTTTACGTCCGTCTAAAGCTATAACTTTTTCGGTAACAAAATTACCCAATGTGCGGATGGCGTTGGATGTCGTCATATTGGAAAGATTTGCCAAATCCTCACGGGCAAGGTAAATATTGATGGTGTTGTCATCTTCCAAACCATAGCTGTCGATAAGGAAAACCAATGATTCGGCCAGGCGGCCACGGATATGTTTTTGGGTGAGGTTTACTGTTCTTTCATCTGCAATCCCCAAGTCAATAGAAAGTTGTTTGATAAAAAACATCATTAGTTTTGTGTTGTTTTGCAGTAATTCGACGACAATAGTCATCGGAACAAAACAAACAGTTGATGGTTCGAATGCGGCAGCGCTGGTAAGATAGTATTCCTGAGCGAAAAAAGCCCGGTATGCAAAATACTGTATAGGACGAATCATGCGGATAATCTGACTTCTTCCGCCAATTCCTTCTTTGTAAATTTTGACTTTACCCTTAAGCAAACACATCATGTCTTTAGGCTCATCGCCTTCGGCATAAATTGTTTGATTTTTTTTGAAATGTTGGATGGATGCATGTTTCCGGAGTGTCTCCCGCTCTTTCACATTCAATAACCTCCAAACATCCGGCAAACTACTTGATAAATCTACTATCTCTTGATTGTTCATTGTTGTGTATTATATGTTATAAAACAATGCTACATAGCACAAAATTATAAAAAATATCAATTCAACTACTTAATACTGTCGGTTTTTTTATAACGAAGATTTTTTATGAGCAAATTTTTTTAATTTTACATCTTTAAAAGTCATCAATTAGGGCACGATTTGAGCTATTTTGCAAAATGGAATCAGGCGTAAGCGTTCGGCGTAGTTTTTAACTACGTCGTTGTTAGAAGCAAGCCTCCCGGCTTGCCATTTGCAAAGCAAAGCTTTGCTTTTAGATACGACGTATTAAAAAACTACGCCGAACGCTTACGCCTGATAACGGTTAAGACCAACGGCAATTTAATCCCGTACACCGTGTACCTCGTACCCAAAAATAGTTCAACTAGAGCCCGATTTGAATCATAATTATATAGAATGCAAAAAATCTGGGAAGACAAAGATTTAGGGAAAGTTGTTTTGAAAAAACATAGAAGTTCCCGGCAATATACAATTCGAATCCGTTCCGGAGTCATTTCTGTTTCTTTACCTTTGCTTGGTTCTTACAAGCGAGCTGTTGAACTGGTTGAAATGCACAAAACAACATTGTTGTCTCGTTTGCAGGCTGCTCCTCCTAAGCCAACAATTACAATACACGAGTTAAAGGAATTAAGGAAAAAGGCTTTTGAGTATCTTCCTTCCAGGTTAAAAACTTTGGCTGATTTATATCATTTTACTTATGGCTCACTTAGGATTTCTGCGAGCAAATCGCGTTGGGGTTCTTGTTCTTCGAAAAAAAATATCAATTTGTCACTTTTTCTGATGAAACTTCCTTTTCATCTGATTGATTATGTGATATTGCATGAATTGTGCCATACAGTTGAGATGAATCATGGTCCCAAATTCTGGGAACTTTTGGATAAATGTTGTAATGGAAAAGCTAAAGCGCTTAGGAAAGAATTGAGGGTTGCGAATAGTGAGTAGTGATCGTGAAACTACTCAAAATTTAGTCAGGTGTAAAATTTTTGACCTGAAATGTTTATCTTTGCTTGCTTAAAATCCAATAAAACTTAAACACTGTGACGAAAGCAATAGTTGAAACCCCTTTAATGAAACAATACTTCGAAATTAAATCGAAGCACCCTGATGCCGTACTCTTGTTCAGGGTCGGCGACTTTTACGAAACATTTTCGGCTGATGCTATTGCTGCTTCCGAAATTTTAGGGATTACACTTACCCGCCGTGCCAATGGTTCGGCACAGTTTGTAGAATTGGCAGGATTTCCTCATCATGCTTTAGATACTTATCTCCCTAAATTGGTTAGGGCAGGAAAACGAGTGGCGATATGCGACCAACTGGAAGACCCGAAACTGACGAAGAAATTAGTGAAACGGGGCATTACGGAATTGGTTACTCCCGGAGTTTCTATTAATGATAATGTGTTGAATCACAGGGAAAATAATTTCCTTGCAGCCATTCATTTCAATAAAAGTATATGCGGAGTCTCTTTTTTGGATATTTCTACAGGGGAATTCCTGACTGCACAAGGACCTGCTGATTATGTAGATAAACTGCTGAATAATTTTTCCCCGAAAGAAGTCCTTTTTGAGAGAAATAAACGCAAGCTATTTGAAGAGGCTTTCGGAACTAAATTCCTGACTTTCGAAATGGAAGATTGGGTTTTTACTGAAGATGCTGCCCGTGACCGTTTATTAAAACAATTTGAAACCAAAAGCCTGAAAGGGTTCGGAGTCAATAACCTGACGGAAGCGATTGTTTCTTCAGGAGCTATTTTACATTACCTGGATTTGACCCAACATACACAAACAAGCCACATTACATCACTTTCACGCATCGAAGAAGATCGTTATGTGCGTTTGGATAAATTTACTGCCCGTAGTTTGGAATTATTGGATACAATGAATGAAGGCGGTAAATCGTTGCTTAATATCCTGGATAAGACAACCACTCCGATGGGAGCCCGCATGTTGAAACGCTGGATTGTTTTCCCTTTGAAAGAGGTTAAATTGATTGAAGACAGGCAATCTGTTGTGGAATATTTTTTCCGCAGTCCGGAAGTAAAAGATTTACTTGACCAGCAACTTAGTTTGATTGGCGATTTAGAACGCATTATATCCAAAGTAGCTGTAGGAAGGGTAAACCCAAGGGAAGTTGTACAATTGAAAGTAGCATTGCATGCCATAGAGCCTATTAAACAATCTTGTTTAGAGTCGGATGATGAAAGTCTTCGCCGGATTGGCGACCAGTTGAATATTTGCCAGTTAATCCGTGATAAAATCGAACGCGAAATAGAATTAGATCCTCCTGTTTTATTGAGCAAAGGTGGTGTGATTCGTCATAGAGTAAATGCTGAATTAGATGAATTGCGGCAAATTGCTTATTCCGGAAAAGATTACTTGCTCCAGATTCAGCAACGTGAAAGTGAACGGACAGGTATTCCTTCTTTGAAAGTGAGTTATAATAATGTATTCGGTTATTATATCGAAGTACGTCATACCCATAAGGATAAAGTTCCTTCCGATTGGATCCGCAAGCAGACATTGGTTAATGCAGAACGCTATATTACAGAAGAACTTAAGGTTTATGAAGAAAAAATTCTTGGAGCGGAAGACAAAATCCTGGCTCTGGAATCAAAACTTTTTAATGACCTGATATTGGAATTAATGGACTATATCGCTCCCATTCAAACCAATGCTAACCTGATTGCCAATCTGGATTGTTTATTGTCTTTTGCTAAATTGGCGCAGCAAAACAAATATATCCGTCCGGTAGTGGAAGATGGTGATGCTCTTGATATTAAGGGCGGACGGCATCCGGTTATTGAAAAACAATTGCCTCCCGGAGAACCTTATATTGCCAATGATGTATATTTAGATGCTGATTCGCAGCAGATTATCATTATTACCGGACCGAATATGGCCGGTAAATCAGCCCTTTTGCGCCAAACTGCATTGATTACATTAATGGCTCAAATTGGTTCTTTTGTCCCGGCAGAGTCTGCCAAAATCGGATTAGTTGATAAAATTTTCACAAGGGTAGGGGCGAGCGACAATATTTCATTAGGCGAATCTACTTTTATGGTCGAAATGAACGAAGCAGCCGATATCCTGAATAACCTTTCTTCCCGGAGTCTGATTCTGTTTGACGAATTAGGCCGTGGAACTTCAACTTATGATGGTATTTCCATTGCCTGGTCGATTGTGGAATACATTCACGAGCATCCGAAAGCTAAAGCCAAAACACTTTTTGCTACTCACTATCATGAGCTGAACGAAATGGCCAAATCATTTAAGCGTATTAAAAATTACAATGTTTCCGTAAAAGAAGTTGATAATAAAGTGATTTTCCTGCGCAAATTGGTGAAAGGCGGAAGTGAACACAGTTTTGGTATCCATGTTGCTAAAATGGCGGGAATGCCGCAGAGCATCGTAAAACGCTCGAATGAAATTTTATCTCAGTTAGAATCTGATAACCGTAAAACAGGCATAGCCAAACCCATGAAGAAAATTGCTTCCGAAAAAGAAGGCTTTCAACTCAGTTTCTTTCAATTGGATGATCCGGTGCTTTCTCAAGTCCGTGATGAAATCAATAATCTGGATGTAAATAATTTAACTCCGGTCGAAGCGTTGAATAAACTGAATGATATTAAACGGATATTGAGAGGAAAATAAAGCATCAGAGCATTATAAAAACAGGGCTTATAATGCATAAGCCTTTTCGAACCGTTACTTCACCATTTCCCAGTTAATTTTCAATACCTGCGCCGGTTCGTCTTCATTGGCTCCGATTTGTTTTACAACGCTAAATATATTGGGATATTTTTCCTGGATAAAATACATATATCGCTCAACTGTAGACACGGTCTGTCCGGTTTTTACATTCGGATTGATACGTAAATTAGCTGTGAGAATATGCGTTACATTTTTGTTCTTCAAATTCATCAGTAAAGAATCTGCATAAAATATCGAACTCTGGTTTCCAGCCTGGCTTAAAAGCTGATTCATACCCGAGGGAGAATCTATTAATTGTGCCTGGACCAATTCCCCTGCTTTTTTCAAAGAATCAGGATTCTGGGCAACAATAAACTGCAAATCAGCAACCATCAAACGGGCATAGTAATGTTGCATGAGGCCGCTATACAACTCATTGGTCATTTTGTTATTCAACAGGAATGCCACATAATTTGCAGGATTCTGATTCCATTTTTCCATAAATGCATCCATATTTCCTGTAGGAACACTATAAATGCCATAAAAATCTTTACCTCCTGCATAAATAGTTGAGATTGCAGGTTTACGGCAAGCTGCCAGTTCATTTTCTTTCAGGTTCTCTCCTATCCAATGGCTGGCTTGCATGTAATTACGCCAGTCCGGTGTCAATCCGCTGTATTCGTTTTTGAGTTTACGGGCATTACCGATATTTTTTATACTGTCATTCATCCCGGAAATAAATAAAATCAAAACCGGAATCAGGATTAATGGTTGTAATGAATGATATTTTTCCTTTGTGAACAAGTAATAAAAGAAACCCAGCAATATCATTAGGATATAAGGATATACAGGGATAATCAAACGTTCCTGATTCCAGAAGGCCTGTAGTATGATGAAAGTTACAATCAAAAAACATCCGGTCAATATGGTGATAAAAGTAATAGCTTTGTTTTTTTTAAAGGCAAAACAAAGCGTTCCGATAGCCAAGACATAAATCAGAATTGCAAGCAATGGATAATTTGACAAAGGCTCCATCAAGCCCTGATGCCTTAATCCCATGATAATGAAAAGTCCGGTGGAAAGATATTGATTTGAATTTTCAAAAAAGCGTTTCACAAATCCCGAAAAGTCTTCTTTCCCATATTCAGGATGATAAAAATCCTTGTTCATCAATTGGGAGCCTTGTGAACTGAATTGGAATGCGCTTTCATGGAAAATTCCGGCTTTTATTATTTGAAATGCAAGCAATACAACCAAAAAGAAAACCAAAGTCATTCCTGCATTTTTCCATTGACGGTAAAATAAAAAATATACAACAATTGCAACTACCACTGCAAACCCGGCAGAACGGGTCAAAACAACACCTGATAGCGCCAAAGCCAATAATCCGTGCCTTTTCAATTCAAATTTCCAACCGGAAAATTTTTCCTTTTCAGCAACAAAATACCGGAAGAAAACAAAGACAAGAACTGATTGCATGAACATATAGAATGCCTCATTGTAAGTTTGACTGCCATAATAAAGTACGCAAGAGTTAATTGCAGTCAGTAATAAAGTGAAGAATAACAGGCTGGAAGGTATTTTATTCAGGAAAGCCCTGTATGTAAAATACATAAATCCTAACAGAGAAAATAAAGACAATATTTTCAAGGGAAATAAAGAAATTCCGAAAATAGCAACGATAATACTCAGTACCATTGGATACAAAGGACCTTGGTATCCGGGAAATGTAAGTTTATGGTAAAAATCGCGGGCGCTTAAAATGTATACAGAATCATCTCCGGTGAGACTTACCCTGGGATCATATAGAAGGAGCCCGAACAAAAGAGTGATACCGAAAATTATCCAGAAATATATCTTGCTATACTTATCGAAATGAAGGTTAGTCTTTTCAAAAAATGCCAACTTGACATTATTATTCTTTTTTGCCATAATTTTTATGAGTAAGAAAGTTCTCTGTTTTACTAATTTTAGCTACCTTGCGGCGAATTTAGTGATTTTAATTTGTATTCCCGCTTTCACCCGATGAAAAAATATAATCAGAATTATGATTTGGATGATCCCCGCAGAACTTTGGAACATCGTGAAATTATTTTGAATAAACCTTTTCTGAAGAAAATTTATATTGACTGGTATAATGAATTTATCACTAATTCAAAGTCAATCGAAGGCGACGGAATTTTTTTAGAAATCGGATCGGGCGGCGGATTCCTGAAAAATATATTTCCGGAAGTTGTTACTTCTGATATATTAGAATTACCGACAGTAGATAAAGTATGTAGTGCTGAACAACTGCCATTTGAAGACAATTCTATCCGGGGCATCATGATGTTAAATGTTTTTCATCATATTCCTCGTCCTTATTTATTTCTGAAAGAAGCCGAACGAACACTGGTTTCTGGAGGGAAAATAATGATGATAGAACCAGCCAATACACTCCTGAGCCGTTTCATTTACAAGCGATTTCATCATGAACCTTTTAATCCCGGAGGCGGTATGGAAATTGAACCAGGAAATCCGTTAAGTAATTCAAATCAGGCTTTGCCCTATATTTATTTTGAGAGAGAGAAACAGAAATTTAATACAGATTATCCGTTGTTGAAAATAAATTCCATCCGACATCACACTCCATTGCGGTATGCAATCAGCGGCGGTCTTTCGAAAAAAGCAATGCTACCTGATTTCCTCTATGATTTTGTTAAATTTTCAGAGCTCCTTTTATCTCCATTTTTTAAACAATTGGGCTTGTTTTGCAGTGTGGAAATTGAAAAAATCAACTGATAAAAAATACAATATCAAAAATGACAAAAGAAGAAATACAAAAATTTTATCGCGAAACCGCATTTAAGAGAGAGAAATGGAATAAGCGAAACCGCTTCTACCACAAGCTATTGGAAAAATACTTTTCATTTATTATTCCGGGAGGTAAACGTGTGGTTGAAATTGGTTGTGGAGGCGGAGATTTGCTGAATGCCGTAAAACCTGCTTATGGAGTTGGGATTGATTTCTCTCCTGAAATTATTGATATTGCATTTTCAAAATATCCCCGGCTAAACTTCTTTGTAGATGATGCCGAAGATTTACAGTTGAAAGAACAATTTGATTATATCATTATCAGTGACACGCTGGGATGCCTTTGGGATGTTCAGAAAGCCATTCATAATATCCGCAAATTGTGTCATCCTCAAACACGGATTGTGATTTCGCAATATAATTTCCTTTGGGAGCCTGTGATTAAGCTACTGGAATTCCTAAGACTCAAACAAAAGCAACCCAATCAAAATTGGTTTTCAGCCAAAGATGTTGATGGATTATTGCAATTGGAGAATTTCCAGGTTATCAAAACCGAACGCAAAATCTGGTTGCCGATGTATATCCCTATCCTGAACTTTCTTTTCAATCGCATTTTTGCCAACCTTCCCGGTTTTTGCCATTTGGACCTGGTTAATATCACAGTTGCCCGGCCTATTTTAAGCGAAGATGTGGAGGCAAGCGTAACGGTTGTAGTTCCTGCCCGGAATGAAAAAGGGAACATCGAAAATGCCATCAAACGTACTCCTGCTTTTGGAACATCACAAGAATTCATATTTATAGAAGGAAATTCAACTGATAATACTTATGAAGAAATGGAACGGGTAAAAACTGCTTATCCCGGCAAAAATATTAAGTTAATGAAACAAACCGGCAAAGGAAAAGGTAATGCTGTGCGTGAAGCCTTTGATGCTGCTACTGGTGATATTTTGATGATTCTGGATGCCGACCTGACCATGCCGCCGGAAGAATTACCTAAATTTTATGATGCGCTCCGTTACAATAAAGGAGAATTTATAAATGGTTGCCGGTTGGTTTATCCCATGGAAAAAAATGCCATGCGATTCCTGAATCTTTTGGGAAACAAATTTTTTGGCTGGTTCTTTTCATACTTGTTGAGTCAACGGCTGAAAGACACCTTGTGTGGAACAAAAGTTTTGTACAGGAAAGACTATGAAACTATCAAAGCCAACCGCGCCTATTTTGGTGATTTTGATCCATTTGGTGATTTTGATTTGCTTTTCGGCGCTGCCAAACAGAACCTGAAAATGACGGAGATAATCATCCGGTATAAAGACAGGGAATATGGAAGCACACAAATCAGCCGGTTCAAGCATGGCATCCTGCTTTTCCAAATGAGTTTCTTTGCTGCCAGGAAAATCAAGTTTATTTAATGTTGTCTCTTTTTTGTTTTTATAAGGAAGAATATATCAAATCGGGATATGCACTTTTTCAGCTTTCACTGATAGTAAATAATTTACAATATAATAAAAAAGATAGATTAAAATTTCTTTTATTATCAGAAAACCTTTACTTTTGCAGTCCGTAAAAATATGAATCATAAAGCGTAATAACAATACAATCTTATAATATGTCAAAAAAATCTAATTCTTCAGCAGAACATGACATGAGTAATGTTGGTGAAATCCTGTCAAAATCGGAACAATTCATCGACAAATATCAAAAACAACTTATTTTTGGAATATCCGCAATTATTTTAGTCGTGGTTGTTGTTTTAGCCGTTAAACATTTATATCTGGCCCCCAAAGAAAGAGACGCGGAAGCCGCCATCTATAAAGGAGAGCAATATTTAGCCAATAATCAATGGGATTTAGCTTTGAACGGAGACAGTGTTAGCTATGATGGTTTTTTAGCCATCATTGATGACTATGGCTTTACAAAAACTGCCAACTTAGCCAATGCTTATGCAGGAATCTGTTACTACCATAAAGGAGAATTCGAAAAAGCATTAGGTTATTTAAAAAATTTCAGCTCAGACGATAAAATGGTGTCTCCAGTCATCACAGGCTTGGTCGGAGACTGCTATGTTGATATGGGCAAGGTTAAAGATGGAATTGTTTATTTCATAAAAGCAGCTTCTAAAGCTAACGACAATATGATAAGTCCTATATTCCTGAAAAAAGCGGGAATTGCTTATGAAAGCCTTGGCGAATACAAAAAAGCAACAGAAGCTTATACTTCCATTAAAGACAAATATCCTGTTTCTCAAGAAGCCAGCGATATTGAAAAATATATTGACAGGGCAGAAGCTCTTTCCAGTAAGTAAATATAAATTTAGCCACGAATTACACGAATAAGCACAAAGATAAAATTGTGAAAATCGTGTAATTCGTGGCTAAGTATTTTAAATAATTTGTAATAATATGGCAACTAAATATCAGAATTTATCAGAATACGACCCTAACAAAGTTCCAGATGCATCAGCAATGACTTTTGGTATAGTTGTAGCCAAATGGAATGGTGAGATTACCAATAAATTGAAAGGTGGAGCTTACAACACACTGATTCGACATGGGGCTAAACCGGAAAACATAACAATAGCTTATGTTCCGGGAAGTTTTGAATTAATTTACGGTGCTAAAAAATTAGCAGACAGCATCAAACCGGATGCAGTCATCGGATTGGGCTGTGTAATCCGTGGGGATACGCCACATTTCGATTATGTTTGCTCAGGTGTTACCCAAGGCTTCTCAAATTTGAATATCGAGGGGGATATTCCTTTTATATTCGGATTATTAACCAACGACACCATGCAACAATCTATCGACAGGGCGGGTGGAATACACGGAAACAAAGGAGATGAAGCCGCTATTACAGCAATAAAAATGATAGATTTTTCTTGCAGGTTCAAATAATTATCGTATCTTTGCATCGCTTTAAAAGCATGGGCAGTTACCAGAGTGGCCAAATGGGGCTGACTGTAACTCAGCTGGCTTACGCCTTCGGTGGTTCGAATCCATCACTGCCCACAAAAACTAAAAACTATGAACTAAAAACTAAAGATGAAAAGTTGTATTTCAATGAGAGTTTTTAACTCTTGGTTTTAGTTCTTAACTCTTAGTTCTTAGTTTACTTTGCGGAAGTAGCTCAGTCGATAGAGCATTAGCCTTCCAAGCTGAGGGTCGCGGGTTTGAGTCCCGTCTTCCGCTCTATGCCTATGTAGCTCAGGGGTAGAGCACTTCCTTGGTAAGGAAGAGGTCACGGGTTCAAATCCCGTCATCGGCTCAGAAAATGGTAATAAGTTATTTAAGTAATATGGAATGAGTTTTAGTGCTTGGTTTTGCTATTTGAACTTAGGACTTGAGACCTAAAACTTAAAAACGTAAAAGCAATCATTAATCAAATAAAAGATCATTAAATTATGGCAAAAGAACATTTTAACCGGTCGAAACCCCACGTTAACATCGGTACAATCGGTCACGTTGACCACGGTAAAACAACATTGACGGCTGCTATTACTACAGTATTGGCAAAGAAAGGTCTTTCAGAAGTAAAATCATTCGATCAAATCGATAATGCTCCTGAAGAAAAAGAAAGAGGTATCACTATCAACACTTCACACGTTGAATATGAAACTGCTAATCGTCACTACGCTCACGTAGACTGTCCGGGTCACGCCGACTATGTTAAGAACATGGTTACGGGTGCTGCTCAGATGGACGGAGCTATCATTGTAGTAGCTGCAACTGATGGTCCTATGCCTCAAACTCGTGAACACATCCTTTTGGCTCGTCAGGTAAACGTTCCTAAATTGGTTGTTTTCATGAACAAATGTGATATCGTTGACGATGCTGAAATGTTGGAGCTGGTTGAAATGGAAATGCGCGAATTGCTTTCTTTCTATAACTTCGACGGAGACAATACTCCTGTTATCCAAGGCTCTGCTTTGGGAGGATTGAACGGTATTCCTCAATGGGAAGAAAAAATCATGGAGTTGATGGATGCAGTTGATACTTGGATCCCACTTCCTCCGCGTGATGTTGACAAACCATTCTTGATGCCGGTTGAAGACGTGTTCTCTATTACAGGTCGAGGTACAGTTGCTACAGGTCGTATCGAAACTGGTATCATCAAAACAGGTGAAGAAGTTCAAATCATCGGTTTGGGCGCTGAAGGTAAGAAATCAGTTGTTACAGGAGTTGAAATGTTCCGTAAGATTTTGGACGAAGGTCAAGCCGGAGACAACGTTGGATTGCTGCTTCGCGGTGTAGACAAAGACGAAATCAAACGTGGTATGGTTATTACACACCCGAACAAAGTGAAACCTCACACCAGAGTTAAAGCTGAGGTGTATATCTTGAAGAAAGAAGAAGGTGGACGTCACACTCCATTCCATAACAAATATCGTCCTCAGTTCTATATCCGTACATTGGACGTTACAGGAGAAATCACTCTTCCGGAAGGAACAGAAATGGTAATGCCTGGAGATAACGTAACAATTACTGTTGAATTGATCTATCCGGTAGCATGTAGCGAAGGTCTTCGCTTTGCAATCCGTGAAGGTGGACGTACAGTAGGTGCAGGACAGATTACTGAAATCATCGAATAAAAAACTAAGAACTAAGAACTAAAAACTAAGATTCATACTCTTGGTTTTTAGTTCTTAACTCTGAACTTTTAGTTTTTAGCTTTTAGTTCTTAGTCTTACTTAAATACGGGTCTAGCTCAGTTGGTAGAGCATCGGTCTCCAAAACCGAGTGTCGGGAGTTCGAGTCTCTCGACCCGTGCTGAAAATCTATAGATTAAATGAAGAAGATTATTAATTATATCAAAGAATCTTATAACGAACTTGTGTATAAGGTGTCTTGGCCGACTCGGCAAGAATTGACAAGCAGTACTGTTGTTGTTCTGACAGCTTCCCTTATAATGGCAGTAATCGTTTTTGCTATCGATCTTGGCTTTGAGAATATTGTAAAGTTCTTTTACGGTAAAATCTTTTAATTTAGAAAATGTCTGAAATTGAAAAGAAATTCTACGTTCTCCGAGCTGTAAGCGGTAAGGAGAATAAAGTTAAAGAATACCTTGAGGCGGAAATTAAAAATTCCGACTTAAAGAATTACATTTCTCAGGTTTTGATCCCTACGGAGAAAGTCTATACGGTACGTAACGGAAAGAAAGTGATGAAAGAACGCGCTTATCTTCCCGGATACATTATTATTGAGGCTAACTTGGTAGGAGAGGTCATGCACTTTCTTAAGAATGTAACTTATGTCATTGGATTTCTAGGCGGAAATAAGCCTGTTCCACTCAGAGTGTCGGAAGTCAACCGGATTCTCGGTACTGTCGATGAACTGCAGGAACAAGCAGAAGAACTGGATATCCAATTCTACGTAGGCGAAACGGTAAAAGTTACATTCGGTCCTTTCAACGGTTTCCATGGTGTGATTGAAGAAATCAACACCGAAAAGAAAAAGTTGAAAGTGATGGTCAAAATTTTTGGCCGTAAAACTCCTTTGGAGTTAGGTTATATGCAAGTCGAAAAAGAGTAGGTCGCTGGTGGTTACGCACTTAAAACCTCAAACTTAAAATTTAAAACTAAATTAAACAATGGCGAAAGAGATTGCTGGAAAGCTAAAATTACAGATTAAAGGAGGAGCCGCAAACCCTTCTCCACCTGTAGGACCTGCTTTGGGTTCCAAGGGTATAAATATTATGGAGTTTTGCAAGCAATTTAATGCCAGAACCCAAGACAAGCCAGGTAAGGTATTGCCAGTTATAATAACTTACTATGCTGACAAGTCTTTTGATTTTATAGTTAAAACCCCTCCTGTAGCTATCCAATTATTGGAAGTTTCTAAGCAAAAGGGAGGTTCTGCTGAGCCTAACCGTAAAAAAGTTGCGGAAATAACTTGGGAACAGGTAAAGACAATTGCAGAAGATAAAATGGTAGACTTGAACTGTTTCACGCTGGAATCGGCCATGAAAATGGTTGCAGGAACAGCAAGAAGTATGGGTATTGCAGTAAAAGGGACATTCCCTGAAAATAATTAAAAAACTTCAATAGAGATATGAGTAAACTTACAAAAAATCAGAAGTTGGCTTTAAGCAAAATTGAAGCAGGGAAGACATATACACTCAAAGAAGCATCTTCTTTAGTTAAAGAAATTACAACAACTAAATTTGATTCTTCAGTCGACATCGATGTTCGTTTGGGTGTAGATCCCCGTAAAGCTAACCAAATGGTAAGAGGCGTGGTTTCATTGCCTCATGGAACAGGTAAGCAAGTTAGGGTTCTCGTATTATGTACTCCGGATCAGGAAGCCGCTGCAAAAGAAGCAGGCGCTGAGCATGTAGGACTTGATGAATATATAGAGAAAATTAAAGGAGGTTGGACTGATATTGATGTGATCATTACTCAGCCGGCTATCATGGGTAAAATCGGTGCTTTGGGTAGAGTATTGGGTCCTCGCGGACTGATGCCTAATCCTAAAAGCGGAACAGTTACCAATGATGTGGCCAATGCCGTAAAAGAAGTAAAACAAGGTAAAATCGACTTCAAAGTGGATAAAGCCGGTATCGTTCACACTTCTATCGGTAAGGCGTCATTTTCTCCGGAACAGATTCGCGACAATGCGAAAGAATTTGTTTCTACGTTGATCAAGTTAAAACCTACAGCTGCAAAGGGTACGTATATTAAGAGCGTTTATCTTTCAAGTACCATGAGTCCAGGTGTCAAAATTGACCCTAAATCAGTTGATGAAATTTAAAACAATTGAATTATGAGAAAGGAAGATAAATCGGCTGTTATAGAGCGAATTGCTACTACTGTAGGTGAATATGCACACTTCTATCTTACAGATATTGCTACATTGAATGCAGAAAATACCAGTAATTTAAGAAGAGAATGTAATAAACAAGAAGTTAAACTGGTTGTTGTTAAAAACACCCTGTTTAAGAAAGCGTTGGAAAAGGTAGAAGGAGACTTCTCTGCTTTAGATGAGGCAATGAAAGGAAATACGGCAGTTATGTTTTGTAACAGTGCCAATGTTCCGGCTAAATTGATCAAGCAGTTTGCCAAAGGGACAGATGTTCCTAAGTTGAAAGCTGCTTATGTTCAGGAAAGTTTCTATGTCGGAGCAGAACATCTTGACGCACTTGTCACTATCAAGAGTAAGAATGAACTTATCGGAGACGTTATCGGATTGTTACAATCTCCGGCGAAGAACGTTATTTCTGCTCTTCAATCGGGTGGACAGACCATCCATGGCGTTTTGAAAACGCTGTCAGAGCGTTGATCCGTTGAAGTTGAGAATTTCAACGAACATCAATCAAACAAAAAATAAATAAGTAATAATCATTTAAATCATACAAAAATGGCAGATTTGAAAGCTTTTGCTGAACAATTAGTAAACTTAACCGTAAAAGAAGTAAACGAACTTGCTGAAATTCTTAAATCGGAATACGGTATTGAACCTGCTGCTGCAGCTGTTGCTGTTGCTGCTCCTGCTGCCGCCGGTGCTGGTGAAGCTGCAGTAGAAGAAAAAACTTCTTTTAATGTCGTTTTGAAAGAAGCAGGTGCTAATAAATTGGCAATCGTTAAATTAGTGAAAGAATTAACAGGTCTTGGTTTGAAAGAAGCTAAAGACTTGGTAGACGGAGCTCCAAGTAACTTGAAAGAAGGCGTGGGCAAAGATGAAGCTGATGCTTTGAAAAAATCTCTGGAAGAAGCTGGAGCACAAGTTGAGCTTAAGTAACTATTCCTATAATTAGGTTTTTGGTTAAGAATCTTCATGAAGAAGGTTCTTAACCTTTTTGTGTCTTTCATATTATCATCTTCCAAATTCCGCAAAATAGATGTCTTCTACAAGCAATAACACTCAAAGAATCAGTTTTGCATCCATCAAGAACCCATTTAAGTATCCGGATTTTCTTGAGGTGCAGCTAAAGTCATTCCAAGACTTTCTTCAGTTAGACACCCCGCCCGAAAAAAGAAAAAATGAGGGTTTATATAAAGTATTTGCCGAGAATTTCCCGATAGCAGATACACGTAATAATTTTGTACTTGAATTCTTAGATTATTATATCGATCCTCCTCGCTATTCCATCGATGAGTGTATCGAACGAGGATTGACTTACAGTGTCCCTTTGAAAGCTAAATTAAAGCTTTATTGTACTGACCCTGATCATGAAGATTTTGATACAGTCATTCAGGATGTTTATTTAGGGCCGATTCCTTACATGACGGAAAAAGGAACGTTTGTGATTAATGGAGCTGAACGTGTTGTTGTTTCTCAGTTACACCGTTCTCCGGGCGTGTTCTTCGGACAAAGTATCCATACAAACGGGACGAAGCTTTATTCCGCTCGTATTATTCCTTTCAAAGGATCATGGATCGAATTTGCGACAGACATCAGTAATGTGATGTATGCTTATATCGACCGTAAAAAGAAATTACCTGTTACAACCTTGTTGAGGGCTATTGGTTTCGAGAGTGATAAAGATATTCTTGAAATATTCAATCTGGCTGAAGAAATAAAGGTTAACAAGACGAATTTAAGTAAAGCTATTGGTCGGAAATTAGCTGCTCGTGTGTTGAAGACATGGGTAGAAGATTTTGTGGATGAAGATACCGGAGAAGTGGTTTCCATCGAACGGAACGAAGTGCTTATCGACAGAGAGGTTCTGATCGAGCAGCAGCATGTCGATGAAATCCTGGAATCCGGAGTACAAACGATTTTATTACACAGAGAAGAACAAAATTCATCGGATTATACGATTATTTACAACACGCTCCAGAAAGACCCGAGTAACTCGGAACGTGATGCCGTGGTGTACATTTATCGTCAATTGCGAAATGCTGATCCTGCTGATGATGCGAGTGCACGGGAAGTAATCCAGAACCTGTTTTTCTCGGAAAAAAGATATGACCTTGGTGAAGTTGGTCGTTACCGGATCAATAAAAAATTGAATCTAACGACAGGCATCGATGTGAAAGTCCTGACAAAAGAGGATATCATCGAAATCATCCAGTATCTGATTGAATTGATTAACTCAAAAGCCAATGTGGATGATATCGACCACTTGAGTAACCGTCGTGTTCGTACGGTTGGAGAACAATTATATAATCAGTTCGGTATTGGTCTGGCTCGTATGGCCCGCACGATCCGTGAACGTATGAATGTGCGTGATAACGAGGTGTTTACTCCGATTGATCTGATCAACGCGAAGACGATTTCTTCCGTTGTGAATTCATTCTTCGGAACAAATGCGTTATCTCAATTCATGGATCAGACTAATCCGTTGGCTGAAATTACTCACAAGCGCCGGATGTCGGCGTTAGGACCTGGAGGGTTGTCGCGTGAACGTGCCGGATTTGAGGTTCGTGACGTACACTATACTCACTATGGACGTTTATGTCCGATTGAGACTCCGGAAGGTCCGAATATCGGTTTGATCTCGTCTCTTTGTGTTTATGCAAAGATTAATGATCTTGGGTTTATTGAAACTCCTTATCGCAAAGTAGCGGAAAAAACGGTAGATTTAGCTTCGGAAGGTATTGTATACCTGACAGCAGAAGAAGAAGAAGGGAAGATTATTGCACAGGGAAATGCGCCGTTGAATGACGATGGATCATTTATCCGTACACGTGTAAAATCTCGTCAGGATGCCGATTATCCGGTTGTTGCACCGGAAGAAGTGGAACTGATGGACGTGTCTCCTACACAAATTGCTTCCATCGCTGCTTCATTGATCCCGTTCCTCGAGCATGATGATGCCAACCGGGCGTTGATGGGCTCGAACATGATGCGTCAGGCCGTTCCTTTATTACGTCCTGAAGCTCCGATTGTCGGAACCGGTCTGGAAGGTCAGTTGATTCGTGATTCGCGGACTCAGATCACTGCGGAAGGCGAAGGTACTGTTGTTTTTGTGGATGCTACGCGTATCGATGTGGAATATGATCGCACGGAAGAAGAAGAGTTCGTCAGCTTCGAACCGTCAGTCAAGACCTATGTTATTCCTAAATTCAGAAAGACAAATCAGAATACGACAGTAGACTTACGTCCTATCTGTAAGAAAGGAGACCGGGTAACGAAAGATCAAATCCTTACGGAAGGCTATTCTACGGAAAGCGGAGAATTGGCTTTGGGAAAGAACCTGAAAGTGGCTTTCATGCCTTGGAAAGGTTACAATTTCGAGGATGCTATTGTTATTAATGAACGCGTGGTACGAGAAGATATTTTCACTTCTGTACACGTGGATGAATATATTTTGGAAGTTCGCGAAACAAAACGCGGAGTGGAAGAATTGACTTCCGATATTCCGAATGTAAGCGAAGATGCAACCAAAGATCTGGATGAAAATGGTATCATCCGCATCGGAGCAAGAGTTGAGCCCGGAGATATTCTGATTGGTAAGATTACCCCGAAAGGAGAGTCTGATCCTTCTCCGGAAGAAAAATTGCTTCGCGCCATCTTCGGAGATAAAGCGGGAGATGTGAAAGATGCTTCATTGAAGGCTTCTCCGTCATTGCGCGGAATTGTTATCGGAAGCAATTTATTCTCCAAAGCGATCAAGAAAAGGAAATCCAGATTGGCAGATAAAGCTTTATTACCCAAATTGGATGAAGAATTTGAAGATAAAGTCAATGATTTGAAAGACATTCTGGTTGAGAAATTATTGGCATTGACAAACGGAAAGACTTCTCAGGGGGTTAAAGACTTTATGAATGTGGAAGTCATTGCAAAAGGGGCGAAGTTCACGAAAGAAGAGCTGGATAAGCTGGATTTCACTTCCGTACAAGTGAGCAAATGGACTCCTGATGCGACTAAGAACGATTTGATTCGTGATGTCATTGTCAATTATCTGAAGAAATACAAAGAATTAGACGCTGAATTGAGACGTAAAAAATTCGATTATACGATCGGAGATGAGCTCCCAACAGGTATTGTTCAGATGGCTAAAGTTTATATTGCGAAGAAGCGTAAGCTGCAAGTTGGAGATAAAATGGCCGGTCGCCACGGAAATAAAGGGATTGTATCCAAGATTGTTCGTGAAGAAGACATGCCGTTCCTGGAAGATGGAACGCCGGTTGATATCGTATTGAATCCGTTAGGGGTGCCTTCCCGGATGAACCTTGGACAGATTTTTGAGACGGTCTTGGGTTGGGCTGGCAAAAACCTCGGATTTAAGTTTGCAACTCCTATTTTTGACGGAGCTTCTTTGGAAGATCTGAATACCTGGACGGATAAAGCGGCCATCCCTCAATATGGTAAAACATACTTATATGACGGAGGAACCGGAGAGCGCTTCGATCAACCTGCAACAGTGGGAATTATCTACATGTTGAAATTGGGGCACATGGTCGATGATAAGATGCACGCTCGTTCCATCGGACCATATTCGCTTATTACTCAACAGCCGTTGGGAGGTAAAGCTCAGTTTGGGGGTCAGCGTTTCGGAGAAATGGAGGTTTGGGCGCTTGAAGCGTTTGGAGCATCCTTTATCTTGCAGGAAATTCTTACAATCAAATCGGATGACGTGGTCGGTCGCTCCAAAGCTTATGAAGCTATCGTGAAGGGAGAACCGATGCCTGCTCCGGGAATCCCTGAATCTCTGAATGTATTGCTACATGAGATGAAAGGATTGGGATTGAATGTAACATTAGAATAAATTCGTTCTTAACTTTTATAAAATATGGCTTTTAGAAAAGAAAATAAAGCAAAAAGTAGTTTTTCAAAGATCTCCATCGGTCTGGCATCACCGGATGAAATTTTGGGTAGTTCAAGTGGAGAAGTTTTGAAACCGGAGACGATTAACTATCGTACCTACAAACCTGAACGAGATGGTTTGTTTTGTGAACGAATTTTTGGTCCGGTAAAAGATTACGAATGCCATTGCGGTAAATACAAAAGAATTCGTTATAAAGGAATTGTTTGTGACCGTTGTGGTGTGGAAGTCACAGAAAAAAAGGTGCGCCGTGAGCGGATGGGACACATCCATCTGGTGGTGCCTGTAGCACATATTTGGTATTTCCGTTCGTTGCCTAATAAAATTGGTTATTTACTGGGATTGCCGACTAAAAAATTAGATTCTGTTATTTATTACGAACGATATATTGTTATTCAACAAGGAATTGTCAGCGAAAGAAATACCTATGATCTGCTTTCGGAAGAAGAATATCTGGATATTGTAGATAAATTACCAAAGGACAATCAGTTGTTGGAAGATGCGGATCCGAACAAATTCATTGCAAAGATGGGAGCTGAAGCGATTTATGACTTACTGGCTCGTTTGGATCTGGATTCATTGTCTTACGAATTGCGCCATAAGGCGAGTAATGATGCTTCTCAGCAACGAAAGAACGAAGCGTTGAAACGATTGCAAGTTGTTGAATCCTTCCGTGCTTCAAAAGGGAAAAACCGTCCGGAATGGATGGTTGTAAAAGTAGTTCCTGTAATTCCTCCCGAATTACGACCGCTGGTACCGCTGGATGGGGGACGTTTTGCGACTTCCGACCTGAATGATTTGTATCGCCGTGTGATTATACGTAACAATCGTTTGAAACGATTGATCGATATCAAAGCCCCGGATGTTATTTTACGTAATGAAAAGCGGATGCTTCAGGAGTCTGTCGATTCTTTGTTCGACAATTCCCGTAAATCAAGCGCCGTCAAGACAGATGCTAACCGTCCGTTGAAGTCATTGTCAGACAGTTTGAAAGGGAAACAAGGTCGTTTCCGTCAGAACTTGTTGGGTAAACGTGTCGACTATTCTGCCCGTTCGGTTATTGTTGTCGGTCCTGAACTAAAAATGCACGAATGCGGATTGCCTAAAAACATGGCCGCCGAACTATATAAACCTTTTGTTATCCGCAAGTTGATAGACAGAGGTATTGTTAAGACTGTTAAATCGGCTAAAAAAATCGTAGACCGGAAAGAACCGGTTGTATGGGATATCCTGGAACATGTTATGAAAGGTCATCCGGTATTATTGAACCGGGCTCCGACCTTGCACCGTTTAGGTATCCAGGCTTTCCAGCCCAAATTGATCGAAGGTAAAGCCATTCAGTTGCACCCGTTATCATGTACTGCATTCAACGCCGACTTTGATGGTGACCAAATGGCGGTACACCTTCCGTTAGGAAATGAAGCTGTTCTGGAAGCTCAAATGCTGATGTTGGCATCTCATAACATCTTGAATCCGGCGAATGGGGCTCCGATTACGGTGCCTTCCCAGGACATGGTGCTTGGATTGTATTATATTACCAAAGAACGTAAGGGTGCTAAAGGAGAAGGTTTAAGATTTTATGGACCGGAAGAAGCTATTATTGCTTACAATGAAGGGAAAGTCGATATTCATGCTCCGATCAAGGTTATTGTCAAAGATCTTGATGACGAGAAGAAAAATATTATTGATGTAGAACGCCAAACGACTGTGGGTCGGGTAATGGTTAATGAAATCGTTCCGCCGGAAGTCGGTTATATCAATGAAGTCCTTTCCAAAAAGTCATTGCGGGATATTATCGGTAATGTAATTAAGGTTTGTGGTGTGGCTAAAACGGCTCAGTTCCTTGATGAAATAAAAGACTTGGGTTATTATATGGCTTTCAAGGGCGGACTATCGTTCAACCTGGAAGATATTATTATCCCGGCGGAAAAACAAAAATTGGTTGATGACGGTTATGCTGAAGTCGAACAGATCGTGGCTAACTACAACATGGGTTTCATTACCAACAATGAACGTTACAACCAGATTATCGATACTTGGACGCACGTAAACTCCCGTTTGTCTAACATTCTGATGAAACAATTATCGGAAGACGACCAGGGATTCAACTCTGTCTATATGATGCTGGATTCCGGCGCTCGTGGATCTAAAGAACAGATCCGTCAGTTGTCGGGTATGCGGGGATTGATGGCCAAGCCTCAAAAAAGTGGGGCTGAAGGTGGACAAATTATTGAAAACCCGATCCTTTCAAACTTCAAAGAAGGACTGTCTGTGTTGGAGTACTTTATTTCGACTCACGGTGCTCGTAAGGGGTTGGCCGATACTGCCTTGAAAACGGCAGATGCGGGTTATTTGACTCGTCGTCTGGTTGACGTGTCTCATGATGTGATTATCAATGAAGAAGACTGCGGAACGTTGCGTGGTTTGGTTTGTACCGAATTGAAAAATAACGAAGAAGTAGTTGCCTCTTTATATGAGCGTATTCTCGGGCGTGTATCTGTCCACGATATCCAACATCCGATTTCGGGAGAAATCATTGTTGAATCCGGGCAAGAGATTACGGAAGATAAGGCTAAAATGATACAAGATTCTCCGATCGAACGGGTGGAAATTCGTTCGGTATTGACCTGTGAATCGAAAAAAGGAGTTTGTGCGAAGTGTTACGGACGGAATCTGGCAACAGGCCGGATGGTTCAAAAGGGAGAAGCTGTCGGAGTTATTGCGGCGCAATCCATTGGAGAACCCGGTACTCAGTTGACGTTACGTACGTTCCACGTGGGAGGTATCGCTTCTAATATTGCGACAGAAAATAGTGTCGTATCCAAATATGACGGTATCCTTGAAATTGATGAATTGCGTACGGTTGAGGCTACTGATGACCAAGGTAAGAAGACTCAGATCGTAGTGAGCCGTTTGGCTGAATTACGGATCGTGGATCCTCATACGAAGATTGTATTGCATACGCATAACATCCCTTATGCTTCCAAATTGTATTTCAAGAGTGGAGATAAGATCAAAAAAGGCGATGTGATTATCGAGTGGGATCCTTTCAATGCGGTTATTGTCTCGGAAGTTACCGGTAAGATCGCATTTGAAAACTTAATAGAAAATGTTACTTACAAAGTAGAGTTTGACGATCAGACCGGTCTGAAAGAAAAGATCATTACCGAATCGAGAGATAAGACCAAAGTGCCTTCTGCTTTGATTCTTGACGGAAACAAAGAAGTTTTGAAAACGTATAGTTTGCCTTTAGGCGCTCACGTTGTCAAAGAAAACGGCGATAATGTCAAGTTGGGCGAGGTGTTGGTAAAAATACCGCGTGCGGTTGGTAAGACCGGAGACATCACGGGAGGTCTTCCTCGTGTAACCGAATTGTTTGAGGCTCGTAATCCTTCTAATCCGGCTGTCGTATCGGAAATTGACGGAGAGGTCAGCTTCGGAAAAATCAAGAGAGGGAACCGTGAAGTTATAGTTACTTCAAAAACAGGAGAATATAAGACTTATCTTGTTCCACTTTCCAAACAAATTCTTGTGCAAGAAAATGATTATGTCCGTGCAGGAACTCCATTATCTGACGGAGCAACTACTCCTTCCGATATCTTGGCGATCAGCGGACCTACGGCCGTTCAGGAATACATTGTGAATGAGGTACAGGATGTTTACCGCTTGCAAGGGGTAAAAATCAATGATAAGCATTTTGAGGTAATCGTTCGCCAGATGATGCGTAAAGTTGAGATTGTTGAACCGGGAGATACCCGTTTCCTTGAACAGCAACTGGTTGACAAACACGAAGTAATGGAAGAAAACGACCGTATCTGGGGTAAGAAAGTGGTTATTGACAGCGGAGATTCTCCGAACTTGAAGCCGGGTCAGATTGTTACCGTTCGTAAACTGAGAGACGAAAACAGCGCCTTGAAACGTCGGGATTTGAAATTGGTAGAAGTTCGTGACGCCGTACCTGCTACAGCTAATCAGGAATTGCAAGGGATCACGCGCGCAGCATTGCAGACTACCAGCTTTATGTCGGCTGCATCCTTCCAGGAAACAACGAAAGTGTTGAATGAAGCGGCTATCAATGGCAAAGTCGATAAACTTGAAGGTATGAAAGAAAATGTGATTTGTGGTCATTTGATTCCTGCAGGAACCGGTTTACGTGATTACGAAAAATTAGTTGTAGGAAGTAAAGATGATTTTGAAAAAGCCTATGCTTCCTCCGGACGTACCCGCACATTTGCAACAATGAGAGAAGAAGATTAACTTCTTTTCAATAAATACTTATGAAGGTCGTTTTCATGTTTTGGATACGGCCTTCATTTTTTTTAGTTTCTATTGAATTTATTGCTTAAAAAATATTAAAACTATAAAATATTTAAGTAATAAAATATTTAAGTAATAAAAAATAATTATATTTGAGGCGTATAATATTAACTCTTAAATTTTTATAGAAATGAAAAAGACTTATTTGTTTGTAAATGCTACTGTGATTTCGATTGTAGTAATTTTAATTTTGTTTTCGTGTAATAATGACGTTTCGGAAAATATTCCAGATGTTAAAGATCAAGAAGTAAATAAATTCATTCACTCTAACACATTTAAAAGTCATTATTTTGAAATTCTAAAATATGGAGAAATTGACTTTGATGAAATTGTATCTAATACTCAAACAATTCTTGAATATACGATTACATCATTTGTTTTACCCGTAAAGAAAAACAATAAGATAGTGGGTTATATCGAATCTGTCGATCTTTTGAATACGAAATTTTTACCAAATGGAGATAAATATGCAATGAATTATGTTGATTTGAGTAAATTTGACATTTCTAGTTTGTCGGGAGAGGTAAAAATGATTGATTTAAATTATGATAGTTTTACTCATTCTGTTATTGAAGTAAAAGACAATGTTATTGAATCTTGGGCTTCCGAAGGGCTCTCTGAAGAACTATCTGAAAAATATGAAGATTGTAGAAATCCTAATAAAGGTTCTTCCTTAAGAGCAGCACATCTATGTGATGGCAATAAAAATGGAGATGTTTCCTTTGCTGAATGTTATAAGTGTCTCTCGGATGCCATTAATGATAACGGCCTTGCTCTGTTTATATGTGAGATTCCCGTTGCTGGTTGGGCCTCTTGTTGGACTTCAAAAACAGGAGCTTGCATTTATATATCATCAGCAAATTAATTGGATTATGGACCATGGTATTTATTTTATATTTCTCCTTGTTATTGTAGTGATAATATATTCTATAATAGATGTAAGGAAAAATAAAAATATTTCAAATAGAAATAAGCCTTATTATTATTTTTTGATTGTTGCAGTTCCATTTGCAGGTACGTTAATCTATTTTCTTATTCAATCAATTTCGAGGAATAAAAAATAGAATAAAACAATAATTGATAAAAGTGTAGTCTTGAAAATAGATTACACTTTTTCTTTTTTTATGACGAATATATCAAATACCCTCCTTGTTGAATTTGTAATTGAAAGGATGATATTCCATGAAAAATCTTAACTTTGCAAAAACGATTTATATTATGAAACGACTTATCCTTTATTTTTTACCTTTATTTGTATTGATCGGATGTACCGGTCCGAAAGAAAAACACTTCCTGACCGATGAAAATTATCGAAATCAAGTGCATGAACAGTTTCTCAAACGGAAAGACCTGGTGCCATCACGAGAGAAAGCGATGTTTGGTGTTTTCAGCGACAGTACATTGACTTTAGAGCAACGTGAAGCGATGGAATTTTTATATGCTTATATGCCGTTGTGCGATTTGGCCGATTATGATGGGAAATTCTTTCTGGATCAGGTTAAAGCCGCTTTTGAGGCCAGGGAATACTTCACTTGGGGGAAAACTATTCCTGAGGATATCTTTCGTCATTTTGTCCTGGTTTATCGTGTGAATAATGAAAATATGGATAATGCCCGGCGTGTTTTTTTCGATGAATTGAAAGAACGGGTTCAGGGAATGACAATGGAACAAGCTGCCTTGGAAGTTAATCACTGGTGCCATGAAAAGGTCACTTACAGAGGAACAGACGCCCGGACATCGGCTCCGTTGGCTCTTATAAAAACAAGCTGGGGGCGTTGCGGCGAAGAATCGACTTTCACGGCTACGGCTTTACGTGCGATAGGGATCCCTGCCCGCCAGTGTTATACGCCTCGTTGGGCGCATACAGACGATAATCATGCCTGGGTTGAAGTTTGGATCGACGGACAATGGCATTACATCGGCGCTTGCGAACCGGAAGCGGAATTGGATGTGGCTTGGTTCACGGCTCCGGCTAAACGCACAATGATGGTACATACCAATGTGTTCGGACTTTATAACGGACCGGAAGAAAAAAATCTGGAAACTCCTTTATATTCCAAAATAAATTTATTGGCTAATTATGCTTCAACGAAAAAGTTAGATGTGGAAGTGTTGGATGAAAATAACAAACCTCAGCCTGATGCTGTTGTCCGATTTAAATTATACAATTATGCACAACTCTTCCCGATTGCAGATGTCCGTACAGACTCTACAGGTCATGCGTCTGTCATGACAGGAATCGGAGACCTGGTTGTCTGGGCCTATAATAAAGAAGGTTACGGATATGCTAAAGCAGCAGGAAATGAAGAGAAAGTAACGGTAAAACTGACTCATAAAACAGGAGATACTTACGATGAGACCATGGAATTGGTTCCTCCTGTCGAGCAGAAGATCAAAGAGATAGATGCCGCTAAACAAGCGGAAAATGCCAAGCGTTTTGTTCAGGAAGATTCCATACGTAATGCCTATATGGCGACATTTATGAATGAGCAACAAGCCGGAGAATTGGCTAAAGAGGTCGGTTTAGATAAAGGTCAGGTTTGGAAATACATTCAACTGTCTCAAGGAAACTGGAAAGAAATGGAAGCTTTTATTCGTTCCCGGAGCACAAATCCGTATTTATTCCCATTTTTGGCTTCTCTATCTGAAAAAGATTTAAGAGATACTCCGTCCGCTTATTTACAGGATTTCTTAAACGATCAGGTAACATATCCTGATATAGAAAAAGCACGTGGAGTTGATTTTGTTGCAAAATATTTATTATCTCCTCGTATTGGAATTGAACTGATCCGTCCATGGCGTTCGTTTTTGACTTTCCAACTTGATTTATCGGAAGGCAACAAGACTCCGCTTTACATTATCGATTGGATCAAACAAAACATCCGGATCAGCAATGACGATAACTATTATAATTGTGCAATTACCCCCATTGGAACATACGAGTTGAAAATGTCGGATGCTCGTTCACGTGATATTTTCTTTGTCGCTTTGTGTCGCACGTTTGGTATTCCTGCCCGTTTGAATCCGGCATTGGCAAAGCCTCAGTACTTTGAAGATGGTATTTGGATCGATGCCGTTTTCCAGAATGTTATTTCCAAACCCACGGTAAAAGCGCAGGTCACTTTTACCAACGATCCGTCCAATATTATTAAACCTCAGTATGAGATACATTATACAATTGCAAAATTTGAAAATGGAGATTTCATGCCGCTGGATTATTATGGAGATCCTGTGTTGAAGAAATATCCTGCGACGATCAGTGTAGATACGGGTTATTATCGATTGATGATCGGAAGCCGGGCTAATGACGGTTCGGTAACAACTTACACTTCTTATTTTGATTTGCCGGCGAATGCAAAGAAAACAGTGGATATTCAAATGCCTAAAGTAGAAGGAAAAATGGAAGTATTAGGTATCGTCGATATGAATACGATTGTGACCTTGATGGATCAAACGAAGAAGACGTTGAAAGAACTTTCCAACGGAAAAGGATTAATGCTTTGTTTTGTCGATCCGGACAAGGAGCCTTCAAAGCATGTTTTGCAGGATTTGCCGGGATTGAGATCGGAGTTCGACAATTGGGGCGGAGGTGTCGTTATCATGACTCCCGACGATAGAATCTCGAAAGCATTCGATGCTTCCGTATTCAAAGGGTTGCCGCAGCAAACGACCTGGTCAGTCGATATGAACCGGACTTTACTCCATACGGTTTCCAATACTTTGCAGCTCGGATTTCAGAATAATTTCCCGTTGACATTGTATCTGTCAAGTAACGGAGGTGTTTTATTTTTCTCTGAAGGTTACCGGATCGGTATCGGAGAAAATATTATAAAAACAGTCAAGCAAGAACAGGACTCAAAAAAATAAATGTTTTTTAATCTCAGCTTTCCTTGGGGATGTAAGTTCTTCTTTTCCCCTTGGAGGCAGTCCCTTCTCCCTGAAGACGGATCCCTTCTTCCTGGAGGCAGTCCCCTTCTTCCTGGAGGCGGATCCCTTTCTCCCCCTTTGGAGGGGGTAGGGGGAGGACATAGTATAGATAACTCTGCAAATAATGAGATAACTCTGCTTGAAAAATCTTTATTATTATTTGTAAGTTTTTTATCTGTAGTGGTTTGGTTGAGGGTCCTCCCCCTACCCCCTCCAAAGGGGGCGAAGGAGCTGCCTTCTTAGTTTTTAGTTTTTAGTTCTTAACTCTAAAATCATCTTTATCTTCCACGAATAACACCGAAAAAGCAGCAATAAACAAACAGACTCCGGCCATGATGATTGCGTAGATGGCCTGGGAATCATAAAGACGTTTAACGATTGGTCCGCCGATGATACCATTGATAATTTGCGGGATAGTGATAAAGAAGTTGAAAATACCCATGTAGATTCCCATTTTTTTAGCAGGAATGGATCCTGCTAAGATAGCATATGGCATGGCAAGGATACTTCCCCAGGCCATACCGATCCCGATCATAGGAAAAAGCAGCATGGTCGGATTGGAGATGAAATAGATAGAGATTAATCCGATTCCCCCCATAATTAATGAGAAAGCATGGGTTCTCTTTCTTCCGATTTTTTTGGCAATGGCAGGGAGAGTAAATGCATAGATGGCGGAAATAGCATTATATACTCCAAAAATAATTCCGACCCAATTCCCTGCATTCTGGAAGGTCTCGGATGAAGTGTCATGAATATCTACTCCATAGACGTGGACAGCAACAGCGGGAGTTGTAAATACCCACATGGAAAACAGTGCAAACCAGGAGAAAAATTGTACGATACCCAATTGCTTCATTGTCTTGGGCATGTTTTTGAAATCCTGAGCAATTTCCAACAGGAAAAAACTTCTTTTTTTGTCTGTTTCGTGTTCTTCCTGGGTTTCGTATGCTTCCGGAGGATATTCTTTCGTAGTAAATATGGTCCATAAGATGCATCCTAGCAGTGCGACGGCTCCCAGATAAAAGGAAAATATAACGTTATCCGGGACATGCCCTTCCGGAGCTGTTTTTGAAATTCCGATCCATTCGGCTAAAACATACGGTAGCCAGGAACCCAGTAGAGCCCCTATCCCTATCAATGAAGTTTGTACGGAGAATCCTAATGTGCGTTGGTCGGACGGAAGAAGATCGGCTACCAGCGCCCGGAAAGGCTCCATGGCGACATTGATAGAAGCGTCCATGACCATCAACATGCCGGCTCCGATGAACATGGCCGGAGCAAAAGCTGTAAACATTGCTGCGTTGGGCATCAGGATCAAAGCGATGGAAGTCAATACGGCTCCAATCAAAAAATAAGGTTTTCTTCGTCCCAGCTTTGTCCAGGTTTTGTCGCTGTAGTGCCCGATGATAGGCTGAACGATCATCCCGGTAAGCGGTGCTGCAATCCAGAACCAGGAAAGATGCTCCACATCAGCTCCGAATGTTTGAAGGATACGGCTTGCATTCGCATTTTGCAATGCAAATCCGAATTGAATACCGAGGAATCCGAAGCTCATGTTCCAGATATCCCAAAAACTCATGCGTTTTCTTTTCATATTCTTGATTATTTTGTTGATTCTCTGACTATTAATTTTGTTCTGATGATTTTATTTACGACTCCTTCTTTTTTTTCTTTCCCTTTCAACCGGCCAATTAATAGTTCCATTGCAATCGTTCCTAACTCATGTCCTCGCTGGTCTACAGTCGTCAGGCTGGGATCAGTTGCTTCGGCAATGTTCCCGTTTGTGAATCCGCAGACGGAAATATCCTGTGGGACATGATATCCGAACGATTTGATAATATTGATACAAGATGATGCAACTTCATCGTTGATGGCAAAAAATGCATCCGGTCGGTTTGTACGCAGAAGTAGTTCGGGTACTACTTCCTTGGCCAGAGAAATTGTATCGCAAATGGGCATAATTGTTTTGTCAACAGGCATACCGTGTTTTCTTAAGGCATCTTCATATCCCATGCGGCGATTATTCGAAATGGCTAAATTAGGTCCGGCTCCTAGAAAGGCGATGCGCTTACAACCGGTTGAAATCAGGTATTCCGTTGCGTTATAGGAGCCATTATAATCATCGACAACGACTTTATCCGTGTTGATTCCGGTACAAATCCTATCGAAGAAGACCAATGGCGTATCGTTATCAATGACTTCCTGGAAATGATCGAACTCGGTGGTTGTCTTGGACAAAGAAGCTAAAATTCCGCAAACTTTTGCAGAAAGTAGTATTTGGGTGGCTTTAACTTCTCTCAGCTGGTCTTCGTTGGATTGGCAAATAATGATATTATAATCTTCTTTTTCGGCTTCTTCCTGCATTCCGGAAAGGACGGAAGAAAAGAAATAGTGTACGATTTCGGGAATAATAATCCCGATGGTGTTATTTGTATTTGTTCGTAAGCCTAATGCCAGAACATTGGGCTTATATTTATGTTCTTTTGCGAATTTCCGGACTTTGATTTTTGTTTCCTCACTGATTTCAGGTAGGTCTTTTAATGCCCTCGATACTGTGGATATGGATATATCCAAAGCTTTAGCAATATCTTTTAATGTGATTTGCTTTTTTCCCATGGCATTTTTTTGTTTCAAATTTACGCATAAAGATTTGATTAAGCAAATGGATATATATACGCTAAATTTTAAAAAAAGTAATTATTATAAGAACAAAACGAAGTTAAATCCTGTTTTAAAAGAGTAAGCAAATGTTGCAAACGTTTGCGTAGAAATTAATTTTAAATAACTGATAATTATGTATCAAATCATGTTAATATGTGTAATTTTGTATTATTATGACCAAATAATTTAATAAATCAACTATATTTTATAATCTTGAAAATGATTTACGTATGGAGAAAATGTTTATCTTTTCTGTAAAAAAGGTTTTTCTTCCTTTAGTGATGCTTTTTGCTTTCACGTTGTCGTCATTAGGACAGGGTGTTGCGATTAAAGGAGTGGTCAAAGACCAGGGAACGGGAGAACCTGTTATTGGAGCTAATGTTCTTGTTAAAGGAACGACAAGAGGAACAAGCACGGATATAGATGGTAGTTTTACTGTTACGGCTCCATCAGGAAGTATATTAGTGATTTCTTTTCTGGGATATGCCACACAGGAAGTTTCTGCAGATCCTTCAAAATTGATTACAGTGCTATTAAGGGAAGACGCCCAGTTGCTGGATGAAGTTGTCGTTATCGGTTACGGTACGATGAAAAAAAGCGACCTGACCGGTTCGATTGCAGCTATCGGAGAAAGGGAGTTCCAGAAAGGCGTGATTGCTAATCCGACATCGTTGATTGCAGGTAAAGTTGCCGGTGTGCAAATCACATCTACCGGCGGACGTGCAGGAAGCGGCAACCAAATCCGTATTCGGGGTGGTGCTTCTTTGAATGCAAGTAACGATCCGCTTATTGTAATTGACGGAGTTCCAGTAGATAATGGGTCTATTTCAGGTATGACCAGTCCCTTGTCGACTATCAATCCCAACGACATCGAATCGATGAATATTTTGAAAGATGCTTCGGCAACGGCTATTTATGGTTCTCGCGCTTCTAATGGGGTCATTATTATTACCACTAAAAAAGGAGCTTTAGGGCAAAAACTAAGAGTGGACATATCCACCCAAAATTCGATTGCTACGATTGCCCGCAGAGTAGAAGTGCTGTCGGCCGATCAGTTTCGTAATGTTGTAACTACCCAGGCTACAGAACGATTTGATGCGGATAAAGCAGCCCAGTATATCGGCTTACTTGGCACAGCCAATACCGATTGGCAAAACCAGATATTCCGTAATGCTTTCACTACCGATAATAACATCAGTATCAGTGGCTCTGATGAAATTTTTCCTTACCGGATTTCGGTCGGATTTCTCAGTCAGGATGGTATTTTGAAGACGGACAATATGAAACGGGGAACGATCTCTCTTAGTCTTTCTCCGACGTTTTTAGATAAACACTTATCGGTCAACCTGAACTTAAAAGCGAATTGGACACATTCCCGTTTTGGAAATGGGGATGCCATTGGTGCTGCTTTGCGTATGGACCCGACACAACCCGTCACAGCCCCTGGTTTCGAGGCGTACAATGGTTATTGGGCCTGGTTGTTTTCGGGCTCCTTGAATTCGTTGGCTACCCGGAATCCGGTGGCTTTGCTTCAATCCAAAGATGATCAGTCGGATGTTTATCGCAGTATCGGAAATATTCAGTTTGATTATAAATTTCACTTTTTACCCGATTTACGTGCGAACTTGAATTTGGGTTATGATGTTTCTCAAGGAGAAGGAGGAGTGATTACTCAACCTTGGTCGCCGGCAGAATATCCGAATGGAAGAAGAACCCGATTCGACCAGAAAAAGCAAAACACACTCCTGGAATTTTATCTGAACTATACCAAACAATTGAATGATGCAAATCGTCTTGAAGTGATGGGTGGTTATACCTGGCAAGATTGGCAAACAACCAATATCCCGTTTGATGAATATTTCTACGACGATGTAACTGTTGCAAAAGAAGCGGGGACTAATATCCCTCCTCACAACCGTTTGATTTCTTTCTATGGTCGTTTGAACTATAATCTTCTTGAAAGATATTTATTGACGGCGACAGTTCGTCGCGACGGTTCGTCACGATTTAGTCCCGAAAATCGCTGGGGTACTTTCCCTTCTGTGGCTCTGGCCTGGCGTATTCATGATGAAGCTTTCCTGAAAGATGTCGAAGCCCTTTCCAACTTAAAACTTCGTTTAGGGTGGGGGATTACCGGACAACAAGATTTGAACAGTGATTTCGGATGGTTGCCGGTTTACGAGCTAAGTGATCCGACTGCCCAAGTTCAATTCGGAGATAAATATTATTCCGGTTGGCGTCCTAATGGATACGATGCCAATCGTAAATGGGAGGAAACAACGACTCAAAATATCGGTGTGGATTGGGGTTTCGTAAATAATCGTATTTATGGTAGCATCGATTATTATCAAAAACATACGACTAATTTGTTAAATGAAGTACCGCTGCCTGCGGGTAGTAACTTTTCTCCTTATATCATAAAGAACATCGGAACAATGGATAATTGGGGGATAGAAGGTAATATCAATGTAGTAGCCATAGATAATAAAGACATGCATTGGGATTTTGGATTTAATGTTACTTTCAATAATACGGAAATTACCAAATTATCATTAGACGATAGTCCTGAGTCGGATTATAAAGGTGCGATGGTAGGTGGAATTTCCGGAGGTACGGGAAATACGATTCAAATTCACAAAGTCGGCTTTGCTCCCAATTCGTTCTATGTTTACCGGCAGGTATATGATGAAAACGGCAAGCCGATAGAAGGTCTGTATGAAGATATCAACGGCGATGGCGTAATCAACGACCAGGATTTGTATATTTACCATAAACCGGCACCTGATTGGTACATGGGCTTCAACACCTCATTGACCTATAAACGATGGTCGTTGTCGACCGCGTTGCGTGCAAGCATTGGAAATTATGTCTATAATAATGTTAATTCGGATATGGGTAATTTTTCACAAACCTTGAACCCCAACACTTTCTTGATGAACAATGTGGTAGATGGTTTATATACTAATTTCTATGAACGTCAACTGCTTTCGGATTATTATGTTCAGGAAGCTTCATTTCTGAAAATGGACTACGTCCAATTGGGCTATGATTTTGGTAAAATATTTAACAAGAAGGCTAATCTGCGTGCTAACTTTTCGGTTCAAAACGTGTTTACA
The DNA here is from genome assembly GCA_031551395.1 of Bacteroidales bacterium. GTDB lineage: Bacteria > Bacteroidota > Bacteroidia > Bacteroidales > Azobacteroidaceae > BNXB01. The sequence continues at coordinate 52,922 of JAVBNR010000039.1, forward strand.
GTAACCGAATACGATGGTATCGATCCTGAAGTTATAAGTGGAAGTAACAAGGGGATAGACAGTAATTTCTATCCGAATCCGCGCACATACGTTCTTGGATTAAGTCTTAATTTCTAATTAACTAAAAACAAGAAAATATGAAAACGAGCATTTAAAATGCGAGTTTCCATACGACAATAATTAAAAAAATAAAATATTTACGTATGAAAAAGTATATATATAAATTCATTGCAATGATAGCGCTCCTATTGGTTATATTGCCTTCTTGTACGGATTTGGATATTTATCCTGAAAATACTTCTTCTTCGGAAGTCGTATTCTCAACGCTTGAAGACACAAAAGGCGCGTTGGCGAAAGTATACCTTACTTATACGACAACAGGAAACACAAGTCCTGCCGGAAAGACGGATTTACCTATTCCCGGTATGGATGAAGGCTCTAATGCAGATTTCTTACGCTCCTGGTTCAATCACCAGGAACTTCCTACCGAAGAAGCGCATTGCCTTTGGAATGATGCCGGAATACCCGAATTGAATAACATTAATTTTACTACCGATGATAGATTCACATCCGGTTTGTATTACCGGGTAGTTATGCAAATCATGTATGCCAACGAATTTATCCGGAATGCAAATGAGGAATTGGGCGAAGAAGTTAAAAATTTCAAAGCCGAAGCCCGTTTTATCCGCGCATTTGATTATTGGGTATTGATGGATATTTTCGGAAATCCTCCGTTTGTAACAGAGAATGATGAGTTGGGTATTCTTCCCAATCAAATCAGTCGGGCAGATTTATTTGAATATGTGGAATCGGAATTATTGGATATAACCAACAACAATCTGTTGAAAGCGGCCAAAACAAACGAATACGGCCGCGCTGACCAGGCTGCCGCCTGGGCTTTGCTTGCCCGTCTTTATCTGAATGCTGAAGTGTATACGGGAACTGCCCGTTGGAATGATGCTGCCATTTACGCTAAAAAAGTAATCGACGTAGCAGGCTATTCCTTGAAAAGCAAATATGAAGATTTGTTTTTGGCGGATAACGATAAAAACAACCCCGAAATCATTTTGGCGATTACTTATGATGGTTTGAAGGCTTATGGCTATGGCGGCTCTTCATTCCTGATTAACTGCGGCTCAAATATAGATTATGAAACGAAATATGTCGACAAAATTATCAGCTATGGAATGATAGGTAACAACCACTTTTGGAATGGATATCGTACGAGAAAACAATTGGCGGACAAATTTGAGTCGAATGACAAGCGTTTCATGCTTGTAGGCGAAAATCCGGCACTGGGAAGTGATCCTTTGGAATGGACGAATGGTTTGCAACCCTATAAATATCGGAATATTACTTCTGCTTCTACTCCTGGAAATCCTGTTTATGGTTCGAATGCGATTCAGGATTACGCAGACAACGATTTTCCGCTGTTCCGTCTGGCAGAACAATACTTGATTTATGCGGAAGCCGTAGTGCGTGCTGGCGGTTCGAAAACCGAAGCACTAGGCTATATCAATCAAATCCGTATCCGTGCAGGAGTTAGCACTATTAATGAAAGTCAATTAACAGCCAATTTCATTCTTGATGAACGCGCTCGTGAATTGTATTGGGAATGTTTCCGTCGTACCGATTTGATTCGTTACAATCAATTTACCACTTCCAGCTATGTTTGGGAATGGAAAGGCGGGGTACAAGCCGGTCGTGGAGTAGACGCACATTTCAATATCTATCCGATACCGGCATCCGACATCAATGCCAATACTAATTTGAAACAAAATGCAGGTTATTGATACCGATGATTGTTAAACATTAAATGAAATAGACTGACAATGAAAAAAATAGTTAATATAATGATGCTGTTTGCTGGCCTGACTTTCTTTTGGGCTTGCGAATCGGATGAGCATCCGATAGCGTTGACGCCGGATACTTTTGTATTGAATACGCCGGTTTATGTTTCCGGTATTTATGATTTGAAAAATACGGAAACTATTCAACTGACTACCTCGCAGCCTGATTACGGTTTTACCGCCGTAACGACCTACCGGGTGCAGGTTGCTACGAAAAGTTCGTTCGAAGATTTTGTTACGCTTCCGACTCCTTACCACTCGGCAAAGATGGATGTGAGCGCTTCCGAAATGGCTGTCGCATTGGTGGGCTTATTGGGTATTATCGATGAAGCGGATTTTCCTACAGAACCATTTCCCGTTTATATACGGTTATCGGCCGAGCTGTCGAATGGTAGCCATCAAGTATTGTCGAATATCATTGAATTGCCGAAAGTGAAAGGTTACTTTGCTCTGGATCCTATGGTCATGCCGGAAAATATGTATCTGACCGGTAATGTTGCCGGAGACTGGAAATGGGAAGGAGCAACGACCATGGTACCTGTCTGGGGAGCAGACGGTAAGTTCTGGGTGCTTCAATACCTGGGAAAATCCGGTAGTGACAATGCCGCAATTAAATTCAACACGGCAAAAGCATGGGACGGAAACGAATTTGGTGCAACCGCCGATATTGACGCTGCTTCGACCACCTTGGCAGGTATTTCCTTCTCCACCGATGGTAATATTGTGATTGGAAATCCAGGCTGGTATATCATCGTCGTAACAACCGAAATTTCGGGACGTGATTATATTTACCACGTACAGTTCCTCGAACCAAATGTCTATTTGTGCGGAAATGCAGCCGGAGGAGTATGGGGAGCAGGCGACAATAACAAGTTTACCGTGCCCGATATCTCATTAGGAGCTGATGTGGAATTTGTATCCCCTGCATTTAGCGGAAATGCGGCCGGCGAAAGCGACGGTGGAGTTCGCGCTTGTGTTGTCCTCAATGGTCAGGAATGGTGGCATACCGAATTTATGGTATTCAATGAAAAGCTGATATACAGAGGAACAGGAGGCGATCAGGATAGGGTCTCCGGAAAAATTGGTCAAAAATTGTACATCAATTTCACTAAAGCAACAGGAAAAATACAATAAAATTCGATAAACGATGAAAAAAATATATTTCTTTATAGCAATACTTCTTGTAGCCGGTTTTTCTGCATGTACGGACGATATTGGCCTTGATGTGGCTCCTCCTCAGTCGTATCCGCAAGAAGCGGCACAAACGATTGATGGTTTTACCATTGTTATGGGCAGTGATTTCAATGCGGCATTAGTGCTGACAGAAGAAGAAAAAGAACTTCAAGTCGTAAAAGCGACGGCTACGCCTAAACTGGCGGAGGGAGCAACGGTTGTGTTTAGAACCGAAATATCCGATACCAAAGATTTTGGAAATGTCGTCGAGTTGCCTACAAAAAGTGCAAATAACGCTGCAACAACGCTTTCGACCGATTTAGGAGAAGCTGTAAAAACGTTATTTAACACAAAAGCTCCCGTCGCGCACCCTGTTTACTTTCGGAATTATTTTTACATTAAGGATGGGACTTCAACATCCATGATGCCTACCCCGGCCGTGTTTGGACCTTGTAGCATTACGCCTTATTCAAATGTTCGGATTGAACCGGCTTACTACCTGATTGGCGATGTAAACGGTTGGAGTTTAGATAATCTGGATGCCTACAAGTTCTCTCACAGCGGCTTGGACGTTTACGACGATCCTGTTTTCAGCATTACGGTTCAAATGTCGGGCTATTTCAAGATTGTGCCACAGTCCAGTAAAGATGCCGGTAGTTGGGACGGAGTGATTGGTAATCCTGTCGACGGCAATACCGCCCTGGAAGGGACATTGGTTGTCGAAAATTCGCAAGCCATGCGTGTATTGGAAAATCAATGGGTAAAAATTACCATCAACATGATGGAATCTACTTATACAATAGAATTGTTAGGCAATGCAAAACGGCAACTGTATGTTCCCGGTGGACATCAAGGCTGGAATCCCGCTTCTGCGCCCATCGTATATTCTTCGGGTCTTGACTGGAAATTCGATGGTTATGTATACATGGCGGCCGGAAATGAGTTCAAGTTTACATCCGATCCCGATTGGGATCACACCAACTATGGCAATGGTGGAAACGGTACGCTTTCTACTGCCAATGATGCCGGAAATTTAACAGTTTCGGAAACCGGATTCTACCGCCTGACGGCTGATCTGTCGAAAGAACCCAATACTTATACAACTACAGCCACAAATTGGGGATTGATTGGAGATGCAACTGCCGGAGGTTGGGATACTTCTACGCCGATGAATTTGAACACCACAACGGGAGAATGGGCTGTGACTACCACATTAACCGGAGGGAAAGCATTCAAATTCCGTGCAAACAATGGTTGGGACATTAACCTTGGTGGAGATGTGAACGGTTTGACCTATGGTGGCGATAATATTCCTGTTGCTTCAGACGGTACTTATTTGATTACATTGAAATTAGGTAACGCTTCGGCTTACACTTGTACGATCGTTAAGCAATAATGAAAAAGGAAACTGTGTCAAAATCATCTTGACACAGTTTCCTTTTTTAAATAGAACAAACAACACAACCGGTTTTATGAAAAATTTATTTTTGACACTCCTTCTGTTATTTTCATTTGTTGCAGGACTGTCAGCGCAAGTTGTAACGACTAATCCGACGATAGTCACGCAAGAAAGCGGAGTGATAGAGGTCATTTTTGATGCGACCAAAGGAACTGCCGGACTGAAAGGTTATACCGGCGACATCTATGCTCATACCGGAGTCATCACGACTAAATCGACTTCTTCATCCGATTGGAAATACGTGAAAGCCGCCTGGAATGTGAATATTCCGGCTTGTAAAATGATATCACTGGGAAATGATCAATGGAAATTGGTTATAACTCCCGATATCCGGAGTTATTATGGGATAACCGATGCCTCGGAAGCGGTTAAACAACTCGCATTTGTTTTCCGGAGTAGCGATGGCACCAAAGAAGGCAAAGACACCGGAGGTAAAGATATTTTTGTCGATGTTTACAAACCCGGATTGAATGTCGTATTCACAAGTCCTGCAGAGGAAGCAACATTCATTGAAGCAGGTAATTCAATACCTGTCTCGATTCAAGCCAGCCAGTCGACTACGATCAAGTGCCTTGTCAATGGAAGTTTGGTAAAAGAAGTGCAAAATGCTTCGGAATTGACTTTCAGTCAATTGTTTGCTACAGCCGGAGACCATGAAGTCATTGCTGAAGCAGGAGCCGCTCCTGATATTGCACGGGATACAATAAAAGTTATCGTACGTTCCGCAATAGCGAATGAAACGCGTCCGGCAGGTACCCGGACAGGTATCAATATCACCAATGACCAAACCGTGACGTTGTGTTTATATGCTCCTTTTAAGAATTTTGTGTATCTGATCGGGGATTTTAACAACTGGCAGGTCAGTAATAATTATTTGATGAAAAAAGACGGGGATTATTGGTGGTTGACATTGCCATCTGTAACTGCAGGACAGGAATATGCTTTCCAATATCTTGTGGACGGAAATTTGCGTATAGCAGATCCTTACACAGATAAAGTACTTGATCCCTGGAATGATTCCGGTATCCCCTCATCGGTTTATCCGAATTTAAAACCTTACCCTTCAGGCAAGACCGAAGGTATTGTATCTGTTTTTCAAACAGCTCAACAACCTTATAATTGGTCGATTAAAAACTTTCAACCTGTAGCGAAAGAAAAACTGGTCATTTATGAACTGTTGATTCGCGATTTTGTCGACGAACATTCATTCAAAGCGGTGGCAGGTAAGCTGGATTACTTGAAAGCAATGGGTGTGAATGCCGTTGAATTGATGCCCGTCAATGAATTTGAAGGAAATAATAGTTGGGGCTATAATCCTTCGTTTTATTTTGCTGTGGATAAATATTACGGCACTAAAAACGATTATAAGGCTTTTATAGACGAATGTCATAAACGAGGAATGGCCGTGATCATGGATATGGTGTTGAATCATTCCTACGGGCAATCTCCGTTCGTACAATTGTACTGGAACAAGACCAACAACACTCCGGCAGCCAACAATCCCTGGTATAATGTGACGTCTCCCAATGCCACTTATAGTTGGGGTTATGATTTCAATCACGAAAGCGCTCAAACGAAAGCTTTGGTCGATAGTGTCAATAGCTATTGGATGAAAGAGTATAACATCGACGGTTTCCGTTTTGATTTTACCAAAGGTTTTACACAAAAAGCAGGCGACGGTTGGGCGTATGATGCTTCCAGGATCGCCATCCTCAAACGGATGCGTTCGGAAATACAAAAACGTAAACCGGATGCAATCGTCATTTTTGAACATTTAACTGAAAATTCGGAAGAAGTGGAATTAGCCGACGATAATATTTTACTGTGGGGAAACATGAACGATGCTTATTGTCAGTCGAGCATGGGTTATTCAGACAGGTCGGACTTATCGGGTAGTATCTATTCCAAACGGGGCTTTCATCAGCCAAACCTGCTGGCCTATATGGAGAGCCATGACGAAGAGCGGATGATGTATAAAAACCGGGAATATGGTAATTCAAATTCAACTTATAATGTTAAATATCTGAATGTTGCCCTTGAACGGGCAAAACTTTCCGCCTGTTTCTACCTGTCGACTCCCGGACCCAAAATGATCTGGCAGTTCGGGGAATTAGGATACGATTATTCGATCAATTATTGCGAAGACGGAACGGTAAATAACGAATGCCGCTTGACTCCAAAACCCGTTCGTTGGAATTATGCTTCCGATCCGGCACGCAAAGCAATATACGATATATATTCCAATTTGAACTATCTGAAGGCCAACTACCCGACATTTTCAACCACTGACTTTACGTATACCCTTACGGGATTATTGAAATCTTTTGTCTGGAAAAATGCGGATATGAATGCATTTGCCATCGGAAATTTTGATGTGAAACAAGGAACTGTTTCAGTGGTATTGCCGCATGCCGGTAAGTGGTATGAAGTGTTCTCCGGAAATGAAATCGAAGTGCCGTCAACCACTTACACGACTAATCTTCAACCAGGAATATATCAGCTTTATACGGATAAAAAAGTAACGATACCAACAGGGATAGAGGCTGTCCGAACGGATAAAACGTCGTTTCGAATTTATCCGAATCCCGTGACGAATATACTTTATATTTCGGCAAACGGCGAAAGACCTGTTCCGGCTAGTCGGGATCGAATGGCGAATGAAGCGGTTGTCCTGGATTTATCAGGACGCGTGGTAATTCGATCTGCAAATACGGAACGTGTGGAGGTGTCTGGGTTGACGAAAGGAGTATATTTGCTTCAATTAAATAATGAAGTGCTTAAATTTATAAAGAAATGATTTTTTCTTGCTCCCGCCAGCCTTGTACAACAAGCTGGCGGATTGGAAAAAATTAAAAACAAAAGATCTTTGATATATTGTCCGAACATTTTTTCAGGCTTATTATAAGCGTCCGAAGGACGCTTATAATAAGCCTGAAAAAATGTTCGGACAGTTTGATAAATACGATACTTTATATTATTAAATTTAGAAAAAACATGAGGAAAATAAAAGTAATTTTATTGTTTTTGGTCATTGGAATTACGATGATGAAAGCGCAGGAATTAACTTCTCCGAACGGAAATCTGAAACTGACATTCACGGTTCAGAATGGAAATCCGCTTTATTCGTTGACTTATAAAGGAAGAGATGTTATAAAACCAAGTAAGTTGGGGTTGGAACTGAAGAGCGAGGATACTTTTGTTGAGTTCGGAGAGGAAATGAAAGTGAAATCGAATAAATCGGATACGAAAACATCGTTATTCGATAATTTCACTCTGATTGATAGCAAGAAATCGACTTTCGACGAAACCTGGCAACCTGTTTGGGGCGAAGTGAAAAACATCCGGAATCACTACAACGAATTATTAATTACTTTGAATCAAAAGACAACCGACAGGAATTTACTTATCCGTTTCCGGTTGTTTGACGATGGCTTGGGTTTCAGGTATGAATTCCCCTTACAAGATAATCTGATTTATTTTGTAATCAAAGAAGAAAAAACACAATTTGCGATGGCCGGCGACCATAAAGCTTTTTGGTTGCCAGGTGATTATGATACGCAGGAATACAGTACCGTTACATCTAATCTGTCTGAAATCAGGGGCTTGATGAAATCGGCCATTACACCGAATTCTTCTCAGACTCCGTTTTCTCCGACAGGAGTGCAAACTCCGTTGATGATGAAAACGAAAGACGGCTTGTATATCCATTTACATGAAGCAGCTTTGGTCGATTATTCATGCATGCATTTGAACCTGGATGATAAAAATAAGGTGTTTGAATCTTGGCTGACTCCCGATGCTCAGGGATATAAAGGGTATATGCAGGCTCCTTGCCACTCTCCCTGGCGTACGATTATTGTGAGCGATGACGCCCGTGATATCCTAGCTTCAAAGTTGATATTGAACCTCAATGAACCTTGTAAATATCAAGATGTTTCCTGGATTAAACCTGTGAAATACATTGGAGTATGGTGGGAAATGATCACAGGTAAAAGCACCTGGGCTTATACCGACCTCCTTTCCGTTAAATTGGATGAAATCGACTATACTAAGACAAAGCCGAATGGAAAACATGCTGCCAATAACGAACATGTGAAAAAATACATCGATTTTGCAGCGAAACATGGCTTTAGTCAAGTATTGGTCGAAGGCTGGAACATCGGGTGGGAGGACTGGTTCGGTAAATCCAAAGATTATGTATTTGATTTTGTGACTCCTTATCCTGATTTTGATGTGAAAATGCTGCAGGCTTATGCAAAAAGTAAAGGAGTGAAGTTAATGATGCATCACGAGACATCCTCTTCCGTGAGGAACTATGAACGTCATTTGGATATGGCCTATCGGTTCATGGTAGATAATGGCTACAACTCCGTGAAAAGCGGGTATGTAGGCGATATCATCCCCCGCGGAGAACATCATTATGGACAATGGCTGGTCAATCATTATTTATTTGCGATCAAAAAGGCGGCGGAACTTAAAATCATGGTCAATGCACATGAAGCTGTCCGGCCGACCGGTTTGTGCCGGACATATCCCAACCTGATTGGAAATGAGTCGGCGCGTGGCACTGAATATGAGGCATTCGGAGGAAATAATCCGGATCATACGACCATCCTTCCGTTTACACGTTTAATGGGAGGCCCGATGGATTATACCCCCGGAATTTTTGAAATGAAGATTGAAAAAATCAATCCGGACAACCATTCATTTGTACACAGTACGCTGGCACGTCAGCTCGCACTGTATGTGACGATGTACAGCCCTTTGCAGATGGCTGCGGATCTACCTGAAAATTATGAACGTTTTCCGGATGCTTTCCAGTTCATCAAAGACGTGGCTATCGATTGGGATGACAGCAAGTACCTGGAAGCCGAACCGGGTGATTACATTACCGTTGCCCGAAAAGCCAAAGGATCGGATAATTGGTTTGTCGGCTGTACAAGTGATGAAAACGGCCATCGCTCCGAGTTAACACTGGATTTTCTTGATCCGGGAAAGAAATATACCGCAACGATCTATTGTGATGCCAAAGATGCTCATTACGAAACAAACCCTCAGGCGTATATTATTCAACAAAAACAAGTTAATAATAAGACTAAGTTGAAGCTGACAGCTGCTCCCGGAGGAGGTTATGCCATTTCAATAAAATCAAATTAGTTAACTCGTTAATTTGTCAACTAAAAAAACAATCATGAGAAAGACAGCATTATTTTTGATTACACTTTTTCTGGCTTTACCGTTAATCGGCCAGGTACAAATGTTTCCTGCGAACTGGTGGGCAGGGATGAAATACAATGAAATCCAGTTGCTCCTGTATTCCCAAAATCAGGGTTTTAGCCAGGAAGAGGTCAAAATCGATTATCCGGGAGTGGAATATACGAAAAAACATACTTTCGACAATGGGAAATATATGGCTTTGGACTTGAAGATTCATGTCGATGCTAAACCCGGAATGGTCACGATCCAATTCCCGAAGTCAAAACAAAAAATTCAATGGGAATTGAAAACCCGTCGCGAAGGTAATGGAACAAGGTATGCCCAGGGTGTTACTTCCAAAGATTTTATTTATCTGTTGATGCCGGATCGTTTCAGTAATGGCAACCCCTCGAATGACCGTATTCCGGGAATGAAAGATCAAAGCTTGAACCGGGATTCCATTTACGACCGTCACGGAGGCGATTTGCAGGGCGTGATCAATCACTTGGACTATTTGCAGAATTTGGGCGTTACGTCCGTCTGGATGACTCCGGTTATCGAAAATGACATGCCCAACCGGACAGAACATGGGTATGCTTTTACGAATCATTACAAAATTGATCCTCGTCTTGGAGGAGAAAAAGCTTATTTGGCTCTTTCGGATTCACTGCATGCTCGGGGAATGAAACTGGTTCAGGATGCGGTATATAATCATATAGGACTGAGTCACTTTATTATGCAGGATGGCCCTTCAAAAGACTGGATCCATCAATTCCCGAAATATACGCAGACAACATTCCGCGATCAACCATTATTTGATCCGTATGCATCCCCCTCGGAAAAGAAAATTGTTTCCGACGGATGGTTTGTTCCTCAAATGCCGGATTTGAACCAGGAAAATCCATATGTTGCCAACTATTTGATTCAACATGCGATATGGAGTGTGGAAATGTTTGGTGTCGACGGTTGGCGCATCGATACGTATATCTATAACAATCTGGAGTTTATGAATCGTTGTAATCAGTCCCTCGTCAATGAATATCCGCATATCACGATGTTTGGAGAGACGTGGGTACATGGCACGGTTTCTCAGGCTTATTTTGCCGATAATAACATGAATACCGCTTTTAAAAGCAACCTGCAGGGAGTTACGGATTTTCAAACATTGATGTATGGTATCCAGCCGGCATTAAAAGAAGATTTTAGTTGGACAAACGGTGTCATGAAGTTATATACGACATTGAGTAACGATTTTTTATATAAAAACCCGATGCGCAATGTGATCTTTTTGGATAATCATGATATGACCCGTATTTTTTCGGAATTGGGAGAAAATATTCCTAAAAATAAGATCGCATTGGCGTGGTTATTGACTTCTCGAGGAATACCTGAAATGTATTATGGTACGGAAGTCCTGATGAAAGGCGTTTCCAATCCCGATGGTTGGGTCAGGTTGGATTTCCCCGGAGGATGGAAAGAAGATAAAAAAAGTGCTTTTACCGGACAAGGATTAACCGCGGAAGAGGCTGATATGCAGGGATATGTTAAGAAATTAGCCAACTTCCGAAGAAATTCGTCAGCCATCCAAACCGGGAAGATGATGCAGTATGTTCCTCAGAATGGGGTTTATGCGTACTTCCGGTATGATGAGATGCAAACGGTCATGTGCGTGATGAACACGAATAAAGAAGCTCAACCGGTTTCTATGGATCGGTATCCGGAAATGAAAAAACAGTTCACGCAGGCACGGAATGTGGTGACAGGCGAGACGCTCATGTTGAGTGATATGAGAAGCATCTCGCCCTGGACGATGTGGGTGCTGGAAATGAAATAAATTCCGGAGAAAGTATTGTTTTATAGCAATAGAAAATGTATCTTCGATCCTTGAAAAACAATCATTTTTTAAGGATCGATAGATATATTATACAAATAAATGAAGCATAAAATAGATGTAAATTCCTGGTATAGAAAGGAACATTACGAATTTTTCAAATGGATGAACGACCCTTTCACGGGAGTTACTGTAAATGTTGATTGTACAAAAGCTTTTCATACAGCCCGAGAAACACAAGCCTCATTCTGGCTCTACTACATGCATAAATCTCTTATGGCAGCTAATGAGACAGAGGAATTCAGATACAGGATCGAAGAAGATGAAGTTGTTTGCTATGACCGTATTCATGCCGGTACAACAGTCGATAATGCTGATAAAACGTTCACTTTTGCTTTTTTGAATTATCACGAAAATTTTGCTGACTTTGTAAAAGAGGCTGTTCCTTTGATTAACGAATCAAAATCTGCTTCGGGACTAAGGTTTGATGATGATCAAAAACGTAATGATTGCATTCACTACACAACTTTGCCCTGGATCCGGTTTACGTCTTTGAAGCATGCTTGTAACACGGGATCAAGAGGAAGTTGCCCTAAAATCAGTTTTGGTAGATTTTTCGAAGAAAACAAGAAATTATTACTTCCCGTTTCTGTCGAAGTGAATCATGCGTTGATGGATGGGAGACAAATAGGGCAGTTTATTGATTTGTTTGAAACTTTGATGAATGGGTGATCTTCCTGTGTAAATTTCACAGGTTTACCATTGACTATATTTCCATTTATTTTTTTGATAAAGCCATTGCCTTTTTTTATGTTTTTTAGGATCTCTCCTTGAATAATTACAAAAAAACAGAAGCGTATCTCATAAAATAGCAATTAATTAATAGTTTCTATTTTGTTTTTTTAACATTTGTTTTGTTTATATTTGTGAAAAATTAAAAACCACATGGAAATGAAAACATTATCAGATTTTACGAATCTTTATTCATTGTCAAAAACTTTACGGTTTGAGCTGAAGCCACAAGGAAAGACGTTACAACACATTCAGGAAAAAGGTTTACTTGCTCAAGATGAAAAACGAGCAGAAGATTATCAGAAAGTAAAAAAGCTGATTGACGAATATCACAAATATTTCATTGAAGAGTCATTGAATAATCTGAATCTAGAAGGACTTGATGAATATTATCTTTATTATCAAATACCTAAAAAAGAGGAAAATCAAAAGAAAAAATTTCAGGAAATAGAAAGCAAACTCCGCAAACAAATTGCTGAGCGTTTTCAAAAGCACAGTTTATATAAAAATCTG
>JAVBNR010000029.1:0-55510 GCA_031551395.1 Bacteroidales bacterium
GCACCCGAGTTATTTGACAGTATAGCACCGCAAAACGCTGAAATACGCACGGTTACTAACTCGTTACCTCTGATTCTCAAAAACTCCGCTAAAAGTTTATTCTTCAATCGGTTAAATCAAACCGATGAAAATCTAAAATAAACTATGATCTTTCAATCCATTTTCTGGCATTGACAAATGCTTCCACCCAGGGAGTAATCTCATCCGTATCTTTCCTTTTAGTAGGATAATAGCCGCATTGCCAAGGGAAAATAGACCGTTCCAGGTGCGGCATCATGGCTAAATGACGGCCGTCTTTGGAACAAATCGCTGCAACGGAATAGTCTGAGCCATTGGGGTTTCCGGGATATTCATCATAAACATATTCGGCCACCACATTGTATTTGGAAGCTTTATACGGCAAACTGAATTTTCCTTCTCCATGCGCGACCCAGATACCAAGCCTACTCTTAGATAACGATCCGAACATTACCGATTTATTCTTCGGAATATGGACGGATACAAACTCCGATTCAAATTTATGTGAATCATTATGTAACATTTTGGCCTTTTTCATGTGTTCGGGATGAATCAGATCCAACTCGACCATCAGTTGGCAACCATTACAGATTCCGAGGCTCAATGTATCTTTGCGGGCATAAAAACGTGTTAAAGCGGCTTTTGCCTTTTCATTATAACGAAACACTCCTGCCCATCCTTTGGCAGATCCCAATACATCGGAATTGGAAAATCCGCCACAGAAAACGATCATGTGGATGTCGTCAAGCGTTTCACGTCCGGATGCCAGGTCGGTCATGTGTACATCTTTCACATCAAATCCGGCCAAATAAAGTGCATACGCCATTTCGCGTTCTCCGTTCGTTCCTTTCTCACGTATAATCGCCGCCTTGATTCCGGTGGGTTTTGTCCGGCCGGCAAGAAGCTCGTATTGCAACAACTGACCTGTAAACTCTTTATTGAAACGGAATTGCAGCGGTTGATTCTTATAATTTTCAAAACGGGCTTTCGCATGTTTAGTTCCACTCTGCACCCTATCCAACAGATAAGAAGAGCGATACCAGGATGTTCTCAGATGATCAATATCCAAATGATAATGTTCTTCTTGTTTCTTTAAACTGATCTGCCGTTTTTTCTGCGTAGACCCGATATAAGCATAAGCAATCTCACGTTCCTTCAGAAAAGCTTCTACCGCTTTTTTATCTTGTACCTGAATGACAATTCCGGGATTTTCACTGAAAAGGATTTTGATCAAATCTTTTTCCTTGATCTTATCCAGGTTGATCTCAAGGCCTCCTTCGGTATTAGCGAAACACATCTCAAGCAATGTCGTAATCAATCCGCCGGCCGAGATATCATGTCCGGCTAAAAGTAAATCATTTTCAATCAGTTCCTGAACAGTGTTGAAAACGGAAACGAAATATTCAGGATCAGTAATTACAGGGGCGTCATCTCCTAATCGATTCAAAGATTGAGCAAAAGCAGACCCTCCTAATTTCATTTTATCAAATGAAAAATCAATATAATAAAGCCCTGTCCCTCGCTTGTTTACAAGAACAGGAGAGACTATTTTTTTAATATCGGACACTTCGGCGCCTGCAGAGATAATCACTGTTCCCGGAGCATAGACTTTATCTTCTCCGTACTTTTGTGTCATCGATAAAGAATCTTTACCCGTAGGGATATTGATTCCCAGGCTACAAGCAAAATCAGAACAGGCTTCAACCGCGCGGTATAAACGAGCATCTTCTCCGGGATTTTTGCAAGGCCACATCCAGTTAGCGCTCAGGGATACACTTTTCAAACGGTCTTTCAACGGTGCAAAGACAATGTTTGTCAGCGCTTCGGCAATAGCCAGCACAGAACCTGCAGCAGGATCGACCAAAGCGGCTTGCGGAGCATGACCGATTGAAGTGGCGATTCCCGCTTTCCCTCTGTAGTCCAACGCCACAGCTCCCAAATCGCTCAAAGGCAATTGAAGTTCTCCCTGACATTGTTGGCGAGCCACTTTTCCGGTTACCGAACGGTCTACTTTATTTGTCAGCCAATCCTTACAGGCAACAGATTCCAGTTGCAACACATTTTCGAGGTACTGTTGAACCTGATCGACCTGATAATGGACCGATTCAAACTTCTCAGTCATTGTCTGATCTTTCATTACGGTGCGAGGAGGCTTTCCGAAAAAGTCCTCCAGTTTCAGATCCAGTGGACGTTGACCCTCTTTTTGATCGAAAGTGAACTGCATATCTCCGGTAGTCTTTCCGACCACATACATCGGAGCGCGCTCCCGTTCCGCCATTTTTTCGACACGTTCGAGATCTTTATTTTTCAGTAACAATCCCATCCTTTCCTGACTTTCATTGCCGATAATTTCTTTGGCAGACAAAGTCGGATCTCCGACAGGAAGTTTTGATACATCTATTTTTCCTCCGGTAGTTTCTACCAGTTCCGAAAGACAATTCAAATGTCCTCCGGCGCCATGGTCATGAATAGAGACAATCGGGTTGTGATCGGACTCGGATAAACTACGAATCACATTGGATACCCGTTTTTGCATTTCCGGATTTGCCCGTTGCACGGCATTCAACTCGATACCGCTGGCATATTCTCCCGTATCGACAGAAGAAACAGCTCCGCCACCCATACCAATCCGGTAATTATCACCTCCAAGGACAACCACATTTTCTCCTTTTTGAGGTTCTTCCTTCAGGGCATCGCGACGATTTCCATATCCGATTCCACCGGCCAGCATGATTACTTTATCATAGGCGAATTTCTTTCGGTTTTCTTCGTGCTCAAAAGTCAATAAAGACCCGCAAATCAAAGGTTGACCGAATTTATTCCCGAAATCGGAAGCTCCATTGGAAGCTTTGATCAGGATTTGCTCAGGCGTTTGATACAACCATCGACGTGGCTGTATGTCTTTTTCCCACTGACGGGATTCTTCGGTACGAGGATAAGACGTCATATAAACCGCTGTACCGGCCAAAGGCAAAGACGCTTTCCCCCCTGCAAGGCGGTCGCGGATTTCGCCTCCGGTACCTGTTGCCGCTCCATTGAACGGTTCGACTGTCGTCGGGAAATTATGAGTTTCGGCTTTCAGAGAAATAACGGTCTCAACCGGTTTAATCGCAAAGAAATCCGGCTGATCTCCCGAAAGCGGAGCAAACTGCTCTGCAACAGGGCCTTCATTAAAAGCAACATTGTCTTTATAAGCTGAAACCAATTGATTCGGGTTCGTCTCTGATGTTTTCTTTATCAATTGGAACAAAGTACTCTCTTTTTCTTCCCCATCAATAACAAAAATGCCATTAAATATTTTGTGACGACAATGTTCGGAATTGACTTGAGAGAAACCAAACACCTCACTATCGGTCAGTTTGCGGCCAAGTCTTTTGCTGACATCATTCAAATAGTCTATTTCTTCCTGGCTCAGAGCCAAACCTTCTTTTTTATTATACAATCCGATATCATCGATCTCAATAATCGGTTCGGGTTTCTTGTTGATAGTAAAAATATCCTGTCCGATTCCCTGGTAAACCCGTTGAAGCATCGGGTCATGTTCGGAATCTTTTCCTTCCACCGCATAAAACTCTTCGATGCGCATAATGCCTGATATGCCCATGTTTTGAGTAATTTCAACAGCATTCGTACTCCATGGAGTAATCATTTCTCGCCGAGGGCCAACAAACCAGCCATTCAAATGATCTTTCATTTCCGGTTGTGCATGATCAAACAACCAGATCAATTTATCCATATCACTCTTTGAAAGTTTGTTACTGGCATCGACAGCAATAATTGCTTTTGATTTAGTCTTAAAGAAAAGAATCATATTTAAAAAAGAATATTTATTACTATTTTTAGGAGTACAAAGTTAGGATTTTCCATACAAATTGCAAAATAAAAATACCAATGATTCGGATTATTCCAAAGAGCCTTTATTTAATTGATTGATATCTCAATCCTTTAGCTCCATATCCAAAAATTGTTTCAATTCACAAAATTAAAATTTCAAATAAAAATCAATATTCTCCTGCGTTAAAATATCGATCGGAGCAAAATTGATCGGCTGGATCTGTTTTTTGAAGATCAGACTGTCGCTAAAAGCTTTTATTCCCCTATAAGCTTGTTCTTCGGGACGTTGAGCGATCAGGTATGCTATCGTATTTTTCCTCAGGCAAGCCACATTTTTTTCCAACAGGTCATACCCGATCAGGGTTACGTGGTGGTGGTGTTTTTCCAAAAAATCGGCAATCACATAAGACCTGGAAGAGAAAAGAACAGCCCCTTCAACATCCGGATTTTCAGAAAATAAATTTTCCATGATCCGCTCATTTTGATCCCATTCATAAGCATCCAAAGGAACCCGAACCAACTCACAATCTTTCTTGAACTTCCCAACATACGATTGAAAGCCCTCCATACGTAAACTAACCTGATTCGAGTGCATTTCTCCCGAATGGAAGAAGCTGAAAACAGCTATTTTATGCAGATCCGGCTTTTGAGTAAACAAAAGTTTCGCTCCTAAATAACCGCTTTGAAAAGAATCTTGTCCGTAATAAGCCAAAGGCCTGGCTCCTTCTATCTTCGAATCAATAAAAACATAAGGGATACCCAACTCCTCCATCTGGCGGGTATAATCCAGCGTTATCTGTTTTTGAAACGGAGGAAATAAAATACCATCCGGAGCGTTTTTCAACGTCTCGTCCATCGCCCGAATGAAAGAAGCCGAATCGTACTGATCGAAATAATTGATTTTCAATAAAACTTTGAAATCCGAAAGTTCCTGTTCTGCCCGGCGCAATCCCACTTCAACCATCTTCCAATATCCTCCGGGCTCACAATTAGGGATTACCGAATAAAAAACAAATGTTTTTTTTGAGGCCAACGCGCTCGCAGACAAATTAGGAGTATAATGAATCTGCTCCAGAATCTCCAGTACCTTTTTTTTAGTCTCTTTGGAGACATTTCCACGATTATGCAGAACCCTGTCAACCGTACCTGCTGAAACCCCCGCTTTTTCAGCGATATCTTTGATTTTTATTTTTATAGGCATCGCGTTCATTCACTTCAAATATTGGAATATTTATTCTTTTTCTAAAACAAAGATAAAGATAAAAATAACACATACATCTTCATTTGTAAAAAACATTTTGTATATTTGTGTGCGTACACAGCATCGACTTTGCTGACAATATGATAAAACTCTAACAATCAAAAATATGTATTTAACAGAACAAACATGGAGATGGTACGGACCCAATGACCCTGTCGGTCTGTGGGATATCAAACAAGCCGGGGCAACAGGTATAGTAACCGCTCTTCATCATATTCCCAACGGAGAAGTCTGGAGCATCCCGGAGATTATGAAACGGAAAGAAATAATCGAAGCGGTCGGGTTGACATGGTCTGTTGTGGAAAGTGTTCCCGTACATGAACACATCAAGACGCAAACAGGACATTTTCAACAATACATCGAAAATTACAAACAAAGCATCCGGAATCTGAGCGCTTGCGGGATCTGCATCGTAACCTATAATTTTATGCCGGTACTCGATTGGACACGGACAGATTTAGCTTACACCTTACCCGACGGTTCCAAAGCATTGCGTTTTGAAAAAGCGGCTTTCATCGCCTTTGATTTATTTATATTAAAGAGACCCGGAGCGGAAAAAGACTATAGTCCGACTGAAATAGAAAAGGCACAAAGGCGCTTTGAAACGATGTCTGAGGAAGAAAAACTTTTATTGACCAGGAACATGATTGCAGGACTTCCCGGCTCAGAAGAAAGCTTTACCGTCGAACAATTCCAGCAAGCATTAGACAGATACTCCGATACGGATGCAGAAAAGTTACGAAACAATCTGATTGATTTCCTGAAAGCGATCTGTCCGGTGGCCGACGAAGCAGGCGTACAGCTTGTGATTCACGCAGATGACCCTCCCTATCCTATTCTTGGGCTCCCTCGTATTTTGAGTACAGAAGAAGATTTTAAAAAATTAGTCGAAGCCGTCCCCAATAAATCCAACGGACTATGCTTTTGTACAGGTTCTTTCGGGGTTCGCTCCGACAACGACTTGCCGGGAATGGTCGAGCGACTGGGAGACCGCATCCATTTCATTCATCTTCGCAGTACACAACGAGACGAAGAAGGAAATTTCTATGAAGCCAACCACCTGGAAGGGGATGTAGACATGTATCGTGTCATGAAACAAATTCTTCTTTTACAACAAAAAAGAAAAATATCTATTCCTATGCGCCCTGATCATGGACACCAAATGATTGATGACCTGAAAAAGAAAACAAATCCGGGGTATTCCTGTATTGGCCGCTTACGTGGACTGGCGGAACTGCGCGGACTGGAGATGGGTATTGCTAAATCAATGTAAAAAAATCACTAAAATAGGTTTAAATAGCCTAAAAGATTTAGGCTATTTAAACCTATGCGACTAAAAATAATCTAAAATTAGGCGTAATTTTTTATTTTTGCTTCAGATATCCATTTATTGTTATGAAAACGAGCATTTACATTGATGTAATCCAAAGTCAATGAGTATGCAAGTTTCCATACGACAATAATATAAAAATATTCAGTATGAAAAAAAATACACAAATAATTCTCATTATTGTCATTGTGTTATTTATTGCAGGAATGGCATTTTATCCGACTATTCGTCGCCATTTTTTTGAAAACAACAAATCAAAAGAGGGGCCGCAGTCAACGTCAATGAGAAATCCCGGCGGGAATAGAGCATTGAATGTCAATGTCGAAATTCTCAATTATCAGCATTTGAATGACGATTTCAAAACAACAGGAAGCTTAATTCCCGATGAAGAAGTCAGTCTTTCATTTGAAACTTCCGGAAAGATTACCCATATCTACTTCAAAGAAGGAACTGTCGTCAAAAAAGGCGATCTATTGGCCAAAGTAAACGATAGTCCTTTGCAAGCCGAGCTTAAAAAATTAGAGGCACAAATTCCTTTGGCCGAAGATCGGGTATATCGTCAAAAAGCATTGCTGGCCAAAGATGCCGTGAGTAAAGAGACTTACGAGCAGGTAACCACCGAGTTAGAAAAACTCAATGCAGATATCCAATCGGTTAAAGCAAGAATCAGTCAAACAGAACTCCGGGCTCCTTTTGATGGAGAAATAGGGTTGCGGTTAGTCAGCGAGGGGACTTACGCTTCTCCGTCTACCATCGTTGCCAAGTTAACGAAAATCATTCCTTTGAAAATTGAATTTTCCATCAATGAACGCATTGCTTCTGAAATCAATCCGGGCACCAATCTGAATTTCTCCATCGAAAACGATCTGAATACATACAAAGCTACGGTCTATGCCATAGAATCCAGTATCGACATGAAAACCAGGTCTCTGAAAGCACGGGCAATCTACCCGAATGCCAACGGACGATTGAAACCTGGCCGTTCGGCTTCTATCGTCATCCAATTGAAAGAGATCAAAAATGCGCTGACAGTCCCCAGTGAAGCTATTATTGCAGAAATGGGACGAGATATTGCCTATTTATACAAAGACGGGAAAGCAAAGCAAATCGAACTGACGAAGGGTTTACGAACCGCATCCGAAGTACAAATATTACAGGGAGCTTCTCCCGGCGATACACTGATTATTTCCGGAGTTATGCAGCTTCGGGACGGGATGCCGGTTACAATCGATCATATAATCAATAAACAATGAATATCTCCGAGTTAAGCATAAAAAGGCCGGTTCTATCCACCGTCTTTGTTTTGATCATCTTTTTATTAGGGATGATCGGTTATACTTATTTAGGCGTCCGGGAATATCCCAATGTGGATAACCCCATCATATCCGTCGATGTTTCTTATCCGGGGGCGAATGCAGATGTTATTGAAAATCAGATTACAGAACCATTGGAACAAAACATCAACGGAATTCCGGGTATCCGTTCATTGACGAGTAGTAGTAGTCAAGGCTCTTGCCGGATTACCGTCGAATTCGAACTGGATGTTGATCTGGAAACTGCAGCGAACGACGTCAGAGATAAAGTTTCACGCGCACAGCGCTACCTCCCAAGGGATTGTGATCCGCCTACCGTATCCAAAGCCGATGCCGATTCCGATCCGATCATACAAGTCACGATACAAAGCGAGAAACGATCGTTACTCGAGCTGAGTGAGATCGCAGACTTAACTGTTAAAGAACGCCTTCAAACAATCCCCAATGTCAGTTCGGTTAGTATTTGGGGCGAAAAACGTTATTCCATGCGGCTTTGGCTGGACCCTGTAAAAATGGCCGCCTACAATGTCACTCCTATGGACATTAAGAATACCATCGACAAAGAAAATGTGGAATTGCCTTCCGGAAGTATCGAAGGAGATAAAATGCAACTGAGTATCAGAACATTAGGGCTAATGAAAACACCTGAAGAGTTCAATAACATGGTTATCAAGCAAGATAATTATAACATTGTTCGCTTCAGTGATGTAGGATACGCCGAACTCGGACCCGAAGACATACGAAGTATCATGTACCGGAATGGAGTTCCAATGGTAGCTGCAGTTGTTGTTCCGCAACCCGGAGCCAATCAGATCGAAATATCCAACGAAGTCATGCTCCGTTTGGAGCAAATGAAAAAAGACCTTCCCGAAGATGTCAAAATCGACATCGCCTTTGACAATACCCGGTTTATTCGCGCATCAATCAGCGAAGTGCAAGAAACCATCTACATCGCTTTTGCGTTAGTTGTATTGATTATTTTCTTGTTCCTGCGGGATTGGAGGGTCACGCTCGTCCCTTGTGTCGTCATTCCGGTATCATTGGTCGGCGCTTTTTTTGTTATGTATATATCCGGATTCTCCATCAATGTATTATCCATGCTGGCAGTCGTTCTGGCTGTAGGCCTGGTAGTCGATGACGCGATTGTAGTTACCGAAAACATCTATGTCCGGATCGAAAAAGGGATGAGTCCCAAAGAAGCCGGTATTGAAGGATCCAAAGAAATCTTTTTTGCCATCATATCCACAACCATTACCTTAGTAGCTGTCTTCTTTCCGATTGTATTTTTACAAGGGATGACGGGACGACTATTCAAAGAATTCAGTATCGTAGTATCAGGAGCTGTACTGATTTCAGCATTTGTGGCATTGACATTTACTCCCATGTTAGCTACAAAGCTATTAAAGAGAAGGGAGAAACAAAATTGGTTATATACCAAAACCGAACCATTCTTCGATGGGATGAACCGTCTTTACAGTAAATCCCTGGATTATATGCTTAACCATAAGATCATTACTTTGCCGATTATTCTGGCAACATTGATTCTTATTTTCTACCTGGGAACGCATATCCCTGCAGAAATGGCTCCACTGGAAGACCGTTCTCAAGTCAATGTCAACAGCAGAGGTCCGGAAGGTGCCACTTACGAATTTTACAGGGATTATACAAAAAGAATTTCTCAGATAGTCGATTCCATTGTGCCCGAAAGAAAAATAAATACGACAATGATTCGCTCTTCTATGGGTTTTGTAAGGTTAACATTACCTGATATAAAAGAACGGGACCGCAGCCAAATGGAAATAGCAGACGCTCTTTCCGGCGCTGTGAGAAAAGAAACGGAAGCCAGGGCTTTCGTACAACAGCAATCTACTTTCGGAGGACGGAGGGCCAGCATGCCGATTCAGTATGTCCTTCAGGCTCCTACGTTAGAGAAATTACAGGAATATATCCCGAGATTCATGGAGAAAGTCCAAGCCAATCCTAAATTCCAAATGTCGGATGTCAACCTGAAATTTACCAAACCGGAAACCCAGATCGAAATCAATCGTGACAAAGCCGCGTTACTGGGGGTCAGTACAAGAGATATCGGACAGACATTGCAATACGCATTGAGTGGACAACGCATGGGCTATTTCTATATGAATGGGAAACAATATCAGATTTTAGGAGAAATCAACCGTCAGCAACGGAACACACCTCTTGATCTGAAATCTATTTATATCAAAAATGCACCGGGGGAAATGATCCAGCTAGATAACCTGGTTACACTGCAAGAGAGTGTCGCTCCTCCTACATTATATCGCTACAACCGTTTCAAAGCGGCAACGATTTCTTCCGGATTAGCAAAGGGTGTCACTATCGGTGAAGGATTGGAAGAAATGGATAAAATCGCCAAAGAAACTCTTGATGAAACGTTCCGCACAGCGTTGTCAGGAGACTCCAAGGAGTTCCGGGAGAGTTCATCCAGCCTAATGTTTGCGTTTATCCTGGCGCTTCTTTTGATCTATTTGATCCTGGCAGCTCAATTTGAAAGTTTCAAAGATCCTTTTGTTATCATGTTTACCGTTCCTCTGGCCATTGCCGGAGCGCTTATTTTCATGTTCTTCGCAGGAATAACAATGAATATTTTCAGCGAAATCGGAATCATCATGCTAATCGGGTTAGTCGCTAAAAACGGAATCCTTATCGTGGAATTTGCCAATCAGAGGCAGGATTCGGGAATCAGAAAATTCGAAGCGATTCACAATGCTTCGGTACAACGTCTGCGCCCTATCCTGATGACAAGTTTTTCAACGATGCTTGGCGCCTTACCTTTAGCCTTTGCCAGCGGTGAAGGAGCTAACGGACGGATAGCAATGGGCGTTGCAGTTATCGGAGGGATGCTGGTATCTACCCTTTTAACGATGTATGTCGTCCCTGCCATGTATATGCTCATTTCAACAAACAGGCATAAAAAAATGAAAAAATGAAAAAAATAAGGTTTATACTTTTATTGATCTCTTTATACCTATTTGCTGAAGTTAACGCTCAGCAGATATATGGATTGAAACAGTGCCTCGAAACCGGATTGGAACAAAACTACAACATCAGAATCGTCCGCAATGAACAAAAAATTTCTGACAATAATTTTTCAATCGGAAATGCAGGGTATTTACCGACAATCGATCTCAATGCGGGATATTCAGGAACCCATAACAATGTTGAACAAAGACTGAATAACGGAGATATCAACCAAACCAACGGTATCGACAACCAGACGGCAAATGCAGGGGTTAACCTGAACTGGACATTGTTCGACGGATTTCAGATACAAGCCAAATACAGCCGGTTGAAAGAGCTACAACAAATGGGAGAATTAAATACCCGCCTGGCCATTGAAGATTTCATATCCAATCTTACAGCAGAATATTACAACTATGTGCGGCAAAACATCCGCTTGTCAAACTTAAAATATGCGGTCTCTTTATCCAAAGAACGATTAAGAATCGTGGAAGCCCGCTATAATATCGGATCGATGTCGCGACTCGACCTGCAACAGGCACGCGTCGATTTCAATGCCGATAGTTCTAACCTCATCAAACAACAGGAGTTACTCTATACTTCCAGTGTTACTTTAAACCAACTCATGGCGCTTGAAAATGTTTCTGAAATGCTCACTGTCGCAGATTCGATCATAGAACCGAATAGCCTGTTGAAAGAAGAAGTGATCTGGAACAATATGATACAATATAATTCCCTATTGCTTCTTTCTCAAAAAAACAAACGACTCAGCGAATTGGACTTGAAGGCTATCCAAAGCCGTAACTATCCGTATCTCAGACTAAATGCAGGATATGGATATACGCAAAACCAATATGAAACCGGAAGTTTTGACAGACAAAGAACCAATGGATTCAATTACGGATTAACCTTGGGATTCAATATTTTTGATGGGTTTAACAGACGTCGGGAACAAAAAAATGCAAAATTACAAATTGAAAACCGGCAATTGGAATACCAGCAAACAGAACTTAATCTCAAAGCAAATTTAGCCAATGTTTGGATGGCATACGAAAACAACCTCGAACTGACAAGCCTGGAAAAAGAAAATCTTGAAACGGCAAAAGAAAATTACGAAATCGCTATTGAACGATATAAGTTGGGAGAACTTTCAGGAATAGAACTGAGGGAAGCCCAAAACAGTTTACTTTCAGCAGAAGAACGGTTACTTTTAGCCCGGTACAATACCAAAATCTGTGAAATTTCTTTGATGCAAATCAGCGGACAGATTACCGAATATTTGCATTGACTTCGGATTAAATCGGATTTTTACGAATTCTCCATTCTTGCGGATAAAGATTGTTCGCCCGGGATCCTATGTTTTTTATAAATCCAAGCGGCCGGCCTTTATAGGTAATGAGATTATAACCTTTCGGACTTTTTTCAGGAATATTGAACAAAGCTTCTTTCCTCAAATAATGAATTGCTTCTTTCAAAGTCAACTCCAATGCCGGGAAAGCCTCCGGACGACATACAGACGACAAGCTCAAAGCATGGGCGGGAATTAGGTCTTTCCCCTTGAGTTCGCCCAACGGAACACCAGCATGAATCACTCTCAACGTTTTTTTCAATGTTTCTTGCTTTTCCTGATGCAGAAGCGGAATTGCCTGGTATTCATTTTTATCTGATACGATAAAGAAATCTTGGGGATCATTCAACCAGGATCTCAATTCTTGCGGATAATCCAGGTTCTTTTTTTTACTTTCTCCGGAACGAGAAGAACGACCGGAAGAAAAGTTGATCGTAACTTCACTTTCATCTTTCTTGCGAATAACGGCCATAAAAAAGCCCTCTCCTTTCGTACGATGGGGTAAAAAACGACTGACGGGCAACTGAGGAACCGCATCACAAAGGCTTCCGGTAACACCCCACAGCGGTTCTGTAAAGACAGGCAACACTTCTCCACCCATCGTGTCTGAGATCCATTGAATATTCTCTTCATTTTCGCGTGTATTGTAGGTGCAGGTACTATAAATCAACAAACCTCCCGGTTTCAACGCAGGCCAAATAGCAGCAACGATTCTTCTTTGCCGTTCGGCACACAGAGCGACATTTCCCGGAGACCATTCTTCAATGGCTACCGGATCTTTCCGGAACATCCCTTCTCCGGAACAGGGTACATCGGCAAGGATGACATCAAAAAAATGAGTCAGTCTACCGATATCCGAAGGATCATTGTTCGTCACAACAACGGAAGGATTTCCCCATTTCATCACATTTTCTGCCAATATATTCGCACGACTTCGTATGACTTCATTGGAAACCAATAAACTTCCCTTGGGTAATAAGGCAGAGAGGTGGGTGGATTTTCCTCCCGGAGCAGCACATAAATCAAGAGCATTTACAGGAGTATGGATAGATGATTTTACGGCTTGTTCAAGAAACATCGACGAAGCTTCCTGAACATAATAACATCCTGCATGAAATAAAGGATCAAACGTAAAAAAAGGCCGGGATTCCAGATAATATCCGGTGCTACACCAAGGAATATTCAAACGGTCTTTAAGAATGATCCCTTCTTCCCCTCCTAAAGGGGACAGAAGGGATGTATCTGCTTTTTCAGGATTTATACGGATGCTTACCGGGCTTTCGGAATTTAATGCTTCAGCAAATTCCTGATATTGAGCCTTCAGTAGGTTTTGTTGATCATGTATAAACTCCTGCGGTAGTTTCATTATCTGGATTCGTAGGGCAAATCAAGCGCTTCAGCCACTGGTTTGTAAACGACTTTTCCATCACACACATTAAGACCTTTCGCTAAAGCAGGATCTTCTGCCAATGCTTTTTCCCAACCTTTATCCGCAATCTGTAAAGCATAAGGTAATGTCGCATTGGTAAGGGCGATCGTGGAGGTACGGGCAACAGCTCCCGGCATGTTGGCCACACAATACTGAGTCACACCATCGATAGTAAAAACAGGATCCGTATGCGTTGTCGGGCGTGAAGTTTCAAAGCATCCTCCCTGATCGATAGCCACATCCACCATCACAGAACCTTTTTTCATCGTGGAGATCATATCGCGTGTAACCAATTTTGGAGCTTTGGCTCCGGCAACTAAGACAGCACCTACGACCACATCGGCAGACTTAATATCTTCACGGATAGATAACGGACTATACATGATCAACTTACAATTAGCAGGCATCACATCGCTCAGATAACGAAGTCTCTCCAGATTCACATCATAGATAGTAACATCAGCGCCAAGTCCACAAGCCATTTTGGCTGCGTTTACACCGACGATACCACCTCCGATTACCATCACTTTTGCAGGAGGAACTCCGGGAACTCCACCCAGTAACAAACCGGCACCACCCTGAGCCATTTCTAAAAAGCGGGCAGCTTCCTGAATAGACATACGACCGGCTACTTCACTCATCGGCTGAAGCAATGGAAGTCGTCCTCCGTTTAATTCGACTGTTTCATAAGCAATCGCTACACACTTACTTTTCATTAAAGCTTTCGTTTGCTCCAAATCTGCAGCCAAATGAAGGTAAGTAAAAACAATCTGACCCGGACGCAATAAATCATACTCCGGCGGAAGGATTTCCTTCACGTGCATGACCATATCTGCTTGCGCAAATATTTCCTGAGGTGTATCCACAATGATACCACCTACTTTTGTATACTCTTCATTGGAAAAACTACTGCCAACTCCTGCATTGCGCTCGACCAAAACAGTATGACCATGCATAACCATTTGCTCGACTCCGGCCGGAGTCATAGACACACGATTTTCCTGAGATTTAATCTCTTTAAGAATGCCAACTTTCATAAAAGTACTCGTTAAATTTATCAATAAGAAATTTGCATGCAAAATTACATACAAATTCATCTGGTTGTCATCTAAAAAACATGTTGTTTAACAACATTTGGGAAAAATTACTTCATATACATTCCGATTATTCTCCGGAATAGCGTTTATAACAGTTTTTATAATTACAAATATTACAGGTATATTCTTTTTTTGAAACATCGAGTC
The DNA here is from genome assembly GCA_031551395.1 of Bacteroidales bacterium. Classification (GTDB taxonomy): domain Bacteria; phylum Bacteroidota; class Bacteroidia; order Bacteroidales; family Azobacteroidaceae; genus BNXB01. The sequence goes on from JAVBNR010000029.1 coordinate 14,778, forward strand.
CGATTCCAATCACACCGCTTACCGATTTCACAGGATACATCAAAGATGATTCCATCAGAGAGATGTTGCATACTTGTGCAGGCAAAAAGGAAAATAGTTTCTGCTGTTCATTGACAAGCCAGCCGCAATAACCGGGACTGAAACGGTTGGTATGCCGGTATCCCCCGGGAGATATCAAAGAGAAAAGGTGCTGTTCCAGCTTATCTGCCGTACGTTCCACAATGATCGAACCCAAAGCGTCTGCAATATAAAGGCGAAAAATATCGCCCTCTTCTTTAATCTCTTCCAGATAATTCTCAAATTCCATTCCGGCTGTAGCAGCAAAAAGAACGAACTTTTCGCTTTTCTTCATTTGTGAAGAAATGATTTTCCCGATACAAAACTCTATCTTTCCGATAGTCAAAGACTCCTTTGACAAGTGACCTTCAAAGGTATCAAAATAATAGCAGGAGCGGACTTGGGGAGCAATTACATCAATAACTTCCTGAATCGATTCCCTGACCAATTCCTCAGGAACATTCTTACCATACCCTAAAGCGATATAGATATCCTGAAGGTCAATATCCAGGTCATCGTAGCTTATGATCGTTTCTCCAGAGATCATATACTGGCATTGTACTCGGCTAAAGCGTCAAAAAATGCCTGTATATTTTCCATCGGAGTGTGAGGCGGAGTGTCGCAACCCGATGACAGAACAAAATGAGGATATTCCTTTGTTTTTCGTAACAAATCCAACGTTTCGCTCTTTAATTCTTCCGCAGAAGCTTGCTTAAAGAGCGTTACAGGATCCAGATTTCCCCAGACCAATACATCAGACGGACACTGAGTCAAAGCTTGAACCATATCAGCCTTATTTCCGAAATGCAGAGAAGCGGCATTTGTAGTAAGCATGGCTTCCGTGCAATGACCGGTATTTCCGCAATTATGAAGGATGATCATAAAATGCTCGTCCTGTAGTTTTTCTACGATTTGTTTGATATAGAGAGAAGAAAATTCATAACAACCATCATTGGAGAGTAATCCTGCTGCAGGTTCAGCAATTACCACTCCATCGACTCCGATTTTTTTCAATTCCGTACAATAGTTCAAAAGAAAATCGGTGCATTTTTGCAACAGCCTGGCTGCCGGTTCAGGATCGGAATAACATAACATCATCATTTCCGACATGTCATATAATCGTCCGGCCAGAGAGAACGGGCCGATACAGCCTGCAAAAACCGGTTTATCCTTAAAATATTCCACCGATAACTTATTCGCCAGCAAATATGGAGGAATACGTCCTTTCGTTAAGTCCGGAACCTCCAACGCCTCGATAGCTTCTTCATCTTCCAGCAAACGACCTGACACAGAAGGAATTTCTTCTTCCGGAAAAATAACCGTTGCCCCAAATGCTTCTGCCTCTACTGTCAAATCCATAATGACCGTTGTCGCAGCAGAAGGGAAACGCTCGTTCAATGCTTTTATCGCTTCAAAATGGACTTGTCCGTCACAAACGGCCTGCTTAACCGAAGCCCCGATGATTTCAATACCCGGATGAGTCATGATAGGGATAGCAACCCTTTTTTTTGTTATAAAAAGATCATTAACCCATGATTTCAGATCTGTCATAGCCTTATTTATTTATGATTTCCCGACTAATTTTTTTGCATATTCCGCTGCAGCAGGAGCATTATCTGCATACGCATCCGCGCCGATTTGCTTCGCAAACTGTTCCGTAACAGGAGCTCCTCCGATCATAATTTTGACATTATTTCTGATTCCGGCCTGCTCACAAGCCTTAATGATTACCTCCATTTGAGTCATCGTCGTCGTAAGCAATGCAGAAAGACATAAAATATCGGCTTTATTCTCAACAACTGCTTCTACGAATTTTTCCGTAGGGATATCGATCCCCAGATTAATTACATCGAATCCGGCACCTTCCAACATGGAAGACACCAGGTTTTTTCCGATATCGTGCAGATCTCCCTTGACTGTTCCGATAACCACTGTTCCCGTACTGAAAGAATTGCCAGGAGCCAGATACGGTTTAATTTTTTCTAAAGAACTTTTCATCGATTTGGCGGCTAAAAGCATTTCCGGAATAAATGCTTTGCCTGCCTCGAAAAGCGCTCCGACTTCAGCCATAGCAGGAATAAGCTCATTATTAATAATGCTTTGAGGATCTATTCCTTTTTCCAATAAATTTTCAGTCTCAACGACTGCATCTTTGAATTTGCCTTTCAGCACAGCTTCATATAACATTGATTTCTCCATTTCCAGATTGTATTTTTATCATTCAGATTGTACACATTTGACCAACTCCATAAAGTTTTCGATGGGAGTATCTTGTTGGACGTGATGGGTTGGTGCACAAAGCCAGCCGCCATCTCTTCCCAAATTACCTTTCAGCCATTCGAATTCTCTACAGATATCTGCCAGGGTTCCCATCGGCAACGTTGATTGCACCGCCACTCCACCAAAGAAAGACAGATTTTTTCCATATTTTTCCTTCAGTAACACAGGATCCATGCATTCGGTTTGTATCGGATTCAAGACATCGACACCCGCTTCTATCAGACCCGGGATGATATCGTACACACAGCCATCGGAATGGAATGCGATTTTAATGTCTTTATTGATTGCTTTTACTTCCTCACAGATACGAGCATAGCGTGATTTGAAAAACTCATTCCAGGTTTCAGGATTTAACAATAAGCCGGTTTGAGAACCGTAGTCATCTCCCAGCCAGATCATATCTACTCCTCTTTTAGCCAGCGTCTTAGATACTTCCAAATGATATGAGAATGTCGTATCCAGGATTTGATTCGCTTTATCCGGATCCACATACAAATCCATCAGCAGATCTTCAAAACCACGTAACGCCCAGGCGGATTCAAAAACGGTACAATGTACCCGTCCGATAATATAATATTCATCTTTATATTCACGGAGCAATTGGTCGACATGATCATATAATCCCGGAGCATGCGGATCCGGCGCCTGGTAGGCACTGATATCGATTTCATCTCCAGCCAGCGGACCTCCGGCCAGGTTGGTGTATTTTCCTTCCCCGAAAGGAGTATCATACGGATCTATCTTCCATTTAACTCCCCAGTTATCCACATAAGGCTCGTCCTTTAAATAATAATTGGTAAACCAGCCCACTCCTGCCTGCAAAGCATCTTGTCCGGTTAATAATTCCAGATCATATCCATACCATTCGCGATGATGAGGCTCCGAAAAACGAGGTTCCAAGCCGAAATATGCTCTCAAACGATTCGCAAACTCAGGGGTAAAAGTAGCCTGAAAAGGAACCCTGTCTGTTATTTCATGATTCAATGCAGCTATTACTCTATCTCTATGCTTCATTTTTATTTATTGATTTTCAATTAAAACTTATATCTAATTTACCACCACGCCACATAAAACAGTATCAGGATTATAATAATTATAACCGAAACAATATTGAATGTCTTGGACGTCTTGAATAAATCCGGTGTGATTTCGATCGCTTTTTCACTCGGGCCTTTTTTCTCTATGAAGGCTGTGATCACTATGATCAGGAAACAAAGTATAAATACGATTAACATTCTATCCATCCACGGCAACTCAGGCCAAGCTAATTTCATAACCACAGAAAAGACAAACGTTCCGATAGCAGCCAGCAATGCCCCATTGGAAGTTGCTTTTTTATAGAAAAATCCTGCCAGGAAAATAGCCAATGCTCCGGGACTAATGAATCCGGTAAATTCCTGAATATATTGAAAAGCTTGATCGATAGTCGATAACATCGGTGAAATGACAACGGCTATAATTAAAGCAACAAAACTGGACAACCGCCCGATATTCACCAATTTATTTTCACTTGCATTTTTATTGATATACGGTTTATAAATGTCCATGGTAAAAATAGTAGCAATACTATTCATCATCGAAGCCAATGAACTGACAATCGCCGCGATCAACGCAGCAAAAGCAAGTCCTCTGATACCTTCGGGAATGACATTGGCCAGCAACCACGGGTATGCTTCATCCGATTTACCAAGCTTCACATTCAGAGCATACACTGCAATTCCGGGAATAACAACAATCAGCGGGATTAACAATTTCAATAGTCCTGCAAATTGCATACCCTTCTGAGCTTCATCGATTGATTTTGCTGCCAGCGCACGTTGTATAATATACTGGTTACAACCCCAATAATAGAGATTGGCAACCCACAGACCTCCAAGAATGACCGACAATCCGGGTAAATCTTTATAACCGGGATGAGACGGATCAAGTATTAAATGAAACTTATCCCTGGACGATTCATAAAGATTCGCAAAACCACGGGTCAGGCCTTCGCCGTCTCCCAACGCATTGACCGCAACAAAAGTAGTAAGCAATCCTCCTCCAATCAGGAATATGACCTGAATGACATCGGTAATGGCAACAGCTTTCAATCCTCCGTATATGGAATAGATCCCGGCAAAAACGGCCAGAAAAACAACGCCATACAGGAGAGGAATACCGATCACATTATGAATAGTCAACGCTCCCAGATACATGATGGAAGTCAGATTAATAAAGATAAAGACAGCCAACCAAAAAATTGTCATGACCGTTTTTACCCGCGAATCAAAACGTTGTTCCAAAAATTGCGGCATCGTATAGATGCGTTTCTTCAGAAAAATCGGGAGAAACCATTTGGCGACAATAATAAGCCCCAAAGCAGCAATCCATTCATATGTAGCTATTCCCAAGCCGATTGCATACCCTGATCCCGACATCCCGATGAATTGTTCGGCTGAAATATTGGACGCGATGATTGATGCTCCGATAGCCCACCAGGCTAAACCTCTTCCGGCAAGAAAATAATCGCTGCTATCTTTTTCTTGTCCTTTTTTATTTCGGGATACAAATAGTCCTATACATAAAATAAGCAGGCAATATCCTATAAAAATAAAAATATCAAGTGATGAAAGTTTCATTGACTTATTCGTTTAACTTGAATACAACCTGACCTTTCAAAACATCTCCTTTTTTTAATTTGACACGATCGGAAGTAAACGGAGAACCATAAAATGGTTCGGATCCGCCATTATTGTAGTCAGCAATAAGCAGTTGAATACATCCGTCTTGCAACCAGGCTCTCAACGCTTGTCTGGCATTACTCCTGATATAAATACCATGGCCTGAATCATCTGTTAAAGAAGCATTTTCGATTCGACTTTTTGTAGAACGGAAATCCACCGAACCACATATATTGGCATCATCCTTCCAAGCTCCCTGCGGGATTTGCCTCCAGGCTTCCACCTCATACAAGTTATTGGCATTTAACCGGGCTGTTCCTTTTGTTCGGGCAATATCGTGATCCGGATAAACCGTAAACTCTCCCTTACGCTGCCACTCCAGCGTTTGATAAGAAACCGGAAGTTGCATCAACAGGCCGTACTGGCGAGGTCTTATTTCTTCTTCCGCATCCAAAGTTATTTCGTAAGCAACTGACACCTCGCTGTTCAAGCCAAAATGATAGGTAATTTTTCCGGTCGAACCTTCATAAAATGATAATTCGGCTTGAATTTCGATACTTCCGTCGGGTTTTTTCTCCGGATGTATGTGTTTAGCAAACAAGGTATAGGCCGGATAATTTTTTACCGGATAAATGTTGTTCTGATAGGTTTCTCCGGCTACATTCGGTTTTCCTCCATCATCAAAATTCATTGGGACCAAACAGAATACAGGACCTTGCTGCAGAACCACCTTATTCCTGTTTGTGGCGCGAGTAATCAATCCGGTTACTTTACTGATTACAAAACGCTGGGTTTTATTTATATGATTAATAACATAGGCCTCATTGGTTTCTTCCAGATCAAATGTTTTGGAGGCAGGATGTTCATCAGGTAATTCTTTTTTAATTGATAACAATTCTTCTGCACACACAAAGCCCCTTGGATCAGTCACTTTCAAATAAAGTTCGTTCAAACCGGGCTGTACCGGAATCGACACTTTTCCTCTGGAGCGAGGTTGAAGATTTATTTTCAACGGAAACATCTGTCCGTTTTTTGTTCCATATTCAATCGCGACTTGAGAAAAGTTAATGAAATCATAACGATTTTCTACATTTAACTCAACGATTGTTATTTTTTTCTTTTCATCGTATTTCCAGGTATAATCCAGTAGACGGAACGGACTGTAAGCCTGTTTCATTCCCGTATATTCCGGCTTCTCCCGTCTCCATCCGTCGATAGGTCCCCAGGGACCGTATCCCAGGATACGTTTGTCGGCCAAATGGAAAATATCGTCGATACCACTCCATAACGCGCCTCCCAGGCAAACATCATGAGCATAAATCGAGTCATACATTTGTACGAGCGGCTTTCCAAAAGCAGCGCGAACACCCGGATCTGTCGCCAGTTCCGGACGGTTATAACACGACAAATGAGCATATTCTCCGAACAAAGTCGGACGAGTCATTGTGTCGCAAGCGGCAGGACCGCTCATTCCCGGATAATGAAAATTGGCTACATCCGCTTTACTTCCGGCATTATTGAAACCGCCCCAACATTGGTCATGAAAACTCGTCGGACGAGAAGGGTCTGATTTTTTAACCGTGGTTAACACTTCTTCCCATAAACCAGACCAGCGGGATTCATTTCCCAATGACCAGATAATAATCGAAGGGTGTCTGCGATTCCCGACAATATTATCCAGATTCGCTTGTAACATATAAGGTAAGAACTTTTTATCTTCGTAATTCCATAATTTCCAGATCGGAGACGCATGGTGTTGAATCCAGGTAATCGCAGCTTCACATTCCACGAACAACCCTAATTCATCACAAGCATCCAAAAACTCTTCCGAAGGCGGATAATGCGAAGTCCGGATGTAATTACAGTTTCCGGCGCGAAAAATTTCAGCATCTTTACGACATAATTCAGGAGTGAGACTGCGGCCACGCAACGGATGCGTTTCATGTCTGTTTACTCCATGTAATTTTATTTTTTTTCCATTAACCAGAAAAATATTTTTTTTGAGTTCTACTTGTCTCAATCCGACCTTTTGTGTATTTACCTGCATACTTTTCCCATCCACAAGTAATTGTGTAGTTAAGGTATATAAATAAGGCTGTTCCGGATTCCACAAGTGAGCATTTTTTATTTTCAGATCTGCATTGATATGATTTTGTTTATCCGGAGTAACCTGCATCGATGCCACTTTTTTACCGGAGGCATCGGTAAGTGTATAGTCTACGGTTACAATTTCGTTGTTATTTGTTTCGTTTGCTATTTGGGATGTTATCTGTAATGTGGCATTTTTATAGGAAGGATCAAGAACCGTAACCGCATCCAACGAAGCGATATTGATTCCGGGTAAAACGTATAAACCAACCTTGCGTACCAAGCCGCCGACAGTATGCACAGCATACTGAGAAATGCACCCGATACGATCACTTATTGTATTGGCTTTAACTTCCACACGCAATTCATTGTTTCCCGGTTTAATTGCAGAAGTGATATCCAGTTCAAAAGGAACCATGCCCCCCTCGTGTGTTCCCACGGCCACACCATTGACTTTGACCAATCCAAATGAACTCACGCCATCGAAACGAATCTTTATCCGTTTGTTTTGCCAATCATCAGGCAACATAAAATTCCGGATATATACGGCAGTTTCTCCTTCCGGAACATCAAATCCCTGCATCGTCCATTCTCCCGGAACTTCTATTGGGGTTTCTTGAATCGATGGTGTTTGAAATTTCCAAATCCCATCGAGAGACAAATTACATTCTGCAACAGATGCAACAGATGATGGACGCGGCGAAAGACGGGGCAACTCCTGAGAACGAAGCGTTGTAACAACCGTCAACAAGCCGGTAATTAAGAATAAAGTTATTTTTTTCATGAGGACATTAGATTTCGCGACATTACTTCTATTTATTTTTAAGAAGTTGTGTCAAAATAATTTTGACACAACTTCATTTTCTCAACCATTAATAACCTTTCCCTTGTTGAAAAGATCCTAAATTAGAGTTGTGGTCCAAAGCAGACTGAGGATAAGGCATCCTGATGAACTTATCTTCCCAGTAACGATCTTGTACAATGCTGTTATTCAGGTCATATATTGGCTTCATGACATCTTTTGCAATTCCCCAACGACGAATATCATCATACCGATGTCCTTCTCCTGCTAATTCAATACGACGTTCATTCCGGATCATCTCACGTAATTTTTCTTTCGTGTTATAAACAGCCGGATCGACATTCGGCATACCTGCACGATCACGAATGTCATTCAATGCAGTGAAAATATCAGCACTTGGTCCGGATAATTCGTTTTTAGCTTCAGCATAAGTCAACAAAATTTCAGCATAGCGGATAATCGGAAAATCCTGTGCCGCATCAGCTTCAATCGTATACTCCATATCAATCAATTTCCGGAAAGCATAACCGATTTTACCGGCAGCATCTTCATACCAGTTATATTCAAAAATCCCGCTTGGAGTTGTTGTTTTTGAAGATGTATAAAAGATCGAAGCGTATAAACGGGTATCACGATTTTTGAATTCATTGATATACTCACTATCCGGTTTTCCTTTATTATAATGTTTAGCCCTGTCTGCAGGAGTCGGAGGTGTGGATTTTGATCCGTCTCGATTCCAATAAGCATTGACTAACTCCTGAGTTGGAGTAATAGAAGCCCAACCTGATAATTGAGGAGGTAAGAACAAAGTATTAATAGCGCTTCCGCGATCCCATGAAGAATTATTGATGTATTGTCTGACCAGGATAAATTCCGAATTATCTTCATTGGCTTGCCAGAATTGTTGTTCATAACTGCACAATCCTTTATAAAATCTTTCTTTATCCGCAACATCTTTGAAAGAGATCACATTGGAATAATCGACCACCATGTCTTCCGGAGTCAAGGATGTCTTCCGGAAAAGAGAATAACCCATTTGCATGACTTTTTGTGCGGTTTGTACTGCGTCTGCATATTTACCGTAATAAAGTTCCACGCGTGCTTTCAAAGCTACTGCCGCACCACGTGTGATCCTTCCTTTTTCATTTCCGTTTCCGCCCGAATAGCTTGTAGGCAACGTATTATCTTCCGAGATCTCTTTCAGTTCGGCAATTACATAATTAATGACTTCATTTTCGGTAGTAGGAGCCACTGCTGCATCCGTCGGATCATCATACATGTTTTTCAACAACGGCACAGGACCAAAAAGTTGACACAACTTGAAATATACAAAAGCCCTCATGAAACGAACTTCCGAAATGTACCTTTTTTTCAATTCCGGATTCAAACCAGGAACCTTGTCCACGTTATCCAGAAAATAATTAAAACGTCTGACTCCCTGATAACGGGAGTTATAACCCACATCGATAGTTGCATCGATATCTCCGGCACTGACTGATGTTGCAGTGCTTTCCCAGGGATATTGGCAATAAGCATTGTCTACTGAACCATCCCAATAAGGATTTCCATAGTCTCCTTCAAGATAGTCATAGCATCCGTTCACGGCCAATAAAGCATCATTCGGAGAAGTCCAAAAAGTAGCACTGGATATCTGATCCTGAGGTACCAGATTCAGGTTATCTTCACAAGAGGCTAACGAAAATAACAAGGCGACAATTAATAATTTATATTTATTTTTTTTCATTTTCATATACTTTTTTTAACTGGTTTTAGAATGTAACAGACGCACCAATGGAAATAGTCTTAACCTGAGGATAAGAAGCTCTGTATGAAGGAGATTCTGGATCAAAATCTTTCAAGCGTTTATCTCCGCGGATCGTAAATATATTATTTGAAGCAACATATATTTTAGCTTGCTGTATTCCAACATGATTCAGTATCGATTTAGGCAGATTATATCCGATACTCAAAGACTTGATACGGAAATAAGATGCATCAAACAACCAGAAATCAGACTGTTTCAGGTTATGCGTACTATTGGCTGAAAGAAGCGTTCTCGGCATATTGGCTCTCGGATTCGGATTTTCCGTAGTCCATCTGTCTAAATGAAACCGGTGTACTCCGGCTCCGTTAAAGAATGCTTGTGAAGCTTCATTTTCCAGATAAACCTGAACATCAGGAACTCCCTGTCCGATCATAGACAAATCGAAACCTTTATATTCCAGATTGATATTGATTCCATATGTCAGATAAGGAACATCATTTCCAACAATAACACGGTCGTTTCCATCGATAGCATTGTCATCATTCTGGTTTACATATTTAATGTCTCCGCCTTTTGTAGCTGCAGCTTGATAGGCATGAGCCTTCACATCGGTATCTGAAGCGAATAAACCATCCGATTTCCACATATAGAAAGATCCGATAGGATCTCCTTCTCTGATAATGTAATAAGTTCCTGTCGTATAATAATTTGAGATTCCATCCAACTTGACTACTTTATTCCAGATTTTAGACAGGTTACCGCCTACCGAATAAGCGAAGTCATTCCCAATTTTTCCATGATAAGAAAAAGACAATTCAAGTCCATTGTTCTGTACTTTTCCTAAATTACGGCTTGGGACCTGGCTGCTACTCAAACCGGCTTCATCAGGCACGCCCGGATCCGGAAGAAGAATGTGGTCGGTCATCTTATGGTAAGCGTCGAGTTGTACATACAATTTATTTCCGAAGAAGCTGGCGTCCAACCCTCCATTAACCATCGTTACATCTTCCCATGTCAAAGTAGGATTTGCCACTTTATTCGGATACACACCACTGATCTTCTTTTCATCCAATACCGCAGTCGTTCCGGAAGCCAAACCATCATAAAAATCATAATAACCGACGTTATTGATATTCCCCAACTTACCCCAAGAAGCACGTAACTTCAACTCATTCAGCCATTTTGTTTCCGGCATGAATGGTTCTTGAGTAATTCTCCACGCTCCCGAGAAAGAAGGAAATTGTCCCCAACGGTGGTCTGAGGCAAACTGGGAAGAACCGTCGATACGCATATTCGCTTCAAACAGATAACGATCTTTGTAAGAATAATTGATTCTTCCGAAAAAAGATTCAAAGGCTCTTTCAAAATGATTACCTGTGGCTGTCGTATTTTCCGGTACGGTAGATCCTCCGTTGATAGCGCCCAGGCTATTATTCACAAAGTCTTTCCGTATGACTCTCAAAGGAGATTCTTCATATTTTTCGTAGGATGTACCCACAAATATTTTTGCAAAATGATCAGGAGTGAAAAAACGTTCATAAGAAGTGGTCAACTCCGTCAGGAAGTTAGAAGCATTCAACCAGTTCTCATCCAATTGATTCGGGGTAACTGCAGTTCCGGCAATCGGCTGGCCTGTCAGGAAATTATTCAGCGGATCAATTGAATTTGTAAAAGTTGACGTAGCGCTACTGTAAGTTCTGAAAGACAATAATCCATTGATATTCCATCCCTTTATAGGAGTCAATGTAGCAGAAAGATTTCCCAGGAAACGGTTTTGATAATAGTTTTGACGTCCTCCTTCTTCCAGTAACCGGATAGGATTAGCTGCGGCATAACCACCATCTACTCTTCCTCCGTTGATAGTTCCCCAATCTCCATTCGACTGTTTATTAACCATTAACGGCACCATTCTTTGAAGAGAAAGGAAATTCATCTGTCCTTTTTCATTATCCATTTCATCCCGTATGAAAGAGATATTGGCAGCCATACTGAAATGTTCCGACATTTTCGAATTAATATTGGAACGGAAAGTATAACGGCTCAAACCTTTTCCGGGAACAAGAGAACTTTGATCCATAATACCAGCGCTTACGAAATACCGGGCAAGATCGGTACCTCCGTTGACACTAATCTGGCTGTCCCACAAAGGAGCTGTCGAATTCAATCCTAATTTATACCAGTCTGTATTAGGATACAAATCCGGATTAGAACCACTGGCTATCGTTTTCAGTTCATCATCGGTAAACCTCAAAACTGTTTTTCCTGCATTCCTATCCGCTTCATTATACAACATAGCATACTCATTCGATCCGAGCAAATCGGGCAGGACTGTTGGAGATTGCCATCCATAACTACCTGTATATTGCACTTGTACTTTCCCTGTATTCCCTTTTTTAGTCGTAACTAAAATAACCCCGTAAGCAGCCCGGGAACCATAAATAGCAGAAGCGGCAGCATCTTTTAGAATTGAAACGTTTTCAATATCGGAAGTGTTGATCCGGGCAAAATCAGCAGCGCTTACCGGAACACCATCGACAACATAAAAAGGAGACGAAGTTCCAAGGTTTCCACGACCCCGGACATTAATACCTCCAATATCACTACCTACATCTCCCGGACGATTAATGACAGTCATTCCGGGAACAGCTCCCTGAAGTGCATTGATCAAGGACGTAACAGGTCTGGCGGTAATTTCTTTGGCGCTAACAGTGTTAACCGCACCAGATAAGTTAACTCGTTTTTGGGAGGCATATCCTACCACCACCACTTCATCAATCAGCTTGGTGTCTTCTCTAAGTACGATTGTAACGTTATTTTTGTTATCTACGACATAAGTTGTAGAGACATAACCTAAATAACTGACTGTGATCGTACTGCCTACACTTACAGAAATTTCGAAAGTTCCATCATCCTGGGTTATTGTACCTTCGGAGCTACCATTAATCTTAATGCTTACTCCCGGAATCGTGTTTCCTTGTTGGTCTACAACTGTCCCAGACAACAATTTTTTAGTTTGCTGTTGAACAACATTATTTTCCGAAGCAAACGCAGATTCCGTATGCAAACAATAAGCTCCAACACCAATACAAAGTAAAAGAGAATGTAAAACAAATCTCTGAATCTTTCTCAAATAGAGTTTTTTTACTTTTCGTTTTTTTGGTCTCTTCATAAATTTAACTTTTTAAAAATGAATACTCTAATAATTAGAACTGCATATTGATTATTTCTTTGGGCTGCATCTCGACAATCCAGACCCCGTCTTTTTCCTGTAATTTTTTATTCGTCGAGTCTTTATGTTGTTTATTTTCGGGTATTTGCAAACGCAAAAGTCCTCCTTTCTCCGAGTGAATTGTGATCCGGACAATTTTCCCATTTTCCATTTTCGCAGAAACAAGAAAAGCACCCATTGTTCTTAACTGATTGAAAGAAACATTTTTCCAATGATCCGGGATCGCCGGAAAGAGGCGGATTATTCCCGTGTGACTTTGAATCAGCATTTCCTGAATTCCGGAAGCAAATGCCATGTTCCCTTCCAAAGTAAAGGGACGGTAAGTAAATCTTGAATACCCCTCTTTCGTTTGGTCTCCATTCGCATGAAAAGTATTTTTCAGGCAGAAATGTTCTGCAAATATCTTTAATGCTTGGGCTGCCCCATCTCCGTCCATGGCGCGCGCTTTCAGGTTACCGAGCCAGCTGTATGAATAACCGCACCAATAATCCGGACCATAATCGTCTAATTTTTTAATTGTCGCTTTAATAATATTTCTGTCGTATTCTCCATTATTCCAATCGATCAGCCCCAACGGATGAAAGGCCATCAAATGAGAGAAATGACGATGAGACGATTGATAGGGAAATCCTTTGGCAAAAGTCAAAGCACCCTGTTCGTCTAAATCGACTTCCGTCCATTCCGATAAAATGGACTTCCAATGCTCGCATTCTTCTTTCAACCCTAATTCGGAAGCCATCTCTGCGGCTGCAGTATACACAAAACGGATCAATCCCAAGTCGTAATTCGTCGTCGTTAAAAACCAGGCTTGAAGACTGTTATCGAAAATTTCAGGACTGGAACTAATCGCTAATTTTCTTTTGGAATCGCTATTCCGTACCGAGATTTCATCCAAAAATACGGCCACTTCTTTAACATAAGGATAGGCTGTGTTTTTTAAAAAATCCTTATCTTGAGCATATTTCCAATGCAGGTAAAAATGGTGCGACAACCAGGCCGAAACAGTCTGTCCGAAAGCATATTGAATCCAACCGGCCATAGGTTCTCCGGTAAGAGTTGCAACGCCCGGAACAGCTAACCCCTGAACGCCGAAATAATCTTGAGTATATTGTTTGTTGACCGGCATCGTTTTCCATAAATAATTCAGATATCCAAGTCCTTCTGTCAGATGATTTCCGGTATAACAAGGCCAATAACTCAATTGGGTATTCAAGTCATGATGATAATCGCCTTTCCATGGCGGAAGCTTTCCATTATCGGCAGTCCATACGGCTTGTAAAGATATCGGAGGAGAATAACTTCGTGCTACGGATCCTAATTTATACATCTCATTGTAATACTGTTTCAACAAAACGGTATCCGGAATTTCAACAGACGATTGTTCCCAATAGTTTTTCCACCATTCATTGTGAGAAGTAAACGACCCGTTAAAACCTCCCTTCAAATGTTTCTGAACCTGAGTAGTCAAATCCTCAGACTGATTTTCGTTTTCAGACTTCGGAGTAACCGACCAGACTCCTTCCAGATTTTTCCCGGAATAATGATAGGTAACTGCAACTTCATAATAAAATCCATTGCTCCCTTCCTGATGATAAAGAATGGTATTGGTCGTCTCTGTAACCATTCCCTGAGTATAGCCCAGACGACCCAGATCTTGTCCTGCTACCGGACTGGCTATCCCTTCGGTGCGCTCTTGATAAACCGGCGGCACCAACACCGGTTTAAAGTCTTCAGATACATTTTCAAATCGAAACCAACCGGCATTTTCGGTTGCATGGACAAACGTCTGCAATCGGGTTCCTCCCGACCATTGTACTTCACATATCGCCTGATTGAGAAATAAACGCACCGAATCGACCTTCCCCAGTTTGAGGATATTAAATTCCAAAGCGGCTCCCGGAATCTTTGTAGGAAAAGCGGAAGTGTCATAGGGGACATCATACATCCATTGTACAGGCTCGTAATCTTTTTTGAATACCTGTTCCTGAACCCACTTGAAATTTTTTGTAGAAAGAGAATCCCGGTTAACCATCGGACGAAGATCCCATAATCCGACATGATCCAAAGAAAATCGCAAAACGCTGTCTCTTTGCCAGACCAGAGCCCCGATGATCCCATTTCCCAACGGGATACCTTCGTCCCAGGTCGAAGCCAACTCAGTAAAAATGAGATCATTTCGAGAAGGAGTCAATTTCAAACCGGCTTCCCGGCAACCGGAAAGTAGCAAAACGAATGCAAATGTGATTATTAAATGGTGTATTTTCATGGCTCTACTTTTTTAATGATTGATAATTACCCGGGGAAATCCCTGTGTATTGCTTGAAAATACGATTGAAGTAAATGACCGAATTAAAACCGCACATATAAGCGACTTCCTTGACAGAGTGATTGGTATGATGAAACAGTTCCTTGGCTTTATTTATCCGCAATTCATGAATATATTCCGTAAACGGAGCATGAATCTGGGTCGAAAATAATTTGCGCATGTAGCGTTCGCTGACACCGCAACGGGAAGCAATTTCTTTCAAAGAAATATTACGGGTAAAAGACGATTGGATGATTGTCAATGCTTGGGGTAACGGGCCATCTTTAAGCGGTAACAACTGGTGTTTCATTTGTCTGGAAACCAATATCAAAAGCTCCGTATAGTAGATCAAAACCAACAAATCGTAGAATTCTTTCTGATCGATCAATTCATCAATTATACGTTGCACCGAACGAATTAATCTGATATTATTAATAATTTTGATGTACTTTCTTTCATTATTCTCAGAAAGCATTTCTTTTAAAAATGAAAGATCATGTTCTTCTTTTTCTGCAATGGCATAAAACAAGTCGGGCATAAACTCCAATTGCATCAATGAAACACCTTCTTTATGAGGGATAAAAGAATGTTCGGCAAAAGGGAAAATAATCATCATTTCATTCTCTTTGAAAGTCACGGATTCTTTTCCAAAAATCATCGTGCAAGCCCCTTTCTGAATGAAATTAATTTCAATCCGTTTATGACGATGCGGCCCAAAATCATCTCCACACTTAAACGATTTGAACCTGAACACATTAGCAAGCTCAATGCCGTTAATTTCTTTAAGTAATACTCGAAGATATTCAAGAAGTGATTTCATCATCGTGATTTTTTCAATACTCAACAAGCGCTCAAAACTGTTACAAATATAGAAGAGATTTATACAATATAACTTTTTTTAAAGGTTATGATTATTAAACAGAACGGAACAATTAAACAAAATGGCAAAACAAAACGGAACAACATTGTTAAAAAAGGTTTATCGAGAAAATTCCTACCCTTCAGAAATAAAAAAATAAGAACTAAAAGAGATGAGAAAAATAAAGGTTGCAGCTATTTTCCTCATCTCTTTTTATTTTATTAAAGGTCTGTGATCAATTTATACTTAGGGACTAACATCTTCATTACACCCCAGGCAATCAGATAGGCGACTGCACAGAATGAGAACATGATAGCGTAGCCTTTCTCAATATTACCCATCGCTTGGTAATGATCAAAAAGCCAACCGCCGATTTTAGAAACAGCGACGCCTCCAAGGCCTCCCGCCATACCACCGATACCGGTAACAGATGCTACGGCCTTTTTGGGGAACATATCGGAAACGGTAGTAAATATATTGGCCGACCAGGCTTGGTGAGCAGATGCTCCGATTCCGATTAAAATGATTGGAAACCAATAAGAAACTCCGCCCAAAGGCTGAGCAGCTAAAACAACTAACGGAAACAGAGCAATAAGGAACATAGCGACCATTCTTGCCTGATATGTTTCCATTCCTTTCTTGATGAAAAATGCAGGAAACCAACCTCCGCCAATACTACCGATCATTGTCATACTATATAAAACAGTCAAAGGAAGCATGATATCGGTTCCTGTCATGTTGTATTTCACTTTCAGATAAGCCGGTAACCAAAAAAGAAAAAACCACCACACGCCGTCAGTCATGAATTTTCCAAAAGTAAAAGACCATGTTTGACGATAAGTCAACAGTTTGGTCCAAGGGACTTTCTTTGTTTTTTCTTCAGAAACAACTTCTATTTTTTGTTCTTCTTCATCGCTATGGATGTAATCGTATTCAGCTTGTGTAATTTTTCCCTTTTTCAAAAGTGCTTTGGGAGAATCGTAGTACAAGAACCAAAAAATAAGCCACAAGAATCCGATTCCTCCAACAATAATAAAGGTTGATTCCCAACCCAAATGAGTGGCAATCCAGGGAACGGTAAGCGGGGCTAAAATCGCTCCGATATTGGCTCCTGAATTAAAAATTCCGGTCGCCAGCGAACGTTCTTTTTTAGGAAACCATTCTGCTGTGGTTTTAATTGCTGCAGGAAAGTTCCCTGCTTCTCCGACAGCCAAAACAAATCGGCCGACCATAAATCCGATGACAGAAACCGGCAAGACGATACCTAAAGCGCCTAAAATCGGAGATACAGCGCCTCCGATAGTCACTGAAAAAGCGTGAATCACGGCTCCAAACGACCAAAGGATCAAAGCCCAGGCATACCCTTTTTTAGTCCCTGCCCAATCGATAAAACGACCGGCAAACAACATGGCGATAGCGTATGTAAACTGAAAAATAGCAGCAATATCAGCATATTGACTGTTACTCCATCCGAATTGCTCAGACAAAAGAGGCTGAAGCAAACTCAATACCTGTCTATCCAGATAATTAACTGTAGTCGCAAAAAACAATAAACCGCAGATTGTCCAGCGATATTTTCCGATTTTTTCGTTTATTTGATTCAATTTACTCATTCCTAACCTTTTTTATTATTAGTAACGTATTTTTACATAACTCCGTGATTTTTTCCCATTCTTTAGCAGCGATCACATCTGCAGGAAAAAGGTTGGACCCCATACCGACACAGGTAACACCTGCGTCAAACCATGATTTCAAATTATTCTCTTCCGGCTTAACACCACCTGTTACCATCAGCATCGACCAAGGCATCGGTGCTTTCAAGCCTTTCACAAAATTCGGACCCAACACATCTCCGGGAAAGACTTTGCACAAGTCACAGCCTACTTCCTGAGCAAATCCGACTTCCGACACAGAGCCACATCCGGGAGTATAAGGAATCAACCTCCGGTTAGCTATTTTAGCTATTTCCGGATTAAACAAAGGCCCGACAATGAAATTGGCGCCGAGCTGAATATAAAGAGCCGCAGTAGGAGCATCAACGACAGAACCGATTCCTAATATCAATTCCGGACATTCTTTGGCTGCCCATTTATTCAATTCTCCGAAAACTTCATGAGCAAATTCGCCTCTGTTCGTAAATTCAAATGCTCTTACGCCTCCTTCATAACATGCTTTGATCACATTTTTTGCAATCTCAATGTCTTTGTGGTAAAAAACAGGCACCATACCGGTGGCTGTCATTGCATGGATTACTTGTATTTTATTAAATCGGGCCATGATCATTTCGGCTGTTTTCCGATATAGGCTAAAATACCTCCGTCGACATAAAGGATATGTCCGTTCACAAAATCAGAAGCTTGTGAGGCCAGGAAAACGGCAGGGCCTTGCAAGTCCTCTGTTGTTCCCCAACGTGCGGCAGGCGTTTTCGCTATAATAAAATCATTGAAAGGATGTCCCGGTTCACGCAAAGGCGCTGTTTGAGGAGTTGCAATATACCCCGGACCGATACCATTTACCTGAATATTGAATTCAGCCCACTCGCAAGCCAGGTTTTTAGTCAACATCTTCAATCCGCCTTTAGCCGCAGCGTAAGCAGAAACGGTTTCGCGACCTAATTCGCTCATCATAGAGCAAATATTAATAATCTTACCACCACCTTTCTGGATCATTCCCGAAGCAACAGCTTTAGAAACAATGAACGGTCCATTCAGGTCGATATCGATGACCTGACGAAAATCCTTAGCTGTCATTTCAAGAGCCGGAATTCGTTTGATGATCCCTGCATTGTTGACCAAGATATCAATAACACCTACTTCTGAAGTGATCTGAGCAATTGTTTCATAAACCTGCTCTTCATTGGTAACATCAAAAACATAACCATGAGCGGTTATCCCGGCTTCTTTATAAGAGGCAATCCCTTTTTGTACCAAATCTGCATTGATATCGTTGAATACAATCGTAGCTCCGGCGCCATGCAATGCTTTTGCAATAGCCATGCCAATTCCGTATGAAGCTCCTGTTACAAGGGCTATTTTTCCTTTTAATGAAAACTGATTAAGCATATTTTTTATTTTTAAAGTTTTTAAAGGTTATAAAAGTCCATCCCGGCTTCATTACCGGGACACTCTTCCGGAACCATCTCCTCCCATCAGGCTTTCGACCTCAGCAACCGAAACGAGGTTGAAATCCCCATAAACAGTATGTTTAAGACAAGATGCTGCAACGGCAAATTCCAAGGCTTTTTGATCATCGGTCGGATAAGTAATCAAACCATAAATCAAACCTCCCATGAATGAATCGCCACCGCCCACTCTATCAACGATATGTGTAATATCATAACGTTTTGACTGGTATAACTTTCCGTTTGAATATAAACATCCGCCCCAGGTATTGTGATTCGCATTGATCGATCCCCGGAGGGTTATAATGACTTTTTTCGCACGAGGGAAACGTTTCATCAGCTGAGTACAAACAGATTCAAACTCTGCCGCATCGACTTCACCTCCGGTATGGGCGACATCAAAGCCTTCCGGTTTGATCCCAAATACTTTCTCTGCATCTTCTTCATTACCCAGAATAATATCACAGCCTTCAACCAAAGCAGGCATAATCTCTGCAGCCGATCGACCGTATTTCCACAAATTTTTGCGGTAATTTAAATCGGTCGAGACCGTCACTCCCATTTCATTCGCAATCCGGATCGCCTCCAAGCAGGCATCAGCTGCTCCTTGTGAGAGTGCGGGAGTAATTCCTGTCCAGTGAAACCATTGAGCATCTTTAAAAACTTCCTTCCAATCGATCATTCCCGGTTTTATCTCGGCAATAGCAGAATTGGCGCGGTCGTAAATGACTTTAGAGGCGCGGGCGACAGCCCCCGTTTCAAGGAAATAAATACCGACACGATCGCCGCCTTTAATGATATTATTCGTTCCTACATTGTATTTACGTAATTCGGAAATACACCATTCTGCCACATCATTTTGGGGCAAACGGGTAACAAAATCTGTTGGAATCCCGTAATTAGAAAGAGAAACTGCAACATTAGCTTCCCCGCCACCAAATGTAGCATTCAAATTAGTTGACTGAATAAACCGCTGATAGCCGGGAGCTGATAATCTCAGCATAATTTCCCCGAAAGTGACTATTTTTTTCATTTAAAATCCAAAAAAATTATTTGCATTATTATAAGATACATTTTCAACCAGTTGACCAATAAATGGCAATTCCGATGCCGGCAATAACCCTTGTTCCACATCGTTTCCCAACAAATTGCACAGGATCCGACGAAAATATTCATGACGAGGATAAGACAAAAAACTACGGGAGTCTGTCAACATGCCGACAAAACGACTCAATAAACCAAGTACGGATAACGAATTCATCTGCGCTTCCATTCCCAGCTTCTGATCTAAAAACCACCAGCCCGAACCCAATTGAATCTTTCCGGCAATCGAACCATCCTGAAAGTTCCCGATCATTGTCGCAATCAACTCATTATCACGAGGATTCAAGTTGTAAATAATCGTTTTAGTCAATTTATTTTCCTGATCCAAACGATTCAGAAATCGAGACATCGCTTGGGCGACATTAAAATCGCCGATGGAATCAAATCCGGTATCAGGACCTAACTTCATGAATAAACGCGTATTATTATTCCGGATAACGCCATAATGAAATTGCTGTGTCCAGCCTTTTTCCCAATCCATTCTGGCTCCTTCCGTCAGCATGGCCGATTTAAACTTCAGGATTTCTTCCTTTGATAAATCTCTTCCGCCATACACTTTATTAAAAATCGTTTCAATCTCCGCATCGGTATAATCTTCTGCGTAAAACTCTTCAATCCCGTGATCGGAAAGCTTACAACCGACGGAAGCAAAAAAGTCATGCCGTTTGCGAAGAGCTTGTAATAAATCGGTATATTGACTAATTGTAATACCCGAAACAGCAGACAATTTCTCCACATAAGCGCGAAAATCAGCAGGAACTTCTACCGCGATCGCTTTGTCCGGACGCCAGGTCGGCAATACTTTAATTGCAAAACCTTCTTTTTTCAAAGAGATGTGATGTTCCAACGAATCGATGGGATCGTCCGTCGTACAGACCACTTCAACCTGATATTTCTTCATCAACCCACGCGCTGAAAATTCCGGTGTACGCAATTGGGCGGTACACGCATCGTAAATCTCCCGGGCTGTTTCCGGATTCAGTATTTTATTAACTCCGAATGCTGTTTTCAGTTCTAAATGCGTCCAGTGATACAATGGATTACGCATGGTATAGGGGACTGTTTCCGCCCATTTTTCAAACTTTTCCCAGTCACTCGTATCTTTTCCCGTACAATAGCGTTCATCGATACCATTCGTACGCATAGCGCGCCACTTATAATGATCGCCCTCCAGCCAGATTTGTCCCAGATTGTCAAATCGACGATCATTGGCAATATGTTCCGGATTCAAATGACAATGATAGTCGATGATCGGTTGCTTTTTGGCATGTTCGTGATAAAGATATCGGGCTGTCTCCGTCTGCAAAACGAAGTTATCGTCCATAAACGCTTTCATAATATTTTGAACTAAGAACTAATTTACCTGAGTTTATCTGCGGTAAATGTATCCATATCATCATAATCCAGATTTTCTCCGCACATCGCCCAGATGAAAGTATAATTACTTGTTCCTGCTGCAGAATGGATCGACCAGGAAGGAGAAATAACCGCCTGTTCGTTAGCCATAAAGATATGGCGTGTTTCCTGCGGCTCTCCCATAAAATGGCAGACTGCCTGTTTCTCCGGAATTTTAAAATAGAAATAAGCTTCCATCCGACGGGAATGAGTGTGTGGAGGCATGGT
Organism: Bacteroidales bacterium; assembly: GCA_031551395.1. GTDB lineage: Bacteria > Bacteroidota > Bacteroidia > Bacteroidales > Azobacteroidaceae > BNXB01. The sequence continues at coordinate 36,671 of JAVBNR010000029.1, forward strand.
GTTCCAAACACTTCCCGGTTGCAATTCAGTCAATCCCATCTGCAATTGACAACAAGGCAGGATCTCATGCAATATCAATTGATTTAAAATCCGCTTATTGGAAGTTTCCGGATTTCCTAAATCCCGGGTTCGTCTCATTTCTGAAGTAATCTGAGCGGTCGGATAAGCCGTATGCGCAGGAGAAGAGGCGAAATAGAACTTGGCCGGATTATTTTTATCGTTGCTTTTGAAAAGGACTTCTTTAGAACCTCTACCTACATACATGGCGTCTTTAAATCCCATTTTATACTCCTTTCCATCGACAGAAACGACTCCTTCGCCAGCGATGCAGACAATTCCGAGTTCACGTCTTTCACAAAAATATTCGGAACGGACAAGAGCGACCGTTTCCAATTTCAAAGCTTCGTTGACAGGAAAAGCGCCTCCGATAATCAGACGATCGTTGTGAGTATATGTCATCAGAACTTCATCGGCAGCAAATAATTTTTCTACCAAGAATTCTTTACGCAACTGAGCTGTATCATAATGTTTTACATCATTGGGATGCGTACCCCATCTTTCTTCAATTGTTGTCTTCATGTTTTTTAAATTATAAATCGATGAGCAAACAAGCTTATTCGTTTATTTACTCATCCTTGACAATTCTTCTTTGATGCAAATATAATACTTTTTTTCATAGCCGTGTGCGCAAACGGCGTTTTTTAATTATTTTTCCACGTAAAAAATTTTCTTATCTTTGCATGTTTTTAAAGATATTTTTGATTGAAAAGATGAGGTTAAAATTTTTAAGTTTGGCAAGCGGAAGTAGCGGTAACTGCTATTTTTTAGGTACCGACGACTATGGCCTCCTTTTCGACGCGGGAATCGGCGCTCGTTCCATAAAAAAGATCCTGAAAGAAAACGACATCACATTAGATCAGATCATGGCTGTTTTTGTAACCCACGACCATGCCGATCACATCAAAGCCGTCGGTTGCCTGGGGGAAAAATATGGAATTCCTGTTTATACAACCGAACTCATCCATTCGGGGATAGACAATAGTCGTTACGTGGAGGACAAACTTCATACTTCACGCAGGTTCATTGCCAAAGAACAAACAATTCAAATTCGAGATTTCTCAGTCACTGCATTCGAAATTCCTCATGACGCCACCGATTGTGTCGGTTATCATGTTTTGTTCGGCGAACATCACTTTGTTTTAGCAACCGATATCGGACATATCAACGACACGTTGGCCAGATATGCACGGAAAGCAAATCATCTGATCATAGAAGCCAACTACGACCGGGAAATGTTGCATCAGGGAAATTATCCGCTTTTCCTGAAAGAACGGATTGTAAACGGCAACGGACATCTCAGCAACTCCGAAACAGCTGAATTTTTAGCAGCTAATTTTGACATCCATCTTAAAAATATATGGCTTTGTCACCTCAGTCGCGACAATAATCACCCCGAATTGGCTTATAAAACCGTTGAAATGGCGATGGGGCAATATGGGATCCGTACCGGAAAAGATGTCAATGTCATTCCTTTGAAACGGACGACCCCATCAGAGATGTATTATTTCGATTGACTTTTTGGGAAAAGAGCAATAAACCGAATACGACTAACAACGCATTAATAATCAACAATTCATACCCCAACCGATAATTCATCGTAGTATTCAATATCCGATCTGCGGCAAAACAAATCAACGGTGAAAAGATACAAACAAAAGGAACCAGCTTGTCGTTTGTCGAACGTTTGAACAAAATCCCAAAAGCAAACAAGCCCAACAGCGGACCATAGGTATAAGAAGCAATGATGTAAATGGCATCGATCACACTCGTATTATTAACCGCTCTGAAAACCAACATTATTCCGATGAAAACGAGAGAAATGGCCAAATGAACTCCCATCCTGATCTTCTTGGCTTTGGCTTCTTTATACCGGGATACATTCAGCATATCGACGCAGATGGATGTTGTCAGTCCCGTTAAAGCCGAATCGGCACTCGCAAAGGTCACTGCTATAATCCCAATCGTAAAAAAGATCAAAGCCGGAATTCCCAAATAACCTCCGGAAATGATCATCGGAAGAATATCATCGCCCAAAGGAGGTAGAGCAATCTGGTTAGAAGCCGCAAAATAGATTAATAATATGCCTAAACAAAGAAATAAAAAATTAACCGGGATAAAAAACAGGCTGTAAGTACACACATTTTTTTGGGCGGAGCGTAGGTTCTTACAAGACAAATTCTTTTGCATCATTTCCTGATCGATTCCGGTCATGGCAATGGTCACAAAAATACCACTGATGAATTGTTTAAAAAAATTCTGACGACTTTGCCAGTCATCAAAAACAAAAATCCGGAAATGAGGACTGTCCTTTACCGTCGCAACCAATCCCGAAAAATCCAGATGCAAGTGCTTGGATACCTGCCAAATAATAAGAAATAAAGCCGTGAGAAGAAAAAACGTCTGTAACAAATCAGTCCAGATAATGGCACGAACACCACTTTTATAAGTATAAAGCCAAATCATCAGCAAAAAGCCGGCTGCAGTCAGACCGAAAGGGACTCCCCAGGCGTCAAAAACATAGGTCTGCAAGATCAATACAGCCACATAAAGTCGGGCGGCCGCTCCAATCGTTCTGGAAATGAGAAAAAATGAAGCTCCGGTTTTATAGGCACGTCTACCGATCCGCTCATCCAGATAAGTATAGATACTTGTTAAATTCATCCGATAATAAAGAGGTAATAGAACGAATGCAATGACAGCATAACCGAACAAGAAGCCGAAAACCATTTGCATGTAGGTCATATCAAAATTCCGGACCATGCCCGGAACCGAGACAAATGTTACTCCCGACAAAGAAGATCCGATCATTCCGATCGCTACGATATACCAGGGAGATTTCCGGTTGCCCAGAAAAAATGCATCATTTTCAGAATGCTTTTTACCTATGAAGTATGAAATAAGAAGTAAGGCCGAAAAATAAATAACAATGATAATCAAGATCAACGCTCCATTCATACTGTATTATTTTTGTTTACATGGAAGCCGCCGGTATTCAATAATTTATATATTTCACTTTGAGCTCTCACAAGAGGTTCATTTTCAGGACATTTAAAAACATTATGCAACTGTTCGTCAACCAGACAAGCTTTGACATTATCTTCCAGCTGAATTTGCAGTATTCGAATAATCGTTTGCTTAATCGAAGCATCCCAAACCGGGAAGGTGGTCTCGATCCGACGATACAGGTTCCGTCTCATCCAGTCGGCCGAGCTCAGGAATAAATTCTCCTTTCCATCATTGTAAAAGTACCAAATCCGCGAATGCTCCAAAAACATATCGACAATTCGAGTGATCCGGATATTTTTACTGTAACTTTGATTCGGGATCGGGCAGCAAATTCCGCGTACAATAAGATCGATCTTCACTCCTGATTCGGACGCTTTATATAACTCATTGATCATTTCCTTGTCCTGCAATCCGTTCATTTTCAAAATAATATATCCTTTCTTCCCCTGTTTTACATTTCGGATCTCCCGTTGGATCATTTTCTTTAACGTCGGAACCATATTGAATTGAGCAACCAGCAGATGATGAAACCGAAATTGCTTATCTTTTCCTTCCAACACATCAAAAACTTCCATAATTTCACGTGTCAGTTTTTTGTTGGAAGTCAACACCGCCATGTCACTATAGATTTTAGCCGTTTTTTCATTGAAGTTTCCGGTACTCAAATAAGCATAGGCTAATCCTGATTTTTCTTTTGCCAAAGCGACTTTCGCGTGGACTTTCAGCCCCGGAAGACTATAAATGATCCGAATACCAACCTGTTTCATCGCCTCTGCAAAATACAAATTATTTTCTTCATCAAAACGCGCTTTCAATTCGACGAAAACAGTCACTTTCTTTCCATTTTTAGCCGCATGAATAAGATTATCGATGATGGTCGAATTTTCAGCCACCCGGTATTGAGTTATCAGGATTTCTTCTATTTTAGGATCGACAGAAGCCTGAATCAAGAATCGGATAATATAATTAAATGTGTGATAAGGATAAAACAAAAAAAAGTCTTGTTTCTTGATCCAATTAAAAATATTGCTCCCCTGGTCTAATAAGGGGATACGCAAAGGCACTAATGGTGTATTTTCCAGCTCTGCACCTCTCGGATTAGGAAGTTTTATCAGGTCTTCCATATTGAGATGCGGGTTATCCGGAATCAGATCCTCCTGCCGGATACAGAATGCCTCACAGATATATTTCAAGCACTCACCGGGCATCTGCCTGTCATAAACAAAACGGCTTAAGTCTCCTATTTTACGCTTTTTTACTTTTTTGATAATGGTCTCGACCAACTGCTCCTCGTCGGAAACGATTTCTTCATCAATATAAATATCCGCATCCCGAGAGATTTTCACATTATAACTTCCGAGAATATCAAAGCCAGGGAACACATAGTCCAGGTTTGCTTTGATGATATCTTCGGTAAACATGAAATAATTGATCCCTTCGTGACCAGGCAATTCAACGAATCGAGGCACTTTTGAATACGGGATTTTTATAATTGAATAAAACGCTTTAAGATCTTTTTTTCTTTTCAAATAAGCTATTTGATAAAGCCTGTTATCACGGATAAAAATACGGATATCTTCTTTGACAATCATGACCGGTTGCAAATAGGGGAAAATCTCTTCGACAAAATAATTTCGGACAAATTCCTGATGAAAAGGCTCAATTTCGGCATCCATATACAAAATGATACGTTCACTTCTAAGCTCCGGCAATATCTTATTTCTGAAAATAGATGAAAATTCTTCCTGTTGACGGGTCACTTCTTTTTTGATGTCTTCCAACGTTTGCTCCGCTTCAAGAGGATTTTCCTCAGAATGCACTTTCCGCATGATCACACTGCGATGTTCCGCAACCCTTATCCGGTAAAATTCCTCAAGGTTAGAAGCATGAATAGACAAAAATTTGATCCGTTCATATATCGGAAGGGTTTTATCTTCTGCTTCCAGTAAAACCCGATGGTTAAACGATAACCAGCTCACATCGCGATCGAAATATTTATATTCTTTTTTCATGGCAATCGGGTAATTATTGCGTAAAAGTATTAATTTTGTCTCAAGAACAAAAAAAAGATGGTAAAAATCGGACTACTTTCGGATACTCACGGTTATTGGGACGAAAAATACGTAACTTATTTTTCGGATTGCGATGAGATTTGGCATGCCGGAGATATCGGCAGTCTGGATGTTCTGAACAAACTGGAAGCAATCCGGCCTGTCCGTGCGGTACACGGGAATATCGACGGTTATCCGATCCGAAGCACCTGCCCTAAAAATCGAAGATTTCTGATAGAAAAGGTAAATGTCTGGATCACACATATAGGTGGATACCCGGGGCATTATGCTCCTGAAGTCCGTCAGGAGATACTCACAAATCCGCCTCAACTTTTTGTATGCGGGCATTCCCATATTTTGAAAGTACAATATGATCCTCGTTTGAAACTGTTGCATATCAATCCGGGCGCTGCAGGAAAACAAGGATTTCATCAAGTACGAACTCTGATTCGATTTGGCATAGAAGAGGAAGACATCAGAGACCTGGAAGTAATAGAATTGGCATCATAAAAAGCGATTCTACAATTTCAAGGGAGTATATCCGTTGTTTAAATAAATGACCGAGTTTATGGAATCAATACAAATGATGGATCTGATCACACAATATAATGCTATCCGGGAAGAAATGGATACAGCTGTTCTGCAATCCATTCGTTCCGGGCAATATATCAATGGGAATGAAGTCGGAAGGTTTACGGAAGCTTTATCTGCTTACACCGGATCCAATGTTGTTACCTGCGGAAACGGAACAGACGCTTTACAAATTGCTCTCATGGCGCTGGATCTGAAACCCGGCGACGAAGTTATCGTACCCGCTTTTACTTATATGGCCGCTGCTGAAGCGGTTGCATTATTAGGGCTGACTCCGGTTGCTGTCGATGTCGATCTGCAAACATTCAATATGGATGTTACAAAAATTCCGGAAGCCCTCTCAGCCCGGACAAAGGCAATCATTCCGGTTCATCTCTTCGGGCAGACTTCGGATATGGCTCCTCTAATGGACATTGCACAACAATATAATCTCTTTGTGATAGAAGACAACGCACAAAGCATAGGTGCTGTTTATTCGTTTCCGGATGGGACAAAAAAACAGGCCGGGACAATCGGAACAATAGGAACTCTTTCCTTTTTCCCGACCAAAAATCTCGGATGTTACGGAGACGGAGGCGCTTTGATGACTTCAAACAAAGAATTGGCTCAAAAAATACAGATGATCGGCCGGCACGGACAATCTCAAAAATACCACCATCAGATGATCGGATGCAATTCACGTTTGGATACTCTCCAGGCAGCTATCCTGAACATCAAGCTGGATCATTTGGAACAATACACCTTATCCCGGCAAAAAGCGGCAGATTATTACAGAAAAAACATGTCGTTTTTAACGGATTTTCTCGAATTGCCTTACGTAGCTCCTTATTCGACACACGTATCCCATCAGTTTACCATTCGTGTTAAAGAGGGAAAAAGAGACGCCCTGCAACTCTATCTCAAAGAAAAAGGAATCCCCAGCGCTGTGTATTATCCTCTGCCGATACATCATCAAGAAGCTTTTCGTCCCCTTATAAAAATCGCAGGAGATTTAAGGGTTTCCGAAGCGCTTTCAAAAACAGTGTTGTCTTTACCGATGCATACTGAACTGAGTGAAAACCAACAAGATTATATCATCGATCAGATTTCGGAATTCTTCAAATAATCATGGAAAAATATCAATCACATCCAAGCGCTATTATTGATCCTGGCTGTCAGATCGGACAGGGTACTGCCGTCTGGCATTTTTCTCACATCATGTCCGGTGCAGTCATTGGAGAAAATTGTATCCTCGGACAAAATGTTTTTATCGGAAAAGAGGTCATCCTTGGAAATCGGGTAAAAGTGCAAAATAACGTATCCATATACACCGGAGTTGTTTGTGAAGACGATACGTTCTTAGGGCCTTCCTGCGTTTTTACGAATGTGATAAACCCCCGCAGTGCTATTTCAAGAAAAGAAGAATTCAAAAAAACACACGTAAAAAAAGGGGCTTCGATAGGAGCCAATGCAACCATCATCTGTGGATACACCATTGGCGAATATGCTTTGATCGGCGCCGGAAGTGTCGTAACTAAAGATGTTGTCCCTTATGCCCTGATAGTCGGCAACCCGGGAAAACAAATCGGTTGGGTCAGTGAATATGGGAAACGGCTTCATTTCAAGGAAGACGACACAGCTGTCTGTGAAGAAAGCGGACAAATCTATAAATTAGACGGAAAAACCGTTTTTCGAATCGAATAAACAGAGTAAACGATTGGATAAATCGATCTACTTGTTAACTTATAATTAATATCAATCAAAAAAGAAAAATGATGAAAACTATTTATGTATGCTTGTTTACATTTGTTTCTTTATTCCTGTTTAATGCCTGTTCGGGAGAAAAGCACAATGTCCTCAGTCAAGAAGAACAAGCCGAAGGTTGGCAACTTTTGTTCGATGGAAGAACCCTCGACGGATGGAGGGATTATAACGGCACCACTCTGACCGCTCCCTGGGAAGTCAAAGAGGGTTGTATTTATGCGGAAGGCGGTGGCGGAGATGCTCATGGTTATATCGTGACAGATAAAATGTATGAGAATTTCGAGTTATCCTGGGACTGGAAAATATCTAAAGCCGGGAATAGCGGGGTATTATATCATGTGGTTGAAAGACCTCAATTTGAAGTTCCCTACGTAACCGGTCCGGAATATCAATTGCTTGATGATGTGAATTTTCCTGACCCCATTGAAGATTGGCAAAAATGCGGGGTCGATTATGCGATGCATCTGCCGGATTTCTCAACCATGACAGTGAATCCTGCCGGAGAATGGAATCATTCTAAAATTGTCTTCGATAACGGCCATGTCGAACATTGGATGAATGGCAAGAAAATCATTGAGTTTGAAGCATGGACCGACGACTGGTTTGCTCGCAAAAACAGTGGAAAATGGGCGCATGCTCCCGAATACGGTTTAGCCACTAAAGGGGTTATCTGCCTGCAAGATCATGGTTACCCGGCGTGGTTCCGTAATATTAAAATAAAAGAATTACCTCGTAAATCAAAAGAAGTGACGCTCTTCAATGGAAAAGATCTTCATGGATGGGATGTCTACGGAACGGAACTTTGGTACGTGAAAGACAGCTTGTTGATTTGTGAGAGCGGTCCCGACAAACAATATGGATACCTGGCAACCCGGGAGTATTACAACGATTTTGATCTGACCGTCGAATTTAAACAAGAGGCCGATGGAAATTCAGGAGTCTTTTTCCGGTCATTTATTCCGGAAGGAACCAAAATCAACGGATGGCAGGTTGAAGTTGCTCCCAAAGGACATGATACCGGAGGAATTTATGAATCTTACGGAAGAGGTTGGCTGGTGCAAATTCCCGATGAAAAGGAGAATATTTTAAAAGAAGGCGACTGGAACACTTTACGAATTCAAGTGCAGGGAGATCATGTGAAAACATGGCTCAACGGACAGGAAATGGTCGACCTGACCGACGAAATAATCGGAAAAGCGCAAGGCCGGATTGCTCTACAGATCCATGATGGTGGAGGGATCAAAGTGCTCTGGAGAAATCTCAAATTAAAAACATTAGAATAACAACGAGCTATCGCCGTAGCTCAAAAAACGAAAATCATGAGCCAGGGCATAATCATAAACGTTCTTCCAATCGCCCTTCAAAAAGGCTGATATCAACAGTAAAAGGGTACTTTTAGGTTGATGGAAGTTTGTGATTATGCCTTTGACTATTTTAAACTCATAGCCGGGAGCAATCAGAATCTGAGTATGAGCAGTCAAAGAACTTAACCCTTTTTTTTGTAAGTACAGAAGAATATGACGCAATGCTTCTTTGGCTGTCAGTTTGTTATTTTCATTTTCATAAGGCATCCATTGGGTCACTTCAAGCTGTTCAAGGGGTATATCCGGATTTTTCTCCAACATTCCGCCCAGGTAATAAAGACTTTCCAGTGTTCGGACGGAAGTTGTTCCCACAGCCACCACAGCGCCTTGTTTTTCCAGTAATTGTTCGATCGTAGAACTTTGGATTGTAAAACATTCGGAATGCATGACATGATCGGAAATAGTCTCCGATTTAACGGGCTTGAACGTACCGGCACCGACATGTAAAGTCAGCTCTTCCATATCGATGTGTTTGTCCCGGAGTAATTCAAAAACCTCTTCGGTAAAATGCAATCCTGCTGTCGGAGCAGCAACCGATCCTTTAATCTTTGAATAAACCGTCTGGTAGGTTTGCTTGTCTTCTTCCTCCGTTTTCCGGTTGAGATAAGGTGGGATAGGCAACTCTCCGCAAATATCCAAGATCTCGGCAAAACTAATATCCGGCCGATTCCAGGAAAATCGGATCAGATGCGTCTCTCCGTGAGATTCCAGCTTCTCTGCATACAAATCGATATTTCCGTCTTCGGGAGTCGGGAAGTGCGGATCGTGAATCGTTTTTTTCAATTTCCCCTCTTTCCAGCGTTTGGCATTTCCGACCAAACACAGCCACGAACAGGTTTTATTTTGGATAAAACTTTGATTATAATCTGCAGGAACTCTCGGTTCCAGACAAAAAATCTCGATCTGAGCGCCGGTCTCTTTTTGAAAAATCATTCGCGCCTGAATTACTTTCGTATTGTTAAACACGAGTAGCGAATGTTCCGGAAGATAATCATCCAGATGATGAAACACATCTTCTCTGATTACCCCCTCTTTGTATACCAACAACTTAGACGTGTCTCTCTGCACCAAAGGGAATTTAGCGATCCGCTCGTCCGGTAAATCGTAATCGTATGCTTCTATTCTGATATTTTGTATTTTATCCATCAATTATTTTGAATCTTAGCGCAAAAATACGCAACTTTGTGGAAAATTAAGTAAGAATATGAAAATTGGTGATAAAGTACGTTTTTTAAACGCAGTCGGAGGAGGCATCGTAAGAAGCTTCCGGAATAAAGATATTGTCCTGGTTGAAGAAGAAGACGGATTTGAAACTCCGGTCCTGATCAAGGAGTGTATTGTTGTCGGAGAAGGCGATATGCAGATAAAAAACACATCCAAAGCCGCTGCGGAACAAGTTGAAGTGAAACCTCTGCAAGACAACAAACCGAAAGCTGAAGAATCTTATAAGCCGGAAGAATTCCCGGGAGGAGAAAAACTCAATCTCTTTCTGGCATTTTTGCCGATGGACATCAAAGAACTGGGTAAATGTAACTACGAAGCTTATCTCATCAACGAAAGTAATTACTATCTGTTTTTCAACTACATGAGTCGGGAAAACAATGCCTGGAAAAGTCGCTTTACCGAGACAATAGAACCGAATACCCGCCTTTTCATCGAAGAATTTTCCAAATCCCAACTCAACGAATTGGAAAAAGTATGCGTTCAATTGATTGCCTTCAAAAAAGATAAACCCTATGGGATGAAAAACGCATACAGTGTGGAACTGCGTATCGACGGAGTTAAATTTTATAAGTTACACAGTTTCAAAGAAAATGACTTCTTTGAAGAAGATGCTTTGGTTTATCCTGTTATCATAAACGATACGGCCGAACGGGAAATGTTGGTCAGCGCTTCGGATCTGCAGGAGGCCATGACCCAAAAAACAAGAATCGATCTGCGAAAAACGCAACCGGTCCTTGAAAAAAAAGACAAAAAAGAAACGATTATTGAAATCGACCTCCATATTAATGAACTGTTGGATAACACATCCGGAATGGATAACACGGCTATATTGAATGTTCAATTGGACAAATTCAGAGAAACGATGAAGCAGTTTGAGAGTAAGAAAGGACAAAAAATTGTCTTTATTCACGGAAAAGGAGAAGGGGTTCTCCGGAATGCAATCCTCGCAGAATTAAAAACGAAATATAAAAATTATCCTTATCAGGATGCCTCATTCAAAGAATATGGTTTTGGGGCAACCATGATAACTATCAAATAACAACAATGAAAAAGATTATTTCACTACTGTGCCTGGCCATTATTTCCTTTTCTTCCTGTGATGTCGCTAAGAATGTCGCCGGAACTTACAGTCTGACGCAATGTCAATATAAATACCAGTCGATCAGCGGACTGACATTGGCAGGGTATAACTTACAGAATGCAAACGGCTCATCTTCCCTGAATCCATTAACTGCGGCCGGTTTACTTGCCGCTTTAGGGAAGAATTCGATCCCTCTTCAATTCACGTTGAATCTGAACATAATGAATCCGAACTATCAAACTGCATTGTTGAATGGATTGCAATATATTTTAGTAATCGATAATGTGGAAATGACTACAGGTGCAATTAATTCAAAGATGCAGATTGCTACGGGACAAACAGTCCAACTACCTGTCGACATTGCTTTTGACCTGAAAAAAGCAATGAGCGGGCAATCAGCTGACGCCATCAAAAATATGGCCTATAATTTTGTAGGAATCGGAAATAAAGCGAGTACCGTGACCATTCAATTAAAACCGACGTTAGACATCGGAGGGCAACCGTTCGTAAGCCCTGTCTACATCCCGGTTACATTCACTTACGGCAAAAATAATAAATAAATGGGTATCGAAATTGAAAGAAAATTTCTTATCAAGGGCGACTTTCTTCCATTTGTGAAAAAGGAAGAAAGAATTGTCCAGGCTTATCTGTGTGCATCTCCGGAAAGGACTGTCAGGATACGTATAAAGGGAGAAAAAGGATATCTTACCATCAAAGGACCCTCCAATGGAAATGGGTTTGCACACAAAGAATTTGAATATGAAATCCCCGTGGAAGACGCTGAAGAAATGCTGCCGTTATGTAGTTCCGGACGCATTGAAAAAACACGTCATTATGCTGAATATAAAGATTATACATACGAAGTCGACGTGTTTCATGGCGCACACGAGGGACTTATTTTAGCAGAATTGGAATTGGAGTCGGAAAATCAATTGTATGAAAAACCCGATTGGTTAGGAGATGAAGTTACCGGAAATAAACATTATTATAATGCTTACCTGGCCACTCATCCTTATCCCGAAAAATAGATGAAGTGATGCTTTTATCCCTCATTTGACTTCGCTTCCCGGAGTTACCTCAAACATCGGTTGAACAACAGCCAATTTTCCGTCGGCATCTTCAGCCGATAGAATCATCCCTTGAGATTCGATCCCGCGTATTTTACGAGGTTCAAGATTCGCAATAAAACAAACATTTTTGCCCACCAGGTCTTCCGGATTATAATGTTCTGCTATGCCCGATAAAATCGTACGCCCGCCCAATCCGTCATCGATCCGGAATTGAAGTAATTTATCGGCTTTGGGCACTTTTTGACATTCCAATACTTTTCCTACGCGAATATCCAGCTTGGAAAAATCATCATAAGAAATATGGCTTTTCTGAGGAGCGGCACGATGCTCTTTCAATTGATTGGCTTTTTTCGTGTCCAACAGTTTTTGTACCTGACGTTCGATGACCTCGTCTTCTATCTTTTCAAACAGGAGTTCCGGTTCATTGATCCGATGCCCGGCTGCAAGCAGATTGGTATCTCCCAATTGTGACCAGCTCAAATCCGATTGATTGATAAAATGTTTTATTTTTTCCGATGAAAACGGCAAAAACGGCTCAAACACAATGGCCAGGTTTGCTGTAATCTGCATGCTGAGATTAAGGACCGTCGCCGTCCGTTCGAGATCTATTTTAACCAGTTTCCACGGTTCGGTATCCGCTAAATATTTATTCCCGATGCGAGCCATGTTCATCGCTTCTTTCAAAGCTTCACGAAAACGGTAATTTTCCAGATAGTTCTCCAGCTCTGCTTTAATATTTTTGAATTCGACTAACGTTTCTTTGTCGTAATCAGATAAAGGACCACACTCCGGTATTTTTCCTTCAAAATATTTATGAGTCAACACCATCGCCCTGTTCACAAAATTTCCGAACACCGCCACCAATTCATTGTTATTCCTTGCCTGAAAATCTTTCCAGGTAAAATCATTGTCTTTTGTTTCCGGAGCATTAGCCGTCAAGACATAACGCAAGACATCCTGTTTTCCCGGAAAATCTTCCAGGTATTCATGCAACCAAACCGCCCAGTTGCGGGAGGTCGATATTTTATCACTTTCCAGATTTAAAAATTCATTGGCAGGAACATTCTCCGGCAGGATGAATGAACCTTCGGCCTTCAGCATGGCCGGAAATACGATACAATGAAAGACAATGTTATCTTTTCCAATGAAATGCACTAATTTCGTATCTTCATCTTTCCACCACTTTTCCCAATCGTCAGGAGAATGCTCTATTGTATTGGAAATATATCCGATGGGAGCATCGAACCATACGTATAAAACTTTTCCTTCGGCTCCTTCGACAGGCACAGGGACTCCCCAATCCAGGTCGCGGCTCACGGCACGAGGTTGTAATCCCATATCCAACCAGGATTTACACTGGCCATATACATTGGTCTTCCACTCTTTATGATCTTCCAGGATCCATTGCTTCAACCAGGCTTCATGCTTATCCAACGGCAGATACCAATGCTTGGTTTCTTTCAATACAGGAATACTACCGCTAATCGCTGATTTCGGATGAATCAGATCCAGCGGGCTCAATGAAGTTCCGCACGATTCGCATTGATCTCCGTATGCCCGTTCATTATGGCAATGCGGACATTCGCCGGTGATGTATCGATCCGCTAAAAACTGCTTCGCCTCTTCATCGTAATACTGTTCTGAAGTTTTTTCGATGAATTCGCCTTTTTCATACAATTTTTTGAAAAAATCCGATGCGGTTTTATAATGAATGGATGAAGTCGTACGAGAATAAACATCAAATGTTATTCCGAAATCTTCAAATGATTTTTTGATGATATAATGAAATTTATCGACAACATCCTGAGGCGTGACCCCTTCGGCTTTTGCTTTCAATGCAATCGGGACCCCGTGCTCATCAGATCCTCCGATAAATAACACTTCTTCTCCTTTCAGCCGGAGATAACGGGCATAAATATCCGCCGGGACATAAACTCCGGCAAGGTGTCCGATATGAACCGGGCCATTGGCATAAGGCAATGCGGACGTGATCAACGTTCTCTTAAATGATTTACTCATAAACAAACTGTCGTAGAAATTTTAGGACACAAAGATACGATTTTTTTCTAATTCCGAATTTGTCGGAAGAGGATTCTCTGCCCTGAATTTTCTCCGGATATTTTCAGCAACTCATAAGATCCGGCATGATTTCATAAACTATTTTTCAGAGAAAATAAAAATCACAAAATAACACAAAAAAAGAAATTTTATCTATACTTTTCAACAAACAAACTTCCATCTCTTCCAATTTTGAATAAAAGGCCTCTGTTTTATGATATAGAGCGATGATTAACATCAGCGGTATCGATTTATTTTCTTTCGTTTAATAAGGAATTTTCGACTTATTTTTTTATTTTTGCATAAAATAATTCTATACCATAAAAACGTCTAATATGATCAATCAAGAACTCATCAACCCCAAAAGTATTGTTGTTGTTGGAGGTTCCAATGCAACATCCAAGCCGGGAGGAAATTGCGTAAGAAACCTCATTAATGGGAAATTTGCAGGAGATTTATATGTGGTAAATCCTAAAGAAAAGGAAGTACAAGGGCTGAAATGCTATCCAGACGTATCTAAAATCCCCAATACGGACATGGCCATCATAGCCATACCGGCCGCAGCTTGTTTGGACGCTGTCACGATCCTGGCCCAGAAAAAAGGAGTCAAAGCATTTATTATGTTTACTGCCGGATTCGGAGAAGAAACCGAAGAAGGAGGCCAGTTGGAAAAAGAAATCGTCAAAGTAATTACGGATGCGGGAGCATGCCTGGTAGGGCCAAACTGTATCGGAATACTTAACCGTTACCACCATAGTTTGTTTACTTTGCCTATTCCGGAAATGGATCCGATGGGCGTCGACATGATTTCGAGTTCAGGAGGAACCGCTATTTTCATTATGGAATCTTCTATGCGGATGGGACTGCGATTCAACTCTGTCTGGTCGATCGGAAACGGATCACAGATCTCTGTCGAAAGTGTATTGGAGTACATGGACAAGAATTTCAATCCGGAAACAGATTCCAAAATCAAATTACTTTATATCGAAAGCATCAAAGATCCGGATAAACTGCTCGAACATACCAGTTCATTGATAAGAAAAGGATGCCGTATTGCCGCCATTAAATCCGGAAGTTCCGAATCCGGAAGCCGCGCAGCATCTTCTCACACAGGAGCGATGGCCAACCCCGACCTGGCTGTTGAAGCTCTTTTCCGGAAAGCAGGGATTGTGCGCTGCTACAGCCGGGAAGAATTAGCCACAGTGGGAGCCGTTTTCACACTGAAAGAACTGAAAGGAAAAAACATTGCGATCGTCACTCATGCCGGAGGACCTGCTGTCATACTCACAGATGCATTAGCTAAAGGAGGCATGGAAATCCCTAAATTATCAGGGACTCCTGCAGCCGAGGAATTGAAAAAACACTTACTTCCTGGAACTGCAATCAGTAACCCGATCGATATCCTTGGAACCGGAGGGCCGGAGCACTTGAGTACCGCCATCGACTATTGCGAAAGCAAATTCGACAACATCGACGGGATGGCCGTCATTTTCGGAAGCCCCGGACTGACCCGCGTTTATGAAGCATACGACGTTCTGGATCAGAAAATGAAGGTTTGCAAAAAGCCTATATTTCCAATATTACCCTCTGTTACAACAGCTTGGGACGAAACAGACTTTTTCATCAAAAAAGGACATGTCAATTTCAGCGATGAAGTTGGATTGGCAACTGCACTAACGAAAGTGATAAAAACGCCGCGTCCATTGGCTAACACACTCGAATTAAAAGGGGTAAACATCCCAGCCATTCGCAGGATTATTGACAGTATTCCCGAATCCGGATACATTGCTCCTCGTTATGTACAAGAGCTTTTTACCGCTGCAGGCATCCCGTTTGTTCCGGAAATCGTATCGAACGAATGGGAAAAAATCCGCAAATTTGCACAAAAGGTACAGTTCCCTGTCGTAGCAAAATGTGTAGGACCTGTCCATAAATCAGATATTGGAGGTGTTGTACTGAATATCCGGTCGGAAGAGCATCTTTCGATCGAATTCGAACGATTAATGAAAATACCGGAAGTGACAGCGGTAATGGTTCAGCCGATGTTGAAAGGAACCGAGTTGTTCATCGGAGGTAAATACGAAGAGAAATTCGGACATATCGTACTCTGCGGATTGGGTGGAATCTTCGTGGAAATCTTCAAGGATGTAGCATCCGGTTTGGCTCCGTTAGCTACGGAAGAAGCGTTGTCCATGATTCGTTCATTGAGGGGATATAAAGTATTCCAAGGTGCAAGAGGACAAAAAGGCATCAACGAAAACCAATTTGCCGAAATCATTGTTCGGCTGTCTTCCCTGTTGCGTTTTGCAACCGAAATCAAAGAGCTGGATATCAATCCATTACTCGCAACAGAAAATGGCATTATTGCTGTGGATGCAAGAGTGCGGGTCGAGAAATAATATTTTGATCAAAGCGAAAAGAACTTGACTTAGGTTCTTTCAGTATATTAACAAAAAGTCAAAGGAGATATTTATACTCCTTTGGCTTTTTTGTTTTTTCTATTCGATTGCAGTAGAATCATTTTTCTTATACAAAAATCCCATAAATTTATCACTGAATGATTACTTTAACAGTCAATTATTCTAATTTATAGAAGCTATGTTATTCAAGACAACACCAATTTTCGTTACCGGTTATCGGAAGACTCACTCCTGTTGACCGGATACGAAAATGCTTTCCGGTTGGTTCATTTTCAAAATCCTGCATTACTCCTGAAATTTCCACTGGCTTATAATGTTCAGACATCCGACCCTATCGGAAAATATGCTTACCTCTACCGGTACGACAACCGCAACCGCTGTACCGAAAAGAAATTGCCTGGAGCCGGATGGATCTATTATGTGTATGACAAAGCCGACCGACTGGTACTCTCCCAGGATGCCGAACAACGGGGAAAGCAATGGGCTTTCTACAAGTACGATGCCCTGGGACGGATGGTGCTCTCCGGATACAAACAATGCCTATCCAAGCGTTACCAATGCGGATGTCCGTATCATCAATTTTTACGACGATTACCTCTGGCTCAATTATTTCAATGATGTCGGAACACCCGACCTTACCGGTTTGACATTCGCCGCCAAATCCGGATTCGGTGCACAACACTCTTCCGCAAAAGGTTTTTTGACAGGAAATTACACCAAGCTCCTCGATGCTTCGGCCAGAAGTGTCACTACGAATTATTACGATTTGAAAGGACAACTGACACAAAACTGTTTGATCAACATGAAAGGAGGATACGACCGCACTTTTTTCAACTACAACTTCGACGGGTCGGTCGATAAAAAACAAACCGAACAGACCGGGATGGCTCCGCAACCCAACGTGACGGAACTTTACAAGTACGATTATGACTCCCAGGGAAGGCTAAAAGCTACGGATTACACCCTCAACAACGGTTCTACAGTGGCGTTGTCGCGATTGAACTACAACGAACTGGGACAGTTGGCCGGAAAAGTTACAGCAGGACTGGAAACAACCAGTTACAACTACAACATCCGGTCCTGGATCGAAAAAATAGCCGGAAACCGCTTTACCGAAGAATTATTGTATACCAATAACATCCATTACGGAGATCCGCTCTATTTCAATGGCAATATCTCAAACATCCGCTGGATAGCTCCCGATAAGCCCGGACAATACCGGGGATATGCCTTCGGCTATGACCAGATAGGACGGTTGACTTATTCCGGATACGGGGAAGGCATTAACCTCGACAGTAATAACGACAAGTATAGCGAATACTTTTCTTACGACAAACACGGAAACTCATCCTACATCATACGCAGGGGAAGGCTCGATAACGGCACTTTCGGGGCAGTCGATAACATCGAATATCAGATATACAACGGGAACAAGGTTACACGGATTCACGACTGGGCAGGAGACCAGAACAACAGCGACTTAATGGAATTCAAAAACGGAATAACCGGCAATATCGAATACACTTACGACACCAATGGAAATATGACCTCCGATTTAAACAAAAAAATTAGTTTAATTCAATACAATGAACTAAATTTGCCCAAGCGTATCGAGTTCCAGAATGGGAGCTGGATCACATACGCTTATGATGCTTCTGGCGTGAAGCACAAGACAACCCATTACATGATGAGTGGCGGAATGGGAAACACAACCACCACCGAATATGTCGGGAACAAGATCTTCAAAAACGGGCAGCTCGACAGGATCCTGACCGAAGAGGGGTATGTGGCTAAAAACGGAAGCCAATACAACCCGTATTATTTCCTGAGAGACCATCTCGGCAGCAACCGTGTGGTTATGAATGCCTCGGGAAATGTCGTACAGGTTACCAATTATTATCCTTCCGGAGCTTCTTTGGCTGAAAGCCCGGCTCAAAGTGACCAGGGAACACAGCCCTACAAGTACAATGGCAAGGAACTCGACAGGGAAGGTGGCTGGGATGCTTATGACTACGGAGCGAGGATGTATGATCCGGCGATGGGGAGGTTTATGACGATGGATCCACTGGCGGAGGATAATTTTTCAGTTTCTCCTTACGCATACGTTGATAATAATCCTGTTAGGTGGATTGACCCGACAGGTATGAAAAAAGGGGATCCTAATGACCCGAT
>JAVBNR010000034.1:0-76722 GCA_031551395.1 Bacteroidales bacterium
TCCTTTTCTTCTTTTACCCCCTGGAACTTCAAAAGAACCTATTCTTGATGTTTTGAATTAAAGTAGTTTATATTTCGGCATGAATGATCCTTGCTAATTGTAAAACAATGATCTTCGCACGTTTAGCGAAGTTTCCAAGCTCCGTTAGATCAGGTCGTCGTTTTTAACTACCAATAATCAACCGCAACAGCTGTTTTCAATGATCGAAAACGGCTGTTATTTTTTTAATCAGAATCTGTTTCCTTTTATCGAAACATTCTACCTCTGTATTACAAGCCAAAAAGTTTACGAAAAATCACAAATTGAGTTTCTTATTTCAATGATGCTGTAAGAGGTTGTTCGCATGGCACTGCTTTGCTGGACTCTACTTTGTTGGTTCAATTACTGTGTAAAGGTAGCAAAATTTTGCAATTTACCGAAACGATGAAACAAAAAAATCAGGCCAATGCGGCGTTCTTTAGTTTTTGAAGAATATAGTCGCGAATCTCTTCTTTCGATACATTGTATTTCGGGTCGAGTTGCTCGAAATTTTCATCCGACATAAATCGGTCTGACAATAGCATCATCACGATATTTTTGGTGCTTAACTTATGCTGCGAATATTTCAATGCAGCATCAATCCCTTTTGAAATATCATACCCCTCTTTCAAAATCGCATAAATATCGTAGTAGTCCCTCATCTTCATTCTACGAAGCATTACTTCCATCTTCATTGCCATAATCGAGTAGATATCCGCAAGACGGATATTTCCAAGATACGGAACCGGTTCCGATACAGGGCAATAATTATTGCTTACGTAGAATGAGAATTTAACACCCGCCACAACAAACTCCACCTGATCGAAGCCAAGCATATTAAAACTCTCCACCTCGTCGATTTTTTCTATAAGTTCTTTTTCGATAGCTGTCCAATCGACCTCGGATTTTTCTGTTTTTGACTTGCGCCACATCATAAAATCCAAATCTTCGCTTTTACGATGTCCTATCTGCATGGCAAGCGCAGTTCCTCCAGCTAAGATATAGGGCTTGATACTTTCCATGGTTGCCACCTTCTCAATAATGGCATCTATTTTTTCTGTCAAACCTTTACGCATATTCCAATATATGTTTTAGATGTTCACGTTCAACTCGTTTGAGGTATTTCTCAGGTTGCCTGATGTCAAAATAGTAGAGGGCAATCATCACGTTGAGATTAAAAAGGTAGTCGCCCTGAACAGCCATCTTTTCCCGCCAGATTTTTCGGATATAGTCCCTTGTATAAAGTTCAAATAGTTTAGCTATATCCTTTAAATCGAGATATATAAAAACCTTTTCAATTAGCTCATCAGCAGGAACTTTCTCCGCTGACACATTAGCATAAGACCAAAAGGTGTTTGCTTTGAGCAACTGCTCTGCCAATTCATTCTTGAGTTGATGTTTATAGTTGTGAATGCTGTTTTCTGCCTGCATTTTGAGGAGTTTCCCTTCGGGTAAGTTGAAAAACGATTCCAATTTCAGAGCCAGCGGCATGGACAATTCGCGTTGTCCTGCAATGACATAGCTGAGCAGTTGACGCAGTACGCCAATTGCTCTCGCAATGTCTGATTGCTTGTGCCCACCCTCTTTGATAAGGGAATCGATATATTGTCCAACACTATTCATTTTGCAAAGATAATAATTTGTCAACAAATACGTTCACAAATTTAACAATTATTTTTTTGCAAATGTTGCTTCTTGGCTGAACTCTTCAATAAAATTCCTTATACAGTGCAGAAATGAGAATAATTGAGAATATCAACTATTCTTTTTCAAAATATCCGGCAATGCCGAAATCATGTAAAACGGAAGGTTTATAAGACGGAAAGTCTTATTATCCTGCGTTTTTACTTCGTCAATGCCATATTTTCCCGTCCATATACGGACAGCGATATTGTGTGACGTTTCATCCATGAATTGATGCAACGATTTCAACCGGGTGTTGTGTCCGCTCTTTACTTCAATCGGAATTATTTTGCCATCGAATGGATAAACTAACTCCAACAGCATGGCTTAAAAACTCAACGAATGAACAGGGATGTAATGCCATGTATTGAACTCTTCCTACCGGTAACGATATATGACTGTCCAATATGGTTTACAATGGTCGTTTTGCCTACCTGTCGGGCACCACGTAACACAAGCGGCTTGCGGTAAGTGTCATTTGCCCATCGTTCCAATTCTTTCTCTATACTGCGTTCAAACATAATTCTCTTATTTTGATGGCTTAAATATGCGAAAATGTTTCATTGCATGGGTATATTTTTAGACAATTTGTTTCATTGCATAGGATACAGTGCTCGCTTTTTTATCAATTTCCTCTGTTAAGCGAAGATCTTCATTCTACGTTGAGCAGAGAGCATTCTTCAGTTAAAATTCTATTTTATAACTTACATTTGGAATCATCAATGCTTCTCGTTCCTCTTCAATGGTATGTTTTTTAAAATTATAACGGTGGCCGTAGAATTCCTTGTAATTGGTGGCATTGATCACTTTTATTGCAAATTCATGCGCCACCTTTTTCCGGTTGATTTTGTAACTGACGGTAAAATGTCCCAGGAAAGCCGGCGATAGCTGTTTTTCGAATGCATGGATTTCATCGTAAACGACATCTTGTTTGTTCAGGGATTCTTCGTCGTTGACGGGAGAATAATGATCTCCTCCCTGATAGGACAACCGGATGTTGGCGCTGAAGATGTTTTGTTTTTTATTTCCGACCATCCATTCTTTTCCGGTCAGAAAATTAAATAAGAAATTGCGGTTGTACCGGGTGTCTCTCCAAATGGCGTCTCCCCCTTTATAACGTGAATTGAACAATGATCCGGTCAACATAAAGTAATATCCCTGCGACATGAATTTTTCAAAGGTTACGTCGATTCCGTAATTAAATCCTTTTCCGGTATTTTCCAGTTTGTCCTGAATAAACCAGTCTTTTTGAAGGTTGATGAATGAATAGGAACTATCGGCAATGACCGGGACATTGAACAATTGCTGCACATAAGGTTCGACGCGCAAATGAAAATCATTTCCGATATTCATATCGTAGGAAAGGACCAGGTGTTGTGAACGGGTAAAGTCGAGGTCTTTGTTGATTTCTTTGCCCTCAATCGAACGGGAGAAATAATAATTCAGCATTTCCAGCCGGCTGTGTAAGCCATAAGCCAGGCTTAAAGACTGGTTATGGGCAAAAGCATATTTTAATCCCAATCGCGGTTCGATGGTATATTGATTGTTTAAG
The DNA here is from genome assembly GCA_031551395.1 of Bacteroidales bacterium. Taxonomy (GTDB): domain Bacteria; phylum Bacteroidota; class Bacteroidia; order Bacteroidales; family Azobacteroidaceae; genus BNXB01. The sequence goes on from JAVBNR010000034.1 coordinate 3,254, forward strand.
GTAAAAAACTGTCCGTACAGTCCGGCATTTACCGTCCATTTGTCGGAAATATTGATCGATGAGTTGCTGTATGCCGCTAACAAGGTGCTGAATCCGTTTTCGTCGGCAAATGTTTGCATTGGGCTTCCTGTTTTCGGGACTTCTTTCAGTAACATGTTATACATCAATCCCGTTACGGTTATGCCTGTCTTGTTGGTATGCCGGGCTCCAAATTTTTTGTTGATGTATGAATGGAGGATAAAATTCCAATCAGTTTTGTTAATCACGTTTTGCGGTTGTAATTGCATGGCATTGTTCATCCGTTCGGTATGCATATCCAGTCCGCTGACTGTTGCCGCTAAGGTCGTTTTCATAAATGCCGTATTATTCAGCTGTATCCTGTGCGCCAACCCGGCAGCCCCCATGTATTGCTTGACATCCTGATCTTCTTTGTCCTGCATAAATTCCCATTTATCCGGATCGGTTTCTGCTGTCGTTCCCGAACGATCGATCAATCCGATTCCCCATAATGAAAAAGTTCCTGCTTTTTTTGTGGGAAAATTGAACTTGAAAGACAAATCCTGATACCTTACTCCTCCGGCATCTTCCGGTAATAAAGGTTCCAGCAAAGCCATCGTTGAATAACGGTAATTGAACAGATAAGAAGACCTACTGCCTTTTTTCAGAGGGCCTTCCGAAGCGGCATCCATACCGATAAGTCCTATTTGCACCGTATTTTCCACTTCATTGTTATTTCCGTTACGCATCTTGATATCGAATACCCCTGATAAAGCATTCCCATATTCAGCCGGAAATGCTCCTGTAAAAAAATCCGAGTTGCCTAACACCTGGCTACTCAATGCTGTAAGTCCGCCTCCACCGAATCCGGTCACATCGGCAAAGTGGTTCGGATTAGGTATTTCAATCTCTTCAAATCGCCATTGTAAGAATTTGGGTGCATTTCCTCTTACTACGATCCCGTTGTTTCCCATATTTCCTGCAACACCGGCAAATGACGAAGCCAAACGGGCGGGATCATCAAAGCCTCCGGCATAACGGCTGGCTTCATCCACACTGAGCATACGTGCACTTGCAGAGGCCATCTTATTCATGGGTTGGGATTTGTTTATTGTCGGCTTAACCACCACTTCGTTCAGTTCGAAAAGCTTTTCTTTCAATGGGATTTCCAGTACTACCTCTTTCCCGGAGGTCACTAATATTTCTTTTATGATGGTCGATTCGTATCCTAAATAAGAGGCTTCAATGTCATACCGGCCGACAGGTACATGGGGCAATACAAAATTACCGATACTGTCGGTGGTTGTTCCGATGGTTGGGTTCGTGTTGATTACTACGTAAACATAAGGCAAAGGAACATCAGAAGCTCCGTCGCGGACTCTCCCCCGTATGTTCTGGACGGATTGTGCAAATAAAAACAATGGAAATAAGCTTATTACGAAAACAACGATGTACTTTTTCATTTGAATCAAATTATAAATGGAGATGCAAAGTAACGAGCAAATCCGGTAAGTTGCAATACTGATTATTCAGTACGATAACGAATGACTTTGTTGTAACTTAATTTGAATGAAGGGTATACAAGGATGAGAAGCAGGATGGTAATAGCAGAAAAGACAGTATGCAACTCCATGACAGAGCCGATGTATAGAAACAATATTTGAACGGTCGCAGCAGCAAAGTAACTGGCCATATCGTCGGTAAAATTGACCAATGCAGAGGAATAGCTTCGTTTTGATTCGAATAGAGGTATTATATTTCTTAAAGAAAGCAGGGTATGTCCTCCGAATCCGATGTTAAAGACGAATATGGAAATAGTAAATTCTACCACTGAATGATTTTTGTTTATCATATACCAGACAATCGAAAAGAGCAAAGCGGTGATTATGAATATATTATTCAATAAATAGGATGTGAGGATTTTTTGTTTTTTTTCGAAATACATCACGGGAAACTGGCCGGTTATGATGCCGGCTACAATGGGAATGGAGATTAATCCGCTCAAAGCCGGCGTCAGTTTTAATTCGTCTACAAGCAGGAAGGAAGAATACGACATCAATGCTCCCTGAAACACCGAACAGATAAGCGATGCTGAGGCCAATGAAAGAAAATGAGACCGGAACAATATATCCATATAACTTTTCAATACCGATTTCATTGTGACATTTCCGGATGATTGTTCGGGTGGGGGCGGGGTTGTCCGGCTCACTAAAAGTCCGGCGAAAAGAGCCAATACCGCGATGATATAAAAATTATACCGCCATGAAAACACATCGTTTACAATTCCTCCGATTATCGGGGCGATCAAAGGAGAAAAGCTTAAAAAAATAGTCAGGTAAGAGAACATGGTGGTTACGTTTCCGCTTTCCGCTTTCTGGCCGATCCACGTTTGTCCTGTAACAATGACAATAGCCGCGCCCATTGCCTGTATGATTCTTCCTGTTACCAAAGGCAGTAATGAATCACTCAGGGCGCATACGATCGAACCCCCGAAGATCAGGAAAGAAGCCAGAAACAGTAACCGCTTTTTGTTCCATGTGTTGCCGATCGTCCCGACAATCAGGTAGGTAAGAGAAAGTGTAAGGAAATAAGCGGAGAGGATGTTACTTGCCTGCGACTTCGATAAATCCAGGTTGTCGGCAATGTCCGGCAAAGACGGGATACAGATGAATGGCGCTGCATTGGAAACAAAACCTGTTATCAATAACGGGAGTAATACAACAAATATACTTTTACCGGTTTTTCTCATTTCTGCACCATGTTATTTGTATGTGCAGTTAATCGTCCAGTAATCCGAGTGCTGAAGCATATTTGATTGCTTCTATGGAAGTATCGACTTTGAGTTTTTCCAAAATCCGTTGACGATGGGTGTTAACGGTATGTACACTGATGGATAACCGATCTGAAATTTCTTTGCTCAATAAGCCGCTGTTTATCAGTTTCAGGATAGTAATTTCTCTTTCCGATAATAACGGTTTTCCATAAAATGAATCTACAGGTGTGATGCAATCGCCTGTTTTGATATTGATTAATTTTGAATCCACCCGGTAGGGAGGCGACTGATTCGGGGAAATATCCATTATGCAAAGGGAAAGCCAGAAATTGCCCTTCGGGTCGAGCTCCAGTACCTGTATCTGTTCCGTTACCCTTTTGTACACGCCATTGATGTTTATCCTGTATTCCCTGATCAATTTATGATTGGTGGCATTTTTATTCCCGACGAAAAAATACCGCCAGCAAATCAATGCATTCCGGATCACGTGCTCATAGTCTTCCGGATGAATTTGGATATTGTTGTAATCGCTGCAACCGAATAATTCGATATGATTGGGCGATTCATAAGCATGTTTTTTCTTGAAATTATCGTAGATGGTAATGGAGCTGTTCAGGAATTTAGACAGATGATTCATCTCTTCGATGTGTTTGTCTAAAATCGAATAGTCCAATAACGATTCCTCAAAATCCAATGAATCAAGTATTTTATGATATGCATTATCCAATTCATCCATAAAACCAAAATTTTCACAAAGATATAAGGAATCTCCGGATAACGATTGTTCAATGAAACAAGAAATAAATTTAAATTTACAGTTAAGGTATAATAAGGAGTTAAATATGCCTGATCCAGTCAGATTTGCAATTGAGATTGATAACTTGAAATAGTTTTAGTTAATTTTTATTCTTGTCTAACGTTGCTTTGAAAATAATAAAATGGAGTCTATCGGAGTTCTTGGGTAAAGGATTTGCAAAATTTTTACTAAAAAAAACGTTGAATACTTTTTGTTTGTTTGTAAAAAAATAGCCGTAAAGCATTGAAATTCAAATATATTTAATTATATTTGCATGGATGTTTAACTTTAAATGATGAAGCTCTATGAAAAGATCTGTTTTATTATCTTTTGGGATTTCTTTGTTTTTTGTATGTGCAACGGCCCAGGAGCGGGTCAAATTTGGGGATGTGACTCCCGAAGAAGTACGGGCAACAGTATATGATAAAGATCCGGAAGCTGCTGCGGTAGTCCTCTATGAGTCGTTGAGCACGCGTTATGATTTCAGAACCACTCAGTTGTTGATTGTTAATAGCTATTTTGTCCGATTTAAAATTTTGACGAACGACGGATTGGATTATGCCAATCAATCGGTCAGCGTTTATGTAGGGAATTCCCGGACGAATAGTGATGATCTTTCCGGTCTTTCGGGAAATACTTATAATTGGGAAGATGGAAAAGTTGTTAAGACCAAGTTGTCTAAAGAACATATCTTCGTAGAAAAAGTTTCTGAAAATAAAAACCGCACCAAATTTACTTTTCAGGCAGTTAAACCGGGTTCAATTATTGAATATAAATACGAAATCATCTCTCCTCATTATGGTTATTTGGATGATTTTATCTTTCAACGTTCCATCCCAGTTAAGTATAGCCGTTATGAGTTGCTGATTCCTGAATATTTTAGATTCAGTAAGGAAGTAAAAGGTATATCTCCTGTTAAAGTTACTGAAAAAGATGAAAATCAAACATTTATGTTGCCTGGAGGGCGAATTTCCTGTATCAGCCGGAATCTTTTGTTTGAAGCGAAGGATCTCCCCGGCCTGAAGGATGAAAGATTTGTTTGGAGCATAAAGGATTACCTGGCAAGGGTTACATTTGAGCTGAAAGCAATCGAAATTCCCGGCTCACTGCATGAAAACTTCAGTAACACCTGGTCGCAGGTCGATGAGCGACTTTTGGATTTTAATAATTTTGGGAAACAGTTCAATCATAAGTTGTTTAAAGAAGAACTTGCCTCCTTGGTGAAACCGGAAATGACGTCGAATGATAAAATCAGTGCGATATATAACATGGTGCGTTCCAAAGTGAAATGGAACGATGAAAGAACGCTTTGGGCAAAAAATCCGAAAGATGCTTTAAAAAAAGGACTTGGCAGTAGCGGAGAAATCAATGCCCTCTTGATATGTGCCCTCCGGGAAGCCGGTTTTGATGCTTATCCGGTGGTTCTGAGCTTGAGACCTTCGGGTAGAATCCCCATTACACATCCTACGATAGACAACTTAAACTATTTTATTGTTGGCGTAGATGCGGATAATTTAACCATATACATGGATGCATCAGCCCAATACGGTACCCTAAACGTGTTGCCTCCGATTTGTATGACGGATTTTGCCCGAAGCATCAGAAAAAACAGCCTTTCAGGATGGGTTAACTTAAGCGCTATCAACAAAGGACGCCTGGTGGCCAATCTTGAAATCGAATTCAATGCAGACGGCGTTTTATCCGGAAAAATTCAGGAAGTAACGAATGGAGAGATGCAATACGGTTTTTTATCAAGATACAATGGCTATCAAGATCAGGAAAAATACATCGAATGGCGGCAGACGGAAGATAATATCCAGATAGCTGATTTCAACCTGTCAGGGAATCAAGGCGGTGCGGAAAAAACGTTGGTAAAGTTTAATTTTACCCGCAATGATGTTACTAATCAGGAAGATGTGATTTATTTTAATCCTATTTTGGTTCCGATATTTAAAGAAAATCCGTTCAAAGAGGAAACGCGGGATCTGCCGGTTGAATTCTCTTATCCTTACTCTGTTGTCATTCATTCTAAGATTAAAATTCCGAAAGAATATACCCTTGAGGAGGTTCCCTCTCCCGGAAGATTGAATTTCAATGAAAAAGATATTCTTTTTAGTTACATCTGCCAGTATGATGAGAATGAGCATACTGTTGTAGTCAGTGTCAGGTTAATTCTAGACCGGATTATTTATAATCAGGCGGAATACGCTCAATTGCGTGATTATTTTGCACATTTGGTATCCGTTAACAATACTCAAATCGTATTAAAAAAGAAATGACAATGAACCGATATATTATTTTTCTTTTGCTCTTCCTGTCCGGAACAATTGAAGCGCAGGACTATTCCATACAGGCCATTCCTGATTCTCTGAAAAAAGATGCGTATGCTGTTATCCGGTATGAAGAGTGTGTTTTTTCCCAGTCTGATGTCAATAATGCCACAGAGAAAGAGACGAAAGTCATCACGGTGCTGAATGAAAAAGGGAAAGATCTGGCGCACATTCATTTTTTACAGGATAAATTTCGTAAGCTCAAAAATTTTTCCGGCGAGATTATATTGGAATCGGGAAAAGTATTCAAAAAAATAGGAAAAGGAGATTTGGTTACGACTGCCGTTTCATCCAATCTGGCCGATGATAATGTGTGGACTTATTATTATTGCAGTTCTCCGTCTTATCCTTTTACCTTGAAATACAGCTATGAACTTGAGTGGAAAAACGGCCTGGCCGGATATCCTGTTTTTGCTCCGATGGAACCTTCTGTCTCTTTGGAAAAGTCGGTTCATCAAATACAGATTCCATCCTCGTTTTCAATCCATTACAAAGGGAATAGCGTGTCTCCCGAACCGGAAAAGAAAACGACCAACAATGGTTTTTCATATACATGGGTGTATGAGAATGCACCGGCCATAACTCCGGAGCCTCTGGCTCCGGGTTTTTACAGCCTCACTCCCCTGGTGTATGTAGCTCCTGATACATTCTGCTACGATGGCGCTTGCGGAAACATGTCGACCTGGCAGTATACCGGGCAATTCCTTTCACAACTGCTTGATAAAAGGGATGTATTACCTCCTGTGATTGAGGCAAAAGTAAAAGAACTCATAAAAGACAATTCCACGGAAACCGTCAGTAGTATTTATAAATACCTTCAGGAAACAATGCGGTATGTCAGCATACAGCTGGGAATCGGAGGTTTTCAGCCTGCTTCAGCCGCTCAGGTTGCCAAAACGGGCTTTGGAGATTGCAAAGCATTGACGAATTACATGAAGGCGATGTTGAATGTTGCCGGAATCCAATCTGAATATGCGATCGTTCATACCGAAAAGAAAAAGATGTTTCCTGATTTCAGTAGTCTGAATCAGGCCAACCATGTTATTTTGCTCGTACCGCTTGGTAACGACAGCATCTGGTTGGAATGTACATCCAAAGAGTATCCTTTTGATTATCCGCACAGTGGGATTGCCGGACACGATGTATTACTGGTCTCGGGCGAAAAAAGCAGATTGTGTACGGTCCGCGATAACTCTGCGAAAATGAATATGGAAATAAACCGGATTCAAATACAACTGAATCCGGATGCTTCCATCCGTTCGCAGGTTCAATGCAGCTATAAAAATCAGGTAATAGAAGAATGGTTGAATTTTGTTATCAACCTCTCCGAGAAAGAAAAAGTCAATACTTTATCCCGGAAGTTATCTGTTCAAAGGCCTCAGATAAGTGATATACAAACAGATTATGTGCGGTCGTCCTTACCGGAAATCCATCTGGGGTATACGTTAGAATCGGCGATGTATGCCAACCGGACGGGGGCCCGGTTGCTTTTGCCTGTCAACCCTTTCAAATTTTCTGTCGGGAAGATTTTGACGTCTTCTACCCGTAAATATAACATACATATCGATTCTCCGATTTCCCGGACAGATTCCATCTCACTTGAGATTCCGGCTGGGTATCAAATGGAATCGATGCCGAAGCCTGTTTTATTGGAATCTCCTTTCGGAACATTTTCTGTTTCTGTTGAAGAAAACGGCTCGAAATACCAATTTGTTTATCAGGTAAATATTCCTGCCGGCGAATATCCCGTTGCACGCTATCCGGAAATTCGTAAATTTTTCAACGATATCGATAAAAATGTTGCTGCTAAAATCATGTTGAAAAATACAGCAGGGAATACATAAGTCAATAGAAAAGATACTTTCAGAGCATAGAAGCGATTCTTCGTATCTCATCGAAGCGTTTCACTAAGTTCTTGTCTTGGCGTGCTGTTTGCATATTGTAGCTTACTTGCAGGCGTACAAGCAGGTCGGCATTTATGCCCAATGCAGCTTCCATGAGTAGGGCAAAATCGGCAGATACGGGACGTTTACCATTCAATATTTCGTTTAGTACCGTGTAAGATATGCCGAATTTTCCGGCAAAATCTTTCTGCTTGATATGCCTGCACTCCAATTCTTCTTTAAGAAGTTCGCCCGGATGGTACGGACGAAAAGGGTACCCTAAATTTCCCATAATATTTTATTTATAATGGTTTGTAATATCAATTAAAGAACAAATTTCGATAATGGCCTCGTCGGTTTGACCGGGAATTTCTCTGAATTCAAGTCGGTATTGGTTATTTATTCGTAGCGATGATAAGCCTTTTTTATTGCCTGACAGCTTTTCATATCGCAATGAATGGTATTGAAACAATTCTTCTATGTGTTGAGCTTCATCCAAGACCTTAACGCATTTCAGATAGCCGTTTATTACTTGCGGTTGAAAACGATGTTTTTTGTCATTCGTTTTTCCCGTTTTGTATATCTCTTGTAAGTACTTTTTCTCAAACCGGATTTCCATTCCCTTTGTTTTTCAGATGCAAATATACTTCATTTTTTTGAAAATTCGCAAAAAAAGTGAATTTATTTCATGAAAGGTTTTACTCAGCCTAATAGTTACAATCAAATGAGATTATGACAAGGTGTTGAAAAATCCAGCAGGGAATACATAAGTCAACAGAAAAGATACTCTTGTGTGCTTTAAATAAAAAAGTATATCTTTGTAGTCGCATACATATTAATAAACACGTAAAAGGAAAGAACGATGAAAACAAAAATTTATGCAGGGTTGCTGATATTGAGCGCTTTATTTTTAACGGGCGCCCTTAAGGCACAGACAGTGAAACCAGGTACGGTCATTTATGAAAACGATGGATTGACAGGCACTACTCCTCAGGGGGTTGTATTTTCGGTTGCCCCTGATGGGAAAAGCGGATTAATAGTGGCTTTGACGGATAAAACGACCGGAGAAGGTTGTGAGTGGGGGCCAGATCCAACTTCGATTTCCGGAGTCAAAGCAACTGTCGACAGGAATGTGGCGCTAGCCGATAAAGGAGGACGGACAAATACTCAAAAATTAGTAAGCAATGCCCAATCACTCGAGCAAAAAGGCCAATACGCCATGCAGAAAATCAGTGAAACGGAATTAGCTGCAGGATGGTATATTCCTACGGTAGGGGAACTGCGAACCCTTCACCGGATCTTACCTGCTGTAAACACCGGATTGAACACTGTTTCCGGAGCGCGTGCGCTGGAAGCGGTTTCTTATTGGTCTTCCACAGCTTATAGCGACAATCCGGATACTTCTTCCGGGGCATGGTCATTCAAAATGGATGAAGATGTACCTTTCAGTTCGGATGTGTTTTCTGATTGTCATGTCAGGCTGGTGCGAGCATTCCGTCTGAAATAAACTTTTTCAGGGTAGCATATTCTGTTTTTACATCTGCCGGGGTAAAATAGACCGGATGTAAATAATTCAGGTATTTCAATATCTTAAAAGCATTGAAGTAATTAAAAAAACGCTTTCTAAAAGCATTGAGGGTGCTTGTATTCTGGTTGATTTCGTTTAGTTTGGCTATAAAATGGTCTTCTTTCAGGAAATCGCAAACCGGTTTTGGGAAGGTTTGAATTATTTTTACGGCTTCCGCCTCTGAGATACGGAAGAAGTTGTCGACGCTATCAAAGAGCATTTTGAGTAATTGAAAGGCCTCGAACCGATAGGTGTATTTGACAATATGATTACGTTCTACAAGCTTAATGAGTTCCGGACCGGTACCGAACGGTACCCGGTCAGACAACCTTGCGGCCGGATAGACCCGGGTCGAGTCGATCCACTGTGTTTTTCCTAGCGGAAAGACTTTTTGCATGAAATAAAAATCTTCTCCTCCCTGCTGTTTCCCCATTCCTCCTGCCCGGGCATACGTCTCGCATGTGACGGCCAAGGCCGATCCGATGGTAAAATAAGCATAAGGGTATCCGCAATATTGTAACGCAGCCTGGTAATACCGCAGGTATAGTTCATACACAGCAATCGCTTCGCGAACCGGATCGTTTTCAGGTAGTTGTTTGATCGGATGATGAAATTCGATCGTAGCAGAACACAGGTTTTGTTGATTGAATCGATGGTATATCTCTGTAAGGTAGTTTTTCTCCACGGTGCAATCGGCGTCTAAAGACACGATGATACCGGAATCGCGATTGATTCGATGGAAACGGATAAGCGCTTCATCCATACCTGTTTTGCGCGGCAAGCCGGCGCCACTTTGTTTGCCGGGTAGATCTTCGATCAAAAGAGGAATCAATGTAAAATCCGGACAATTGTTCCGGAAGGCAAAATCCAGGCTTTCCTGATAAGTTATCCGGTTCGCTTGCTTTATTTGATCGTTATTGAATGAATACGAATTAATCAGTAATAGAACTTCCGTACCAAAACCCTTTCGGTCGCATTTTGCCAGAGAACAAAGCGTTGACAGGACATCCGGTTCATTGTAGCAGGGTATAACAATAATTATCCTCACATTCTCCAAGACTGGAAATTGTGAGGATAAAGAAATAGGATGATGTTTACCCAGGTATTTTTCAATGACAGATGGTGTCATTTATTTTTCACTGGGAACGTATCTTTTATTGAGAAAGTCAGTGACTTCTTTGGTAATGTCATACACATCGTCAGCAATAAGAATAGTGCTGGTTCTCCCTAAATTACTGAAAATAATTTGATATTTTTGAGGCTGATTGTATATTTTCAAAGCGGCGATGATGGTATCGCTTAGCTGTTGATTTGCTTTCATTTGCTCCGTAGCAAATTCGTCTTGCATACGAGCGGCAAGTTCGTCCAGATCTTGTTGTTTTTTGCCCAGTCTGTCTGCTTCTTGTCTCTCACGGTCTGTAGAAAGATAAGCGTTGAGCGATTTTTTTTGTTGGAATTCCAAATATTCTTTCTGAAACTGTTGCATTTTCTGATTGATGATAGCTCTGGAGTTCTCGGCCTTACGGGAGATACTTTCATTCAGGTCTTTTGCAAAATTATAGTTGCTGATCAATGTGTCTGAATTGATATAAGCAACCGGTAGACGGGTATAAGTTGAATCTGAAGACGTTACTTCCACTTGATTACCGCCATTCTTTTTATTTGTAAAGAATAAAATAAACAAGATAATCACTGCAACAGCAAGTACACCATTAATAATGTAATTTGTATTTTTCATAAACCAACGTTAATTTGTTAGATCTTATTTAGAGTTTTATTTTAGTTTGAAAGTTCAAATATATTCTTTTTGTTTTGTTCTTGCAAATCTTGCGATTTCATACAAGAAATTCCTTTGTCGGCAAGTGCTTTATTTCCGCCGATATGGGTATGGGGGAATTTTCCGTTTTTAGTGAAAAAAATCCTTACTCCCAGTAATAAAATACTGAAAGCAACAAGCGCAAACGTTGTAAAAAAAACATAGACCATGTCTTTTATTTATTTTTGTGCACGCAAATATAATGGTAATTATCATTAAAATCCATTTTTTTCTTGATTATTCTCTGTTTTTTTTGTTTCTTTATCGTTTCAAATGGTTTTTTTATATAAACTTAAACGATTTATCTTATGGAAGTCAAAGATTTAAAGCCTGCTTTAATATGGAGTTTTTTCGATCAGGTAACCCAAGTGCCACGTCCATCCAAGAAGGAAGGCAAAATTGTACAGTTCTTACTTGATTTTGCAAAAACGTATGGACTTGATGTTCAGAAAGACGCGGGAAGCAATATCCTGATCCGGAAGCCGGCGACCGAAGGGAAAGAAAAACTGGCTACGCTTATTTTACAATCGCATGTGGACATGGTTTGCGAGAAGAATAACGATGTCAGTCATGATTTTGAAAATGATCCGATTCATACATATATCGATGGAGATTGGGTAAAAGCCAAAGGGACTACTTTGGGTGCGGATGATGGTATCGGTGTTGCTGCCGCATTGGCTATCCTGTCGTCTAAAGATTTGGAGCACGGACCACTGGAATGTTTGTTTACAACTGATGAAGAGACCGGATTGAGCGGTGCTTTTGCTCTTCAGAAAGGATTTTTGACCGGAGATATCCTGGTCAATCTGGATACGGAAGAAGAGGGCGAATTTTATATCGGTTGCGCCGGAGGTAAAAACACGTTGGCTACGTTTACTTACAAGCCGGAAAAAGCTCCCGCCGATTATTTCTGGTTTAATATCCAGGTTAAGGGATTGAACGGAGGACATTCCGGAAGCGAAATCGATAAAGGTCTTGGAAATGCAAATAAAATTCTGACCCGTTACTTGTGGACGCTGATGAAAGAATGTCCTGTATTATTGTCTAAAATCGATGGGGGCAATTTGAGTAATGCTATTCCTCGCGAATCGTCGGCCGTAGCAGGTATTCCTGTTGCTTTCAAAGAAAAAGCAAGTACGATCCTGAATGTTCTTTTGGCTGAAGTGGAAGCTGAATTGAAGTCTGTGGATTCAGAGGTTAAAATGATGCTTGCAACAGTTGAAACTCCGGAAGAATGTGTGGACAAAGCGACTTGTGTCAACCTGATTCAGGCATTGTATGCCTGTCCGCATGGAGTGATGGGCATGAGCTTTGATGTTCCCGGGCTGGTGGAGACTTCTACAAACCTGGCTTCCATTAAAATGAAAGAAGGCCATACGATTGTGGTAACGACCAGCCAACGCAGTTCGACCAATTCTTTGAAAGTGGATGTGGCTAACATGGTAACGGCTGTATTTACTCTTGCCGGAGCTACCGTAGCAGCAACAGACGGTTATCCGGGCTGGAAACCGAATGCCGATTCGAAAATATTGAAAGTTTCGGAGAAAGTGTATGAAAATTTGTTCGGTAATAAGCCGGAGATCAAAGCGATACATGCCGGATTGGAATGTGGATTATTCCTGGAAAAATATCCGAATCTGGATATGATCTCCTGTGGTCCGACTATTTTGGGCGCCCATTCTCCGGAAGAAAGGATCCAGATTTCTACAGTAGACAAATGGTGGAAGTTTTTAGTAGAACTATTAAAAAACATCCCTGTAAAATAAGCTGGTCATTTTTACGTTATAAATTTTAGGTCCTGGGTTTTAAGTGATATTGTTACAACAAGACTTCATCCTGGGACTTAAAATTTAAAATTTATGTTCCGTTTAAGGCTTTTGATTTTTTTTCCGATAGCGTTGTTCCTGGTGTCTTTAGGCGCTTGTAACGATGATTTTGAAAATTATTCGACGAATCCGGGCGATACGCTTTCTTTTTCTGTCGATACACTTTCTTTTGATACGATTTTATCGACGGTCGGTACTCCTACATTGGGATTTATGGTTTATAACCGCAATCCCCAACCATTATTGATATCTTCCATTCATCTGGCAAGCGGTTCCGAAAGTGAATTCCGGATCAATGTGGACGGAGCTTCCGGTATGAGTTTTAATGATGTGGAGGTTGGAGCCAAAGACAGTATTTATGTTTTTGTGGAAGCGTTGCTGAAAGAGAATTCGCAAAAACTTCCGGTGCTGCATAGCGATCAGGTTGTTTTCGTGACGAACTCGGTACAACAGAAAGTGGTACTGGAAGCATACGGACAAGATGTGTATATCTGGAAAGGGAAAATCATCGAAACGTCCGAAATTCTTCCGAATGATAAACCATATTTGATCTATGATAGCCTGGAGATCAGGAAAGATGCGACATTGACTTTGCAGGAAGGCACGGTGTTCTATATGCACAGCAAAGCCAAAATAAAGGTTTTCGGAACATTGAAAGCCAAGGGAACAGAAGAAAACCGCATCGTGTTCCGTGGCGACCGTATGGATAGCGATCGTTTGATCTATATCTCGTATGATTTGATCCCGGGACAATGGGATGGCCTTTTTTTCGGTGCAACCAGTTTTGATAATGAATTAGATTATGTCTGGATCAGAAACGGATCGTACGGCCTGGATTTTGAAATCTCAGACCCGGTACAATCTAAGTTGAAGATCAGTAATTCCATTGTTACCAATGTGTCAGGACCACTGATTACCGCCTTAAACTGCCGGATTGAAGGAGATAATTGTGAATTCTCCAATTCGCGCAATGCCCTGATGTATCTTGCCGGAGGAAAATACACTTTCACTCATTGCACCCTGGCCAATTATTATGCCAATATCGGACAATGGGGTCGTTCCGATAATCCGACGTTGACGTTGACTAATAAATATTATAAATGGGATGAGGCGACCAAGAAAAATATTCCTCAGCCGCTGCCATTGGAGCAGGCCGACTTCTCCAATTGTATTGTATATGGGGCGAATCCCCAATCCGGAATCAATCTGGCGAAAGATACGACCGATTTTACGGGAACAATATATAATTATCATTTTCAGAATTGTTTAGTCCTTTATGATGGAACGAGCCGGACATCGTTTGTCAATTGCAAGTTCAATGAAGATCCTGTATTTGTTAACACTCAGTTGATAGACGATGATTTGAAAAAGACATATCCGTATGATTTCCGCTTGGATTCGATCTCTCCTGCCCGAAATGTGGCGGATCCGGAAATTGCCCGCCTGTATCCTTACGATATCAATGGTATTTCCCGGTTTCAGGACGAAGGACCGGATATGGGCGCTTATGAATATGTTAAAAATAAATAGAAATGAAAACAAGACTACTGATCATTATCTTAACTTTATGCCTTAACTTTTTTCCCCTGATAGCTCAATCTGCCTTCAGAGTGATGTCTTATAATATTGAAAATCTTTTTGATACGGAAGATGATCCGGGAAAAGACGATGCTGAGTTTCTTCCCAATAGTCAACGTCATTGGACGACCGGACGCTATACCAATAAATTAAATAACATTGCTCGTGTCGTTGCCGCTGCAGGAGAGTGGGATACCCCTGCTATTGTCGGATTGTATGAAGTTGAAAATGAGAAAGTAATGACAGATCTGACCCAGCGCTCTCCGTTGAAAAAACAACAATACCGCTATGCCATGACTCAATCCGACGATGCCCGTGGGATTGATATCGCTTTCATGTATCAACGAGACAGATTCAGATACTTGAAACATCAAAGCTACAAAATTAAATTTCCTTCTAATCCCGGGAAAAAGACACGCGATATCCTGCATGTCTCCGGAACTGTTTGGAGTGGCGATACATTGGATGTTTTTCTGTGTCATTTTCCTTCCAGAAGGGCAGGGGAAGCCGAATCCGAGCCTGATCGGATACAAGCGGCTTCTGTTTTACGATTGAAAGTGGATAGTGTGATGAAAAGAAGAAAAAATGCCAACATTCTTCTTATGGGCGACTTCAATGATGAGCCTACGAACCGGAGTATCTTCGAAACACTGGGTGCTAAACCTTATTCTAAAAACATGAAACCAGGGGATTTGTGTAATCTTTTTTATCATTATGTGAAACAGGAAAAAAAAGGCTCCTATAAATATGGCCGGGAATGGACGCTGATCGACCAGATGATTGTTTCGGCAAATTTAATGGACCGAACGAGAAAATTCTATGTCTTACCGGAAACGGCGATTATTTTTCAACAGGATTTTATGATGACACAAGATAAATCCAATGGAGGAAAGCGACCTAAAAAAACGTACGTCGGAATGAAGCATGAAGGAGGATACAGCGACCATTTACCACTTATTGCTGATTTTTATATTTTTTCTTCCGAAAAGAAATAATTTTAAAACTTTTCTATTTAATGTTTGTTATCAAAGAAAGTTAAGTTTTCTTTGATGAAATTCGAATATTAAAAAGTATTGTATTGGTATGCAATAGTGTTTAATATGAGAATTTTAGGATATGATTGAAATTATTAAATAGATAAGAATATGGCAAACCTAGAACAAATACTCTCTCTCAAAAAAAATATGAATCAGAGTATTATCGGACAGGAAAATGTGATTTCCAAAATTATTATTGCACTGCTTACGGATGGAAATGTGTTGCTGGAAGGGCTTCCCGGATTGGCCAAAACAAGGGCGGTAAAAAGTCTTGCAAGTAATCTGGCCTGTAAACTGAGTCGGATTCAATTTACTCCCGATTTGTTGCCTTCGGATATTACCGGAACGGAGATCTATCAACCTCAATCAGACGAAAAATTTATTTTTCAGCCCGGACCGATTTTTAGTAATCTGGTGTTGGCCGATGAAATTAACCGTGCTCCGGCTAAGGTGCAGTCGGCATTACTCGAAGCGATGGAAGAACGTCAGGTTTCAGTCGCAGGAAAAACGTATAAAATGGAGCCATTATTCATGGTTCTGGCTACTCAGAATCCGGTAGAGCAAGAAGGAACTTATCCGCTTCCGGAGGCGCAACTCGACCGTTTTATCATGAAGATCGAGATCGATTATCCAAGTTCGGAAGAAGAGGCTAAAATTGTGGAGTTGGTTCGCAATGAAAGCAAAGGAAATATTCAAAAAATGACTCCGATATCTCAAGCGGTCGTTTTTGAAGCCCGGAAAGAAATCAACAATATTGAAGTGAGCGCTGCTGCTGAAAAATACATGGTAGATCTGATTTCGGCAACACGGTATCCCGATAAATTCAATAAAGATCTTGCCCGGTGGATCACTTACGGTGCAAGTCCGCGAGGAACGATTGCCTTAGATAAATGCTCTCGTGTAGTGGCTTGGCTCGACGGGAGAAAAAGTGTTACTCCTGACGATACCCGTTTTATTGTGCATGATGTGCTGCGTCACCGCCTGATTTTGAGCTATGAAGCCAATGCCGACCGGGTAAATGCCAATGCAGTTATTGATACGATATTAAAAAATGTCTCGATTGCTTGATTTATGAGCCGTAAAAATGATCCGATTGAAGTCGTTACGAATCTCGATGATTTGATGCGTTTTGAATATCTGGTGCAGTCCGGATATATCTTACCGCAGCACCCTGTCTATTCTTTGCTGGCAGGAAAACATGCTGCGAGAATGAGAGGACGGGGACTGGATTTTGAAGAAGTACGTCTTTATGTACCCGGAGACGATATTCGTAATATTGACTGGAAAGTGACTGCTCGCAACGTCGATACTTATTCTAAAGTATATAATGAAGAAAAGGAACGTCCAACATTTACCCTGGTAGACCAAAGTTCATGGATGTTTTTTGGTTCTCAAAGATATGTCAAATCCGTAACAGCCGCGCATCTAGCTGCTCTTTCGGCGTTTTATACTATCAAAAGAGGAGATCGGTTCGGCGGATTAATCTTTAATGACGAAGGCCATGACTACGTTTCTCCGAAAAGAAGTAAAGCTTTAGTACAGCACTTTTTACAATTGTTGGTAGCCAGAAATCAGGTATTGCCTGAGCGTAAGATTTTGAATTCTAATCCGGATCTGATCAATGAAATGCTGCAACGTACACGTTCAGCGATTACGCATGATTATGTCGTGACGGTTATTTCTGATATGTCGAGATTAAATGAAGATAGTAAGCGTTATTTGAAAAGTATGGCTTTTCATAATGATGTCATATTGGTTCATATCGAGGATCCTATGGAAAGACAACTTCCGGATGGGCGGATTATCCTCTCGGACGGCCATCGTCAGATCTTATGGAATAATAAAAAAGCTGATTCAGGGAAAAAATATGTTGCGGATTATCAAAGTAAAGTGGCCGCTTTGAAAGAAGAATTCCGGCATTACCAGATTCCGGTTTCAGTGGTGGATACAGTTACTCCCGTAGAGGAACAGATCGTTCAAAGAATGAAACAGTATGGATGATTCGATACCGGCATTGGGTCAATTTATCGAACCGGCTCCGGTTCCGTTTTCATTTGGAGCTCCGGGTTGGTATGTAGTCGCAGGAATTTTTCTCTTGCTCGTGTTGCTTTTTATTTTTGTAAAGTGGAAGAGTTATCTCAAAAATCGTTATCGTTACAAAGCCATCCGTTCTTTGGAAGAAAAAGAACAGCAGCTCTTGGCAGACCAATCTTATTCAGCTCTTGTTTATGCCGCTGAAATGCTGATGAAACGGATCGCTATGGAACGCTATGGAAGAGAAAGAACAGCCTCTTTGCAGGGAAAAGAATGGTTGAATTTTTTGAATCGGACAATTTCATCCGATCTTTTTGATTCAAACGATGAAAAATTAATGGCTTCATTATATCTGACAGATAAAGACTGGAATGAGAATCAAGTCAAGTCGTTTATAGATAAAGTCAAACATTGGATAAAAAAACATAAGTATGTTATCAAATCTATTTGATATATTACCCGGAATGCATTTTGAATTTGCTCACAAGTGGGTATTTTTTCTTTTGCCGTTACCGATCCTTTTGTATTGGTTATTACCTCCTTTGAAAAAGAAAAGGATGGCTTTAATAGCTCCCTTTTTCGGACGGGCGACAGAAGTCTCAGGCCAACATCCCCGGCAGAGCGCATGGATCTCCCGTAAAGGCGTTATCTCCTGGGTCGTGTTGGTGTTTTCCTGGATCTGCCTGTTGACAGCGGCGGCTTCTCCGCAATTTGTGGGACAACCGGGCAAGAAAACGCGTACCGTTCGAAGCTTTTTGATCGCCACAGATATTTCGTTCAGTATGGCGCAACGAGACTGGAGTGTCGATGGGAAATTGATGACCCGTTGGGAAGCAATTAAATACCTGATGAGAGATTTTGTGACAGAACGTAAGAGTGATCAGATCGGACTGGAAATGTTTGCTACGCATGCTTATTTACAAGCTCCGCTTAGTACCGATCTGGAAGCCATTACCTGGTTGCTGAATCAGACTGAAGTAGGAATGGCAGGCCAGATGACAAATATCGGAGAAGCAATCGCTTATGGCATTAAAATATTCAGGCAAGATACTATTAAGCAACGGATAATGTTGTTGATGACCGACGGAGTAGACGGAGGTACCGATATTTCTCCTTTGGATGCAGCCCGGGCAGCTAAACGGGATAGTATCACGATCTACACGCTTGGAATTGGGAACTCGACAAGCGGAGGTTATGCCATCGATGAAAATCTATTGACCCAGATAGCAGAAGCGACAGGAGGTCAATATTTTCGTGCAGATGGACAACAGGAGATGAAAGCGGTATATACGGAGTTGAACAAATTGCAACCTATTGTATATGAAGAAGAAAGTTATAAGCCGGTAGTACTGCTCTATCCATATCCGTTAGCGGCGGTGTTGGCAGTTGTATTGGTTTTTTATCTGTTCAGTGGAATTATTAATATGCTAAGGGGAATAAAAGATGAATAGTATAAAGCAAATAATACAGAGTATTATTTCCATAGACTGGCATTTATTTCATTTTTTGAGGCCGGAAGCGCTGTGGCTGTTTATTCCGTTGGTAATAATCGGAATCATCCTGGTTTTAGGAAATCATGAACAAAAAAAATGGAAACAGGTCATTGCAACGGCTTTGCGTCCATACATGTTTTCCAAGGGAAGTCCGAAAGCCATCCTATTCCCTTTGATCCTGATGATTGTCGGTGTCGGTTGTATGATATTGGCGCTGGCTGGTCCGACATGGAAGAAAAGAGATATTCCGGGAGAAAAGATCCCTGCAGTAGTTATGATTACGCTTGATTTGTCCAAATCAATGCTGGCTACGGACATACAACCTTCTCGCCTGGAACGTGCCAAGCTGAAAATCTCGGATTTCCTGGATGCTAATCCACGGGCGCGGGCCGGGCTGATTGCTTTTGCTGGAACTCCTCATCCGGTGTTGCCTTTTACTTCCGACTATAAATTGGTCAAACATCATGCATCCAGTTTATATAACTGGGAGATGCCTGTTCAGGGCACTGATATGGGTCTGATGGTCAGTATGCTGGATACCATGATGGCGAGAGTCCAGGCTCCGAGTACGGTATTGTTGATGACAGATGTCTTGACAGATAGAGATGCGACCCTGCTTGCTGATTTTATCAACAATTCCATTCATCGCCTGGAGATATTATTGTTTGCAACAAATGGAGATGCAAGAGTTCCCGGTATTCAGGAAAGTATGCCTCAACAAGCCTCTTCGGTGCTGAGTAATTTGAGGCAAAATCCCAAAATCAATGTGACGACCATAACTTTGGATAAATCCGATGTGGAGGGTATTGCCAAACGGATCAGCGATCATCTTGTTTTTGAAAAAGATAAGAAACAAGATGCCAAGGAATGGGATGACAGCGGTTGGATGTTACTTATTCCGGCGCTTCTAATTACGGCCTTCTGGTTTCGCAAAGGATGGGTTGTTCAGTGGTGTTGGATCCCTTTGATGATGATTGCTTTCTCCTCCTGCAGCGTCGAAAGTAAACATTCGGATTGGTGGTATAATGCCGATTATCAGGGCGAATTATTTTATAAGAAAGGGAATTATGAACAAGCGGCAGAACGGTTTCAGGATAATACGCATAAAGCTGCTGCTTATTTTAAAGCCGGAAATTACCAGGCTGCATCGGAATTACTTGCTGATGATTCTACAGCCGTGGGGCAATATAACTATGGATTGGTATTAGCTAAATTGGGCGCATATGATGAAGCCATTGAAGCGTTTCGGTTTGCCGCTTCAAAAGATCCGTCACTGAAAGAGGCTGCGCAAAAAAATGTTCAGGCAACTCAATTGATGAAAGATCAGGCCAGTAGCGTGTTGCGTTTTAATCCGGAAGAAAGCGCTGTCGATAAAGCTTTGAAAGCGACAGAAAAAGATAAACTGAAAGAACGGAAACCTCAGACAGAAGATGAACAATTATCTTCTGATACGGAAGTGAAAAAGTTGCCTACTCATGGAGATCGGTTAAGCGATGAAGTTCAAAGTGATATTCATCGGGCGAAAGAACAAAAATTTCCTCCGAAAGATTTCAAAATGGATCAGAATATCCCCATTGAAACAAAGGTATTGATGCAAAAAACAAATGCAGATCCCGGAGAGTTTTTACACAGACGATTTGAAATTCAAAAACAAAAATATTTTCCCAATGTTAAGCAAGGACAAGATATATTATAAAAAATTGAATCACATAGTTTTATGTGCAATATTCTTGTTTTTTCCGAATATACGGGTTCATGCAGGTGTTTTTGCCGAAATGAATCTGAGTAAAAACTCTGTTTATGTACAAGAACCTTTTCGGGTAACAATAACCGTTTATACAACAACTTGGTTCACAGCTCCTTTGGAATTTAAGAACCTTCAGATTCCCAATGCGTTTATCGTTCCTTTCGACAAAACACAGCCCGGAATGTTCGGTTCCGGAAATAAACAATATCCGGGAGTACAATTCTATTACATTGTATTTCCTTACCAACCGGGAGAATTCACGATTCCTGCATTTGATATTACCGCCCATAGCCCGGCAGAAGGCAGTGCAACCCCTTCGACAGTTGTCGTACATACACCGGAACGTAAATTTACGGTCAGGGATGTCCCGCAAAAATTAAAAGAACAGGATGCCTGGCTTGTCGCTAAAAACGTAACAATAAAAGAATCCTGGAGTCCGGCATTGACGAATTTGAAAGTAGGTGATGTTATTCAAAGGATAATTGTTGTTGACGCAAAAGGAACTTTACCTCAATTTATTCCGGATATTTCAGGACAGGAAAAGGTTAAGTGGGCCAGCACCTACCCCGAAGATGTTGTGTTGACAGACTTACGATCAGGAGGAGATGCGAATGGAAGAAGCACTCAGACTGTCACTTACCTTCTGGAGCAAAAAGGCAATTTCAAACTTCCTAAAGTGAAAATTGCTTACTGGGATCCGGTAACAAGTAAGATCATGGATTCTTCAACTTCAGATATTGAAATAGCTGTGGCAGACAATCCGAATTTGGGAATTTTGAAGACTTTGAAAGATAGTCTGAATGCCACTCAGAAACCAAACGATCCGAACGCAGACACAAAAGGGGTGAAGCGTATCTGGGGTATAAAATGGTATTCCTTTTTTGGATTAGTGGCCGCAAGTATCGTTTTGTTGTTTTATTTGGTAAAATGGATCCGATGGATTTCTGCTTGGATAAAGAAGCGAAGAGCAATGTATTTGCACACGGAAAAATATTATTTTCATCAAATGATGAGAGCAGGGGAAAATCCTCGTGAGTTTTTAACGGCTCTTTATACCTGGTGGGATCATATAAGAGTCGTCTCTTCTGCTTCAATTACGAAATCGCTGGCTGCCGATCAGGAAAAAGGCGCACAGCTGATTCAGGCTTATATGGAAGATGTATGTGCCGGTAAGACTCCTGAAAATGCGAATGAAATCAAGCAGTTTCTGAGAAAATTCAGAGAAAAAATAAAAAAATCGACGATTGAGATTTCCGGAAAAGAAAGGAAATTGAGTGATAGACAAAAACTTTACACTAAATGATATTTTGTAACTATGATTAATAATGTGAAATTTAATTTTAATTCGCCATTTGAGCTTAGTATTATCCCATTTGATGATGCTGAAAAAATACAATTTGAATCTTATTGTCGGGCGGATTATTACCAGTTAGTATGGATTACGGAGGGGTCGACCGACTTTGAGATAGACATGAAATTAATTTCGGTATGTAAGGATAGTCTTCTTTGTATAGGAAAAGATATGGTTTATAGGTATGAAAGAAAAAACGATTATAAGGGATATATTGTTCGTTTTACGGATTTTTTCTATTGTAGGAGCGAACAGGATATTTCCTTTCTTCAGCATGCATCGATCTTTAATGATTCGTGTAATTCGGTATCGCTTTCAGAGTTGACTTATAACAGTAATATCCTGAGTATAGACTTTATGTTGAATAAGAGTGGTGATGAACAGGATCCGTTGCGGGATGATGTGCTTCATACCGTACTTAAATTAATTCTTTACCGTTTTGAAGCCTCCAGTTCAAAAGAATATCATCCGGTCTTCCTGGATACGAACCAATTGTATATCAAAGAGTTTAAGCAGTTGGTCAATGATCATTTCATAGAACATAAAGAACTTTCTTTTTATACCGAAAAAATGGGAATTTCTTCGAAACAGTTACTTGCGGCAACAAAGCAGATTCTTGGTAAAAATGCAAAAGAAGTAATCATTGAAAAAGTGATTATCGAGGCTAAGCGTTTCCTTACTTATTCTGGTTTTTCGGTTAAGCAAATTGCCTATTGTCTTGGTTTCAATGAACCTAATAATTTTTCGATATTTTTCAATAAGTATACAGGTCTTACTCCCGGAATGTTTAAAAAAGATGTTTTTTATTCCAATAAAATACAAAATAATGCATAATTTTTTATTTTTAATTCTTTTTAATTAATAATAATACTTATGTCTTGTTGGAATATCTGAAACATCCATTCCCGCTTTCACTAAAAAGCCACTTTTTCATACGACAATTTTTATTTTTTATAGGAAGTCGTATGAGACGCTGCATGTAATAAACGCCATTACCTGATGATTTAAATAATTAATTTACATGCCTTGTTTCATACTACAAAAATATTATTTCTTTACAATTATACTTGTAGTTGTTCTCTGGGAAGGTTACAAAAACATTGAAAATAAATATAAAAAATAGAATGAAAAGCTATAATTTTAGATAATATCTGCAATAGAAATTGTTTTTTTATAGATGTTATTTTATTGTAGTTTATTGTATTTCTCGCTGTATATAGGGGATTTAATTTTTTTTTCGATTTTTTTCTTGCCTGTAAGCAACGAAATCTCTTCTTCTTGAACTTTTCTTTTTTTTCCTGGTTTTATTAGTAAGAATTAGGTTATTAATTAGTAAACAAAAGAACTAAAAAAAGAGATGAAAATGAGGAGAGAGACTCATTGTATATTTTTCAGACCTTATCTATGGTTTGTGTTTTTGCTGGGAACATCTTCTTCCGTTCTGGGGAATAACGATATCGCTGCGTCTTTACAGAAAGCTGGATTTGAAAATATCAGAGTTTTAAAAGAAGACTCTGTAATCTATATTTCTTATGAGAATACGATTTATCGTTGGACAGTCAGAGGTATTGTTGTTGCTCTGGATTCAATTGCTATGTATGCAGAGCCATCCGACACCCTGCACATTGTAGTTTTAAGTAAAGGTATTCCTCAAGTAGCCATTGACACAAGGGTTATAGATTGGCTGGATTTCAGAAATGGTAAATTATTGATGAAAGAATATGAAAAGCAACTGGCCATATCTTATAATACGGCTTTAGCTTGGAAAAAACTGAATAAATTACCTTTTTTGAATGACTCTTCTTGGAAATTAGATCTGGTTCTTTATACTCAATTTAAACTCAAGAACGTTTATTATGACCGGTTCTTTGATACTCAAGTTAATTTTGCGCCAGCCTTTGAACTCTCTCTTTGGAAAGGAGCTAAAGGGATCTTGCAATACATTTTCCCAATAGTAAATTCCGCCAGAGTTTATGGCAAAGAAGGGAATTCCATACGTCCCGGTTTTGTCACACTTAGTCAAGATTTTCAAATTCATCCTCAATTTTATACAACCTTTGTCATCGGTCTTTTTAACCAAAATAGAAGTGGTATTGACTGGAGAGCTGTTTATCAAGTGTCTCCTTGGGTTTCTTTGAAAGCAGAGGCCGCTTGTACTGGTTTAACCTATTTGGGAGGGAATTTACCTAATAATTGGAATTTTTCCACTTGGAATCAACTCTCATGGTCTATAGGAGGAAGCTATTTTAATCGATATTTTTCACTACAAACAAGTGGATTTGTCCAACGGTTTCTGACTGGAGATGTAGGAGTGCGCTTGGGTATGGAACGATTATTCGGAGAAGTTGCGGTTGGTCTTTATGTCTTGATGACAGACGGAAAAAAAGATGCGGGTTTCAATGTGACAATTCCGCTTCCCGGCCAAAAACGTCCGCGGTTTAAAAATCGTTTTCGAGTAATGTTACCTGAATATTTTGATTGGGAGTATGCAGTATCAAACAATGTAAAAAGTGGTGTCTCCTTTGAAACGAGACCCGACGAAAATAAAGTAGAGTATTTGTTCAATCCTGTATATCTGAAATCTCAGATATTAAATAAATAAATTAATCAAATGAAAAAAAATGTATTAACTTTGGGAATATCCGCTTTTTTAATTTTATGCGGATTGGCATATTATGCCTGTGATGACGGACCAGATCCAGACCTTGCTATTGGAGATAAAATTATGAATATCAAAGTAGTAGATGAGAATGGAGAGTTAGTGGCAGCGAGTGTGTCTGTTAAAAAAAATGGAGTAGAGTTTACCTCTATTTTAGTGAATGGAACTTATGCTTTGAATGCACCTTTGGATGAAAGCCAGAGTGTATTCTCATTCAAAGCTTCACAAGACGGTTATATTGATTCGAGAGAGGAAAGTATTATTCTTATGCATGATAATGTTACTGATTCATTCGATTCCTTTGTGACATTACAATTGACGAAAGTGGGAACAATGAAAGTAAATATCTCTCCTACGCAGGAAAATGATTTTACTTTACCATCGTCTCTGTTCCCGACCAAACAAATTCAGGTAATGATTCCGGCCGGAGCTGTAGATAAAGAAGTCACACTGACTCCCACAATTGTTCAAACTGCCGGTTTTCAAGGCGAAATTGATGCGGATGCACCCAATAAGAGCTTTGCTTTGGAGATCATTGATTTTCGAAGTAATTGGACAGGCGATTTTTTGAATGGAGAAAAGGTTGATGTTACATTTCCGTTAAGTCAGGGTATTATAGATGAGGTAGTTAATAAAGGAATTCCTTTGGTCATGGGCACTAATTCGAAGGGCAGTTGGGAATCTTATCCTGTTGCTGTGAATAAAACAGCGCTTACGGGTACAGCCTCTCTTCCGCACTTTTCAACCTGGTATCTGACTCTGAATGTCTCCATTGAAGTTTCTATTACTCAAACACCTTTGGAAATCCTGGCTACCGGAACTTGCGGATCCAATTTGACAGCGACTTTTACCAAGGAAAACGTTGCATTACCCGAATTTTATCAAAAGTTATTCAATAAGACAAGTCTTCCCAATATTAGCCAAACGGAAACAAAAACAGGAACTAATGGTAAATATTTGGTTATTAGCGGGCAATGTATCCAGAAGACCATTTCGGTTGAGGGAAGTAATAATACAATCCCTGAATTTACATATTTTGTGGATGTCGTTGCATTCAGAGCTACCGCATTTGATTGTACACATAGCGGAGGAGAAGGGCAATGAAAGTATCGTTTTTTTTGGTTATTATCGGCGCTTTTTATTGGCTGAATGGAGCCGCTCAACAAACAGCAGGGACTTCGGGCTGTTTGTTGAACACTCCTTCTGCCGATTTTAATCCCGACGGTACTTTTTCTTTTGGATCTAATTACCTGCCGGAGACGGTTATGCCGGGTCGGCTTGACTATTCGACAGGTAATTTTTTCCTGAATATAACTTATTTTTCTTTTTTGGAATTGACCTACCGGATGACTCTCCTGAAAATGGAGAGAAACGATAATAAGATGACAAATCAAGATCGGTCGGTGTCTGTCCGGGTCCGGTTATTGAAAGAATCGAAAATTCTCCCTGCGTTTGTAGTTGGAGGTAACGATATTCTTACCTCCTCATTCCTAACCGTTTTTGCTAATAATAAAAATGTCAATCAATATTTTGGTTCGCTCTATGGAGTTGCTACCAAAAATATACCACTCTCAGGTAATATAATAGGGCTAACGTTAGGTTATGAGTATGCGCATAACGAAGCGCCTCAATTTTCCGGAGTAATGGCAGGAGTCCGGTTTTCGCCGGCTTTTTATAAGCCTCTTTCTATTATTGTAGAATATGATTCATTCAATGTCAATGCCGGAGTATCGATATTGTTGTTCAAGCACTTTTATTTTCAGACTTTTACTTCAGAATTCAATAATATCTCTGTCGGGATTGCTTACCGAGGCCAGCTTAAAACGCTAAAAAATAATTAGTGTCTAATGATTTTGTTTGTTAATTATTTTATAACCATGATTTTAGTGACAACTCCCTGGTTGCCTTCCGGGGTAGATGCGAATACTAAATATATTCCGCTGGTAACAGTTTCTCCTGTGCGTTTTTTACAATTCCAGGTGAATTGACCTCCGGCTGAAGTCCCTTGTATAATCAGATTTCCATTCAAATCCGTAATTTTTACGGTTGATTTTTCCATCAATCCGGTAATAACTACCCGATTGTCCGATGCCGGTTTTACCGGATTCGGATAAGCATAAACATGAGAGTAGTCCGGTTTTCCGGCAATAGCATCTCCCATATAAGAAATTAATCCTTTATCCGTTCCGATGAATATTTCTCCGGTACTGTTGTTGATAGCGATAGAATTGATATTGTCGGATATCAGCAAACTGTTTTCAGTAGTAAAATTTTGTGTAACAGGCTCTTCTCCGTTGGTGTCTACACAGAATATTCCATTTCCTTCTGTCCCGAACCATTTCCGATTTCCTCCGTCTATAGCTATAGCTGTCACTTTAATCCCTTCCATCAAACGATAAGGATTGTCGTTGCTGCCGGCTATGACACGGAAGCAGCGTCCGTCTTCAATTTGTTTCGGCGAATTAAAATAGATAGGCCCGTTATCGGTGCCCACCCAGATATTCCCAATCAAATCTTCCGCCAGGCAAAAATATCCTGTTGCATTCAGATTGTATCCTTGCTGGTCTGTAAAAGAACTGGAATAAGCCGATGCCTGGTCTTTGAATACAAAAATACCTACTCTATCCTGACGAGGGAGGTTGACCCATTTTTGGTTGTTTCTATCGATGATGATGCGTTGAGAGATGATCCTGATACCTCCGGGCAGGTTGCTGAAATGAGGATTGCCCCATTGGTTACTTGCAGAATAAATGTTGATCATATTGGGAACTTCCGAATTCGTCATATACAAATTATTGTCCTTGTCATAGACCAATCCGTCAACGCGCACAAAACGGTTGGCATAACTCTCATTGGGTAGCGCGCTGGTCAATGTACTGTTGTTGAAACTGTGTAATTGTACAAATTCATTGTTTTTAAACTCGTAAAGACCTTCTCCCCAACTTGATACAAAGTAATGAAAAGGGTCGCGCGGATCAACGGCAACAGAAGTAAAGTCCAAACAGGGTAATCCGGTTTTTTCACTGATTGCCTTTTCGTCGAAATTGAACCATTTCCCATCCTCGTAAACCATTAATGTCCCGGGAGGAGATGTGATGTCCCTGGATAGAGATGTCGATTGTCCGCCGCCGGCAACCAACAGTTTGTTTTGAGTATAAGTCAGATAGTAAGCCAGGTTGCGTTTGGGGCTGTTGACTTCTATTCCCGAAACAATAGTCGTATAGTCGGGAGAAGATGTTTTTTTGGATATGCCTACTAAACCTGTTGTTCCCTGGGCTAACCAATATTGATCCTTGGAATTATTGGCTGCAATGCATTGGGCATCGATATTGGTAAAAATTTCGGAATTAAAATCAGTATAAAAGCTAATATAGCTCAATCCATTCAATACCAATTGATTATTGAGGATAACCAATTGTTTGAAAACGCCGTTTTGGATCCGATGAGCGGCACCTTGAGTGTCCCGGTAAAAGACACCCGGACCGGCTTCGTAAAAAACAAACTGCTCTTTGAAAAATAATATTTTGGAAATATTTTTTTCATTTCCCGAATAAGAAACCGGTTCATAGATCCAGTTTTTTTCATCGATCAGGTTGGATGTCATCAATCCTTTATAAATACCGTCGGAAGTGGCCGCATAAAGGTATTGCCCGTCTGCACATACGGAGCGGGTTTTTTTATTGAGTCTGTATGTCGCTTTGATTTCGCATTTCTTGAGGTCGACGACAATGATTCCGAATTCTGTCGACAAATAGGCATTGGGTCCGATCATTTCCACATTGCTAACGGTTTTGTCCTGCATGGAAGAATTCTTTATCGAAGCAATATTATTGAATCCGTTTTGATTCAGAATATCGATGTTATAATTGTCATAAACGAGTATCAGCGCTTTTGCTTCAGTATTATATTCCATGAATTTGATGCTGATATCATTCAATCCGTCGGCTTTGGAATATTTTTTTACGGATGCGTCCTCCGGAGTATATGACAATAACGATCCGTTGTAAACGGCAAAGACCTTATTCGGAGTTTCTGCAACCCATGAGGCATCCTGATAAGCCATGTAAGGTTTCCAAGTCCCGACCTGGGCATTCAGGTTCAAAAGGAAAAGAAACAAGCTGAGAACAAAACAGATTTTTCTCAATAAGCAATTATTTTTCATCAAGATACAATTTTAATTTTTCAACAGCGATTGCCCGGTGGCTGATTGTATTTTTGACAACATCTCCTAATTCAGCGAATGTTTCGGAGTATTTTTGGGGAACAAAAATGGGATCATATCCAAAACCGGCAGTTCCGCGTTCTTCTTCGATGATCTCTCCTTCCACCATCCCTTCAAACAGACTTTCTTCGTTCCCTAAAATAAGAGCGACAACAGTTCTGAAGCGAGCCGAGCGATCCGGTTTTCCTGCCAGTTCATGCAGAACTTTTTGCATGTTGGCCTTGAAATCTTTGGATTCTCCTGCATAGCGGGCAGAATAAACACCGGGAGCATTGTTCAATGCTTTCACTTCCAGGCCGGTGTCATCGGCAAAACAATCATAGCCGTAATGTTGTTTGACATAACGGGCTTTCAGCAAAGCATTTCCTTCTAACGTATCTGCCGTTTCGGGAATATCTTCATGACAATGGATATCCTGTAGGGAAATGACATCCCAGGCCTTACCGAGTATTTCCCGTACTTCTTTCAGTTTGTGATGATTATTAGTCGCAAAAACAATCTTTTTCATGTTTTATATAACGTGAGAATCATCAAAAAATTATCCTTTGATCTGATCAAAGCCTTCCCCATAAACTCCGATCACTGAGCTTTGAGATATAAATGCCTGAGGATCAATGTTTTTTACAATTCTAAAAATCAATACGGATTCGGTTTTCTTGGCCATTATAACAACAACCTTGACGTCTTTTTTAGAATACCACCCGGTGCCGTTGAGAATGGTACACCCGCGATGGGCTTGCTGATTGATACCTGTCGCAATTTCTTCCCATTTTTCAGAGAAAATAAAAAACTGAACCGACTGTCGGGCGCCATTAAGTACCAAATCAACCGTGTAGGACATAACTCCCATAACGACCAAGCCATAGACGATTTTCTCAATACTTTGGAAAATGAAATAAGAAGAACTGATGATCAACAAATCGCACATCAACATCCCTTTTCCGATGGAAATATTTTTGTATTTATTGATGATGAGGACTATGATGTCGGTTCCTCCGGTACTCCCTTTGAAGTTGAATACAAGTCCCAACCCAATCCCGCAGATGACACCTCCCAGAATACAATTCATGAAAGGCTCGTCTTTGACAAGCGGTTCTTTAATGACCGATTGAAGAAAAGACAATAAAAAAGTCAGTATGAAAACAGATATGACTGTTTTAAGACTGAATTTAAAACCGAAAATTTTGATGGCGAACATTAAAAGTACGGCATTGATACAGAAGTAGGTAATCCCGACAGGAATATTAGTCGCAAAGTATACAATTGCGGCGACCCCGGTAACACCTCCGGTCGTAATTTTATTCGGAAGTAAAAAACCTGTCCAGCCGACAGCGTATAAAATCAGTCCGATAAAAACGAAGCAGTTGTCTTTGATTTCTTGTTTAAGTAAGTCTTTATCCAATTTTATGAAATCCATATAGTCAAATTCTTACATGATTAAAATGCTTCTCTGTATTTCCCTTCGTCTTCATCTTTCAGCATATTGAGATAGCTTCTGTAGCGTGATTCGCTGATGTAGGAATCTTCAACTGCTTTGATAACAGCACATCCGGGTTCTTTTTGGTGGGTACAATTGTTGAATTTGCATTGATTGGAAAATTTAAATATTTCAGGGAAATAATGGGAGATTTCCACTTTTTCCATGTCAAATATTCCGAATCCTTTAATTCCCGGAGTGTCAACAATATATCCTCCTTCCGAAAGGGGTATCATCTCTGAAAAGGTAGTCGTATGTGTCCCCTTGTTATGGTACTCGGAGATGTTTCCTGTTTTCAGATTGATTCCCGGAATCAACCGGTTGATCAGCGTTGATTTTCCTACACCCGAATGACCGGAGAATAGTGTTATTTTGTTGATCAACAGATTTTTAATTGCGTCGAGTTCGTCATCCATGCGTGCCGATACCAAATAACAAGGATATCCGATAGTTTCATAAAGATGAATAACCGCCTCGAGGTATTTCTTTTCTTCGCCGTTGTAACGGTCTTTTTTATTGAAAATAATGCTTACGGGAACACGATAAGCTTCGGCCGTAGCCAGAAACCGGTCGATAAAAGTCGTGGTTGTGATCGGATAATTGATTGTCACGATCAGGCAAGCCTGATCTAAATTTGCTGCAATAATATGAGACTGCTTGGAAAGATTTGAAGAACGGCGGATGATGTAATTCTTCCGGTCTTCAATTGCTGTAATGAAAGCAGTCCCCTCATTATTGGTTTCGATAGATACTCGGTCTCCGACGGCAACAGGATTGGTACTTCGGATGTCTTTCAAGCGGAAGTTCCCTTTTACTTTGCAATCGATGGTTGCACCGTTATCCGTACAAACCTGATACCAGCTTCCCGTATTTTTAACAACGAGTCCTCTCACACGGTCATTATTTCTTTTTCTTTGGAAGCGAATACGTCATCCACTTTTTTGATGAATTTATCATGTGCTTTCTGAATATTCGCTTCACTGTCTTTTCCTAAATCTTCAGAAACACCTTCTTTTACCGCTTTTTTGACGGATTCAACAGCATCGCGTCGCGCATTTCTGACGCTGATCTTAGCTCCTTCAGCCTCTTGCTTGGACTGTTTGACCAACTGTTTGCGGCGTTCTTCCGTTAAAGGAGGAATACCCAACCGAATGATTTCTCCGTTGTTTTCCGGAGTAATACCCACATCAGAATCCATGATAGCCTTTTCGATAATCTTCAGCATCGGTTTTTCCCAGGGCATAACGGTAATCGTTTTGGCATCGGGAGTATTGATGGATGCGACGTTAGATAGAGGTACATGACTTCCGTAATATTCCACTTTCACACCGTCCAGGATATGGGTGTTAGCCTTACCTGCACGAATATGCGACAAAGTATCTTCAAGGAAAGTAACAGCAAGCTGCATTTTTTCCTCGGCATCTTTTTCAATTTTCTTAATGTCTATCATCATTTTTTATCGTTTTGTGGTTTAATAGCGCAAATATACATGATAAAAATGAATTTGCTTCATCTTCTTTTCAAAAATTTTTTTTCGATCGCATGCCATGAAAAAGCCGCCAGGATAATTGTAATTATTGTAGCTGTCACGAGTGTTAATATGAAGTTTTTTTCGTGTAGTTTGAAGTGTAATAATAATTGAATGACAGGGAAATGAAACAGATAAATACCGTAGGAAAAATCTCCGTATTTACCGAAGTCGTTCAGATATTTGAAGGAGTAAGCGATACCAATGATCAAAATTGCGAAACATGCCGGAAAAAGCATATCCATAAAAAAGGAAATATATCCGGGAGGAGATGAATAGACATATCTTATGGCCAGGATAATAACCGAAATGCACATCAGGGCCTTGAAATGTTTTTTGAATCGATTGAAGAAAAATAAAATAGCAGCTCCGGAAATGAAATATTTTAACTGACCGATGAATTGCCTTCCTAAAATGGAATATAATTCCTGTCCTGTTTTTTCATACAATAAGGAGCAGGTTTCCGAAAATACAATCGATAAGATATAAATCGATAAAAATAATATTCCTTTGTTCATTTTTCTAGCGAGGAAGCAGTATACAGGAACACAAAAGTACAATGCAATTTCAACCTTTATTGTCCACAAAGATCCGTTGACAGCCTGCATCTGATTCTCTGAAAAAACACCAGGCAGAGAGGGCTCGATAAAGTTTAGAAAAGAAAAATTAGCAGCCAAATACTTAAAAAAATGAGGAGATTGGAAATATTGGCTGAAAGATAAAGTGGAAATAAAACAAAGAAACAATGCACAACTGATAACGATTGCGTAATAAGCCGGCATAATGCGTTTGGCCCTTTTTTTGAAATAATCCCGGATATTACTGTTATTACAATAACTCCATGTTACCAGAAAACCGCTGATGATAAAAAAACCGGCAACTGCTTTAGACGAAGAAATCGGCCAGAAGCAGTTACTGTTCCCGGCCAAAACATAAAAATGGTTGAAAACGACGGAGATGGCAAAGAAGAAACGAAGAAAATCAAAATTGTTTCTACGGCTTAATTGTGATGACAGTGCCATTTTATCCATTAGTAAACAAGTGTCCCGATATGCTCTCCTGAAAGCACTTTTTTCAGGTTTCCGGCCGTATCCATATCAAAAACGATGATCGGTAAGTTGTTTTCTTTACATAGAGTAGTCGCTGTCAGGTCCATTACTTTCAACCCCCGGTTATAGATCTCATCGTATGAAATTTTGTCGAATCTGGTGGCAGAAGGATCTTTTTCCGGATCGGCGGTATAAACACCATCCACGCGGGTTCCCTTGAGCATAACATCGGCTTCGATCTCTATGCCGCGTAATGCAGATGCCGTGTCCGTGGTAAAGAACGGATTTCCTGTTCCTCCGGCTATAATAGCGATTTCTCCTCTTCCCATCGCTTTGATGGCTTCCCATTTAGAATACAGTTTACCTACAGGCTCCATCCGGATAGCTGTAAATACTTCAGAATGAACACCTTCTTTTGTAAGGGCAGAGCTTAATGCCAGACTATTGATCACAGTGGCCATCATGCCCATTTGATCTCCTTTGACCCGGTCAAACCCTTTAGACGTACCGCTTAAGCCTCTGAAAATATTGCCTCCGCCGATGACAATCCCGATCTGGATATCCATGTCGGCAATTTCTTTGATTTGACGGGCATAATCGGTTAAACGATTTTCATCGATTCCATATTGTTTTTCTCCCATGAGTGATTCTCCACTCAATTTCAAAAGAATCCGGTTGTATTTTTTCATATTGTTTGATAGATAATTATTTTCTTTTACAAAGATATAACAATATTTTTCTATTCCGATCATTTTAAATGCACTTATCAGATGTGTTGCTAAAAAATAATTATCTATATTTGCGGTTGTATGAAACCACAAAAGTGTATGAAAACGTATATTATTCTCTCTCTTTTTTTGTTTGTATCCGTACTTGGCTTTTCTCAGGTAAAGAAACCGACGACTTATAATCTGTTATTGACCGGAGCTTCTTTTGCTTCGGATAAAAACGGTTGGTTCGAAATCGGATGTGAAACCATAGGCGCTCAGGCGATTAATCGGGCGGTAGATGGCGAAACGATTGTGAATACGGCCAATAAAATGTATGCCGGAATCCTTTATTCCCCTGAAGAACTGGAAACCCTGGATGCTTTGGTTATCATGCACACCCACAATCAAAATGTAATGGATAGTTCTCAGTTGAAAGACGATTACCGGGATTATAAGCTTCCTTTTGATAATTCCAACTACGCGAGAGCATATGATTATGTGATTAAAAAATATATCACAGACTGTTACAACAAAAAAGATGATCCGGCATCCCGGTATTACGGAAAGAAAGAAGGCAAGCCTGCAGCCATTATCCTTTGTACGGATTGGCATGATGCCCGGACTATATATAATACTTCCATTCGGGAATTAGCGAAGAAATGGGGGTTGCCGCTTGTCGAATTCGACAAAAACATCGGATTCTCTAAAAATCAATTACATCCGGTAACCAAAGATCAATACAGCTTGTTGTATTCCTACGATACGCAGGTAATTGACGGAGTTCGGTTCGGATGGCATCCGGGGCGAGGCAAGCAACAGTATATCCAGCAGCGGTTAGGCGCTATTTTTGCAAATACGTTATCGCGCTTTTTCAATTAATCCGGGAATCTCCGAAGGGATGCGTGCAACCGGAATTCCTACCGCTTCAAATGCGGCTATTTTTTCTTTTGCAGTCCCGGAGCCACTTGAAATGATAGCTCCGGCATGCCCCATCTGTTTTCCGGGAGGTGCCGATTGTCCTGCAATAAAAACGACTACAGGCTTGGTAACATGGTTTTTGATGTATCCGGCGGCCTGTTCTTCAGCATCGCCTCCGATTTCGCCGATCAATACGATCGAATCTGTTTCCGGATCGTTTTGAAACATCCCGAGCAGGTCGTTATAATAAAGTCCGACCACCGGATCGCCTCCAACGCCGATAGCCGTCGATTGTCCAATTCCGGAACGAGTCAGATTGTATACAATTTCGTATGTCAGAGTGCCGCTCCGGCTGATGATTCCGGTTTTTCCCGGTAGAAATATAGAGGCAGGCATGATTCCGACAAGGCTTTTCCCGGGCGAAATCAATCCGGGACAATTAGGGCCGATCAGTTTGGCTCCTTTTCTTTGTGTAAAATGGTAAGCAGTAATGACATCCAGAGTTGGGATTCCTTCTGTAATGCAAATAATCAGCTCTATTCCGGCATCTGCGGCTTCCATGATAGCGTCTTTTGCGAAAGCTGCGGGGACAAAAATGACGGATGTATTTGCATCTGTCTGTTTGACAGCTTCATGAACCGTATTAAAAACAGGAATATCATCGAGGATCGTATTTCCTTTTCCAGGCGAGGAGCCTGCTACAATCGCAGTTCCTGCCGTTTTCATTTTGGAGGCGTGAAAACGACCGTCGCGACCGGTAATTCCTTGTACTACAACACGTGTCTGTTGGTTAACCAGAATACTCATAAGATTAAAATTAAATATGAATGGCTATTTTTGTTGCTTCTTCCATGGTGGTTGCCAGGATAAAACGACTGCCTTGCAATAAAGCATGACCTTCTTTTTCATTGGTTCCTGTCAGACGGATCACAACAGGAATTGTTGTTTGCATTTGGTTGAAAGCTTCCAATAAACCTGTTGCTACATCATCGCAGCGGGTAATTCCTCCGAAAATATTGATTAAGACCACTTTTACCTGGGGATCGCTCAAAAGTAATTTCATGGCTTCAACTACTTTGACGGGGTTGGAACTGCCTCCGATATCCAGGAAGTTGGCTGGATTTCCTCCAAAAAACTTGATTACATCCATCGTTGCCATGGCCAAGCCGGCGCCGTTAACCATGCAACCGATTGTTCCATCCAGCTTTACAAAACTAAATCCTTTATTTTTTGCTCCCTGTTCTTTTTTTTCTTCTTCTGTTGGCTCGAACAAGATTTGAATATCGGGGTGCCGATAAAGCGCATTATCATCGAAAGTCATTTTGGCGTCGATAGCCATTATCTTTCCTTCTTTAGTTAAAACTAACGGATTGATTTCGACTAGTGAAGCATCGGTATCCATCATTAAGCGGTAGAGATTTTGAATGAGCCATGCTGTTTGCCTGACCAGATCGATGTTGTCAAATAATTTGAATGCCATTCGGCGGGCTAGAAAATCAGGGATGCCGACAAAACTGTCTATAACGAATCGATGTATTTTTTCCGGTTTTTCCCAGGCGACATCTTCAATTTCCATCCCTCCTTCCGGACTCAGCATCAAGACGACCGATTTGGAATTTCGGTCGATGGTAAGACTTAAATAGTTCTCAGAGACGATATTTATGACCTCTCCGATAAGTACGCTGTTGACAGTAAGCCCTTTGATATTCATGCCCAGGATTGCATTGGTCTGCATGATTACGTCTTCCGGGCTGTGAGCTAATTTTACTCCACCGGCTTTTCCTCGTCCTCCTGTTAAGACCTGGGCTTTAACAATAGCTTGTCGGTTCCCTAATTGAATGTATGCCTGCCGCGCTTCTTCCGCATGGCGACAGAGCGCCCATTTTTCAATAGGAATTCCATAACGGGAAAATAAAACTTTGGCTTGATATTCGTGTATTTTCATGGTTTCCACGTATTAAATACCTATATTAATTAAACACGTGGAAACGATAAATAGTTTTTATATTTTGGATATCATCTCTTCCAATGCTGCTGTCAAACCATTTAAATCTTTTCCTCCGGCTGTAGCGAAATGAGGTTGTCCGCCGCCACCTCCCTGGATTTTTTTGGCCGCCTCCCGAACAATTTGCGATGCATTCATTCCCTGTGCGACGAGATCGTCACTGATCATGACTGTCAGCATCGGTTTATTTTCTTCACTCACAGTTGCAGCAACAAAATACATTTTTGCAGGAAACTCTCCGCGTAGTTGGAATGCAAGGTCCTTGATTGCATCGGCAAGAATAAACCCTTTGATGACAAAGACAGAGATTCCGTTGATTTCTTTTTTATTTTCGATGACGCTCTTTTTCAGTGCGGCGATTTTTTCTTTCAGGTATTCTTCAGCCTGTTTTTTCAGTTCGGCATTTTCTTCGAAGAATTTACGCATGGTTAAAACCAGATCCGGAGAATTGTTGAACATGCTCCGCATTTCGCGGATCAGGTCTTGTTGAGCGTAAAAGAAACGTTCGCAATTTTCAGCAGTGATGGCTTCGATCCGCCGGACTCCTGCTGCAATCGAACTTTCTCCGACGATCCGGAATGTCCCGATACATCCTGTTGAAGAGATATGTGTCCCTCCGCAAAGCTCAAGGGAGGAGCCGAACCTGACTACTCGGACATCGTCGCCGTATTTTTCGCCGAAAAGAGCCATCGCTCCCATGGCTTTAGCTTCTTCAATCGGAATATGTCGTTTTTCATCCAATGAAATATTTTCGCGGATTTTGGCCGTTACCCGTTTTTCTATTTCCCGGATTTCCTCGTCTGTAACTTTCTGAAAATGAGAAAAATCGAATCGCAACGATTCGGGCGAAACATAAGATCCTTTTTGTTCCACATGAGTTCCCAATACATCGCGCAGAGCTTCATGAAGGAGGTGTGTTGCCGTATGGTTACATTCCGTAGCTCTCCGTTTATCTTCATTGACTTCCGCGATGAAAGCGGCAGTTATGTCTACAGGTAATTTTTTTGACAAGTGTACGGCCAGGTTATTTTCCCGTTTGGTATCATATATTTCGATACGGTTCCCTTCTTCATCGGTTAATGTTCCGCAATCGCCTACCTGACCGCCCATTTCAGCATAAAACGGCGTGCGGTCGAGTACGATCTGGTAGAACTCATTGTTTTTTTGTTTGACATTCCTGTATTTGAGTATTTGGGATTCCGCGCGGGTGGTATCGTAACCGACGAATCGGGATTCTCCTTCTTTCAGTATGATCCAATCGCCTGTTTCCACAGCGGCGGCATTTCGTGCCCGGTCTTTTTGTTTCTGCATTTCCGCATCG
The DNA here is from genome assembly GCA_031551395.1 of Bacteroidales bacterium. GTDB lineage: Bacteria > Bacteroidota > Bacteroidia > Bacteroidales > Azobacteroidaceae > BNXB01. The sequence continues at coordinate 41,371 of JAVBNR010000034.1, forward strand.
AATCCGGCATTATCCACATTCATGCCGTGTTCACGCAAGATCAATTCTGTTAAATCGAGAGGGAAACCATACGTATCGTATAATGTGAAAGCGTCGGCTCCGGCAATGGTTGTTACGTTGTTGATCCGGGCTTCTTCCAGTTTCTTGTCTAATAATTTGATCCCTGTTTCCAGCGTACGAAGGAAAGACTCTTCTTCTTCTTTGATTACTTTTTCGATTAATGTTTTTTGATCGATCAGTTCCGGATAAGCATCTCCCATGGTATCCATTAATGCCGGGATTAATCGGTACATGAATGCGCTTTTTTGTCCCAGGAACGTGTAGCCATAGCGTACGGCACGGCGTAAGATGCGCCGGATCACATAACCGGCTTTGGCATTCGACGGCAATTGACCGTCGGTTATAGCGAATGCGATCGTCCGGATGTGGTCGGCTATCACACGCATAGCGATATCTTTCTTCTCATCCTTTCCATATGTATTCCCGGATATTTCTCCGATTACACGGATGATTGGTTGAAAGACGTCCGTATCGTAGTTGGATGTTTTCCCCTGGATAGTCATGCACAGGCGTTCGAATCCCATTCCCGTATCGATGACTTTAGCAGGTAACGATTCGAGAGACCCGTCTGCTTTCCGGTTGTATTGCATAAACACCAGGTTCCATATTTCAATGACTTGAGGATGATCTTTGTTGACCAGCGTTGTCCCGTTTATTTTTGCCCGTTCGGCATTGGGTCGGTTATCCACGTGGATTTCCGAACACGGACCACACGGACCGGTGTCTCCCATTTCCCAAAAATTGTCTTTTTTGTTTCCATTCAGAATCCGGTCTTTAGGAAGGAACTGTTCCCAATATCCGGCTGCTTCATTGTCCCGGTCCAGATTTTCCGCAGGACTTCCTTCAAACACGGTAACATACAACTTATCGGGATCGATTTTTAATACTCCGGTAAGATATTCCCAGGCCCATTCAATAGCTTCTTTTTTAAAGTAATCTCCAAAAGACCAGTTACCAAGCATCTCGAACATGGTATGGTGATAGGTGTCATGGCCAACCTCTTCCAGGTCATTGTGTTTTCCGCTGACTCTCAGACATTTTTGGGAATCGGCCACTCGAGGATACTTGATAGGCACATTTCCGAGAATAATGTCTTTGAATTGATTCATTCCTGCGTTGGTAAACATCAGAGTGGGGTCGCCTTTGATTACCATCGGTGCGGATGGCACTATCTTATGGCTTTTGGATTCAAAGAAATTTTTAAATGATTGACGAATCTCTTTAGCTGTCATATTTTGCTTATTATCCTTTTTTTATTAATTAACTTGCAAAAATACGGTAAATAAATTATTTTTGCAGCATCCAGCCTGTAAATTTTAATTGATGCGAAATATTTATTATCAATATAATCCTCAAACGCTCAGTTACGAACGCGTTTATCCGTCTTGGAAACAGCGGGTTTGGATTGTGTTCCGGCATTTGATTATCGGCATAGTACTCGGAGCGGGAATGTTTGCTGTTGCGATGTATGCTTTTGATTCTCCGAGGGAGCAACAGTTGAAAAAAGACAACAAACTATTATTGACTCAATATGAGGTACTGGCTCGTCGGTTGACTGAAACTCAAAAAGTACTGGATGACTTACAGCAGCGTGATGACCGGTTATATCGGGCTATTTTTCACGCAGATCCGATTCCGATGTCTGTCCGAAAGCCCGGATACGGAGGTACCAATCGCTATGAAAACCTGATGAGTATGCCCAGTTCGGATTTAGTAGTTTCTACTACACAAAAAATGGATATAATTTCCAAACAGTTATACGTGCAATCGAATTCGTTCGATCAGATAGTCGATTTGATTAAAACGCAGGAGGATCGTTTGAAATGTATTCCTGCCATACAGCCGGTCGATAACAAAGATCTGACACATATAGCTTCGGGTTATGGAATGCGTATGGATCCGATCTACGGTACGCCGAAGTTTCATACCGGAATGGATTTCAATGCCAAAGTCGGAACGGATATCTATGCTACCGGAGATGGAGTTGTTGAGTTGGCAGACAGGTACTTCGGTTACGGTAATTGTGTGATCATTAACCATGGATACGGCTATAAAACTCTTTACGGACATTGTGACAGAATAAAAGTCAGAGAAGGCCAGAAAGTAAAAAGAGGCGAGGTCATTGCTTATGTTGGAAGTACCGGAAAATCAACCGGTTATCATTTGCATTACGAAGTTATTGTGAAAGGTCAGTATGATAATCCGGCTAAGTACTATTTTATGGATCTATCTCCGGAAGAATACACCCGGATGATTGAAATTGCAGAAAATCACGGACAGGTAATGGATTGATTCAAGGGGGAACAATGTTCAAAGTGAGTCAATTAAAAATGGAGAATTGGAAATGAAATCATTTAAACAGGAGAAAATATTTTATTCTATCAGTGAAGTCGCTAAAATGTTTGATGTGAATGAATCTTTGTTGCGTTATTGGGAAAAAGAATTTCCTTCTATCAATCCTTCCAAGACAATCAAAGGAACTCGTCAGTATAAGAAAGAAGATATCGAAGCTGTTCGCCTTGTTTATCATTTGGTTAAAGATAAGGGACTTACGCTTGCCGGTGCGAAGCAAAAATTAAAAGAAAACAGAAATGGTGTTGTAAAAAATGAAGAAATCATTTTTAAGCTGAAAGGCATTCGGGATGAGTTAAACTCATTAAAAGATGAATTTGATGAAATGGAAAAACAGATGCCTGCCGCTCCTCAGGGTCGTGAATAGACATTGTGTAATTCAAACTTATCGATAACCGGAGCAGGGCCGTCCGGATTAGCCAAACGGATCACATTGTAACCTGGATTTAATTTTATTTTGACAGAAGCATTTCCTCGGATTGTATCGTTTCCTGAATTCAGGTTTTTCATTGGATATGCCTGTCCGTTTACGATGACGGAAAGCGTTGTGTTTGTCCCTGAATAATAAAATAAATCGAATTGACAGGTACCTCCTGAGGAACTGTATACCCTTCTGAATTCAGCCCAGTTGTCCGGTTTGTTTCTTCCTCCCAGGTCTTTCAGGACATACCCTCCGGAAGCTCCTTGTTTTTCTGAAAAACGAGCTTTGTCGTAAATTTTTTGATTGATTCGGATGGCGTTGTATTCATTGATATAAGCATCTTCTCCTTCAAATATAGTTTTATCAAAGGAAGATTCACCTTCTATTCTTAGCATGGCAATCCCGTGGGCGGGTACGGAAACTTCATAATATGAGGTAAATGCTCCAAGATCCTGATGTTTCCAAAGATCTCTTACGTAAGCTTTTTCACTTAATTGGATCTCTTTGAAATCGATTCGCATGATTTGAGCCGAATCTTCGGCGTTGAAGAGGGCTACTGCCCGAATTTTTCCCTGATCTTTTTCGATTGACTTGGCTAATACAAATTGTTTCCCGTTGCGATTGACTACCTGCGCTTGTAAGCCCAGAACATCCTGATTCACAGCAATAATTTCCCGATTGGTTATGATGTCGAGCGTTGTTGAAGGGATTGTGCGCAGGTCGCATCCGATCATTAAAGGAGAATTCATGATACACCATAGTCCGAAATGGCTCTTTTCTTCATCTTCAGTCATCCCCCGGCCGACCTGCATCATATCCATATCATTGAAATGTCCCGGTGTTGCATAAGCGGATAAATAAAGATTATGTTCCAGGATATCGCGCACGCCCAATGTTCCGTTAAAATTATTCCGGATGTCATGTGCTATACGCCAGGAATTTGCGATCTCTCCGGCCCAGGTTCCCGGGAACATCCAGCGGCAAATATTGAGACGCACGTCGGTCCGGCCTGTTTGTTGAATTGCATTCCGGATTTTGGTGTACTGTGTTTTTTCATCCAGTCTCTGGTCTTCTGCGCCGCAGTAATCTATTTTGATAAAATCATACCCCCAGGTTTTGAAATAAAGATGGGCATCTTTCTCTTCATGACCGTAAAAACCCACATTGGATCCGTTGATCTTGTCATTGTCCCATTTGTAGCCACAGGTATTACTTCCTGCTTCGGAGTAAATACCCGCTTTTAGTCCTTTCCTGTGGATGTAGTCAGCCACTGCTTTCATCCCGTTTGGAAATTTGGTATCGTTGTTCTTCAGGTTTCCCAGAGAATCACGTCCGGCGAAGAATCCATCGTCTATATTAACAAAAGTATACCCGGCTTCCTTCAATCCTTTTTCAACCAGGGCATCTGCCGTTTGCCTGATCAGGTCTTCATTTATATTGATTCTGAAAGTGTTCCAGGAGCTCCACCCCATCATAGGTGTTTGGGCGTTTTGTCCGATTGAATTTCCGGTACAGGATATCAGAATCAGGAAAAAGGTCAGCAATTTTTCCATGGGATGTTTCATATAAACCTGTTTAATCCACGCGTTTAACAGTCTTTACTCCTTTGATTTTCTGAATATGGCTGCATAATTGGTTGATATCGTCTACATCGTGAACCGAGATCTCAAAACGGCCGAAGAAGAATCCATCTTTGGATTCGATAGTGAGTTTATGCATATCAACCGCAAAATCCATGGAGATGGCTTTCGTAATTTCATTTAAGATACCGACCCGATCGATTCCTCTGATTTCGATGGTTGAAGGAAAAGAAAATGTTTTGTGACCGGCCCATTGACAGGATATAATCCGGTTTCCGAAATTTGCCTTCAATTTTAATCCGATGTTACAGGTCAGTTTGTGAATAATCAATCGTCCATCGTCATTTAAAAATCCGAATACATCATCTCCGGGGATTGGTCTACAACAATCGGCTACCGTGTAGTTTTTCTTAAAAGCCTCTTCTTCAAGTATATATGTTTTTTTCTTGTCTATATTTTCCAATATAAGAGGTTTACTCTCGGTATCTATCAATTCTCCTTCCTCTTGTTTGGTTACAGCATTGAACGCTTGTTTTACATAACGGAAGAAAAAATTATCGGATTTCTCTTTCAGTAATTTTTTGGGATTTTCCGGCAGGTTTATCTGTCCTTCCGCAATTGCATAAAACAGATTATCTTTTTTTGGGAAACCGTAATAAGCCGTTAATCGGTCCAGTACTTGAGCCGTCGGTTCGATGCCGAATTTAATCAATATCTCGTTCAGTTCCGTTTCTCCTTTTTTTATTTGTTCCCGCCGTTGTTTGCGAAGAGCTACTTCTATCTTTGTACGGGCTTTAGCTGTAGTCACAAAACGCATCCATTCCTGATGAGGGGATTGGGATTTGGATGTTAATATTTCAATTTGGTCTCCGCTTGAAAGTTTTTGACTTAAAGGTACCAGCCTATGGTTGACCTTTGCCCCGATGCAATGGTTTCCTATATTGGAATGGAGTTCGTATGCAAAATCCAGTGCTGTAGCATTTTGAGGTAATGTTTTGATATCTCCTTTAGGCGTAAAAACAAATATTTCGCTGGTAAAAAGATTGAGTTTGATGGTATCGAGAAAGTCAAGAGCGTTGGGATTCGGATCTTCCAATATTTCCTGAATTGTTTCGAGCCATTTATCCAATTCCGTTTCTTCTTCAATGTTATGCTCTTTGTATTTCCAGTGGGCTGCAAATCCTTTTTCAGCGACATCATCCATTTTGGAACTTTTGATCTGAATTTCGATCCATTGACCGTCAGGTCCCATGACTGTCAGGTGTAAAGCCTGATATCCATTTGCTTTTGGGCGGCTTACCCAGTCTCGAAGCCGGTCGGGTCTTGGTTTATACAGAGAGGTAATGGTGGAATAGATATCCCAGCATTGTTTTTGTTCATCCATTCCGGGTTGGGAATCAAAGACGATGCGAACAGCAAAAATATCGTAGATATCTTCGAATTCGATTTTTTTGACAGTCATTTTATTCCAGATCGAATAAACCGATTTGACGCGTGCTCTCATTTCATATTTAATACCCATTTCATCCAGTTTCTCCCTCAATGGAGTGGCAAAATGTTCATAAATATTTTTACGATTTTTTTCTGTCGATTGGAGTTTTAGGCTGATTTGTTTGTATTCTTCCGGGTGTTCGTATTTAAAGCTCAGGTCTTCCAATTCGGTTTTTATTGTAAAAAGGCCTAAGCGATGGGCCATCGGAGCATATAGATACATCGTTTCTCCGGCAATTTTATATTGCTTTGCCGGAAGCATCGCTCCAAGTGTCCGCATATTGTGTAGCCGGTCGGCGATTTTAATCAGGATGACACGGATATCATTCGACATGGTAAGCAGTAACTTTCGCATGTTTTCTGCTTGTGCGGATGCGGCTTCCGCAAAAATACCTCCTGCAATTTTAGTCAGTCCGTCAACGATTTGTGCAATTTTATCTCCGAACAGGTTCCGGATATCTTCTACCGTGTAATCAGTATCTTCCACTACATCATGAAGAAGAGCCGAGCAAATAGACGTAGAGCCCAATCCCATTTCTTCACAAACGATCATTGCTACTGCGATGGGGTGCATGATATACGGATCTCCGTCGCGTCTTCTGACTCCTTTATGAGCTTGATTTGCAAAATTAAACGCTTTTTGTATGATATCGAATTTCTGACGATGATTCGATTTCTTATAGCAATCCATCAGTTTATCAAAAGCGTCCTGTATCTTTTGATCCTCGATGGCTTTTATGTCCTTTTCTTCGCTCATGGAATCTTTGTATTAGATTTAGTTACACTTGTGGAATTTTAATGACCTGTCCGGCTTTCAAAGAAGAACTTTTAACATTATTGATCTCCATCAGGTCTTTGGGGCTTACTCCCGGATAGTTTTTCGCAATTGAATAATAAGAATCTCCTGATTTGACTTTATATGAAATATAAGAAGAGTTTGTTTGTAATTTTGATTTTTTAGAAGACGGTTTCGTTGTTTTTGTTTCCGTTGTTTTTGTTTCAGGATCAATGGAATAGCCTCCGTTGTTGACATATACGACCAATGATTTTCCTGTAGCGACTTTGTTTGATCTCAAGCCGTTCCATTTTTTTATTTCCGAAGAACGAACGCCATATCGATTGGCTATGGAAAGGAGTGTTTCTCCTGATTTGACTTTATGTCTGATTTTCTCCTGATTAGAGTCCGATTTTATTTTATTGGCAAATAGTTCTTCCGAGCGGTAGGAGGCGATTGTGTCTTCCAGTTCGACAAAACCGTACGCATACAAAGCCGGCAGGGTGAGTACATAAGGTTTTGCATGACCCGGGATAATTTCTCTTCTATATTGTGGATTTAACGCCTGGAGCAATTCTTTTTCTATTTTCAGAATGTTGGCCACCTGATCGAAGTGAATCTCTTTGTTAATCATAACTGTATCTGTTGAAAAAGGAAAATCTATTTTATCAGGATACAAGTTATGTTCATTATAATAACTCATAATGTAATTCGCTGCAATGAAGAGCGGGACATAAGTCCGGGTTTCTTTAGGCAGGAATTGATAAATTTCCCAGAAATCGGTTTTCCCTTTGGAGCGTTTAATTGCTTTATTAACATTTCCCGGACCGCAGTTGTAGGATGCTATAACCAGGTTCCAATCTTTATAAATGGCATACATGTCTTTGAAGTACTTGCAGGCGGCATGAGTTGATTTGATCGGATCTCGCCGTTCGTCTACCAGGCTGTTGATTTCGAGACCATATCTTTTTCCTGTCGGTAAGATGAACTGCCACAAACCCGAAGCGCCTGCCCGGGAAAGAGCGGTTGGATTTAATGCTGATTCCACTACTGCAAGGTATTTCAGCTCAAGAGGCAGATCATAGCTGTCCAGGGTTTGTTCGATCATTGGAAAATAATAGTCAGCCCAGCCCAGCATACGTTCAACAAGTCCACGCCTTCTTTCGGCATAAAGATCGATGTAAGTACGGACAATTTCGTTGTAAGTCAGCGGCACTATGCGTGGCAGGCGATGAAGCCTTTCGATATAAACGGAATCGCTGACGATTGGGTTGGGACCTTTGCGTCCGTGGTCTTTGTTTGTATAATAGTTTAAATGCCAGGTAGATAAAAGGCTGTCGAGATCAGTATCCCAGCTTTCCGGAATGTATAATGACTCGTCTTGCTTCATGGCAGTTGTGTCGGATACCGCAAGCATTACATGCTGATCTGATTTTTTTAACTCATCCCATAAGGTAACCTGCGCTTGTACGCTTACATGGGCGATAATTGCACTCGTAATAAAAAATAATATTTTTCTCATGATATTTTAAAATTTAAAAACGCCGGAGCGTTTATCAGAACTTAAAACTACATTGCAAACCCACTGAACGTGAACTTGCAGGAGTTTTATCGAATAAAACAGGCTCCACCCTCATACTGAGGTCGGGACTAATGTCGAAATCATACAATTGAGCATCTACATAGGCATCCAGCATGGTCAGTAGATACACCCCTGCAGTGATGATGATACTCAATTCTTTGTAGCGTCGGTAGTAATCTCTCTTTCTTTTCAATGCATCGCCGAAATTAGCAATTTCTCCGGAGTTCCAGGTACTCGGGTCTCTCGATTCCATGTCATACCTCAAGTAATTAGCCCAGGAATTTGTAGTCGGATCATTATCCGTCCAGTCGTTATAAGCATTCTTATAACCGTTGTATTGATTGCTATTCCATGTGATGGCGTATGCACACCCTAAAAATCCTCCGTAGACGATGGGCAGTTTCCAGTATTTACGGTTGTAAATCTGTCCCAACCCCGGAACGATGGCCGAATAAATAATGGCTCTGGTCGGGTTGGGTTTGAATGCCGGTTTCAATCTGACAGAGTTTGTGTCTATGCTTTTTGAAATCAATTGCATATCAACTGAATCCGGAATATTCAGTGCAACGACACTGTCTTTCTCCGAATAACCTTTTTCCTGTGCGGTTAAGCCGACAGGAAAAAGAAAAACCAGAACTGATATGATGATAACAAAATACCTCAATACATTTTACTTCTAATTGAACCCGCTAAAATAATCTTATTTTTTCAAAGAATCAAAGACTTGGACAATTCTTTCCAAATCTTTTTCGGAATCGAACGGAATTGTAATCTTTCCTTTCCCTTTTTCATCGCAGGAGAAGAGGACTTTAGCGCCAAAGAACCGGGACAAATGCTCTTTCAGCAGGGCATATTCCTGAGGTGTTTTGGATTTAATTTTTTTATTGTTTTTTGTAGGAGAGTCTTCGTTCAGTTCCCGGATAATTTCTTCGGTTTTCCGGACAGAAAAGCCGTATTTCTGGATTTGTTCATAGATCATGAGTTGGGTTGCAGGATCTTCGATGGACAGCAATGCTTTAGCATGTCCCATGTCGATCTTTTTATCTTTCAATCCCATTTGGATTTCTGCCGGGAGTTTTAACAAACGGAGGAAATTGGCGATGGTCGCCCGTTTCTTTCCGATTCGTTCGCTCAATTTGTCCTGGGTCAGTTTATAAGTATCGATCAGGTTTTGGAATGCCAACGCAATTTCAATGGAGTTCAGGTCTTCCCGTTGAATATTTTCGATCAAAGCCATCTCCATGACATTTTCGTCACTTGCTTTTTTAATGTAAGCAGGGACTGTTTGGAGTCCGGCCAGAAGGGACGCTTTGTATCTTCTTTCTCCCGAAATGATCTGATATTGATCCTGGGCGATTTCTCTTAAAGTAATCGGCTGTACCAGACCCAGCGCTTTGATCGAAGCGGCCAGTTCTTCCAGAGCCTCCTGATCAAAGACTGTGCGAGGTTGATCCGGATTCGGGCATATTTTCGATAGATCTACTTCGTTGATTGAAGATGAGCCGTTGGTGTTCAGGTCATCCATCGTGATCAGCGCATCCAGGCCTCTTCCTAATGGCGATTTATTTTGTTTTGACATAAGTTTAGTCCTTTTTATTTATTCTTCCGAATCAATTCTTCTGCTAATTGCATGTGGTTGATAGAACCGCGTGAATCCGGATCGTACAATATGACCGGTTGCCCGTAGCTTGGCGCTTCGCTCAGCTTGATGTTTCGTTGGATAACTGTTTCAAACACCAATTCGCGGAAGTGTTTTTTGACTTCTTCGTAGATCTGGTTGGCCAGTCTCAAGCGAGAATCGTACATCGTCAGCAGAAAACCTTCGATTTCCAAGGATGGATTCAATTTGGATTTGATGATTTTGATCGTATTGAGCAGTTTACTGATTCCTTCCAATGCAAAATATTCACATTGGACGGGAATGATTACCGAGTCTGCTGCTGTGAGCGAATTAACGGTAATCAGTCCTAAAGAAGGAGAGCAATCGATCAGAATAAAATCATATTTATCCTTAATTTTGTTTAAAGCTTCTTTCAGCACCCGTTCCCGGTTTTCGAAATTCAGCATTTCAATCTCGGCGCCGACCAGATCGATGTGAGAAGGAAGTACGCTCAGGTTGTCCAATTCTGTTTTGACAATCGCCGAACCGGCTTCGACTCCATTGATAATGCATTCATATATAGAGTTTTTGACTTCCCGGATATTGATTCCCAATCCAGATGAAGCATTGGCCTGCGGATCTGCGTCCACAACTAATATCTTCTTGTCCAGAGCAGCTAAAGACGCTGCAAGATTAATGGTTGTGGTTGTTTTACCGACCCCTCCCTTTTGATTGGCTAATGCGATGATTTTACCCATATATTTTTCGATTTGGGCACAAAAGTAATGTTTATTGATAAAAACATTGTGTTTATTTTCGTTAAACTATGCCTTGATTGTTGATAAGTGGGGTATATTGTTAATAACTTATCTCGAAAAAAAGTGTACCTTTGCATAATTGTAAATAAAAATATAAAATGAAATTAGTAAATAAGCCCTTGATATTGATCAGTAATGACGATGGGGTTGATGCAAAAGGAATCCGGGAATTGACAAAAAAGATGCGTTTATTGGGAGAAGTCGTTGTGGTTGCTCCCGATGGGCCTCGTTCGGGAATGTCCGGTGCAATTACGGCCAATTTACCTTTGCGGGTCCGGTTATTGGAAGATAAAGAAGATTTGCGGGTGTATAGTTGTACGGGAACCCCTGTCGATTGCATTAAAATGGGTATCAATGAAATATTAGACCGTAGACCGGATCTCGTGATTACCGGTATCAACCACGGATCGAATGCATCCATTTGTGTTTTATATTCGGGAACGATGGGCGCGGCCATTGAAGGATGTGTTTTTGGTATTCCTTCTATTGGGATGTCGCTTACCGATCATGCGCCTGATGCTGATTTCGAACAAGCTGCGCATTATGCTCAGATTGTAGCGGCTAAAGTTTTACGCGAGGGGTTGCCCAACGGCGTTTGTCTCAATGTCAATGTTCCTAATATTGCTGAAATTCAGGGAATAAAAGTGTGTACTCAGACAAGAGGACAATGGGTTAAAGAGTTCTATCGTTCGGAAGACCAGGTCGGAAGAGACGTCTTTTGGCTGACGGGAGAATTTGAGAATGCAGAACCTGAAAACGAGCAGTCAGATGAATGGGCGTTGGCGAATGGTTTTGTTTCGGTAGTCCCTTGTCAGATCGATATGACAGCTTATGCTGCAATCAATCAGCTTAAACACTGGGAACTTATAAATGAAGAATTGAGAGTTAAGAACTAAAAACTCTCAACTCCATGAAATACTACCTGATAGCCGGAGAAGCTTCCGGAGACTTACATGCTTCTAACTTAATGCAATCGCTGAAAGCGGTTGATTCTGAGGCTGATTTTCGTTTTTTCGGAGGCGATCTGATGGCTGAGGTAGGAGGGATACTGGTTAAACATTACCGCGAATTGGCTTATATGGGCTTTATTCCGGTTTTGTTAAATCTGCGTACGATCTTCCGGAATATGAAGATCTGCAAGGAAGATATTCGCGCTTACCGGCCTGATGTCGTTATTTTAGTGGATTATCCCGGGTTTAACCTGAAGATAGCCCGGTATGTCAAGCAAGCATTATCCATTCCTGTTTATTATTACATCTCTCCGAAGATATGGGCCTGGAAAAAATGGCGGATAAAAAATATTCGCCGGGATGTTGATAAGATGCTTTGTATCTTGCCGTTCGAGGTTGATTTTTATAAAGAAAATCAATACGAAGTGACTTATGTCGGCAATCCGACGGTTGATGCTGTGGCTGCCAGCCATTATTCCGGAGAATCCTTCGAATCGTTTGTAAAATCCAATCATTTAGAAAATAAGCCGATTATTGCGCTGCTGGCCGGTAGCAGAAAACAGGAAATCAAGGATAACTTGCCTGCAATGCTACAAGCTGCGTCTGATTTTGCCGATTATCAGGTGGTTATTGCTGGCGCTCCCGGGATTGATGAGGATTATTATAAAGATTATATCGGAAATGATCGTCCTCAGATTGTATTCGGACAAACGTATCGTTTATTGCAACAAGCTTCTGCCGCTCTGGTCACATCGGGAACCGCGACATTGGAAACGGCTTTGTTCCGCGTCCCTCAGGCTGTTTGTTACGAGACTCCTCTCAAGCACGTGGTTCGTTTTGTGTTCAAGCATTTTTTTACAACGAAATACATCTCTTTGGTCAATCTGATTGCCGATCGAACGATTGTTCAGGAGCTTTTTGCCGCATCGTTTTCTGTTTCAGCTATAAAAAACGAATTAAACCGCTTGCTCAATGATTCCGGTTACAGGAATTCGATGTTACAGGGCTATGATGAGGTGATTGCGATCTTAGGTCGGCCGGGAGCCTCGCAGCGAGCCGCCGAAGCCATTACAGCCAGCCTTTCATCTCCATCAGTTGGTTCACTGTTTTAAATCATCCATGTCCGCAATGTTGTTCAGAATAGCATAAACAGCTAATCCGGAGAGCGAACGTATTCCTGTCTTTTCAATGATATTTTTGCGATGAGAGACAACGGTGTGGGGGCTGATCGAGAGGTTTTCCGCCACTTCCTTATTCGATAAACCCCGTAATAACAGGCGAAGTACGGCTTTTTCCCTGTCTGTCAATTTTTCGTTATTAGCCGGAGTCTCGTTTTTGAATTGTCTGAACAGCAGTTTGAACTTGTTTACAAAAGCTTCTTCCGTATCCGTAATAAAAATAACCTCGTCGAAAGTTTCCGAGATCTCTTTGATGTTATAATATTGATAGATGATTCCGATGAATAACGTTTGTTCGGATAGCTGGTGTTTAGACCGGAATTTTTCGATGCCATCTTTGGCTATATCCGGATGAAGGATTACAATATCCGGAACGACGTTTTTAGTTAGCATCGCCCAGTCGTTAGCATCCTCCATTTCCGTGATCTTATTGCATATTTCGTTTTTTTGAAGTAAAAAAGAAATACCCTCCCTGATTATTTTCGATTTTTCTACGATTACAATTTGCTTAAACATCGGGTATTTGATTTTGAATATTTTGTTCCAATTGCTTGATTGATGGAACTAACAGATGGTCTTCTATGAACGAATGGTAGATTAAGTCCTGTTCAAGTACGAACAGTTCTTTCAATATTTTTATCCGGAAATCGGAGGTAATTTCTTCGGGAATATATTTGATCAATATATTTTTCAGGTCGAGTAATTTTTGTTCGATATCCGTATGATTCTTTTCAAATTCCCTGATTCTGAATTGGGTAGAATGAACATCTTTCAACCTGTTTTCGATGTATGGGAAAATGTCATCGTCTTCATAATGGAAATGTTCTTCCACTTCCCGGATGTATTCGTCGAAAAAGGAGATGATTACTTGTCCATGTTTGGGGGAGATATTCTTTGAAAATAATGCGATCAACTCTTTGATATAAGGAATTTGTTTCCCTCTGAAATACCTGTGTGAAGATTTCAGGAACGACAATACATCGGGGATCGATTCTTTTCCTAAGGTAGTATCCCGTTTGATGCTTCCTTCAAAAGCTTGCAATATAGCTAAAAACGCATGGATTTCAATGTGATACCGCTTGGCTATTTCCTGAATTTTCTGATCGCCGAATCCCAGAGCAATGTTCATTCGTTCCAAAACAGTGATCATATGGGGGTAGGTCAGGAGCAGTTCCGACATTTTGCTTCCGGGAAATATAACTGTTGCTGATTTCATTGATTTTTAAAATTACGTCTAAAGAAGCAAAGGTAATCATTTTTGAGAAAAAACAGGTTATTCGATTATTTTCATTATTTTTGCTCTTGAAAGTCAAACCGATTAATTGAAAATAGTTTCATGAAATTTTTTATTGATACAGCTAATTTGTCGCAAATAGAGGAAGCCAATGCACTGGGTATCCTCGATGGAGTAACCACGAACCCTTCCCTGATGGCTAAAGAAGGAATTAAAGGAACGGAGAACATCCGCCAGCATTACATCAACATTTGTAATATTGTCGATGGAGATGTCAGCGCAGAAGTTCTTTCTACCGATTATGAAGGCATGGTTGCCGAAGGGGTGGAGTTAGCGGCTTTACATCCGAATATTGTCGTTAAAGTACCTTGTACCCGCGATGGCATCCGTGCAATTAAATATTTTACCAACCGCTCGATCCGTACGAATTGCACGCTTGTGTTTTCCGTAGGACAAGCTTTGCTGGCTGCTAAAGCCGGAGCTACCTATGTATCTCCGTTTGTAGGTCGCCTGGATGACATCTCCACAGATGGCATTACGTTGGTAGGGCAGATTGTGGATGTTTATCGCCACTATGGCTATAAAACACAAGTATTGGCAGCTTCGATTCGTCACACGATGCACATTATCCAATGCTTGGAAGTCGGAGCAGATGTAGCGACATGCCCTTTACAGCCGATTTTAGGCTTATTGAAACATCCGCTGACTGATTCCGGATTAGCGACTTTCGTCTCGGATGCCAAAAAAATGGAATAACAGCGATTTCATCTGATGAGTTTCCCGGCCCAACAGAGCCGGGAAATTTTATAATCATTTTTTCCGTTAATCTTGATCTGCAACGGTAATGGAATTCAGCTGAATCGACTCATAATTTGCTGTTATTGTAGCCGGTTTGGATAACTGATACACTTTCCCTGATAGATTATTCAGATGGAGGATCAGAGAGTCACATGAATTAATTCCGTAGAGATAAGAACTCCTTAGACGGTCTTTCTGTTTGGGATCGAGATCCTTTCCTTCAAAAGTCGCGTCAATTTTCAGAAGTCCGACTTGCGTTTCTTTATCAAAGGACAAATCAAAATCTCCGTTATTTGCTTTGATATCGACATTGATCTTTTTCAGCATTTTTTCGGGTTTTAATGCGAAGTTACCTTCCGTTTGAACGAATAAATTCATCTGATCAATGACCTTTGTCGGATCAAGCGTGCTCGGATAAACAGACAGGAGACTGCTTGATTTCAGGTTGACATTTTGCATGTCGGTGTATAGTTGGAGACTTCTGAGACCAGCCTGAATTTGGGTATGACTTCCTTCAAAACCATAGATACAAGTTGTTGAGAGATATCTGTTTTGTTTGACATCATCTTTGAAAATAATGGTTTGGGGATCTTCAGGCAAAAAGATGTAGACGGCGCCATTGTGTTTAGAGAAATTGTTTTCACTGTTTTCACCTGTAATTGTCAGTTGATTATTTTCTATCGAAACATCAATCCGGTGATATTGGCTGTAGAAAACCTCAAATGAACTTCCTTTCATTATTTGTACGTATAGATTGTTTCCTATTATAATAGAAGAAAACGGGGTTCCTGAAATACATTCGTATGTTTTGAGTCCTTGGGCGATTTGCCGGATCTCTGTCGGAGAATTTACATCCGCCAGCTTTTTAGCATCAGAGATCACTTTCTTTGAAACAAAGGCTTGATATACTAAAATGCCCAATATGATTAAGATAAGCGAAAGAAATAATTTATTAGATAGTTTCATCTCTTTGTATATGTTATTTGTTATTATCTTTTACTTGTTTTTCTACATAAGACCGGTACAGAGATTCTATTTCTCCGAAAGGAAATTCCAGTAATGAAATGCTTTTGAAAAACTTCGGCAACTCCTGCTCTGTAAACTGTTTCCGTTGTTCTTGCAAAACTAATTGCACTGCATTTTCCGAAATAAAATAACCGATACCTCTTTTATTATATATGATCTCTTTTTGCTGAAGCAATTCATAAGTTCTTGCCACGGTATTGGGGTTGACTTCCATTGCTACAGACAGGTCCCTGACGGATGGAATACGTTCGTCGGTTTTCCATTCCTTGCGTAAAATCTTCTCCTCGATGTAACTGGCGATTTGAAGATAAATGGCTTGTGATTCTGTGAATTGCATAGTCAAATTGTTTTTTCGTTATACTTAACTCTGGATATGATAATCAGAGAAATACTGATGAATAATCCCAACCAATGAAGGAAATAAGGGTATTTATCTATCAGGGAATAATATACAGAAGGATTTCTTTCCTGGATAATAAAAAACGGAGCATAATATTCCGGGTAATATCCTGACATAATGAAATAGAGAAATCCGATGACGGGGATCAATAACAAGAATAAAATAAACCAAAAGAGGAATGTCTTGACCATGGCCAGTTTCTTGAATGTGAATGATCCCCATAACAAGGCCGAAGCGGCGCAAAGCCAAATACAGGCGCAGGATAATACGAAAAATCCATCCTGAAGAATACTGGGAATCCAGTTGCCGTTGTTAAAGACAGTTCCTTCTCCTAATACTCTTACTATCCAGTGGTTGTAGGCGTTTGCTACATGAAGGACGATATAAATGAACAATATGGCCAGTGCCGGATATATCAGATGAGTAATGATAAACTTACTGAAAAAAGTTTCTGTTTTGGAAGCCGGCAGTAAGAGTTGAGCCTGCGCTCTGGATTTTGAAGTGAAATCTCCGAAATGGATGGAAACGATCAGTCCATGGAAAACCAACACAAGTAAGAAAGTTACCATAAAAATTAACTCATTATATATCTGATTTTTCCAGGAGGCTGCTACTAAAAAAAAGATAATCAACAGGCCTGATAAGCCACCCCAAAGCAGTCCAATCCATTTCCCGTTTATCCGCCATTCGTTGGCAAATAGTTTGCAAAAACGATGTATATCAAATGATGTATTCATAATGATTATTTATTAGAATGGGTAAATAAATCGACAATTGTCTCTTTGTCGGAAACAATGGCGTTAAACAGCAGTTCCATGTCTATTTTGGATGGTTTTCCTGATTCGTTGCGTAAGATCGCTTTCCCATCCAGGACTCCCGGTTCGTCGTACAAAATTCCGGTTGGTTTTTCCGACTCGTTGTAAGCCTTGAACATCAGTTTGTCGGCAACCGTATCGATCGTCTGATTAAAAATAATTTGATGATTATCCAGGACAACAACCGTGTCGATCAGGTTATCCAGATCCCGAACCTGGTGAGTGGATATCAGCAGGCATCTCTCTTCCGTTACGATGGAAGCCAGTAGCCGGCGAAATTGTGTTTTGGAAGGGATATCCAATCCGTTAGTCGGTTCGTCCATCAATAAAATACGGGTGTTACAGGCCAATGCAAATGCAATAAACGCCTTTTTCCGTTGTCCCATGGACATTTTATTTAATTGATGGTCCAGTTCGACTTCCAGCTCTTTCAGATAATGATAATACTGCTCCTTATTGAAATGAGGATAAAAAGAAGAATAGAGTTCTGCGTATTCTTCCGGCGTAACATCCGGCGTATAAAACTCTTCGGGCACCAAAAATACTTCCTGCAGGAATTCGACCTGCCGTTTGGATGGAATTTTTCCCATCACGTCTAATTTCCCTGTCTTTGGGAAAAGCATACCCGCCATCAGATTAAGTAAAGTTGTTTTTCCTGTGCCGTTTTTCCCTAGTAGGCCGTAAATACGTCCATGAGAAAGACTTAAGCTCAGGTTGTCAAACAAGCTCTTCTTTTTGCTGTAAGCGAAATTGAGATTTGAAATGGTTATCATTTGCATCTAATTTAATTGTTTGAACATAAAATTAATTTTATATTGATGATCTCTTTTGATTATTGACCTCCGCCGATATTTCCGGTTCCACCTTGATTTTGCTCTTCTTTTGCTTTGATGTCATCGTTGGAAATACCCCTTCGTACTTTTTGTATTTGTTTTTTCATTTCTCCGAATTGGTAGGAAACACGTATTCTGAAGTTCCGGATAGGAAAATCATTTTTATTGAATGCCTGAAAATCGGGCATCCATTGTTTGGTCTCCAATGTAATGTATTTTGAGAACGGGTTTATAGCCATTAAGGAGATGTTCAGTTTTTTCTTCAGGAAACTCTTGCTGAGACCGAAATTGGTCATAAACATTCCGGATGTCTCTCCCTGCAGATTTATTTGTGGCGACCTGATTGCTCCCATAGCCGTAAGCATGAAATCATACGGGAAGGTGTACTGAACATTGAGAAAAGCCTGTTCATTGAATCCATGATTGGATATATTGGTCTCATTATTCGACCGGATATCGGTGTAACCAATCGAGCCGTTCAGGTAAAATCGCAGTTTTACACTGGGATTCCAGTTGACATAGACATCCAGACTGGTTTGATTTTGTTTGCCTATATTTTCATAGGTTGTGTAACTGATATCCCTTTCCATGGTTGTGACTCTCTGGATGGAATTATTAGTAAAATTATAACTCAGATTGGCATTGATATTGACTTTCTGGCTGAACATGCTGTAGTTCAAACTGACATTATTCGCTTTTTCCACATCCAGATTCGGATTCCCCTGGGTAATGTATTTCGGATCGGTATTGTTTATATAGGGGTTCAGGTACCAGATCCCGGGTCTTTGGATACGCATGTTGTATCCCAGCCTTAAAGAGTTCAGCGGGTTGATTTTATATGTGATGGCTGTTGAGGGAACCAGCGTGAAATAATCGGTATCGAAATTCATATCATTATCTAATGGGAATTCTGCTTTGATTAATGTCTCTTCTCCTCGCAATCCGGCTTTAAACCCATAATCTTTCAGGCGCAGGCTATATCCCAGATAAGCGGCCAGGATATCATATCGGTATTTGAATCGGTCTGTCGGAGTCACGAAGTGTTTCCATTCCAGGTTATGATAGTCGTAATAATTCTGGTCGCCATTGCTTTCGTTCAACCGGAAGATGTATTTTACACCTCCTTCTATCGTATGAATTTTGGCAAGGGGTGTGGTGTAATCTATTTGTGCCGTATGTTCTTTATTATCAGCGTTATTGTCTAATTTCTGCAGCGATCTGCTCCTGTTCAGAATCGAGTCTATCGCTGTTTCCGACATCATGTCTTCCGATGTGAGATTATAACGGTAAGACATGGTCAGTAATTCATCTTTTTTACGGAAAGATTTCTGATAATCTACATTAAAACCTGTTCCGACCCACTTCGGGTTTCTCAAATATTGTTGGTGGTATTTATAGATATCCTGATACGTGCTGTTTTGCATGTCTACCATCAGGTCGGATTTTCCATTGTTATCATTGCCGAATCGATTGATCGATGCGCTTATCAGATTGAATGTATCTATTTCATAGCTTAACTGCAGGTAACCATTCTGAGACGTTCCTTCGTAAGCATTCGTTCCGTTTTGAGTTAAATACTTATAAGTATCTGATGTGTAGCTTTCACGAAAAGACTCGTAGTCGAATGTCGGATTCTTATAACGATAATAATTATACGATGCGGTTACTCCTAACTTACCGAATTTAACGGATGTATTTACTCCGGCGTTGTAAGCGCCCATGGTTGCCGCTCCGGCGCTTACATTGACCGTATAGCCATTCATGGATTGTTTGTCGGTCATGATATTGATGATCCCGGCAACGCCTTCCGCGTCGTATTTGGCTCCGGGATCGGTTATCACTTCAATGCTTTTTATTGTACTGGCCGGCATGCTCTTTAGTATTTGTGTCGGATTATTAGATATCAGATCAGATGGTTTTCCGTCTAAATATATCTTGAAGTTGGAAGAACCTTTGAGCTGAATTTTTTCTTCCGCGTCAAGTGTTACCATCGGCACCTTCCGCATCATGTCAAGCACATTGCTGGTTTTCGAATCCGGATCGTCTTGCGTTCTGTAGGTAATCTTATCCAGATCTACAGCCACCAATGGCCTGACAGCAGTAACAACAGTTTCTTCGAGCGTTAGGTTGTCTTTTACATTTATTTGACCTAAATCAATTAACTTATCCGAAGGTTTGATCTCAAAGGGTGTGGCAGGAGCGCTTTTACCTACATATTGAATATGGAGTAAAAATTTTCCTGTGTTGTTAAGTGCAATTTGAAAGTTTCCTCTTTCGTCGGTAGATAATAATTTGACGATTTTTTCAGGCTTGTCGGCCTCAACAATTCTCAATGTTGCAAAAGCAATTGTCTCTGATGTCAAAGAATCAATGACAGATCCTTTGATTATTATATTGTTTTTGGGAGTAGCAGTCGATTCTGAAACTTTGTTCCCTGAAGGAACTGTCGCTTGAGAAAATAACTGTAAACTCCCTACTGTCAGTGCGAAAAAAAGTAATAAAAAAATCTTTTTCATCTTTATCATTCTTAAATTATTAGTGTACTAGTGCAATAATACACTGCAAATGTAAGCATGATTTTTTTATTACCAAATTTTTTGGGGATTTTTTTTTATTTTTGTATTCCGGTCATCTGCAGGAGAGGCACGGAAATGCTGACTCCCCAGCTGTTGTAGTCCAATCCGTCGAAGGAAACAAATGTTCCGATGCTCCCCAAGCCGGGTATTCCGACAGCGTATCCCCATTCGGAATAATTTTTCTTATCCGGGGTCCAGAGGTACTTCCCATGCAGTGATTCGGAAAACATTTTACCTTGCAAGAATGGCAGCCGCTTCAAGGCCAGGTATTTAGTGTTGTATGTGGCAAATGCCTGTACCCATTTGTCGGCAGTGGAATAGGTATAATAAGGCAATAACTCATAAGAAAACTCGAACATTTTTCCTGTGACGAGTTGGTCGGCAGAATTGAAATGTTTGTAATCGATATAATTGAATTGATTCGTGTTCAAAAATTTTCCGGCTATAACTCCATACCTCAGATAGTCAAATAATCCCAATTTAATGGATTGGGAGACTCCTAAGTCTAACCGGTAAAACCGGGAATAGTTGCTGTCATAAGGGATCCCGTTCTGAAATTCAACCTGGAAAGTCGGAAACCGGGAACGACTGTATTGTTTTTTACCATTTCGGACATAGTAATAATATTCCGGTGTATATCTAAGGCCGATACGATATTTTAATAAATTTTCGTATGAACCGTTTAAGTCGCCGGGGTAGGGGGGAATATTGGGTTTAGCATCTTCTTTCTTGCCAAAGAAGCTGTATGTAGTATGGTTATCCAATGAGGTTCGCTTAGCGGCTTCTGTTAGGATGCTCAGTTTTAGTCCATTGGCCAGATCGATCTCATTCTCTATTTTCAGATAATCTTTTTGATAGAATTTAGCGTTGTTGACGCCCATAAACAAGGAATACAAAGCATTCTCTATTCTCAACATCCCTTTGTCGGAAATATAATCTTCGGATATGGAGCCGGTCGAAATAGAAAGCTTGCCCAACCTCATCGGAGCATACGTATATTCGGCGTCCACATTCCACAGTAGCCGTTCACGCGACAAAGCCCAATAAGCTCTCGGATTGATCTTGAACCAGGAATTCCGATTTCTTTGGATGCCTAATTCAACAGATTCTCCCAGCCAAAGACCGTCGACGAAATTATATTCAGGATTAGCTTCCAGAATCCCGTCATATTTGAAATAGACTTTTGAAGAATCTCCTCCGAAACGACCTCCGGATAAAATATCGCCCCACTGGAATCGGGGATGCAGGTTGACTTGCTTGACGGAATCGACATACGCCTGTATGGTGTCTTTGCGGACATAACTTTGAAGTTCTTCCGTATTCAGAGCAATGTTTCGTATGCTGTCCCAATACGTAGAATCGCGCTTGGTCGCCAGAGAATCGGATTCGTGTTTATATTTTTCATTCCTCTTGATCTCGAGGCTTTTCTTCTCTTTTTTCTTTTCCGGCGCTTTTTTTACCGTTTGAGCGGCAATCAACGAGTCGTTCAATAAAATATGCGTGTATTTGACTGAAGAAGAGTAATTAAAGGTAAATTTTAACCCCATTATATTGGCTTTGGTCTGCGCATCGAAGGCGGTTACCAGATAGACCCCTTCATCGACTTTACTGTAGTGGATGGTGTATAAAATATCGGCCATGGGCGGACGGGCGGCTAGTTCGACATGCCGGATGTTCCAATATTCATCGGCAATATAAAGATAACCCTCCATGAATTTAGGATCTTTCAATCGGGGTATAACCTTGATCTTATTGATCGCGATGCCGTCTTCTTCATCATATCCTTCATAGCGGAATTTGTAGTATGAAAATGCTTTGGGATTCAGTGGCGAAACAAAAGATAAAAACATCGGACTATAGAGTGAAGCTGTTGCCGCACCGAACGCTTCTTCCGGAATTGAATCATTGGGCATGGTACTGGAAAAAGCTTTGACATGCTGCACGTATTTATCCGGCTCTGTGAACTTAATTTCACTGAATGATTCCTGCAGGAAAAGCTTGTCTTTATATATTGCGATATCCTCTCCGGCCATTCCGGCCAGTTTTTCGATCATTTTAGGTATCTCGGTTGCTTTTCCCGAGCCTTTGATATACACTTCGCTCGTATATTCCTTGACTTGAGAAAGGTAAAACGGCGCTTTTTCAATCGCTTTGCGCATAATAGCGTATGCAGGATCTTCTCCTGAATTGTTAACAACGACTTCCTGTAGTTCCGTTATTTTATCTTTCAGTGTAATTTCTAAAAAATCGGAAAGGACATCTTTGCGAATCGAGATTTCTTTTGTTTGTGTTTCATAACCGATACAACTGAAAAGGCAATGATAATTCCCCGCAGGGAGAGTGGTCTGGAACTCTCCATCCGTATTACAGATCAGTCCTTGTTTGTTTTCCTGAATGTATACCGTACTCCCGGCGATCGGTTCTTTATGAGAATTGGTTACTCTTCCCTTAAAATTTTGAGAAAATGAAGAAATTGAAAATAAGAGGTAAAGAAAAATAAAAGGTAAAGAGTACTTCATAATAGGGCGATTGATATTAAATAATTGCCGCAAAGCTAGTGAAAAAATAATACGGTAGATTTTTATTATTCTTTTTTAGTAACTGTTTAGATTTTTCAAGGATAATGACTTACTTGTCCGGATTATATTTTTAGAGTGTCCGGTTGATTTTTCATTTAAATACGTTACTTTTGCAAGAATAAAGAGAAAAAGATAAAATGCAACTGTTAACTCCTCAATATTGGAGCGATTATCAACTGATTGACTCAGGCGATTACGAAAAACTGGAACGGTTTGGGGAGTATGTCCTCTGTCGTCCGGAGCCACAGGCTGTTTGGAAAAAGACATTGCCCGAAAAAGACTGGGAAAGACAAGCGGACGCCTGGTTTAAAAAAGAAAAAGGCAAAAGTGCAGGCTCAGACGGGAGTGAGCGGGGCGAGTGGATCCTGAAGCCGAATAGCCCTCAACAGTGGTATGTTTCCTACCGGTATAAGACAATGAAATTGCAATTTCGTCTGGGTTTAACCGCATTTAAGCATGTCGGGATCTTCCCGGAGCAGGCGGAAAATTGGAATTACATATTCGATACGGTTCAATCTTTAGCTGTGGAGACTCCTAAGGTGCTGAACCTGTTTGCTTACACCGGGGGAGCGTCATTAGCGGCCAGAGCGGCCAAAGCAGATGTCACGCATGTAGACTCCGTCAAGCAGGTATTAAGCTGGTCGCGCCAGAATATGGAAGCTTCGGGACAAGACAATATCCGTTGGGTATTGGAAGATGCGCTGAAATTTGTGAAAAGGGAAGTCCGGAGAGGAAATAAATACGAAGGAATCATCCTGGATCCTCCGGCTTACGGACGTGGTCCTGACGGAGAGAAATGGGTACTGGAAGAGCAGATCGCCGAACTGATGGACGCCTGCAGCCGGTTGCTGGCAGACAAGGATAGCTTCATCGTACTGAATTTATATTCCATGGGCTTTTCTTCCTTGATCGCCGAAAATCTGGTACGGGATTATTTCCCGACTTTGGGGCAAGTGGAATATGGTGAATTGTATGTACCTGATAATGAGGGTCGAAAATTACCTCTGGGTATTTTCTGCCGGAGCAAGCTGATCCTGTAATAATAATGTAGATTGTATAGCTGAAATGAAACAATATTTAGACCTTTTAAATAGAGTATTGACCGAAGGAACAAAAAAAGAAGACCGCACCGGAACGGGTACGATCAGTGTGTTTGGTCATCAAATGCGGTTTAATCTGGCGGAAGGATTTCCTGTGCTAACAACTAAAAAGTTGCATTTAAAATCGATTATCTACGAGTTACTCTGGTTTCTTAACGGAGATACCAATATCAAGTACCTGAATGAGAATGGTGTTCGCATTTGGAATGAGTGGGCCGACGAAAACGGAGATTTAGGTCATGTCTATGGTTATCAGTGGCGTTCGTGGCCGGATTACAATGGAGGTCACATCGATCAGATGGCAGACGTTGTGAATACAATCAAAAAGAATCCGGATTCTCGCCGGATCATCGTCAGTGCGTGGAATGTCGGCGATTTGAAAAACATGAATTTACCCCCTTGTCACGCCTTTTTTCAGTTTTATGTCGCTGATGGGAAATTAAGCTTACAACTCTATCAACGAAGTGCGGATATATTTTTGGGAGTTCCGTTTAATATCGCTTCCTATGCATTATTATTGAAAATGATGGCGCAGGTGTGCGGTCTTCAGGAAGGAGATTTTGTGCACACTTTCGGAGATGCGCATATTTATACGAATCATTTGGAACAGGTTCGGTTACAACTCAGCCGGGAGCCCCGGCCTTTGCCTGCAATGCGAATAAATCCGGATGTGAAAGATATTTTTTCTTTCACATACGAAGATTTTATTTTGGAAAACTACGATCCACACCCCCATATCAAAGGGGAAGTAGCGGTTTAAACTAAGAACTAAAAACTTATTATGTTTATTTCAATCATTGTCGCAGCCGGAGAAAACAACGAAATAGGAAGAGCCAACGATTTGTTGTGGCGCTTGCCGAATGATATGAGGCGGTTCAAAGAAATAACAACCGGTCATACCATTGTGATGGGAAGGAAAACATTTGACTCCTTGCCGAAAGGGGCATTGCCTAACCGGAAAAATGTTGTCATTACCCGGAATAAAAACCTGCAGTTAGAGAACTGTTTGATCCTGAGTTCTTTGGATGAGGCTTTCGTTCAATTGCGGGATGACGAAGAGGTCTTTATTATCGGTGGGGCGGAAATCTATCGGCAGGCATTATCACTTGCCGATAAAATATATCTGACCAGGGTACAGGCCACATTTCCCGATGCGGATGCTTTTTTCCCGCGACTGAATGCAGAAGAATGGCAGATCATCAGTAAGGAGACACTTCCTGCTGATGAGAAAAATCCGTATTTCTGCACTTTTTATGAATACCGGAGAATGATTTAATCCTCCAGTAACTCATTAAGAAAATGATTCAGCGGCTGCATCATTTGATATATCCCTGCTGCATAATCCACAAAATTCTCTGAAAATAATTCTTTCTCCTGCAAGACTTTCCAGACATAAAAATGTTTGAGTTTCATGTATTCGGCTGCCGGATGATCTTTGTCGAAACCGTTGGGTACGCGTTGCAGCCTGTCTTCATCCCGGTACAGGTCTCCGATCGTTTGTTTGAACTGCTTCTCCTGGAGGATACTCTGAAATGTTTCAAAATCCTCATAAATGCCTTTACGCACTTTCTTCAACTGGTCGGGGCGTAACATGTAATGCCCGCAGGAAAGAAAACTTTCGGACGGATCGATATGCAGGTAGTATCCCGACGATTTATCGAGTCCGGGAGGAGTAAACACGGCGCCGAAATGAGTCTTATAGGGTGTTTTATCCGGAGAGAACCGAGTGTCGCGGTAGATGCGGAAAATACAACGTTTGGCTTCCAGATGTCCGATTCCAGGGTCGAATCTAGCCATTTCATGGATCAGTTTAGTGACAAGCGCTTCGACATCCGCCCGGGATTTTTCATACCAGGACTTATTTTCGGCAAACCATTCCCGGTTGTTATTTGCTTGAAGCGCTTTCAGAAATTCAAATACATCTTTGTTTAGCATAATGCTTGTTTTTTAAGTAATAATGAGATTGAAAAGGCAAATATATGTATTTTTTGTCTTATCTTAGCCGTCGATTTAGCAGCTATTTATTAAAATAATGTAAAGTTATGAAAACGAGCATTTACATGTATGTAAGTCCTAGCTAATGAAAATGCGAGTTTCCATGCGACAATAATATAAAAATAAATATTTACGTATGAAACCTAAAGTAACTTTCCTGTTTTTGTGTGTTTGTCTGTCGATGTTTGTATTACTTGTTTTCGCTCAAAATAAAATCATACCCATGGATAAAAATACACCTTCAACCGATTCATATGTTACACTTTGGAATCAGGTGAGCGACTATGAGCAACGTTCACTTCCGAAATCAGCAATGAAAACAGTCGATGAAATTTATGAAAAAGCGCTGAAGGAGAAGAATAGCCCTGAATTGATCAAGGCATTGATCCATCAGATGAAATACGAAATGGCTGTCGATCAGTCCCGGTATCCCGAATGTATTATTAATATTGAGAAATACACTGCTGAGAGTAAGGATATAGCAGAAAAAAGTGTGTTACATTCGATGTTGGCTCAGTTGTATTTGAAATATTATCAGGCTAAAAATTACACGATTAATACAAGAACGGCTGTTTTTGGCTATGTGCCTGAGGATATCGAGGAATGGACAGGAAATATTTTTGTTCAGAAAATAACCGAAAACGTGAATCTTTCGTTACAGGCGAAAAAAGAACTGCAGTCGACGGATGTTTTGAAATACGAAAAAATATTACAGACCGGTTCGTCTTCGAGAACTTTGAGATCGACATTGTATGATTTCCTTGTTTATCAAGGGATTGATGTATTGAAATCGTTGCAGAATTATCATATTCAACCGTTTTTTGAGCAGACAAAATTTGCCAATACCGCTTATTTTTCTCCTGTAAAGGATTTTATCCACTTGCAAGTGAAAGGAGATCCATACGACCTGATTCCTCAGATCTTGAAATTGTATCAGGATCTGCTTCATTTTTACACGGACAACGGAAATCAAAAAGCGTTGATTTTAACGGATTTGGAACGGTTGGAGTTCGTTTATAACCATACGGAAAATGACGATCGCGGTGACCTTTACCTCAATGCATTGAGTTTGATGGAGAATCAATATGAAAAAAACAATGTTTGTGTAGAAGTGCTGTATAAGAAAGCGTTGTACTATCAACAATCGGATAAACGGGAAATAATTCCTCTGTCAGGTACTAAGAAAAGCGTTCGGGAAGGAATTGCCAAAGCTTATCAGATCTGTTTGGATGGGATAAAAAAATATCCTGGGTACGAACGTATCAACCTGTTGGTTAATTTAAGAAACCGATTGACAGCTCCTTATGCCAATATAAAATCGGAACAGGTGGTTTATCCGGGTAAATCATTGAAATTGAATATTTCATACCAGAATATGAATCAGTTGTTCGTTGAGATATATTCCATCCGGCAACCCATCAGCGTCTATGAGAGTTTCTGGAGTATGCAGGGGCAGTATAAAAAAGCGGGTGTCTTGCTTGAAAAAAAGACCATCCGGTTAATCAATGTTCATCCTTATCTCGAATCAGACACGGTCATTGAAATCCCGATGAAGAATCTGGGCGTTTATGAATATGTCATCTATTCGGATAAAGATAAAAAAGAATTGGCTAACCAACAATTTTCCGTAACGCGTTTGGCTTCTGTTTCTCGTGCTTATGACGGCCGGTACGAATTCCTGGTCGTTGATCGTTTAAGTGGGAAACCGGTACCTGGAGCCAAGGTTAACTTGTATAAAAAAGAGAATAATAGAAATCGGTTAATCTCTTCCGTGACGACCGGCAAAGAGGGCTTAGCCGTGAAAACGTTTGCCGATCAGACTCGTTTGGATGCTTACAATGTAGTGGCTGGAAACGACAGCGCGCTGATTCTTTCTTCGACTCCCTGGGGAGGACAAGAATCGAGAATATCCGACGGCATGGTTAATCGATTGAACTTGTTTACAGACCGGGGTATTTATCGTCCGGGACAAACTGTTTTCTTCAAAGGAATTGCTTACAGACTGGGAAAAGACACCTCCTCTTTGATTGTAAACCAGACCTATACTCTGTTGTTGAGAGACCCGAACGGTAAAACAATAGCGTCCCGGACACTTAAGACGACCGATATGGGCTCTTTTTCCGGAACATTTACTTTACCTTCCAATTTATTGAACGGATCATTCGTCATATCGACGGAGAAATACGATGAATCGGTCTCTTTCCGGGTAGAAGAATACAAACGTCCCGGTTTTGATATTTCTTTCTTACCGGTAAAAGAAACCTATCATTTTGGAGATCAGATCACTGTCAAAGGAGAAGCGAAGACATTTTCAGGAGTTAACCTGCAGCATACAAAAGTGAAATACCGGATCGTCCAAAGGCTTAATTGGGTTTGGGGATGGCGCTGGGATCGTGGAAACGGGAACCAGGTTGCCGAAGGATTTGTAGAAACGGATGATAAAGGCGCATTTGAAATCTTGTTTCTTGCCGAAAAACGTTTCAATGACAAAAAATCAAAAAGGATATCCTATACCTATGAAATTCAGGCCTCAATAACCGATACGAAAGGCGAAACACAACAATCTGTAACCTCAATTCCGGTTGGCGATATTTCCATGCAGATGAAAGCAAGCGCCTTGGAAGGCAATCTGGAAAAAGAAAAATTACCGGAAGTGAGCATCCAGGCGTTTAACCTGAATAATGAGGAAGTCAGTTGCCGGGGGACGTATGAAATTTATGGCCTTACGGCCGAACAGTCATTAGAAAAAACATTGGATAATGAAGATTGGAAACAAGGTCAATTACTTGTTTCCGGACGGTTTACATCCGGAGAAGCAATTGATGTTAAAGCGCTTCAAACAGCCTCTTCCGGAAAATACCGTATCGTAATGAAAGCGAATGATGATAGGGGAAGGGAAGTTACGGACGAAAGTGATTTTCTGCTTTATTCCATCCGGGATAAAAAGCCTCCGGTGGTTACTTATGAGTGGCTATTGACACCAAAGACCTTTTGTGCGGTTGGAGAAAATGCTGAAATCATATACGGTTCTTCGGCCAAAGGCGTCTCTGTCTTGTATGAAATATTCAAAGACAACAAAAAACTGGAAAGCAGCCGGTTGGAGCTTGATAATGAGTCGAAAAAGCTGGAAATTCCTTTCAAAGAATCGTATGGCGACGGCGTGGTGGTCAGCCTGCTGTTTGTGAAAGATGGAAAATTCTTCTACCAAAATATCCCGTTACAAAAAAAGAAACCCGATCCGGAGTTGACACTGGCGATGGAAGTGTTCCGTGATAAATTGTTGCCCGGACAACGGGAAGAATGGAAATTGTCTGTCAAAAATGCAGATAAAAAACCGGTAGTGAGTGAAATCCTTGCCGGGATGTATGACAAGTCATTGGATAAAATTTACGGACATGCGTGGTATTTTAATCCGGTATTTACCGTGACTCCGACAGCGCCTTATTTCACTCAGGGAAGTGAATTCCGGACCGTTCAGAAAGAAATACACGCTGGAGAGCATTATGCCAAAGTTCCGGCATTTTCTTATGATGCTTTTAATTGGTTCGGGCTTTATTTTTACGGATCTAGCATGGTAACACTCCGAGGAGAGGCTGTTTTTAGTTCGGAAGCTGTTGATATTGCCGATATGCAAGTTAATCGTGCCTCGAACACGGTTGCTGCCGCTGCTCCTATGGCTAAGAAGATGGATGAAGCGGTCGGCGCAGGAGAGGACTTTCAAGCCCGGCTTCCGGAACCGGAACAGCCTGTTCAGATTCGTCAAAACCTGAATGAAACGGCATTTTTCTATCCGCAATTGAAAACGAATCAAGAAGGAGAAACTTTAATTGGATTTACAGTGCCGGAAAGTAACACTTCCTGGAAGTTTATGGTTTTGGCTCACACCAAAGAGTTGAAATTCGGACAATTGATCAAGGAGGCCATCAGTCAGAAAAAGTTGATGGTCAGTCCGAACATGCCCCGGTTTATTCGCCAGGGCGACAAGATGACGATCGCCACTACTGTATCCAACCTGTCGGATACGGTTATTGCGGGAAAAGTCTCTATCGAATTTTTTGACCCTGCCACAGAGAAGCAAACGATTGTCGTGCCCCGGGCGCAACAGGATTTTGTTGTGGAAGCCGGAAAAACGGTTGCTGCTTCCTGGAGTTTTGAGGTGCCTTCAGCGATCGATATCACTGCTTGTAAGATTGTCGCAAGATCGTCGGATTTCAGTGACGGAGAACAGCACTTGTTGCCGGTATTGCCTAACCGCATGCTGGTTACCGAAAGTCTGCCGTTGACGATTTCCGGTAAAGGAAGTAAGACTTTTAATTTGAATAAATTGATTGATAATAAGTCCAATACGCTTGAAAATTATCGGTTGACATTGGAGTTTTCAGAAAACCCGGTCTGGTATGCCGTGCAAGCGCTTCCGGCCATGACTACCCCTGTCGATGATAATGTCATTTCCTGGTTTGCTTCGTATTATGCGAACTCATTGGCTTCTTCGATTGCTAAGAATACCCCTAAAATCAAACAAATCATTGATAGTTGGATCAAACTGGGGGGAACCAAAGAGACACTACTCTCCAACCTGGAGAAAAATCAAGAACTGAAAGCTGTTTTGTTGGAAGAGACACCTTGGGTCATGGAAGCCAAAGGCGAGACGGAACAAAAACAACGTCTGGCCTTGTTATTCGATATCAACCGGAACAATAATTTATCGGTATCGGCAATGAATAAATTGAAAGAGTTGCAGATACAAGACGGAGGCTGGTCGTGGTTCAAAGGGATGTACTCCAGTGTCTCCATCACGCAATGGATATTGTATGGAATGGGACAATTGTCCGAATTAAAAGCTGTTAACTATTCGGATGATGAAAAAAATATGCAGAACCGGGCTATTGGATTCATCGATAGAGAATTTGTCAGACAGTTCGAATATTTGAAAAGATACGATCCTAATTGGCAAAAGAGAACCTCTGTTTCGATCTATGAATTGGAGTATTTGTTTGTAAGGAGTTTCTATAAAAATCCGATCGAAGAAGGAGCCGAAGCTGTCGGATTTTATTCCGGAATTGCAGAGAAAAACTGGGCAAAAACGCCGGGTCTCTATGAACGGGCTCTCATCGCGATGATCATGCAACGAAACGGAAAAACAGCAGTAGCCCAAGCAATCGTCCGTTCACTCAGGGAGCATGCTTCCCATAAAGAAGACCTGGGTATGTTCTGGGCCAACAATACGACCAGGGCGTTTATGTTTCAAAGTGCGACGGCGGTACACACATTCATCATGGAGGCATTTGCAAAAACAGGGGCGACACCTCAAGAGATGGATGAGATGAAACTTTGGTTGTTGAAGCAAAAACAGACACAGCAATGGGAGAGTACCCCGGCCACAGTCAATGCGATATCCGTACTCCTGCGTACGGGAGGAAACTGGCTGGATAGCGAAGGGAAGGTCGACATCCGTCTGGGAAAAGAAAAGGTGGAAGTTGCGGACAAAGAGGCCGGAGTCGGTTACTATAAAAAAGTATACGAACGTTCGGAGATTTCTCCGGATAAAGGAAAAGTATCGATCACAAAACAAGACGACGGTCCGGCCTGGGGCGCTTTATACTGGCAGTATTTCGAGCAGTTGGATCAAATTACCCAGGCAAAAACAAGCCTTCAGGTCGAAAAACGATTGTTTGTCGAAAAAATTTCTCCTTCAGGGAAGACACTGACCCCTGTTACGGAAAAAGATCCGTTGAAAGTCGGAGATAAAGTCGTTGTCCGTTTGACGGTTCGTAACGACCGGGATATGGAATATGTATTACTGAAAGATATGCGTGCAGCCTGTTTTGAACCGATAGAGCAACTCTCCGGCATCCGATGGAAAGAACGGGTGGTTTATTATCAATCGCCTAAAGATGCATCTACGAGCTTCTATTTTTATAACCTGCCGAAAGGAACGTATGTGTTTGAGTATCCTTTGTATGTGACCCGGCCAGGAGCATATTCCAACGGAATAACTTCTATTCAGTGTCTGTACGCCCCGGAATTTTTGTCGAACACGGCAGGAATAAGAGTCACAGTAAAAGAATAATATGCTATAAAATGATATCGATGAATCCGGCAACTTTATTGGCCATTGCAACTGTTTGTGTGAGTATCTGGGCGTTTTATAACCGCTCTGTGTTGAATAAACTGATTCTTTCTCCTTATCTGGTCGTTCATCGCAAAGAGTGGTACCGGATGATTACGCATGCTTTTATCCATGCCGATTGGATGCATCTGCTTTTCAATATGATCGCTTTATGGTCGTTTGGAACGGCTGTTGTCTATTATTTTTCCCAGATAACAACCTTTCCGGTCGTCCATTTTTTCATCCTGTATTTTGCTGCTATTCTCATCGCGTCGATTCCGGATATTGTTCAGAAGAAGAACGATCCTTCATTTTTGAGTCTGGGCGCTTCCGGCGCCGTTTCTGCAGTGATTTTTGCCGGGATTTTCTTTGATCCCTGGCATTTGATCTATGTGTTTTTCATCCCTTGTCCCGGTATCATTTTTGCAGCCTTGTATCTTATTTATTCCAATTACATGAGTAAAAAAGGAGGGGATTACATCAACCATAACGCCCATTTCTATGGTTCCGTATTCGGATTGATTTATCCGGTATGGATCGAACCATCGTCTTTTCAGTTTTTTATTCAGCAACTGATGCATCCGAAGTTTTAGGAGAAGAAGATGGTGCTGTCGTTTTTAGTCTTTAAGGACTTTAAGGACCTTGAGGTCCTTAAAGTCCTTAAAGACTAAAGGCTGACGATGAAAGTTGAACCATTTTCGGGGGATAGCCAGCGGATAGGCGAGTTATTTTTGATTGAGATGACTCGACAAGCATTGCTCCAAGGCTTGCGTGATCTCCGGCGCAGATGCCTGTATTCTTTCTTTCAACAGCCGGATGCCTTCTGCCTGGGAAGCCTTGATTTCGCTTTCCGAAACAATTCCTTTCGGCTGCCAGAGATACAGATACTGGCGCAACCGATTCGTGAAAAACGGAGAGTTATATACCAAATAGTTGTTTATATCGATGCGATCGAACAAATGGTTGCGCAACCAGTCGACCCGCTGCTCACTTTGCAGTCCGGAAGGGACTTCCGGTTCCTGGAGGCAGCTCAACACGGTGGCGAACATACTGGCCGGAACGGCTGCTGCTTGCATGTTTTGCAATTCCTGGTTGTATTTCCGGATGGTTTCGGTGTATTCTGCATCCACAGTAGAAAAAAACGCCGAACTCCGGTCGGTTTTATCCAAAACGGATTCCAGTGCAGACAGATGTTCATATAATTGTTGTTGTTTTTGAACCTGCAAACTGACTAATTTGGTGGTTTCTCCACCTTCGATCACCCGGAGGTAATCTTCGCTGTTGTGCCAACGCCAGGAAGTTTCGTAGATGATATCCTGCCCGTCGTAAATAAATTGTAAACTGCTGGTGTTATCGGCTTTGTTTAAGGCATCGCTTGCGTTTTTGTCGTTGTGACAGGCGATACGCAGGATCCCTTGGCGGTTGTCGGGTAAAGAGATGGTGAATTTGCCGGCGGAGTCGACTGTGACGCTGTCGATGCATTCAAACCGGCCGTTGTGATAGAGGCCGATATAGAGTTTGGGGCATTGGCGGCCGCCGTAGCTGCCGGAAAGGCGGGCGGCGGAGGTGTTCCATGCCGTGAGAATCAATAATGTTGCTAATAATAGGTGTTTCATAGGGGTCAATAATCGTTTTATGTTTATTCTTATGTTAAGCATAGTTTGTGAATGTGTTGTGATGAGTAGTTAAAAACTACGAGTTTGTCAAACGAAGTCTGGAGACTTCGCTTAACGGGGAATATGTTCCGATTTCCATGAATGTCCCGCAGGGACTGAATATGAATAACCGTGAGTGCAACTCACGGAGAGCGGTAGCATCCACCCAGAGGATGAGCATTTTTGCCGTGAGTTGCACTCACGGTTATTCATAGTTTGCCCGCTTCGCGGACTTTAAAAATTCGCTTAATGGGGGAACTTCCCGTATTTGTTTCATTTCTTTTTTCATTATGAAAGGGGTTGATTTCTTGCTTTTGTCTATCTATCAGGGTTGCAGGATACTTTTTTGCTTTTTTTTGCTGAATTTTCCCGGAATCCTTTTTTGATATTTTTATTTAAAAATATAATTATCAATGAATTAAATCCTTTTTCTATGCTTGACCTTTTTTCAAAATTTATAGGGTTGAGATTCTCAACCCTATAAATCGGGGATGTAGTTATTCAAGCCTGCGTGCTTTCAATGCACGCAGGTAAATAGTCGAATCAGCAAATAGTTGAATTAATTTTTCACACACCGAACATTTGCACCGTATGCACGGATGGTAAGGCTCACCGAACACCCTCCCTGTCCGAAATTTAGGAACCAGATGCTGTTCTGAAATTTCGAGCAACTCCAGTAAGAGCCGTGTTCATTTACGTGTAGAAATGCACCGTTGTCGGCTCTGCGTGACCCACTCGCGGGTAGAAACAGACTCGTGGCACCAATATTCATACCACGTTTAGAGCTAACCTCTGAACGGTTGGCAGTTGTTATTGCAGCATTGACAGTTTCCCATTCAGTTTTTGTAGGAACACGGAAACCGGTCGGGCAAGGATTTACAAGACCAGTACCTGTTTCATTCCATAAGTTGTCGTCTTTATTGGTACGCCAATCAGAAGGAGAAATTGAAGTTGTTATAAATTTACCGTAATGAGTACCATTCGAACTAGGAACCTGACCATTACCATCAGTAGCTGAGAACGGGCCGGCTACAACTGAACTGTTCCATTTTTCATGACCGTCAGCTTGACGGCCCCACTGGTAATAGTCACCGTTCAAGTAGCCGGTAGGGGAAGCATCTGTTCCAGCATCGTAAGAAATCGGATTAGGTTCAGCTGATTCGCTGGCGCCCAAGTTGCGATCCATAAACGTTAAGCCGGCGCACTCGACTGTAGCTATAGTAGGTTCTTCGACCGAAGAACCGCCAGTACCTAAAAGAAGATTCCATTTTACACCATTCCAGAAATAAATCTTATTATCGGTCGTGTTATAAACCAGCATCCCTTTGGCTTCATCCTGTTTTGCGACTCCATCCAACACAAATTGTGTCAAGTCGGCATTCAATGCCACATTGGGCAACAATAATCCTTTAGTTGTAGATTTCA
>JAVBNR010000049.1:0-5678 GCA_031551395.1 Bacteroidales bacterium
TTCGGAACAGAAATACAATGATGCAATAAAAAGAGCATTCAAATTGGCAGGTGTTGATAGAATCGTAACAGTACTTGACCCACTAACCAATGAAGAAACAAAAAAACCGCTGTGTGAAGTAGCAAGCAGTCACATGGCACGTCGAACATTTATAGGGAACATTTATAAGAAAGTCAAAGACCCGAATCTGGTCGGAGCATTGAGCGGACATAAGGAAGGAAGCAAGGCTTTTAATAGATATCGAGAGATTGATGATGAGATGAAAAAAGAATTAGTAAATTTGTTGAGTTAAAAGTTAAAAATATCATTTGTAATGAGTACCGATTTAATAAAAGACCCGGATTTCAAACAGTGGCTTGTAGACTTGAAAGTCCGGATCCGTCAAAGTCAGGTGAAAGCAGCAATAAAAGTCAATACTGAATTGTTGCATTTATATTGGGATTTGGGTCATGATATTGTCATTCGACAAATGGATTCGGTTTGGGGTAGTGGATTCTTTGAAAAATTGAGCAAAGAATTAAAATCAGAATTCCCTGATATGCAGGGATTTTCTGCTACAAATCTGAAATACTGTAAATATTTTTACTTATTTTATTCTCAAGATAGCCAAATTCGTCACCAACTTGGTGATGAAACTCATTCTCAAAACAAAGGAGGAATTCAAGCTGCTGAAAATAAAGACACTACAATTCGTCACCAAGCTGGTGACGAATTAGAAAACTATCCAATATTTCAAATTCCGTGGCGTCATCATGTGGAAATCTTTACTAAATGCAAATCCGTACATGAAGCCATGTTTTATGTTCAAAAAACTATCAAAAATGGTTGGAGCAGGGCAATATTGATGAATTTTATCGAAGCCGATTTATATCAAAGCCAAGGAAAAGCAATAAATAACTTTGATCGCTTATTACCTGATGTTCACAGCGATTTAGTAAAAGAAACGCTGAAAGACCCTTACAATTTTGATTTTCTAACACTTACGGAAAATTATAAAGAAAAAGAATTGGAAGATGCTCTGGTCGCTAATATTACCAAATTCTTATTAGAACTTGGACATGGTTTTGCATACATGGGAAGGCAATATCCGATACAAATAGGTAGTAGACCCCGAAATATGGATTTGTTGTTTTATCATTTGGAATTACGCTGCTATGTGGTTATTGAATTGAAAGTTAAAGAATTTGAACCTGAATATACTGGGAAACTCGGATACTACATCACTGCAGTTAACAATCAATTGAAAAAAAATATTGACAATCCTACAATCGGGCTGCTCATTGTTAAAAAGAAAGACAATATTGATGTTCAATATTCATTGGAAAGTAGTAGTCAACCTATAGGAATTTCAGAATATACATTTTCAAAGCTATTGCCAGAGGATTTCAAATCTTCACTTCCATCCATTGAAGAAATTGAAAGGGAATTAAGTCAGGATATCGAAGAAGAATAAAATCTTATGAGCCAACAAGATTTCGACAATTTCAAACAACGCCTGAAAGACTGGATGAACAGTCATCAGGAAGAGTACGACCAGTTTGAAGAAGAAATGAACCGGAAAGATTCAGAAGGCTACCAAATAATAATGACCAAAGCCATGGTATTAATTCCCGAATACCAAAACATCATTAAAAAGAAGATGAATGCCGGGAACTACGAAGACTTTTCCGAAATAGATATACTCTCATCTAATAGCGAATTGGCAAAAAACCTGATAAACGAATTCGAGAATCCGGATGAATCGTCAATTGTTCCGGTCGTACTTTGCTGGTTATACTTTGGAAAGAGTTTTGAGAGAATGGTGGAGAAGGGCGAAGAATTGAAAAATAATCCTGAAACGCCATTCTTCCAGAAGCAAATGATTGCCTATACTATCAAAATGTTAATGTCTCAATCTGTCAAGTTGGGGTTGAGGACAAAGGAATATTGGAAGAATTACAACAAACTGAAGAAAGCCATTGATAAAAATGAAATCATGGATTGGGCAATGGAACAAGAATTGTCCGCAAATGAAACCATTGCTATTGAAAAGAAAAAGCCTGGAAGAAAGAAAAACGAAAAGAATCTTTCCGAAATGTTATCCGATACTCCAACAGATAAACCTGATAATATCATAGATAGAATAGGAGAACACCTGATAACCAAACATTCCCAACAAGATTTAGCCTTTTTGAAAATCGCACTGGAAGAACTACTATACATATATCCTTGTGAAGTAAAACCATTTCGGGATGCTTTAGCCGAACAATACGGAGATAATACCCATATTGTTGTTGAACGAGGTATCCAAAAAGCTCTTGAAGCCTTAACCGACTATATGTCAAGTCGTGGAATATTTGTCAAAGATTTGACGGAGAACCGGGAACAGATTGATAAAATAAAAGAAATTCTCTCCGAATAAATTCGTTTAATTCGTTTTAAATATCGACGAATTAAACGAGTCGTAATCCATTGATAATCAGATTTATTTTGATATATTTTTGCACCACTGTTCCATTTCGGGATAGTGGTTTTGCTTTTTTATCCACCAAAAACAAAACCGGATTAGAGTGGATATTTAAGAAATAATGAAAAATTTATTGTCAATTATTCAGGACGAAAAAGCCAGCATCAAGTTGGAAGTAAGTGGAGAGGATTTATTGGAATTTTCCAATGATCTGATTAACCGGGCAAAGTCGGAACTATCTACCGAAATCGCCGAAGCACGTAAAGAACGATACCTTACCCGTGAAGTTGCGGAGTATGTGATGCTACTTTGTGGCATTGGAACAAGAAAAACTATCTGAAAACCATTAAGGTTGGGAGTAAAGTCCGTTACCGGATGTCAGATATCCGTCGGATTCTGGAAGCAAACACAAACCAAGAAACCCGATAATCCTATGAAAGAATCAGAAGAAAAGTATCTGCGAGTCGGAGTAACTCTCTTTAAAATCGTCAAACGCCCATTATTGAGTGGCGATTTTATTGAGGAACGCCGACCGTGGAATTATGAAACCCTCCGGCAAGACCACTCAAAGGATTATATTTCTCAAATCGAGAAATACGACGGATTTTGTTCCATGCCCGACCATATCAATTATCAGCGAAGTCTCGGAAAATTCCTGAACCAGTATGAACCGATAAACTATCAACCTGCGGAAGGTAGTTGTGACAAGATTATCGAATTTCTTTCCCATATCTTTGAGGAACAACTCGAAATGGGGTTGGATTACCTGCGATTGCTTTACCTAAAACCACTCCAAAGGCTACCTGTTTTGTTATTGGTATCCAAAGAACGGAATACAGGAAAAACAACCTTCCTGAACTTCCTCAAAGCTATTTTTGCCGGTAATATGACATTCAATACCAATGAAGATTTTCATTCGCAATTCAATTCCGATTGGGCGAATAAACTGATAATCGCCGTCGATGAAGTATTGCTCGACCGAAAGGAAGATTCCGAAAGGATTAAGAATCTAAGTACAGCAATATCATTCAAAGCCGAAGCCAAAGGAAAAGACCGGAACGAAATTGAATTTTTTGCCAAATTTATCCTCAACTCCAATAATGAACATTGCCCTGTTATCATCGAACAGGGCGAAACTCGTTATTGGGTGCGCAAAATCCGTCCGTTGAAAAAAGAAAACAGCCGGATTTTGGACGAGCTGAAAGCAGAAATTCCACAATTCCTTCATTACCTCCAACATCGGGAACTTTCGACTAAATGCGAATCCCGGATGTGGTTTCGTCATGATTTATTGGTTACGGATGCTTTACGAAAGATTATCCAATACAATCGTGGGAAAGTCGAAATAGAAATGCTGAATCTTATTTCAGAAATTATGCAGATAAAGGAGTTGGATACGTATTCTTTCTGCGTGAATGAAGTATTGGATATGCTCACACGTATTTCCATGAAAACGGAAACAACCCAAATCCGACGAATATTGCAGGATAAATGGGGATTGTTATCCGAAGATACGACACGCTATACATCTTATGTATTCGGCTCAAACAACGATATCATTGAATCAAGGAAAAGTGCAAGGATTTACCGTATATCCCGAAAGCAGGTTGACGATTTGATGTTACTTTGTTAGAGTTCTCTTGTAAGATGCTATTATCTATATTCTTACAAGTGTAACAAATAGGTAACATAGGCACAACAAACTCTAAGATGTTACGTCCGGTAACAGTTTTTCCAGATGTTACAAGTTTGTAGCATAAGCAATCGACTGAAATACAAATAATTATATACCAACTGTAACAAAGTAACGATTTTTTCTCCGGCATCGCAGCTTTCCCATAGAAAAGACTTTTGCTGATGAAAAGAAAAAGATTTTCCCACCCATTAAAATTAAAATCAATATGAATTCTATACAAGCAAAGCAAATAGCAGATTATCTGCACACACAGGGAATCAACCCGAAAGAAATCAAAGGAAGCAGCCTTTGGTATTATTCCCCATTCAGGAACGAAAGCACAGCATCTTTCAAAGTCGATAACGATAAAAATATATGGTACGATCACGGTTTGGGCGAAGGTGGAAATATTCTCGATCTGGTAAAGAAATTACACAATATATCGGATATATCCAGCGTATTATCTCACTTGTCAGGGAAAGCCATAACCACCCGACCTGTCGAACCTTTTTCTTTTCAACAGCAGGAAAACTCTTCCAGGTTTGAAGATATAAGTATCCAACCGTTAAACAATCCGATGCTGATTCAATACCTCAAAGATCGGAAAATCAATATTCCGCTAGCACAACAGTTGTGTAAAGAGATTCACTATAAAGCAAAGGGAAAGCCTTATTTTGCCATAGGTTTTGAAAATGACAAAGGCGGCTTTGCTCTTCGCAACGAATATTCCAAAATCTGTACATCTTCCGAGATTACAAGCATTGATAAAGGGAAGCCGCATTGCTGCGTATTTGAAGGTTTTATTGACTATCTATCTTTTCTTACCTTGAAAAATGTATCTTCCTTAGAAAGTAATATCGTAATACTTAATTCGGTCAACAACCTGAACAAGGCAACCGAATTTTTGAATTTGGATGATGATAAGCTAAAGAATTTGCAAATAAAAATGCAGAATTTGCAAAGTTTTTATTTAAAAAACACAAAAATAGAAAATGTCTTTTCAGAAATAGAATATCAAAAAATTTCAAATTTGAAAGTGCAATCTAATGATGAAAGGGGAACTTTAGAGAAAGTCATGTTGAAACTTGCAAAAAAAATGAATATAATAATTCAATGCTTTATTAAAGATAAATCAAATCACAAAAACTATTTTCTTTTAAATATAGAGAGTTTACTGAATCTTAAAAATGAAACAACTGATGAAATATTGCATCATCATATAGAACATCTTATTGGGTTAACTTACAACTTATATAAAAGTTCTCCAACGAACTTGACCAGTGGTTTTTTTATTATTACAGAGGAACAGGAAAGATATATTAGTTCTAGAACCCCAAGCCATTTAATTTTCAAACTGTTTATAGAATTACTGTCAAGATAGAAAAAATTACAGCACCCGTGGGGAAAATGGGGTCAAGCGGAAAATCCGGTTGGAATTATTATCTTTGGGAAAAAAAAGATGGAATCACAAGAAGATCTACTCCGCTTATTTTTACCCAGCTGGTTATTTGATTACTTCGAGTTAGAAAAGTTCACCCAAGATACCTTACGGATAGA
>JAVBNR010000001.1:0-177692 GCA_031551395.1 Bacteroidales bacterium
TGTCTCGTCCTGAAATATCGTTACATAAAAAAAGTAATATAATGGAAGGATTTAAGAGCGAGTATGTTAAGCGTACTCAAAAGGACTATCCGATGTCCTTTAAGTTAAGAGTTGTTCAAGAAGTTGAGCGAGGGGAAGTGAGTATTGGTAGCGCAAAGCGTAAATATGGCATTCAGGGAGATCGCACAATTACTACCTGGTTGCGAAAATATGGTACCTTTGACTGGGAAAATCAAACACCCAGTAATATGCCAAAAAGTAAAGATCAACAGATACTTGAATTGGAGCAGAAAATAAAGCTTTTAGAGAAACAGAAAGCTCTTTTGGAGAAACAGGCAGAGCAATCGGATAAGAAAGCTATTTTTTTTGATATGATGATTGATATGGCGGAAAAAGAGTTTCGGATTCCTATCCGAAAAAACTCCTTACCCGAACAATCGACCGATTCACAAGAGAATATAAAGTAAGCAAAGTATCCACCTGTGGATTGCTCGGGTTAAGCAGGCAGGTTTATTACCGTTCACTACGCTCCCGTAAGGCTAAACAGGATAAAGCATCAGATGTTATCCGTTTAGTTAACAATGTTCGTAGAGATATGCCTCGTATCGGTTTCAGAAAGTTATATCATATACTTCATACACCATTACAGGAAATGAAAGTAGGGCGTGATAAGTTTTTATCTATACTGAAAGCCAATCATATGCTAATCAAACCCCAAAGAAGTTATCGGATAACGACTAACTCCCATCATCGCTTCAGGAAACATAAAAACCTTATAGAGCAAATAGAGTTAAAACGTCCGGAGCAAGTCTGGGTATCAGACATAACCTATATCGGAGGGCGTAGCAGAAGCTGTTATCTGGCTTTGGTAACAGATGCCTATTCCAAGAAAATAATGGGCTATGACCTCTCTGACAGTTTAGCCGCAGAAGGTTCTTTGAGGGCATTAAATATGGCTGTAAAAAACAGACGGTACAAAGATGTCCTGATTCATCATTCTGACAGAGGGTTGCAGTATTGCAGTAACGATTATCAAAAAATCTTGAAAAAGAAAAAGATCATACCCAGTATGACTGAAAGTTATGATCCTTATGCCAACGCAATAGCAGAAAGGGTTAACGGCATCTTAAAGCAGGAATTTCTATTGGAAGATTATTCCGTAGATATTAAAACTATGAGCTTACTAGTGGAGGATGCTGTACGTATTTATAATACAAAAAGACCGCACTGGTCTTGTCATATGAAAACGCCGGAGCAAATGCACTGCCAGAGGAAGGTTAAAATAAAAAGTTATAAAAAAATCAGAGAGTTGCAAGGCTAGCCTTGCAACTCTCTGATGAATCAATTATTTTTGTCGTATAAACCTGTAACGGTTATTTAGGACTAGGCAAGATAATAAATCCAACCGGATTTTCCGCTTGACCCAAAAAACTCAGGCAAATAGTTTAGTTAGTCTAAAAAAAAAATGGTATATCCCTAACCTTATCCCTCCGGTCCAGATAATCTTCTAACTCTTTTCTATCTTCATCATTCTCATCCTCTACTGGCTCGATTACTTCATTTTCAATAAACTCTGTATATTCCTTGATGAACAACGAATTGACAAGTATTCGGACTAATCTGTTAAATCCGGATAGTTCGTGTAAATTGGAATAACTATCAAGCGTTTTGCTTGCAAAATTCCATTGATAATTTTTGCGTTGGTATTCTGAGTAATTAATCTCTACATATTTTGCATATTCATCTGCCGAGAATTTATCCATAACTTCTGAAAAAAGAAGATAAAACAGGTTTTCCTTAGAAATCATTGGATTGTTCCGGATATAATAAAATGGCAGGTTCTTATCGCAAAATCCGTTTGACAAATTAATAATTTCCTCTGTCCGGCTTTCTTTCTGTTGCTGAATAAATCTGTCTTTATCCGGTTCGGATTTGAAAGATAGTTGATGTTCAATATCTTGTTTCTCCTGTATAAGGTATGCATCGGTAACATTCAGGAGAAGGTAATAAGTTTGCCAGAGAATTGCTTCATCGTTTTTGAAAACAAACTCCGTCATTTTCGATAAGGGATAATTGTCAAATTCCGGGTATTCGGTATCGGTATAAAAAATTTCATCCCGGATAAATTCGTATATGCCGAATGATAGTTTTTCTAAAATATTGGCGGATGGGTAAAGCTTATTAAGCTGTTTTTCAACGGCTCCATGATTGGCAAACAAATCACTGTTTGACTTGCAAACCAAATAAAGACGATAGATCAAGTAAACGAAGTCCTGTGTATAATCTCTTTGATGTAAAGTTTGTCGGATATTTGTTTGAAAGTCTTCTATAGAAGGAATATTATCAGAATTAAAATTGATTTTTCTTTCATTGGGCAGACCTTCTTTATCTGCTTTGATATGGTACTTTATCAGAGCATTGTAATTTTCGAGAAGGGATAATATGTTTTGAAGACTGTTCATTGATTTAAATCAATCTTTCGAAACTGTTCATTTAAATCTGTAATCCGTTCTATTAATTTCTCGAATGTAAGAGAATCGCCATATATCATACTGCTTTGCATGGAGATATAATCTTCTTTCCATTTAGATAGAATTTC
The DNA here is from genome assembly GCA_031551395.1 of Bacteroidales bacterium. Classification (GTDB taxonomy): domain Bacteria; phylum Bacteroidota; class Bacteroidia; order Bacteroidales; family Azobacteroidaceae; genus BNXB01. The sequence goes on from JAVBNR010000001.1 coordinate 2,600, forward strand.
TTTGGGTGGTACAAATGATATGACCTGAGGCATAAGGGTTGAATAATCGAAATCTTTTAATCCGATAAACTTCTTCCGATGCTCAATCACAGATTTATACAATTCAACATCGTTCATTGCTTCTTTTGCTATTTCTGTATCCATTAGCTTCTCCAAATCATAAATGTGTCTTGACATTCTATTCGATCGCACATCAGTAGATTCTTTTGCAAATTCTTCATGTAGCAAGCATGCTTTTTCAAGAAAAGTCCGTTTGGGTGAAACAACCTTAACTAAGAAAGGCTTATCTATAAAACTGGCATTAGGAAACGCTGTTGAAATCATAGAGTTTATTTCAACATCTTCTACGGGTTCGGTCATTGACCTGCCACTAACTTCAACTATTACTTTGTCCCGTATATAACCCTTGCTGGCAAACAATGATTGATAGTAAACTTCGATTATTTCCGGGTCAGTAGTAGTTACCGGAGTAATATTTACAACTACATTAAATAATGATTTATCTATTCCCAAATCTAACAACTGTTTCTCCAGTTCCATCTTCATGGTTTCCCGGACAAAACTACAAGATGCACGACGAAGTTTATCGCTTATTTGTGTTTTTGATAATTCCCCTGAAAAGCCTAAAAACTCTCTGTCAATAGCAATATCCACATCTTCGGAAAACCTTTCAATCAAGTTCCAGCATTTGCTTAAAGAAGTTCCGCCTTTGAAAGAAAGATGATTTGCAAATGGCGTCGAAAAAATGGCTTTCAATACCATTGTTACCCACCAGTCTTTTTCAATTATTTCTACTGATAATAAACTTGTTACTCCTACGGTTTCAATGTATCTTTTTTGTTGTTCAGTTGGGAGAGCAAGCCATTTATTTACTGTATTCATTTATTATATTTTTCGTTATTTCTCTTATCCAGATTGGTAGTAATGGCAAATCTTTTTCTATTTTAGATTTGTCTTCTTTCAACAAAACCGGAGTTATTATATCAATATCTTTTGCTGTTATGTTGTCTTTACCTATTTCAGAAAAAGCAAAAGAAATCAGCATCATTATATAACTTTTGTAAGCAAAATTTTTAGATGATGCCTTTTTAAAGGTAATACCTCTCTTTCCTATTTTTATTTTTCTTGGGGAACCATCTGTCAAGAATACAATATTAGCCGGAACTTGTGTCGATAAACCGAGTTTGTTTTTTGCATAATCTCCTGTAGGAACTATTCTGGCTTTATCTCTCTTGGCAAGGGCTTCGGCAATATTTTCTAATGAAGGCAACAAATTTACACCTAATTCTCTGTCAAATAGTGGGTAATAGAATATTCCCGGCGCAATTCGTATTAGTATCTTATTATTTACTAATCGCATAAGAGCGATACGGATAGCTCCATCATTTCCGAAATTTTGAAAATCGGATGTAAAGTATATCTTTCCACCTCTTCTTTTTTTTACGTGGTTTTCTATTTCTTTTTCAACACTTTGCGTCATTATTTCAGATTATTTTTGTAACAAATATATGCTATTTTTGTTACAAAAACTATTCTATGCTAATTTTTTTTTGAAAAACTACCTTGTCTCAAAATTCTCAGGTTTTTGTGACAAAAGTTATTGTTGTCTAAATTATTTCGGAAATGTGCTGTTAGTGATTCAACAACAAAGAGTTATATTTCAACCATATTTGCATAAGGAGGGCGACCAAACCCAAACAGAACAAACAGGCAATACCCCCCCGCCCTTAGAGCAGGAAGCATCACTCTGAAATAACGTTCTGTTTGTTGGAAATAACGGCAAACCGTTAAATTGGTCTTTTTCCTTACAACGCTATACAGCTAACACTTTCTTATGTCATAAACCTATTTTCCCAAATAGATTTTCTATTAATCATCTGCAAAAATACTATTTTTTCGAATCAGAATCACATAAATCCTTTTTCTAATCCTATCAAATTAAATTCATTGAAAATTTAAAAATGAAAAAACTTTATTATACATTTTTTTGTTATATTAATAATAAAATAATTTGCTAACCGTTTTATTGAAAAAGGGATAGCCATGAAAAAATTAATAATTATTCTACTCACTTTTGTATTTATAAGTTGTAATGATGATAATGAAAAAATCATACTCAATGTTTCTGACATTAAATTAACTGACGTCGGACAAGTTCATTATGAATTTAATTTTGAAGCAACTTATTTGAATGATAATATACAAAAATGTTATGTTAGAACGAATTTAATAAAAAAGAATGATACAATAAAATATATCGAAGCTTTAGTTCAAGGCAATAATCTTAATATTAATATTGTATCTTCACCTTATGATTTTGATTGTAATTCAGAAGAATGCTTATCAATTCACGATGTAGAATTTAATTTGATAGGATTAGAAAAAGGTAACTATGTGATTGATGTAGGGGTAAATCATGGTCATGACAAAAAATTTAATTATACATTTTATAATTAAGTAAGTAATAACAAAGTAATCGTATTTAAATAATTGCAATATATCCACAATTTATTCAGATTACGCTATTAACTACAATATTATTTTATTAATTTAATTATTTTAATGTCATGAAAAAATTATTTTACTTATTTATTTTAATAACATTTGCATACTCTTGCTCCCAAGATGATGCAATGATTTCTGACAATTCAAAAGAAATAAATTCGGATAAATCAAATGATTTAGTTTTAACTTCAGAAGATGGTACCCTTTCAAATGAATTTTTATTAAAACTGCAAAAAGATTATCCGGAAAAATTTGTCTTTGGTGAAGATCATTCTGATCTCTGGCCAAATGGAAACGGCTTGCGCGCTTCATCTGAACCATATATTGTTTCTGGATTTGATACTAAAGAATTAATTAAAACTACTGTTTCTATGTTTCCATTAGGTTCCAGTTGCGATTTAAGAATTGCTCCAGGCATTTATTATATAGAGAATTTTTATCATTATATTAAATATATTCAAGTACCCAAAGGAGCAACAGTAATATTGCCTCCGGAATCAGTAATGGCAACTTTTCAACCAATGGGGATAATTCCGGGAACTTTAAATAAATATGGCTATACTTATGCTTTTGTGTGGGGAAATAATACTCATGATACTTATGCTCTAATAACACAAATATTTGAGATTACTCATACATCTTTGGGTCAGCAAATGGCTCCACTTGATAATCCAGTTTATGGTCCCTGTAAAGCTTATTACCCAATTAATATGGTATTCAAATATACATATTCAGACGTTGTTTGGTAACCACAAAAGAAATACATTTTTTCCAAAATCAATCTTCAGGCTTTTTACTTAGAACCGTACCCGGTTTTACTAGATATTTTCCTGATTTATTGGAACCTTGAAATATTATCAGATTAATTTTTCGGAGTATATCCAAATAACGATCAACTGAAGAGGATGATTTTTTTATTTGTGAAATAATGTCTTTGGACCTTACTCCTCCTTTAGTAGTATGTATAATTCTCATGGTCTCAACCACTCCATCTATCACAGCATCGCTCAAATTATCAATGACTCCTTTTTCTACAGCATCATTTATAGCATTATTTACGACATCATTTATAGTACTGCTTGTAGCTTTATTTATAGCACCGTTTATAGCATCATTTGTAACATCATCTGTGTTTTCAGTTTTATCTGCTGCAGAAATTTTTGTAATTGGTATTATTGTTCTGAATATATCTCCTTCAATAAAACTGGCTTCTCCTCCGGAATATTCTTTTACATAATGGGAAACATTAAGAACACCAGAACCAAGTTCTTCTACTCGTCCTAATTGGAGGAAGAATTTTGCAATGGTAGGATTCTTCGGGAATGGACTAAAATTTGTCGGATCAATTTTTCCTTGTCCTCTGGGATTATTTGCATTTTCGGTTTCAACTCTATCTGAAAAAATAGTAAACTTACATGGATAGGCATTTGTATATTCTCTGTGAACAATTAAATTTGCAACTACTTCTCTAAATATTTTGGTTCGCAGACTCATTCGCTGATCTCCTTCCATATAAAACTGGTCTGATAAATGCTTTGCGACAAAGCCCATAAGTATATCATAAGCCTCGATCAGATTGGTTTGAATATATTCTCTGTCATCGTATCGTTCTACATTTTCGACTCTTACCATAGCATCAATCTTATAATGCGGAATTATTTGTTGGATAACATCGTCTTTTCCAAACAAAAGAGCAGCAGCTAATGTATAACCTTCTTGTCCTGTTTGAAAATCTCGCTTCCATAATCCTGCAATCTCCCTCATTTCTTCCCTTAATTTCTCCGGTTTCAGCACCTCCACATCCTCTCCCTGCGAAAGCAATTCCTGCCGAAAATCGAAAGTCGGTTGAATAAAGCATTCAAAAGTACTAAACTCTTCCGTTCTTTCCAATTCTTTTTGAGAATGATGCAGAGGAAGACTCCGGAAATATTGAGCCTGCCATCCGCTTACTTTGAGTTGTACGATGCAAGGCGGGTAGTTTTCTGCCTCGTTGATAATCCCAAAACAGTGTACAAAATATTCTTCGGGAATGAAATTGTCCGGTATTTTGAATTTATTTTCAGTTACAGAGATATTTTGTATCCGATCCAAAGCATAAATCCGAATGTTATCATAATAAGGACTTCGGGCAATCAAGTACCACCGTTGTTTGAAGATTTTCACGAAATACGGCTCTATTTCAAAAGTATGGGGCGATTCTCTCCAATAACTTTGATAGGTTATTTCTAACGAGACATTATCATGCATCGATTCGATAATCGGTTTCGATAAATAATATCCACCAACCACACATACCGGTTGAAAAGATTCGATGTTTTATTTTACTGCTTTTTCGTATCATGACAAAGCGGATTAAAATACTTGTAATGCAATAATTGCGCATGCCTCTGCATCCGCCAAGGCATGATGATGATTTTTCAGGTCGAAACCACAGTACGCCGCCACGGTATGCAATTGATGATTTGGCAACCCGACCGATTTGAATTTCTTTCGGGCAGCACGACAGGTACAATGAAATTGATAATCCGGATAATCCATGCGATAAATCCTGAACACAGCTTTCAAACAAGCTTCATCGAAAGGACTGTTGTGAGCGATTAAAGGAAGTCCTTCTATTTTGTCGGCAATCTGATCCCATACTTTGGGGAAAACAGGAGCCGAGTCGGTATCATTTCGAGTCAAACCGTGGACACGAGTATTCCAATAGGAGTAATAATTGGGTTCCGGACAGATGAGAGAATAAAATTTCTCAATAATCTCTCCATCACGGACAATCACGACTCCTATGCTGCAAACGCTTCCGGGCTCTCCATTGGCGGTTTCAAAGTCAATGGCGGCAAAATCTTTCATACGTTATCATTTTTTGACAAAGATAAAATTTATTTATACCAAATAATGGCATAAATTAAATAGTTTAAAATAGCGAAGCGTTGATTCGATCTTTTTCAATGCGTCAATATGACGCATTGAAAAAGATCGTGTATACTAGATCGACGTTTCTTCTGTATTTTCATTCAGCACTAAATAAGATTTTTTATAATGTGATTCATTGATGCGTCATATTGACGCATTGAAAAATCAAACACATAATCATCTCAAAACCAATCACATCTACATAATTCAGACTGCCGGACTTAACTTTTTTTGTATAATCATTGTTATTATATATATAAGGATAATTCTTGTTATCTATCATTAATTAAATCGAATTTACCATGGGAAAAGAAGGAGTGAAGATTATTAAGGGTCTTGATGTTAAGGAGTTGATTGAATTGCTGAATGCAGCGTTGAGTGAGGAATGGTTGGCTTATTACCAATACTGGGTAGGAGCCCGGTTGATGGAAGGGCCGATGCGCACTTCCATTGAAGCGGAATTATTAAACCATGCAGATGAAGAACTTGGACATGCTCGTCTTTTGATAGACCGGATTATCGAACTGGATGGAATTCCTGTTTTATCTCCGGATGAATGGACTAAACGGGCTGGTTGTGAATATTTTCCGCCTGCGGATCCGTACGTAGAAGTTATTCTGAATCAAAACCTGCAAGGCGAAAGATGTGCTATCGAACGCTATCAGCAAATAGCTGCCCTGACTGATGGAAAGGATTTTGCAACACATGGACTTGTTGTCCAGATTTTATCTGATGAATTAGAACACGAACGCGATATTGAAGATTGGTTGACAGATATACAGCAAATGAAGTCGCATATTAAGTAATATGCCGCTACGGTGTCTAACTTGTGATTGGGTAGTCCGATTCCTTTTCATTTTTTTCGGACTGCCCGGCAAGTACAATGGATTGCATATTGTTTCTTTGAAAATAGTTACTCATAAACAAAACCTGGTATTTGAGGGCATTCGTCCAGTAATTCCAGTTATGTCCTCCCGGCCGGGATATAAAATCATGGGGAATATTTCTCTCCAATAGCTTTTCGTGTAATTGACAATTGACTTTATAAAAAAAATCCTCTGAACCACAATCGATGATCAAAGATAAAGAGTTAGGTGTCAGCAAGTGAAGCATGTTGACGACGGTATTCTTTTCCCAGTTTTCGGGATTGGATGCATAACTGCCCAATCGTTTGGCGATTTCCCAATTATTAGGAAAAGGACGGATATCGACACCTCCGCTCATACTGCCTGCTGTCCCGAAAATATCCTGGTGTTTGAAAGCAAGATACAGGGCGCCATGTCCTCCCATACTCAACCCTGTTATACCACGCCCTTTAGGAGATGCCACCGTCTTGTATTTATCATCTATCAGTGGGATCAGTTCTTGGATGATGTAAGTTTCGTATTGATAATTTTTGTCTATCGGACTGTCGAAATACCAACTGTTGTTGCCGTCGGGGCAAACGATGATTACATGATAGGTATCAGATAAAGTATCAGTGCCTTTTCCTTTGGCAGGCCAGCCTCCTGTGGAACTGTCTCCATATCCATGCAGGAGATAGATGACGGGCAAAGCCTTCGCTGAGGAATAATCGTCGGGAGTAATCACAACCGCTTTGATTTCTTTTTGCATGACCGTACTGTATGTCGACAGCGTATCCGTTTTAGCTGCGTAACTGTTGAATGTTAACAGACAAAAGAAAATAAGTATGTTATTTTTTGAAATCATACGATGAGGCAATTTAATTGGATTTGTCTTCTGATAATAACTGTTTTTTAATAACCGGATATAATAATTCAGCGTATCTTAAAAAACCTAAGTCCGTAAAATGAATTCCGTCAACAGTCGCTTCGCCGTCTGCGCCAATCATTTCTTTTGAAGATACAAAACAGATATTGGAATCGCCCTGCTGTTTGAATGTTTCTGCCAATTGACGAAGGGTTTCATTTTTAACGGTAACTTCTTTGTTTATTTTTTGGTCAAAACGAATGTGTGTGAAAATGGGACTTTCTACAAAAAGAATAGGAACATCGGGTCTTTGCTTCCTGATGATTGAATAAAACTGTTCGACCCGCTCGTTCATTTCATCGGCTGTAGAATTAGGAACAAAATCGAGAATGTAGAGAGAGGCATCAACGGCAGCCATGACCTTGGCAATTTCATAATCGAGCTTGGCATTGCCGCTGAATCCCAGGTTGATAAACTCCCTGTTCAGCCAACGGGATAAGATGTTCGTATGCGCCATGCCCGGACGGGAAGCGCAGCCTCCCTGAAGAATGCTTGTGCCGTAACACACTACGGGTTTGGACGAAGAAGGAAGACTGATTTGAGGTTGCCCGATGGATGAAAGAGAATCGATTCCGATTGCCAATGAAACGATACCGTCATAAAGTGGTAAATAGAGTAAATACTCCCGATTTTCCGGTGTCATATTAGAGATGATGACCGCCTCATTTACTTTTCCGGCAGGTCGTCCGCTGTTAACGAATATCCATTCTCCGTTTTGCAGGCAATACAAGTCAAGACCTTTTATTCCTGTAGCCGTCATGTGGTTCATGGTCCTGTTGAGTAGAACCTCCCATTTTGCTGCTATGGTTGTGGAATTTGAACAAAAGCGAACGGCCAGTCCCGCACTGTTTTTTCCTAACTCCCAAACGGGCTTGCGAATGCTGTTTTTTAATGAATCAGGCAGACGTTCATACCTTGTTTCTGTTTGTGGAGTTGCCTTTCCCAACAAAGGGAATAAGGATGCATCATAAAATACCTGTTGTCCTCTGAGAGGAAGAAAGACTATAAATAGTGTAATAAAAACAGATAAAAAGGATTTCATGTGTAATAAATTTAAACAAATTTACATAAAAATTTTCAAATTATCACACAGAAACATAAAAATGAGATGTAAGAATTGAAGGTTTTAGATTGAAAAGAAATCGCCAGGCATAAGAAAAGGTCGTCAACAAATTCTTGTGACGACCTTTTTCTTGTTAATAATAGGATAATCAATTAAATGCCGAATCAGCAACTCCTTTGTTTACATCGATGGATTTAATTGTCATAAGCATCTCCATTCCGGAAGCGATTTGTTTCATGGAAAATGGAAATAAAACGCCTTCAACCGGACGATAGTCAGAATATTCCTGAACTTGTTGCATATCTCCCATCGGAGTTTTTGCCGTACTCTGGGTTTTGACTTTCAGTCCGCTTTCTTTGTCAAAATAGTTAACGATAGAAATCGATCCTTTTTTTATGGAAAGAGCATAAGCTTCTTTTCCTTTGACTTTTTCAATGCCTTTGATTTCAACAGTATATCCGTTTTTGATATATCCTGCATCAGGACAAATTCCCAAGTTCATTTTAACCATATCGAACATATCTCCTTCCGTAAAATCTTGATTTCCTTGCATTCCGGAAAGTTTGAGGTGTGTCCCATTAAAAGTTATTTTTTGAATAGACATCCCGTTCATGTTGATTTCTGTTAAAGACCATTGCGGTTTTTTGAAAAGTTGAGTCATCTCCATTGTTTGACCCATGGCGCTTATTTCTCCTGCAATCTTGTAATCATTGATTTTGTTGATAGCAGCTTCGCCTCCGAGCGCTTGTACATATTTTTTGATTACATCTTCGGCGGAAACAGTTGCCGGTTGAGCAGGAGCAGGAGCGGCTACAGGATTTCCGTCTGCATCATAGAAGTGAACGGTTTTATCTGCTGCGAACGCTTTTAAGCCTTCGGCGTATGATTTGTCTCCAACTACGACAATAATAGCATTATCCGGTTTGATGTATTTTTTGGCTGCCGCCTGTATGTCGGCTATGCTTACAGCTTCCAGGCGTTTAAGGTAGTTCTTGTAATAATCTTTCGGTAAATGATATTTATCGATATTGATAGCAAATTGAGCGACTGTAGACGGGTTTTCCAAGGAACGGGCAAAACTTCCGGCTAAAAATGCTTTGGCATCTTCCAGTTCTTTGGCAGAAATCGGAGTCTTGATCAAATCTCTCATCTCATACAGAACCTGGTAAATAGCGCTATCAGTGGCAACTGCTTTGACAGAAGCGGCTCCGCGTCCGGAAGAAATATTGAAACGACCAATCAATTCGCCTTTTTGCAAACTGCTGTATACTCCATAAGTATAACTGTGTTTCTCTCTTAAATTCTGTACAATGTGACTTGACATGCCTCCTCCAAGAATATGGTTCATTACGGAAGCGGCCATTTCATCCGCAGTTCCGAATTTGTACTCAATCGGATAAGATATGTCGATCATCGATTGGACAGCGCCTGGTTTCTCTACCATTGCAACGGTGGTTGCTGCCGGCAGTTTAGGTATCGTATAAGTTGCTACCGGAACCGTTTTCTTTTTCCAGCTGCCGAAATATTTTTCCGCATTGGCTTTGGCCTCTGATTCGGTAATGTTTCCGACGATAACTAACCGGGCGACATTCGGTGCAAAGTAGGTGCTGTAAAAATTTTGTAAGTCACTGATCTTAACATTGTCAAGCGAGGCTGCACTTTCGGCTTCCCCATCCGGATATTTATTTCCGTAAGTAAGAATAGACGATAATCTGATGTTTATTTGTCCTGCATCATCTTTGTTGGCTGTCAGCGCGCTTTTATATTTGTCCCGACTCATATTGAGTTCATTTTCATTGAAAGCAGGATTAAACAAGACATCTGCAAATAAGTCCAATGCTTTGGATTCGTATTTTTTCAAAACACGTATACTGCCTCCGCGAGCATATACATTCAGTCTGGAACCGATTAAATCGGCATCTTTATTGATTTGTTCTTTGGTCCGGGATGTTGTCGCTTTTCCGAAAACGTCGCCGAACAACTCCTGCATCCCTGCTTTATCTCCTTCTAACGCTGGTTTTACATCCAGGCTTAAGGAATAAAAAACAATGGGTGCGCGGTTATCTTCGACAATAAAGACTTTTAATCCGTTGGAGAGGATAACTGTCTTGGCGTCTTTGATATCGATTTCTTTTGCTGGACCGGGTAATGGACGAATACTGCGGTCGAGTTGCTGGGCATTTACCACTCCAATCAGGAGTAGTAAAGCAAATATATTGAATATCTTTTTCATACGTAAATAATTATTAATAGTAGTTATTTCTTCTCTGCCTTAGGTAAATAGTAGACAACCGTACGGTTTTCTTTTGTCAGATATTTTTTAGCAACATCCAAAACATCCTGACGGGTAATGTCTTTATAGAAACTCAATGTTTTATTGATTCTTCCGGCATCTTTGAAGTAAGTGTAATTGTCGGCTAGAGCCTGAGCTATACTTGGAAGAGAAGCCATTCCGGCTGATATGTCGAATTCTTTAGCGGCCATTGCCATTTGAAACTCTTCTTCGCTGACCAGGTTATTACGCACTTGATCGATCTCCGTGTTGATCGCTTCTTCTAATTTTTCTGCACTACCTCCCATATTCGCGATTCCCATGATATAAATCAACCCGGGATGTTCTTGTACCAGAGGAAATGCGGAGACTTGCAAGGCCTGACCTTTATCGGTAATATTGGCTTTCATCCGGGAGCTGGCGCCTCCGGCGAGGATATCGCACAGGATTTCGACAGCATAAGCATCTTTTGTTCCCATAGCCGGACCATGATATCCCATGAAAACACCAGGAAGCTGTACGTTGTCATAGATAACGTCACGCACTTCTGCTTTTTGTTGAGGTTCTACTGTAGTTGGTTTGTTGATCGGAAGTGTTCCTTTAGGAATTCCGGAGAAATACTTATTGATCCACTCTTTCGCTTGTTTTTCGTCAAAATCGCCTGCCAGAACCAATACCGCATTGTTTGGCACATAGTATGTTTTATAGAAATTATATACATCGTCGTAGGTCGAATTGCGAATGTGCTCGGGATTACCGATTGTTTGCCATTGGTAAGGATGAACTGTAAACGCCCTTTTTCCTACCTCTTCCATAAATGTTCCGTAAGGACGATTATCATAACTTTGTTTACGCTCTTCGATAACAACTCCTTTTTGAGTGGTAACACCGATGGAATCGATCTTGGCGTGAAGCATACGTTCGGATTCTAACCACAACGCCAGTTCCAATTGATTGGATGGCATGTTTTCGTAATAGTAAGTCCGATCTTGGGTGGTATTTGCATTCAATGTTCCCCCTGCCGATTGTACAATTCTGAAGTAATTACCGCGTTCGATGTTCTTTGATCCTTCAAACATCAAATGTTCAAAAAGGTGGGCAAAACCGGTCCGATCGGCATTTTCATTCTTTGCACCGACATGATACAGAATGGATAGCAATACATTGGGCGTGTTGTGATCCTGGTGCAAAATGACATGTAAACCATTGGGCAAATCGTATTCCGTAAATTGAATGTGGCCTTCGTCTTTTGCAAAGCCAACGCTTGTTATAAAAACAAGAAAAGTGAAAAAAAATAGTCGTTTCATACACATAGTTTTGTTTAATACAAAATTCTCTTTATAAAAACGTCAAAATTAACAAAAAAATGAGAAACTGTTTCAATTTTTCAAGAAAAGATTTTCAAATTCAAAATACTTCGTAGAAATTTTTTTAAACAGTTTAGGAATAAAATTTGTGATTTTTGTGAATGTTTTTAAATAATCTGCCAATAAAAAGGTCCATAAACGAAGAAAAAGGCACTCTTTTGCAAAAGAATGTATATCTTTGACAAAAAAATAGATTTGCAATAACCTACAAGTAGGTAAACAATCATTATTTTCGAATCATAAATTCATTAACATAGAAAAAATAAATATATTTCTTACTTAGAAATTATTGGATGAGTCAAGACCGGGAAAAAGAAGAAAAATTGTTTGATTTTAATGTACTGTTTTTAACACACTATCAGGAATTGTGTTATTACTCGTACAGGCTTGTCGGAGATACTTCAACGGCTGAAGATTTAGTTCAGGATGTTTTTTATGATTTATGGTTGAAAAAAGATCGGATAGATGGTTCATACTCACTGAAAGCGTATCTGTATAAAATCGTATATTACAAATCGGTCGACTTTTTAAGAAGTTGCAGCTTGCGTGAAGAAAAACAGGGCATGATTCAGTTATCTGCTCTGTGTGAGGGCTTTTCGGACGATCATATTCCGGAACAGGAAGAGATATTGCATACTAAAGACTTGTTAAAGGAGATTCAATTCTGTACGGATCAACTTCCGGGTCAATGTAAAAAAATATTTTATTTGAGTCGGAATAAAGGCCTGAAAAATAAAGAAATTGCCGAATTACTCAATATTTCAGTCAAAGCTGTTGAAAAACAAATAACCAAAGCATTGAGTGAAATACGAAAACATTTACAAAAGAAAGGCTTTTTGATGATATTGTTTTTTGTTTGTGCGAAATCAATCTCAGAAATAGGATTTTTCTTTTATTATGAATTTTAACAATAAAAAAATATTAATAAATAACTATTAGCAATTTTTGAATTTCATGAAGAAACTAATTTGTTCCTGTTTGTTTGCAGGATTATTGTTGCCCTTAGGAGCACAAAATTTGAATAATAAAATATACCAAAAAGGGTGGATCGATTTCAATAAAAACGGGAAAAAGGATATTTATGAAGATCCGAAACAGCCGATTGAAAAACGAGTGGAAGACTTGTTGGCGCAAATGACGGAAAATGAAAAAACCTGCCAGCTGGGGACGATATATGGGTATGGAGCTGTCATAAAAGATACTTTACCTACTGCCGAATGGAAAAATGCAATCTGGAAAGATGGAATCGGTAATGTGGATGAGCATCTCAATGGAGAATGGAAACATTCAACCTGGGAATTCCCCTATTCGAATCATCCCCAGGCGTTAAATCTGGTACAGGCTTTTTTTGTTGAGGAAACCCGTTTGGGCATTCCGGCTGATTTTACGAATGAAGGAATACGTGGATTAAAACATGAGAAATCTACGTTTTTCCCGGCACAAATCGGACAAGGAAGTACCTGGGATAAAGCGTTGGTCAATGAAATCGGTCGGATTACGGGAGTAGAGGCCAAAGCGCTCGGATATACCAATGTCTATTCTCCTATTCTGGATCTGGCAAGAGATCAACGTTGGGGTAGATCTGTCGAATGCTATGGAGAAGACCCGTACCTCGTAGGAGAACTAGGCCGGCAACAGGTGTTGGGAATTCAGTCCAATCGCATCGTATCGACGCCAAAGCATTTTACCGTTTATGGAGTCAATGCCGGTGCACGTGACGGTTATGCACGTACCGATCCTCATGCTTCTCCGCAAGAAGTTCATGAACTTCATCTGGAACCGTTTCGGGTAGCGTTTCAGGAGGCTGGAGCTCTGGGAACGATGTGTTCGCATAATGATTACAACGGGACTCCCATCAGCGCCAGTTATTACTTCCTGACCGAATTATTGCGTAACCAGTGGGGATTTAAAGGGTATGTGGTCTCCGATAGCTGGGACATAAACAAAGATCAGAAGATATATCATGTCGCAAAATCAGCAGAGGAATCTGTGGCGATGGAGCTGAATGCGGGTCTTGCGATTCATACCTGTTTCCGTATGCCGGAAGATTTTATTCTTACTTTGAGACGGGCGTTGAATGAGGGATTGGCATCCCAAACGACACTCGATCAACGGGTAAAAGAAGTGTTGTATGTCAAGTTCTGGCTCGGACTTTTCGATAATCCTTACACTCTGAATCCGAAAAATGCAGATGCCATTGTGAATAACAATGCTCACCGGGAAGTGTCTTTGAGAGCAGCCCGTGAATCAATCGTCCTGCTTAAAAATAAAGATAACCTGCTTCCTCTTTCCAAAACAATTAAAAATATAGCTGTTATAGGCCCGTTGGCAGACGATGAAAAATCACTCACTTGCCGCTATGGCTCCCTGAGTCCGAATGTAATTACCGGCTTGGAAGGATTAAAACAACATCTGGATAAACAAGTAAATATCATGTATGCCAAAGGTTGTGACGTCCGTGATAAAAATTTCCCGGAAAGCGATGTGATGTATTTTCCTCTGACCACGGAAGAGCAAAATGAAATAAACAAAGCGGTCGAGATTGCTAAAAAAGCAGAAGTGGCCATTATTTATGTTGGAGATGATGTGCGTACGATCGGAGAATCCAGAACGCGCCTTAATCTTGATTTTTCAGGGAGACAAAAGGACCTTATACGGGCGGTACAGGCAACCGGAACTCCTGTGGTGCTCGTCCTGTTTAACGGTCGTCCGGTTACGCTTAACTGGGAGGAGGCCAATGTGCCGGCTATTGTTGAAGCCTGGTATCCCGGTGAATTTTCGGGTCAGGCTGTTGCCGAAGTCCTATTCGGAGATTATAACCCGGGAGGAAAGCTCCCTGTGACTTTCCCTAAATCAGTGGGACAAATTCCATGGGCTTTCCCATTCAAATATGATACGCGAGGGCGGGGATTTGCTCGTGTAAACGGAGAAATATATCCATTTGGATACGGACTGAGCTATACCACTTTTGAATGGAGTGATTTGGCTGTAAGTTCCGAAAAAATCAAAAACGGAGATGTGCTCACGGTAACTTGTCAAGTGAAAAATACAGGCAATCGAAAAGGAGATGAAGTGGTTCAGCTATACCTTACCGATGAAACATCCAGTATTTCGAGGTATGAAAAAGAGTTGTGCGGTTTTGAAAGGATAACTCTTGAACCGGGAGAAACAAAAACCGTGACATTCAAGGTCAATGACCGGGCTTATGGATTATATAATGCAGAGAATAAATTTGTTGTCGAACCCGGAAAGTTCATACTCTGGGCCGGAAATTCGTCTCAGAACACACCATTAGAAACTCAATTTTATGTGGAATAAGATTTGTCTGATATTTTTGTTTTTTATGGCTTGCTTCGTTGTGGATGCTCAAAATTTCTTGGGAAAAACAAAGATGGAAATAGAACAGTTTATTAAAGATAATCAGGCTGTTGCAATTGATGTTCAAAGAAATGACTCATCCATTGTGTTCCGTTATGAGGAAGAGGATGAACGAAACCGGATGTTTGAAGCGACCTGTAAATTCATTCTGGACAAAGGTCGTTGCAGCTCCTATGAGAAAGTCGTTGTCATCCATGAATATTGGGCGAAGAGCATTCAGGACCTGGTATCTTTGAAAAAAGCCAAAGGAAGTGGCGATATCATTGCTGTCGATGGGGAAAACCTTTTCTCATTGTATGCGTTTGATGAAGGATTTTTTTTGAAACTCATACTCAAAGAGGAATATCTGATCCAAAAATTTGAATATATAAGTCAGCAATAGGTGGGGTAAACGGCGATTCATTCGAGTTAATTAATGTGAAAGAAAATATAAATCATATCGATGGCTTGATTGTTCGTTTTCTGGATGGATCGATAGGAGCGGAAGAGAAAGAAGAGCTCCATTCTCTCCTGGAGAGTAATGAAAAGAACCAACGAAGGCTGAAAGAATACTATGATATTTGGAATATGTCGGCTCAAAAATCAATGATTTTTGAGCCGATGAAAGCATTCGATAGGTTTACCGAACGAATTGAAAGCCAGGTTCCACCCCAAAAATCGAGACCTGTTCTTCGAAATCTTATTTATTTTTCAACAGGAATAGTTGCGGCCATCGTTATTGCTGTTCTTTTGAAGCTGCCTTTAACACAGGATTTAATCTCAATAAGTAAACCCCAGATTATCACTTTCTCCATGCCTGATCATGCCAAGGGGAACCTTAAACTGTCGGATCAGACAATTGTTTGGTTGAATAAAAACAGCCGGTTGACTTATCCGGATGTGTTTACTGCAGATAAACGGGAAGTATCAGTGGACGGGGAAGCTTATTTTGAAGTCTCCAAAGACAAGAAAAAACCGTTCATCATTGATCTGGGTAATGAAAAAATAACCGTGTTGGGGACATCTTTCAATGTGAAAAACAGAAAAGATAAAGAATATACGGAGATAACCCTTTTATCGGGAAGTGTCCGGGTTGACTTTGAGAAAGAGAAAAAGAACTATACATTGGAACCCAATGAACGTATTGTTTATTCCAAGCGAACAGGACGTTTGAAAATAGAACCGGTAAATGCCAAAATCTATAACATTTGGATTAAAGACAAGCTGACGTTTGATAATGCCAACCTGGGCTATATCATCGCATGCCTGGAGAAATGGTATGACCTGAAAATAGAATATACTGAAAATGTAAAAAAAATGGAGGGAATTTCTTTGTCTGTCAGAGATGAATCGGTGGAAGAAGTGCTAAAAGGAATTCAATACATTGCTCCGATAAAATACACAATATTAACAAATGAAATAAATCTGATTAAATAAAATTGATGTTAAATCTAAATCTGTCCTCATGAAGAAAGTTAAATCGAAGTTGAGCGCAATAAATTGTAATTGCGCGATTGGTTTTATCCAGAAAAAAGTGATCCTATCCTTATGTATGTTTTTTGTGCCGTTGATTATGATGGCTAGTCATGATCTTCAAAATCTGAAGGTTACAATAAACATGGAAAATGCTTCATTAAAAGAAGTTCTCAAAGAAATCGAGCGCCAGACTCATTATTCATTTTATTACAATGAAAAACAAGTCGATTCGAAACGAATTGTTAGCGTGAATGCGAAAGATAAAGAAGTTTCGGATGTGTTGGATGAAATCATAGCCGATTATTCGTACAAAACGGAGAAAAATATGATTATCGTGACTCCTAAATCAACATCCCAAAGGCTTTCTGCGACATCTTCCACACTAGGCGCCCAACAACAAATGATAGAAATAAAAGGGGTCGTGTTGGATGAGGCCGGAGAAGCATTGACCGGAGCATCTATTTCTTATGTCGGAGCTGCAATTGGAACATCGGCAGATGAAAATGGCGCTTTTACAATGTCAGTGCCTTCATTGAACGGAAAACTAAAAGTAAGTTATCTCGGATACAAGGAGACAATTATCGACATGAATGGTAGAAAAGAGTTCAATATCGTTTTACAAGAAGATACTGAAACTTTGGATGAAGTAGTGGTTGTCGGTTATGGAACACAACGCAAAAAAGACTTGACCGGCGGTATTTCTTCCCTGAACACAGAGAAATTGGAAAAAATACCGACGAACAATATCGCCAAACGTTTGCAAGGACAAATTGCGGGTATGTCTGTCACTTCTACCGCAGAACCGGGATCTAGCGCCACTGTTCTTATTCGGGGAGAAAGATCTCTGTCCGGAGGAAGCGCTCCGCTAGTCATTTTAGATGGGATTCCTTTTTCCGCAGGATTGGCGGTTATCGACCAGAGTAGTATAGAAAATATATCTGTTCTGAAAGATGCTTCTGCTGCTGCTATTTATGGGGCGAGAGCTACAAATGGTGTTATTCTTGTTACAACGAAGAAAGGACAGGAAGGAAAACCGGTTGTTCGTTATAATGGTTATGTGTCTGTTCAAACTCCGGAAAGACTTTTCGATATCCAAAACGGAGCAGAGAGTATGGCTTTCCTGGGACAATATTACCGGGATCTCGGGTATGCGGAAAGTTATTGGCAAAATCCGGAATCATTTCTTAGTAAGACAACGTTGCCTTTAGCGAATTACCAAGCAGGAAAAGAATTCAATTGGCAGGACGAAATGTTTAAACCGGCTTTTTCGCAAGAACATCAATTGAGTTTATCGGGTGCTACTCAGTCAAGTAACTATTATGCGTCGGTAACCTATAACGATCAGAACGGAATGGTCAAAAACACTCCATACCAAAAGATTTCGGCAACGATCAATATGTCTCAGAAAATCGGAAAATGGCTGACCGTTGGAACAAACAATCAATATTCTCAAAACGACAACAATGGAGTCACTCCGGATTTTGCAATGGCGTTCCGCCTCACTCCATACTCCAATCCGTATAACGAAGACGGAACGATGAATCGTTATCCGATGTATACGGAAACTTATTGGTATAATCCTTATGTGAATCAGGATGGGGTGTATGATAACAGAACCCGTTCTTTGTTCAGTGCGTGGTATGCCGATATCCTCTTGCCGGTAAAAGGGCTTACTTTCCGTACGAACTTCGGTTATAATTTCAAAACCAACCGGATTGGGACTTACTACGGATCGTCTACTTTATCCGGAGAAGGGGTTAATGGTATTGCTACTGTTTCGGGTTATGACTACGATGACTGGACTTGGGAAAATATCATGAAATATGATCAGAAATTCGGAAAACATCAATTGAATCTGACCGGAATGATCAGTGCTCAAAAAACACAGAATAAATCGTTTTCCATGGAAGCCAAGGATTTTTTAAATGATGACAATGCTTACCACAATATGGATGCCGCTCAAGGCGAGCAAAAGACAAACACCGATAAAACGGAAACACAAATGGCTTCTTATATGTTTAGAGCAAATTACAATTATGACAGCCGGTATTTACTCACTCTTACTGCACGTTACGATGGTTACTCTGCATTCGGAAAAAACAACAAATGGGCATTCTTCCCTTCGGCTGCTCTCGGTTGGGTGGCATCAGAAGAAGGATTTTTCCAGGATTGGGGAATCAATGAAATCGACTTCCTGAAGTTCCGGTTATCTTACGGTGCAAATGGAAATGCGGGAATGCCTCCTTACAACACATTGACTAAGATGACTCAAAAAGACTACATCTACGGAGATGGTGGCACTCATTCTGCCGGATTGTATAATGGCTATGAAAGAGGGAACCCCTCTTTGAGATGGGAGAGTACTTATGCCCTCAACGGCGGTCTTGATTTCGGATTGCTTAGAAATCGCATTACCGGAAACCTGGAAGCATACATTGCCAACACAGAAGACTTGCTGATGAGCCGGACTGTCGTGATTATGAATGGTTACAATAAAATGAATGACAATATCGGTCATACTCGAACCAAAGGGATCGAACTGACATTGAATACCGTTAACATGAAGAATAAAAATTTTGAATGGATGACTTCTTTCATCGGTTCAGGAAACTGGAGTAAGATCACAAAACTTCGTGAAGACGGAAAAGATGATATTGCCAGTTCTTGGTTCATCGGCCAGCCTATTCGTGTATTTTATGATTATAAAGTGGTCGGAATCTGGCAACTGGGAGAAGAAACCGAAGCTGCTAAATTCGGAGCTAAACCGGGAGATGCTAGACTTTGGGATAAAAACGGAAATGAAAAACTGGATGCGGACGACCGTACCATCATCGGCTCTAGATTACCGGTATGGACAGCAGGGATGACCAATACATTCTCATATAAAAATTGGACATTCTCATTCTTCCTCAATGGAGTATTCGATATAACCAAACAAAATGGAACCTTAGAATTTAATGGGCGACAGTTAGCTAAAAATACGAATTTCATTAATGGCATCAATTACTGGACTCCGGAAAATCCAAGTACCGAAGCAACCCGATTGGGATATATGCCTAAAAATTCGCATAAATTTTATTCGGATGCTTCTTTTGTCAGACTGCAGGATGTGAATCTGTCTTATAATTTCCCTAAAGCGTTTACAGATAAATTATCAATCCAAAAACTGACAATGTATTTGAACGGAAGCAACTTGTATACTTTCTCTGGTGTGAATAAATATGGAATTAATCCAGAACAGGATGTAATCGGAAATACGGCAACTTATCCTGTTGCGCGTACATTTGTACTCGGTTTAAATATCACTTTCTAAGTTTAATAATTTAATTTGTAGCATAATGAAAAAATATATATTATCAATTATCATAACGAGTTTAACTCTGATGTCTTGCGGAGATAGTTTCCTGGAAGAAAAACCCCAGAACTTTGAAGCTCCGGAAAATGTGTATACCAGTACGAAAGGATTTCAAACCGCAATGAATGGTTTATATGCCCTTTCTCGTTTGGAATTTGCAACATTCAATGAAACTCCGACTTCTCAAGGGACTTTTGCTTACGAAAGTTTACAGATCGGATTGGATATTTGTGTTCGTGGATTCAAAGAAGATGCCGCATCCAAACAATTGGAAGATTATACTTTTGACCCGGCAACCGGTTATATGAGTGCGCGTTGGACCTGGGCTTACGGTTTAATAGCAAATGCTAATGATATGATTAACAATGCTGAAAACGAAGGAATTAAATGGACAAATCCGCAAACAGATAAAGCCTATTTCCAAGCGCAAGGCCGGTTCTTCCGGGCGTATGCTTACCGTTATCTGGTTTATTTGTATGGCGATGTGCCATGGGTTACGGAAGTTTCCGACAATTTCAGAACTGACTTTCCGAGAACTCCTAAAGATGAAGTTATCGGACATATGATTGAAGATTTGAAGTTTGCTGCTGAAAATCTTCCGAACGATCCAGATAAAATAACTACACCATTGGTAAAACAGGGAGAATTGACCAGTTGGGCGGCATGGCACCTTCTATCGGAAGTTTACTTGATGGCCAAACAATATGATAATGCGCGGGATGCCGCATTGAGGGTAATCAATTCCGGCAAACACTCTTTAGTGAAAGCGCGTTTCGGATCTCAAAAGAGTAGCCCCGGCGACTTTTTTGCAGATATGTTCCTGGAAAACAATCAAAACCGCACATCAGGAAATACGGAGTCTATTTGGGTGGTACAAGACGAATACAACAAACGAGGTAGTGGCGGCAGATATATGGACTGGACACGTCGCGCCTGGGTACCTTACTACCAGCGGATATCAGGATTCGTTCTTTCTCCGGACCTGGGAGGTCGTGGTATCGGACAAATACGTCCTTTGGAATGGTTGTTAAACAGCTATGAAGCTCAAGACGTGAGAAACTCGGAATACAATATTAAACGTACATGGGTTTATAATGATCCTAAATCTCCTAAATACGGACAAGTTCATACGATTACAGCTGCAGATATAGAGGCGGGTAATTGTTTCGTTTCCACTACCAAGTTCAATTATGGAGTTGCCGACGTTCCTAATTATGAAGGAAACAACAAAGACAAAATGAGATTCCGTTTGGCTGAAACATATTTGTTGTTGGCTGAGGCTTATTTAGGATTAGGTAATACTGCAGAGGCGGCCAGTGCAATTAATATCGTTCGCAATCGTGCGAATGCAACTCCGGTAACTGCCGCTAATGTCAATATGAACTATTTGTTGGATGAAAGAGCCCGGGAATTGTTGGGAGAAGAAGTTCGCCGCTTTACTTTAGCGAGAACCGGAACGATCCTGACCAGAACAAGATCCCTTAATCCGGTGTCAAATACCAAAATAAAGGATCACAATGTACTCTGGCCTGTCCCTCAAACAATAATCGATGCTAATTCCGGCTTGAAATGGGAAAATAATCCGGGATACAATTAAAACTTAATTTCTAGATGAACAAACCCTTATATTTTCTATTTTTATTAACTTTGTAGAAAATATAAGGGTTTGGTTTTTTTACAGAATAAACTTTCTAATTATAATGATGTTATGAATCTAAAGCGTTTATTTTTTCTTCTTTTTGTTTTTTGTAGTTTGGCGATTCAGGCTCAAGCGCCTTTTGCCGAAGACTACGTAAAAATAACAAATAATGGATCTTGGTGTTGGTTCTCTGATCCTCGGGCTGTTTATGTTAATGGACAATATTATGGAGGATATGTCGACAGCACAGGTAATATCTGGAGTTTTTCATACAATCCGGCCGATCAGTCCGTTAAAAATTTTCTGCATTACGAAAAACTGGATAAAGATGATCATGCGAATCCATCGATCGCCCAATTGAAAGACGGAAGACTCATTACATTCTTTTCAGGTCATGGAGGAATGGGTAAAACACCTTTGTATTACAGGATCACGAAAAACAAGGATGACATCACGTCTTGGGGAGAATTACAACAGGTGGGAACAAAAGATAAGAAATTGTTCAATACTTGTTATTCCAATCCGGCGATATTATCTTCAGAAAAATATCGCACCTATTTGTTTTATCGCGGAGCTGATTTTCGCTTTAAAATGGTTTATTCTGATGATTTGAACGTCTGGTCGGATGAGAAGACAATGGTAAAAAGCGTTCGTACGGATTATGCTGTCAGACCTTATGTCAAAGTCAGTAACAATGGGAAAGACCGGATTTTTATCGCCTTTACCGACGGACATCCGCGCAACGAATATCAAAATTCCATCCATTATGTTTGTTATCACAATGGACAGTTTGAGACGGCTTCCGGTAAGAAAATCTGTAAGACGGAAGAACTGCCGTTTACACCCGATCAGGCTGATATGGTATATGATGCAAGTAAAAACGGTCAACGTTCCTGGATATGGGATGTGGCTCATGATGAAAACGATCGTCCTGTATTGGTTTACGCCCGTTTCTTTAGTGAACTGAGACATGAATACTGGTACGCCCGCTGGGACGGTTCCCAATGGATCAACAAAAAAATTACGGACGCCGGTCGCTGGTTCCCTTATAAAGAAATCCCGCGTGAAAAGGCAGAAGGAGAACCTCATTACTCCGGAGGAGTTTATCTGGATCACAATAACCCGAATGTAGTTTACCTCTCCCGTCCGATCAAAAATGTCTTTGAAATCCAGAAATGGGAAACAACCGACATGGGAAAAACCTGGAAAACAACAGATATTACTTCCGGATCGGAACGCGATAATGTCAGACCTTTTGTTCCGTTCAATGATCCTAATTCACGGGTTATGTGGATGTATAATTATCATTATCCTTCTTTTGTCGATTTCTATACGGCGATTCGGATCAGTGACGTCTCCAAAGGATTTTCCGGAGATATAAACAGAAAAGCCGTAAGAGAAGTGATGCAAGCCGTAGCCGACTGGCAAATGCATGATCTGGATGTTGCCTGGAGAAAACGAACAAGTCCGCATAATCAGGTTTCGTGGGTAAATGGAGCATTGTATCTGGGAATTTTTGACTGGGCTACCCTTACCGGCAATGAAGATGCATTCAACTGGTTGATGAGAATCGGAAACAGAAATTACTGGCAGGTAGGAGCAAGGATGTATCATGCGGATGATATCTGTATTGCCCAAACTTACCTGAAGATGTATGAAAAATACAATAAACAGCAAATGTTGATTCCTTCTGTTGCTCGTATGGACTGGGTCATGAATAACCTTAAAACAGAAAATATGAAAACCCAGGAACGCTGGAACTGGTGCGACGCTTTATTTATGGCGCCCGCAGGCTATGCGAACTTGTATAAGATTACAGGAGAAGAAAAATATTTGAAGTTCATGGATCAGGAATTCAAAGCATCTTATGATTTCTTGTACGATAAAGAGGAGAAATTATTCTTCAGGGATGCGTCTTATTTCGATAAAAAAGAAGCTAACGGGAAAAAAGTGTTTTGGGGTAGAGGCAACGGTTGGGTCATGGGAGGATTGGTAAACATCCTGAAAATCCTGCCGAAAGACAATGCTTACCGTCCTTTCTATGAAAATCTGTTCAAAGAAATGGCCGGAAAAATAGCGGGACTACAAGGTCAAGATGGCTTCTGGCATGCCAGCCTGCTCGATCCGGCAAGTTATCCGGCACCGGAAACAAGTTCTTCCGGGTTCATGGTCTATGCTTTAGCTTATGGTGTCAACGAAGGCTTATTGAATAAAAATACGTATTTCCCGGTTGTTGAAAAAGGCTGGAAAGCTTTAGTCTCTTCTGTGGATACAGAAGGAAAACTGGGATGGGTTCAGCCAATCGGACAAGATCCGAAAAAAGTGACGAAAGACATGACGGAGCTTTATGGAGTAGGTGCTTTTCTTTTGGCAGGAACTGAAATAGACAGGATGACTTCTAAATAATAATACAGCGAGTGATTGAAAAACGAATAGCATACTACAACAGGAGAGTAGCTGATAACCAATTGCTTTTAAGTCGCATACGGCGAAGGATATATTCTTTCGGGACTTTGAGGTTATTCCTGGTGCTTGTCGTTTGTAGTTTGTTCTTTTTCTTTCATCAGCATTTCACGGTCTACTTCTATGGGATCCTTTTTTTGTCCCTGTTGATTTTCTTGTGGCTGGTTACGGAAAGCAGTAAGCTGTCCAGAAAGAAAAATTATTTGAAAACATCGATTTTATCTGATGAGCATGAACTGAAAGCGTTCAATTATAATTTCAAAGCTTATGACGGAGCGCCTGAGCGAATAACCGGAGAACATCCTTTCAGCTTGGATCTGGATTTATTCGGAACAGATTCGTTCTTTCAATCGATAAATCGGACCTGTACTCCTTGGGGACAAGAAATATTAGCGACCTGGTTTGAACAGCCTTTGCGAGAGAAAAAGCCGATATTGGAACGACAAGAATCGGTCAGGGAAATTGCTGCTCAGCCGGATAAAATACATCATTTTGAAGTAACCGGCTTACTCCATCCGGGGAAATTATCAGATCTTTATGACTTAAAGAGTTTTGCTGCTCAGGCAGAACTCTTTAAGTATAAAAAAGGATGGAATGTCTTGTCTTATGTCGTTCCGTTGATCTGGGTTGTTGTTATTATACTTTCTTTTCAGGGGTTCATTTCCGGATCTTTATTCTCCTGGATATACATCCTCTTTTTTGCGATAAGTGAAAGTCGGTTTAAAAAAGTCTCTTTTTTGCAACTCCGGATCGGAAAAAAAATGAAGATCCTGAATACTTATTCTGATTTGATTCAGGTCATCGAAAAATGGGCGTTTGTTGCCCCGCTGTTATCCGAACTCAAATCTGTTTTTCAGCATGAAGATCTTCGTGTTTCCCAGGAAATAAAAAAACTGGCGCGACTTTCGGGAGACTTGGAGCAACGGTCTAATATGCTTGTTCACCTTATTCTTAATCCCTTCTTATTGTGGGATGTGAGAAAGTCGATTGCCATTGAAAACTGGAAAGAAAAGCATGGACGCTCGCTCGAAAACTGGCTCAGGACATTGGGCGAGTTTGATGCTTATTGTTCGCTGGGAAAATATGCATTCAATCATCCGGGATATACTTATCCTGAAATAGCAGATCATTATTTTGAATTAGAAGGTAAAGGGCTTGGGCATCCGTTGTTGCATCGGGATGTTTGTGTGAAAAACGATATCGATATTACATCCGCATCCTTTTTTATGATTGTAACAGGAGCGAATATGGCCGGGAAAAGTACGTATCTGAGGACAGTTGGTGTTAATTTTCTCCTGGCTTGTATCGGAGCTCCGGTTTGTGCGGAATCATTACGGATTTACCCGGCGAAATTGTTTACCAGTTTAAGAACATCCGATTCACTGACTCACAATGAATCTTATTTTTTCGCGGAACTTAAGCGACTGAAACGAATTATCGATGAGTTGAAAGGAGAACAGGAATTGTTCATTATTTTGGATGAAATATTGAAAGGTACCAACTCTGTTGATAAACAAAAAGGATCTTTGGCACTTGTTTCTCAGCTGGTTCATATGAAGTCGTCGGGGATTATAGCGACTCATGATTTAATGCTCGGAAGTCTGGAGAAAGAATTTCCTCAGCATATCAAAAATTATCATTTCGATGCGGATATAACGAATGATGAGCTGGTTTTTGCCTACCAATTGAAAACAGGCATTGCACAAAACATGAATGCCTGCTTCCTTATGAATAAAATGGGAATCACTGTAAAAACCTGAATTTTAATCTTCTTCTGCGATCGTTTCTTTTTCCTTCAGTTCATCCAATTCTTTTTTGATATTCAGCTCTTTGCGAATCCTGAAAAACAAAAGTATTCCTAATGTGATTAGGATTACTGTATTCAGTTGATTATAAGGCTCGTCTCCAATAGCCTGAATGATGATTAAAATGACCAACGCAACAATTGAAAGTGATAAGAAAAATAAAACAAGATTGTTCTTGGATATTTTTTTCATACGATAGTTTTATATTTAAGGTTGTATGAAATATTCAGATTAAAATTTCCAATCACTATTTGTTTTTGATTTTTGCTGTGTTGCCGGTGCTGTTTTACCGTCCCCTTTGTAATATTGCATGGCATCGGGCAGGTATTTTTGGATTTCCTCAATCCGTTTGGCATCGGAAGGGTGCGTACTCATGAATTCCGGAGGAGTCGCATTCCCTTGTGATGACATGCGTTGCCAGAATGGAATGGCTTCATTCGGATTATATCCGGCAATCGCCATAAAGATCAAACCTAAATGGTCGGCTTCCAACTCTTGTTTTCTGTTGAAAGGCAGCAGAACACCATATTGCGCTCCTAACCCGAATACGGTATTCCCGATTGCTTGAACGGAAGAAGATGACTTGCCGAGTAAACTGCCTACGGCAGCAGAACCATATTGTGCAACCATTTCTTGCGACATGCGCTCGTTGGCGTGTTTGGCGACGGCATGAGCTACTTCATGACCCAATACGACAGCCAGGCCGGTTTCATTTTTAGTGTAAGGCAGAATTCCTTCATAAACGACAATCTTTCCTCCAGGCATACAAAATGCATTCACTTGAGCATCTTTGACAAGATTGAATTCCCAGGAGTATCCGTCGAGCAATGATTCCATTCCATTGGCTTTATAATAAGTCCTGACAGCATTGGCGATGTTTTGTCCGACTTTAACTACCAATGCCGTATTGGCTTTATCTGTTGAAATCGGCGCGGATTTGATGTAGTCGCTATATTGTTGTAGGCTCAGACTTAAAACTTCCTGATCCGATACTAATGACAATTGCTGACGACCTGTTACAGGAACACTGCTACATCCATAGTACACCGCTCCGGCAATAAATATTAAAGAAATTAGTTTTTTCATTGTAATAAAACTATTTATTTAGTTTAACGCATATTATACCCGTAAATTTACAACAATTTTCTTGCCAAAAATCATCTTTTATGGAAAAACAGTAAAATAAATCGATTTGTTTGATACAAGCTATGAATATATTGTATAATTTTGCATCTTATATGTATAAATATTCAGTATGAAAACAAAAAAAGAACGCTTGATTGCTATTTGCAGAGTGATTAAAGAACATTCGGTAACCAGCCAGGAAGAATTGAAAAATCTTTTGGATGAAGAAGGATTTTCTTTTACTCAAGCTACTTTGTCGCGAGACATGAAGCTGCTGAAAATAATTAAATATCCGGATGCAAAGGGGAATTATATCTATGTTTTACCGGAAGAGAATAATTATGCAAATAATGTCAAAAATGTGATTGATAAGAAAGGATTAGCTTATCAAGTGCCGAATTCTGTAGAGTTTTCCGGTAATTTAGGGATTATTAAAACCCGTCCGGGATATGCGATGGCTATTGCGTCGGACATAGATAACCGGGCTACGAATGAGATTCTGGGAACCATCGCCGGAGATGATACTATTTTAATCATTCCACGGGAGGGTATGAGCCGAGAAAAAATTATCGATGTATTATCCGTTATTATACCTAATGTAATGTTTTGATGAAAATGAGTGAAGAGATTCAAGTTATAATTGCAAATGAAAGCCATCTCAGATATGTGCAGACGATATTGGATACAATAGAAGCCGCGGCTAAGGTACGCGGAACGGGTATTGCGAAACGATCTCCGGAATATATTGAGCAAAAAATGAGAGAAGGGAAGGCTGTTATCGCACTTTGTGGCGATGAATTTGCCGGATTCTGTTACATAGAGAGCTGGGGTAATAAACAGTATGTGGCTAATTCGGGATTGATTGTTGTGGAAAAATTCCGCGGACACGGCTTGGCTAAACGGATCAAAGAAAAATCATTCGAATTGTCATTGAAAATGTTTCCGAATGCTAAATTGTTCGGTTTGACGTCGGGTGCCGCCGTTATGAAAATTAATACGGAACTGGGATATGTTCCTGTTACTTTTGCGGAACTCACTGATGATGATGCTTTCTGGAGAGGCTGTCAGGGTTGCGTGAATTACGATATCCTCCTTCGTACGGAAAGAAAATATTGTATTTGCACGGCAATGCTGTATGATCCGAACCAGAAAAAGAAAACAGACAATGGAGAGTGTAAATAATGTAGATAATCAGATACAATAATGATAAGAATGAAAAAGGAAAAAGTGGTTTTAGCGTTTAGCGGAGGATTGGATACTTCTTTCTGTGCGATGTATTTATCCCGGGAAAAAGGATATGAAATTTATACGGCGATAGCCAATACCGGCGGATTCTCTCCCGATGATCTGAAACGGATCGAAGAGCGCGCGTATCAATTGGGTGCTAAAAAACACATCGCATTGGATGTCACGCAGGAATATTATGAGAAGAGTATAAAATACATGGTGTTCGGAAATGTTTTGCGTAATGGCACTTATCCTATTTCTGTGAGCTCGGAACGGATTTTTCAGGCGATTGCGATCATTAATTATGCCAAGGAAATTGGGGCTGATTATGTGGCGCATGGAAGTACCGGTGCCGGAAATGACCAGATTCGTTTCGACCTTACCTTTGATGTGCTTGCTCCTGAAATTAAGATTCTTACTCCTACAAGAGATCTGGTTTTAACCCGGGAAGAAGAAATTAACTACCTGAAAGAGCATGGGTATGAAGCCGATTTTACGAAAATGGAATATTCCATTAATAAAGGGCTTTGGGGTACGAGCATCGGAGGAAAGGAAACGCTTAAATCTCATCAGACGCTTCCCGAATCGGCCTATCCGTCCCAGGTAAGTAAGTCGGAAGAGGAACTATTGACTTTGGGTTTTGAAAAAGGAGAACTTGCTGCCGTCAATGGGCAAAAATATACGAATAAAGTGGAAGCGATCCAGGCGGTAGAAGCGATCGGCTCCCCATTCGGTATCGGACGGGATATGCATATCGGCGATACGATCATAGGAATTAAAGGGCGTGTCGGATTTGAAGCGGCTGCTCCGATGCTGATTATCAATGCGCATAAAATGCTGGAAAAACATACGCTGACCAAATGGCAACAATACTGGAAAGATCAAATGGGGAACTGGTACGGCATGTTCATGCATGAAGCGCAATACCTGGACCCGGTCATGCGCGATATGGAAGCTTTCCTGGATCATTCGCAGCAGAATGTGACCGGGTCGGTTATCATCAAACTTCGTCCTTACAGCTATACTTTAGTAGGAGTTGAAAGTGATTTTGATTTGATGAAAGCTGATTTCGGCGAATATGGCGAAATGAATAAAGCCTGGACAGCCGATGATGCCAAAGGTTTTACTAAAATCATGGCTATCCCGACGAAAGTGTATTTTGCAGTAGAAAAGAAAAACAAAAAATCATGATAAAAACAGGAATCATCGGTGGTGCGGGTTATACAGCCGGAGAACTGATACGCTTGTTGCTCAACCATCCGGAAGTAACAATAGAATTTATTCATAGCAGTAGCAACGCCGGAAACAAAATAACCGATGTCCATGAGGGACTGATCGGAGAAACAGATTTGCTTTTTTCGGATGTCCTCCCTTTGGAAAAAGTCGATGTTTTATTTTTATGTTCGGCTCATGGCGACAGCAAAAAATTTATAGAAGAACAGGAGATACCTGCAAAAGTCAAGGTCATTGATTTGTCTACGGATTTTAGACATCAATCCGCAGCGCACGATTTTGTCTACGGACTTCCGGAACTGAATAAAGAAGCGATTAAAAATTCGGTTCATCTGGCTAACCCCGGCTGTTTTGCGACAGCTATCCAGCTGGCTCTTCTTCCTTTAGCTGCTAATCGGCTGATTCGGAATGAAGTTCATGTGAATGCAATAACCGGTTCTACCGGAGCCGGAGTAAAACCCGGAGCGACCACCCACTTCAGCTGGAGAGACAACAATGTTTCGGTATACAAACCGTTTGAACATCAGCATTTGAAAGAGATCAAACAATCGATTTTCCAATTACAGGAAGATTTTGATTCGGAAATTAACTTTATTCCCGTTCGGGGAAATTTTTCTCGTGGCATTTTTGCTTCCGTTTATACGGAATGTTGCTTATCTTTGGATGAAATTAAGTCGTTGTATGTCGATTTTTATAGAGAGGCGGCTTTTACATTCGTTACGGATAAAAATCCGGATTTGAAAGAAGTGGTCAATACGAATAAATGCGTGTTGTATCTGGAAAAACATGGAAGTAAGATCTTCATTGTTTCTGTTATAGATAACTTATTGAAAGGTGCTTCCGGACAGGCTGTGCATAATTTGAACCTCATGTTTGGATTGGATGAACAAATGGGACTTCGATTGAAACCCAGCGCTTTTTAAACTATTTAAATCCTCAAAATGATGAAACTATTCGATGTGTATCCGATTTGGGATATTGAGCCGGTCAAAGCGAAAGGATGTCAGGTTTATGATAAAAACGGAGTGGAATACCTTGATTTTTATGGAGGACATGCCGTTATTTCTGTCGGGCATTCTCATCCTTATTATGTGGAGAAATTAACCTCCCAACTGAATAACATCGGTTTTTATTCCAATACGATTGTGAATAACCTACAGAAGGAAGTGGCTGAAAAATTGGGCGAACTTTCGGGATACGCCGATTATGCTTTATTCTTGGTTAATTCAGGGGCGGAAGCCAATGAAAATGCGCTGAAACTGGCGTCTTTCCACAATGGAAGGAAAAAAGTCGTTGCATTCAGGAATGCGTTTCACGGGCGTACTTCAGCTGCGGTCAACGTGACGGATATTCCACCATACCGGGCGCCCGTCAACGAAGGGATGGAAGTCGTTTTTCTGCCGTTTAACGATATTGAGGCCGTCCAAGAGGTGTTGAACAAAAAAGATGTTTCCTCTGTTATCATCGAAGGGATACAAGGGGTCGGAGGTATTCAGGTTCCTGAAAATATTTTCCTGCAAAAATTAAGTGGAATTTGTAAAGCGACCGGCACGATTTTGATTGTAGATGAAATCCAATCAGGATACGGGCGAACCGGTCGGTTTTTTGCTCATCAATATGCCGGTATCCGGCCTGATTTGATCACGGTAGCTAAAGGTATGGGAAATGGATTTCCGATAGCTGGTGTCTTGATCAGCCCTGAATTCAAAGCTGTTTCGGGACAATTAGGAACGACTTTCGGCGGGAATCATTTAGCCTGTTCTGCGGCTATGGCCGTATTGGATATTATGAAAACAGAGAAGCTGATGGAGAATGCGAATGAAGTAGGCCGTTTCCTGATCAGCGAATTAGAAAAAATCGATCGGATAAAAGAAGTGCGAGGGCGCGGTTTAATGATTGGCCTGGAAATTGAAGAACCAATTAAAGAAATGAGAAACCGACTGTTATTTGAACAGAAAGTATTTACGGGAGCTACAGGAACAACCGTTTTCCGGTTACTTCCTCCTTTATCCGTCTCCATGAAAGAAGCTGAGGAATTTCTGAATAGATTTAGAAAAATAATAACAAATCCCTAATAGATACAAATATGAAGATTGCAATTATCGGCGGAGGAAATATGGGTGGAGCCATTGCTCTTGGATTAGCCTCCGGAACGCTGTTTAACCCGAAAGATATGACCGTAATAGATGTCGCTAAGGCTCCTTTGGATGCTTTAAAAAGTCGGATACCGGATATCCAGACATGCTGTTCTGATTATGATGGACTGGTTGGTGCGGATATCGTCATTATGGCTGTAAAGCCCTGGCAGATAGAAGATGTTATTGTCGATATCAAATTCAAACTGGATTATAGCAAACAGATTGTCGTGTCGATTGCCGCCGGAGTGACGCTTGAAAGTATGGCTAAAGCGTTTAATAAGCCCAATGAAGACAATCCTCTGCCTGTCCTTTTTAAAGTCATTCCGAATACGGCGATTGCCATAAAGAAAAGCATGACATTGGTTGCGACCCATAATGCGTCAGAAAAACAAACGGAATTGATTTTGCAGATTTTCAATGAATTAGGGAAGGCTGTTTTGATAGATGAAGATAAACTGACGACCGGAACTGCTTTGACATCGTGTGGCATTGCTTATTTGTTCCGTTATGTCAGGGCGGCGATGGAAGCTGGGGTTGAATTAGGCTTTTATCCTCAGCAGGCGCAGGACCTGATCGTCCATACGATGCTAGGAGCGGCGGAGTTATTGCTTCACACCGGGGCTCATCCTGAAGCGGAAATCGATAAGGTTACGACTCCGGGCGGGATTACGATTAAAGGATTGAATGAATTGGAGGCCAATGGTTTCTCCAATGCGATCATTAAAGCCATGAAAGCGAGCAAATAAATTTAATAAACAGATCGTTATGGAAGGAAAATTTAATCCGCAACAGGCCGATACGGCTTATTTTGCGTCCGGATGCTTCTGGGGAACGGAATATTTCATGATGAAAGCGCCGGGAGGTATTTCTACCGCCGTAGGATTTATGGGAGGGCATGTTGAGCATCCTACGTATGAGCAGGTGTGTAGGAAGACAACGGGACATGTTGAAACGACCCGGGTTACTTTTGATCGGAACCTCACTTCTTATGAAAACCTCGTCAAATTATTCTTTGAAACGCATGATTTTACGCAGACAGATGGTCAGGGGCCGGACATCGGACCTCAATATGTTTCAGTGATTTTTTATACCGATCCCGAACAGAAAGAAATCGCCGAAAAATACATTGAAATATTAACTTCCAAAGGATATAAAGTCGCAACGTCTTTGCGGCCTGCTTCTACATTCTGGATAGCAGAAGATTATCATCAACAGTATTACGAACATAAAGGCACGAAGCCTTATTGTCACTCGTATAAGAAGATATTTTAGGGTTAGGAAAGAGGTAAAAAGGTTAGAAAGGTCGGAGCTGTCTCACTTTGGAGACAGCTCTTCCTTTTGTCTTTTATTCATTGATAAACGCCAGAACTTGTCCTTTTTGTACTTGTTCGCCTTGTTTAACGTATGTTCCGACGATAGTTCCGCCGAATCCAGCTTGTACAGGCTCAATACCATAATAATTTTGGATGTAGCACAAATTGTTGTTCTCTTCAATCTTATCGCCTTGGAAAGGCGCTTTGGATGCGTCAATCACGTCGTATTGCCATAGCACTTGTCCCTTACAAGGTGCATGTACCGGTTTCGCATTGGGATATTTGGCCGTTATTTCTTCGACGTTGAACATCGGAACTTCGACTACCGGACGAGTCACGATGATTGGAGCGCCTGCTTTTTCTTTGGCTTGTTCCAATTCCTGGTTGAAACGGCTCTTGGCGATGCCTGATCTATAGTCGCGGTATTGACGGTCGTGCATCGCGAATTCAAACAATTCTTCTTGATCCGGACCTTCATCCCACTTGTTTTCAGCCATTTCAGCTTTGTACTTATCCAGTTCGTTCGGGAATGCATCTTGAGGATCTCCGTTGTAGAATTCAAGACCGTTTGCTTTAGCCAATTCAATGATTTCCGGAGCCAATGGACCAGGCAGATTACCTGTTTTACCCAGGATCATGTTCCAGCTGTCTTTGTCGATCATCGAGAAACGAGGCTCATTTTTAGCCGCAGCAAAGATATTCATCAAAGCAATGTTCTTTACATACTGGCTGAATGGAGTTACCAATGGAGGATAACCCAACATCGGCCATACTGCTTCAACTTCTTTAAACAACTGAACGACCAGGTTATTCAATGTAACTTCAGGCTTCCCTTGTTGACGCAATGCTAAGTTGATCGCGCTGTGCATCCCTTTCAGGTCGGCCATCATAGACCCCATCATACCTCCGGGAAGACCACAACCAACCAACAATGAAGTCATTGTTTTATTGCTTGGATCGATGAAATATCCCAGGAAGTCATCGACAAACTCCTGAGTGAGTCTGCGCGCTTCCATGTAAGCTTCCATATTGATTTCCGGAACAGAAAATCCGGCGTCTTTCAACATGGCCTGAATGGTAATGACGTCAGGGTGTACCATCCCCCAGGAAAGCGGTTCCATAGCTACGTCCAGAATAGTCACTCCGTTTTCGGCCGCTTCCAACATGGATGCAACAGAAAATCCAGGACCTGTGTGTCCGTGATATTGGATCGTGATATTCGGATGGCGTTTGCGTATTCCTTTGATGATCTGTCCGATACTGAAAGGACGACCGATTCCGGCCATGTCTTTCAGACAAATTTCTTCAGCACCTGCTTCAATCAGTTGTTCCGCCAGGTTTGTATAGTATTCTACCGTATGGATGGGAGAATGAGTGATACACAACGCCGCTTGAGGAATCATTCCGCCTTCTTTTGCATATCGAATGGAAGGGATAATGTTCCGGGGATCGTTCAATCCGCAAAAAATCCGGGTAATATCTACGCCTTGAGCGTGTTTTACTTTGTACATTAATTTTCTGACATCGGCTGGTACGGGGAACATACGCAATCCATTCAATCCGCGGTCTAACATGTGTGTTTGAATGCCGGCTTTGTTAAAAGGGGCAGTAAATGCTCTCACGGCTGTGTTTGGGTTTTCTCCGTAAAGCAGGTTCACTTGTTCGAAAGCGCCTCCATTCGTTTCTACCCGTGCAAAACAACCCATATCAACGATGACAGGGGCAATTTGTTTTAATTGGTCAACTCTGGGTTGATATTTACCTGACGACTGCCACATATCGCGGTAAACCAAACTGAATTTAATCTCTCTGGACATGGTTATAAGAATTTGATATCAAACGATAATTAATATTAACACCTCCGGAATGTCATACCCCGGAAATCCATTACAAAGTTATAGTATTTTATCGGAATAAGGAAAACAATTTAGAATTATTAATTCTATGTTAAACAACAGCTTTGACAGCTTTGTATAAAAAGAATTGATTTGGTGTCAAAGCGTAATGTAAAAGCGGGTTTTAGGGTGTGTTTTTTGGAAAAAACGGGATTTTAATTTAATTTATTATTTGAGAGGAGAATGTCATAAAAAACGTTAGGGCGTAGTATTCTACGCCCTGACAAGAGTTGTTTCAATTCAAAATAAGTTATTTTCCGCTGAAATTCACTTGATCGAACAAGATGGATGGAATTCGCCAGGAAGAAATCATTCTCGGATCATTTCCGACTTCAATGACGTTTTTCCACAGAGTCAGCAGATTTCCGGTAATATTCATTTCATTGACAGGTTTAACTGCTTTTCCATTTTCGATGAGAAATCCTTCGATCCCAAAAGAAAAGTCTCCGGTCGTGCTGTTGCTGTTTCCGCCATTGAATCCGGTTACCCATATCCCTTTGTTCATGGTCGCAAGTAGTTGATCGAAATTCTTGTTTCCATGTTGGCAAGTCAGGACAGACGGACTTTGTACCGTTGGTTCCATCTTCAATTTGGCGCCGCTGTAAGTGTCTATATAATATGTTCTTAACACTCCCTTGTCGATAACGGTTCTTTTTTGAGTGGCCACTCCTTCTCCATCGAACCATCGGGATCCTCGCGCTTTCGGGATATGAGGATCGTCGATCAATGTAAACTTTTCAGAGACGATCGTTTCTCCTATCTTATCAATCAAAAATGAATTTTTTTGTTGGATGCTGGATCCATATAATGCTGAAATGATGGGAGATAATAAACGGCTGGACTGCGTGTTGTCTACGATCATCGGAAAAACTCCGGAATCGATTTTTTCTTGTCCCAATTTGCGGATGGTGCGTTCGTAAGCTGTTTTGCTAATATCTTTCTTTTGCAATGCGTCCCAGAAGATAGCAGAATCATACCAATAAGACGAAGGACGGGAGTCTCCTTCCCCTTTCATCGCCGTGTCGGCGCTGAGGTTGAAATAAGTTGTGTCCGTTTCTCCTTCAAAGCCGTTGCTGGCTATGAGGTATGAGCTGCTGATTCCGTCTCCGTAGGCTGCTGTTACCGATATCAGGCGTGGATCGGAGCCGTATACTTCTGCGGTTGAATGCTTCAGTAGTGCAATTTTTTCGTCTACCGATACTTTTTCAAAGCGACTGTCGAATAAATCCAAACCTTGGCCATCGCCTTTGTAGTAACGGCTGGGGTTGGGAAGTTGACGAAATTCATCTTTGGCCAGGAAACGGGTTGCTTCGATGCCGTTAGCGATGAATTTTTCCAACTCTTTCTTATTCAATCGATTGGTAGAGTAGGAGGCAAATCGGCCGTCTACGAATACCTGAATACTCATTCCGTTTTCAGACGATTGTTCCAATTTATCCAATTGAGTATCACGATATTCAAATGAATTACTGGTTCCTGAATACACGGAAACCCGGGCGGCGGAACATCCTTTATGAAGGGCGTAATTGACTGCCCATTGTGCTAATTCTTTATATTCTTGTGAAATCATATCAATTTTCTCCTCCTACAGTTAATTTACTTACTAAAACAGATGGTAGTCCCTGAGCGACCGGAGCGCTTTGTCCGTCTTTACCGCAAGTCCATGCTCCCTGGTCGATTTTCAGGTTGTTGCCGACCATGGTAATGTCTGCCAGAGCTTTAGGCCCGTTTCCGATGATATTGATATCTTTGATTGGTTGTGCTAATTTCCCGTTTTCGATCAGGTAGCCGCTTTTTACGAAGAATGTAAAATCTCCGGCTCCGATTTGTACCTGTCCGTTGGTAAAGTTATCGACATATATGCCTTGTTTTACACTTGCAATAATGTCATTTTCCGTATAATTTCCATTTTCCATGTATGTCACACGCATGCGAGGAATAGGAATATGACGGAATGACTGCCTGCGACCGTTACCGGTAGGTGCAACACCGTAATATTTGGCGCTGATACGGTCGTGCAAGTAAGAATTTAACACTCCGTTTTTGACGATGTAGGTTTTTTGACTGGCGACTCCCTCATCGTCGAAATTGATGGATCCCCGGTCGCCGCTGATTGTTCCGTCGTCGACGACATTGATGTGTTCATCGCAGATTTTTTTACCCAGTTTGTCTGAAAAGATCGAAGTGTTTTTCCGGTTGAAATCTGCTTCAAAAGCATGTCCGATGGCTTCGTGCAGCAAGATACCGGATCCGCCTGCGCTCATCACGACGGGCATTTCTCCTCCTTTGAGCTTGACGGCATCGAATAATAACGCTGTGTTTTTAACGGCTTCCTGGGCGATTTCTTCAACCAGGGCATCGTTTAAGAAGCTGAGGTCTTTCCGTGCAGCCCGGGAAGAATGAGCATTTTCGATTCGCTCTCCCTGCTGCATGATACACATGCCGGAGAAAATAATCATCGGCCGGTAGTCGCAGCAAATGGTCCCTTCCGAGTTGTAATATAAGATGTAGGACGTACTATCGCTCATTGATGCTGACACTTTGGTTACCCGTGGGTCTAGTTCGAAAATACGATCGTTCAATTTTTGAATAAAAGGCATTTTGTACTGAATAGAAGCCTCTTCCCAGGATTTGACGATGGGGTAGTGGTTCTTGAATGTCTTTTCATCTATTTTGACCGGCGGTGTTTTAGCCGATCCTGAAGCGATGCGAGATGCCGTGCGGGCAGCTTTGATCATCTCTTCCAATGTGATGTTTTCGACAAAAGCATAGCCTGTTTGATCTCCGGAAACAACCCGGATACCGACGCCGTATTCGATATTCGAACTGGCACGATTGACAGCTCCATCCTGTAGGCCTACATAATTGTTGAATGTGTGTTCAAAGTACAGATCAGCATAATCGCCTCCTTTTTCAAGGGCAACCGTCATTACTTTTCTCAAATCACTTTCTGAAACCCCGAAGTGGTTCAACATTGTAGATAGTTCGTCCTGATAACTCATTAGTTGAGAATGAATCATTTGTGGAAATACGGCTGAGCCAACGACAGCCAAACCTCCTGCTCTTAAGAAATCTCGTCTTTTCATACGATAATTTTTATTTTTATATTAAGGTCGTATGGAACACCGCATGTAAATAAATGATCATCATCTTGTGACGTAGATAATTGATCTACATGATTTGTTTCATATTGAATTAACTTCGGTAACTTACAAAGGTATACATTTTTTAGTATAAAAACGATTTGTTTTGTATTTTATTTTTTAGCAGGTTTTCCTTTTACCCAATCGTCGGTACGGAATGGCGAAGCCGGTAGCCCGGCGCCATTGACCAGGTTGCATTCGGGATTATTGCCCCAGGCATAACGGACTGCGATCGGAAATGAAACAGCAGGCGAACTGATCACTACCTGATCTCCTTCAATGACAGCATCCGCCCAATGGAACTGATGGTCGGGTCCGGCAATGGAAAAACCTTTCAATGGCTGATTATCTTTTGTTTTCAAACCATTGTTTGTCTGATCGAATGAAATCCTGATCCGACTGTTTTCGATGGAATAGGTTTTATAAACAGGTCCTGAATAGGCGATGTTTTCTCCGTATGTTTTAGCCCGGGCGGCTAATGCCAGGCGATTTCCTACTTCTTGTTTGTTTTTCGGATGGATATCATTGGCATCTCCGATATCGATGGTTACGGCCATTCCGGTATTTTTCAGGTGCAATGTCCGGAGTTGCGCTTCCCTTAATTCCGCCCAATCCGATTCTTGCGGGTCGGGTTGTCTTTCCATATAATTGGCTAATTGTACGAAGTAAAATGGGAAATCAGAGCGCCATTGTTTTCTCCAATCCTGAATCATCAGAGGAAATAATTCCCTGTATTGATAAGCTCTTCCGGCATTGGATTCTCCCTGATACCAGATGGCGCCTTTGATTGCATACGGAACGATCGGATGAATCATCGCATGATATAACACGGTCGGGCGGTTCGGGTTGTTGGGGGACACCGGCGCCGGAGGTAATTGGCTCATGTCTACGGATATTTTGTACTTCCAGTTGTTTGCCAGAGAAATGACATTCGTCGAGTCTGCTTGGGTGCGAAGTGTCATGTTTTTATCTTCTCCATACACTCCTCCGTTTCCACCGGTATCGGTTACCCGGATCGAGAGAACAGCTTGTCCGTTTTTCACTAAATGGGCTGGGACAGTATATTTTCGCGCGAGAGAAGCTCCCTGGGTAGCCCCAATTGGAGTCCCGTTGAAGTAAGTAATGTCATTGTCATCGATCTTTGAAAGGGTCAGTTCCAGGTCTTTGTTTATCATGGAAGCCGGAACATCGAATCGATAACGGAACCACACGATTCCATCGAGGTTGGTCAGTCCTTTTTGTTGTTCCCAAACACCCGGAAGTTTCATGGTTGCCCAATCGTCGTCATTCCAATGAGGATCTGCCCATGCAGGAATATTGTTTTTTAATCCGTTATCAGCGGCATTGAACTGTTCGTTCCACTGTTTGAGTTTTTCCTGATATTCAGCCTCTGACTGCTGGTTGGTGTTGCTGCTTATTTGTTGGACGGCCTCTTTGAAATCCGGCATCATTTCTAAACTTTCTCCACTTGTCCAGGCTTCTGCAATGGTTCCTCCCCAGGAGGCATGGATCAATCCGATCGGGACACGGTTCATGTTCTGGTGCAGGTTTCGTCCGAAAAAATAGGCTGTAGACGAAAATCCGGCG
This sequence comes from Bacteroidales bacterium, assembly GCA_031551395.1. Taxonomy (GTDB): domain Bacteria; phylum Bacteroidota; class Bacteroidia; order Bacteroidales; family Azobacteroidaceae; genus BNXB01. Next base: position 42,246 of record JAVBNR010000001.1, read on the forward strand.
ATTGTAGCCGGCGAACAGACCTGCCATCCACCTTTGGATACTTTCAGGTCGGACAGGGGCTGTGTACTGCAATTTCTGTCGGCATGCAATAAACGGATGTTCGGATAATCAGCTGCAGCTATTTCCTGCTCGTAATTCCATATTTTTCCCCAGCCGGCTAAAGGCATTTCCATGTTGGATTGTCCGGAGCATAGCCATACTTCTCCGATCATCACATTATTCAACACGGTTTGTTGTCCGTCTGAGATAGTAATAGAGTAAGGTCCTCCGGCAGAAGGAGTACTCAGTTGCATTTTCCAGTTCCCTTCGGAGTCGGCTGTTGTCGAGTATGTCTTTTTATTCCAGGAAGTCATGATTTCTACTTTTTTCCCGGGAGTTGCCTTGCCCCAAATAGGAGCGTTGGTTTGTTGTTGTAACACCATGTCGTCTGAGAAAATTGCCGGTAGTGCAATTTTTGCCGATAGAGATACGGTGGAAAAGAATAAAAGGAAAACAAGGAGAATGTTTTTCATAACCATTTTAGTAAAGAGTTAAAACTCTTGCAAATATAATCATAATTTTAAATGGTTCTTGATTTATATTTGAAAAAATAGTCTCGAATAATAACAAAATGGCTACATTGAATTACTTGATTGTTTTGAAAAAGCAGGCATCGAATTACGACCGGAAATTGATAACTATTTCAGAAGATTCAACAAAGAATAAAAAGGTTACCTTTTTTGTTATTTTCTTAAGTTGAAATTCGTATAATATAAATGTATTTACACTTTTTTAGCCTGTCTTTTCCTTTCGTTTTCATCTAAAATGATCTTTCTCAGACGCATGGAGTTAGGAGTAAGCTCTACATATTCATCTTCTTTGATGTATTCCAAAGCTTGTTCCAGACTGAAAACAATGGGAGGAGCCAGACGAACTTTATCGTCAGATCCGGAAGCGCGAACGTTAGTCAGTTTCTTTGACTTGGTTACGTTAACGACCAGATCGCCTTCTTTGCTGTGTTCTCCGACGATTTGCCCGGCATAAACATCCGTTTGAGGATCGATAAAGAAATGTCCCCTGTCTTGTAATTTATCCAGAGCATAAGCAAATGCATTCCCTGTTTCCATGGCAATGATAGAGCCGTTTTGACGTTTTTCGATTTCTCCTTTCCATGGCTGGTACTCCAGGAACCGGTGGGCCATAATCGCTTCGCCGGCAGAGGCTGTGAGTACATTATTCGTCAGTCCGATAATCCCCCGGGATGGAATTGTAAATTCCAGGTGGATGCGGTCGCCTTTGCGTTCCATGATTTTCATTTCGCCTTTTCTCCGGGTTACCATGTCGATGATCTTACTAGAAGATTCTTCCGGCAGGTTAATTGTCAGCTGTTCGACCGGTTCGCATTTTTCGCCGGCGATCTCTTTGATGATTACCTGTGGTTGACCTACTTGCAGTTCAAACCCTTCCCGGCGCATGGTTTCGATAAGGACAGAGAGGTGTAATACTCCTCGTCCGTAAACAACCCAGGCATCAGCAGAGTCTGACGGAAGGACTTTTAAAGCCAGGTTTTTATCCAGTTCTTTGATCAATCTTTCGTAGATATGGCGGGATGTTACGTATTTCCCGTCTTTACCGAAAAAAGGAGAATCGTTGATCGTAAAAAGCATGGACATCGTCGGCTCGTCGATCGCGATAGGGGGTAAGGCTTCCGGATGCTCGATATCAGTAATCGTGTCGCCGATTTCAAAGTTTTCGATGCCGATCAGGGCGCAAATATCTCCCGATAGGGCAGATGTTACTTTGGTGCGTCCAAGTCCTTCGAATACATCCAGTTCTTTGATTCGTGATTTTGTGATGCTTCCATCTCTTTTACAGAGCGAAACATCCATTCCTTCTCTCAATTCTCCTCTGTGGATACGGCCTACAGCAATTCGTCCCACATAATTGGAATAATCTAAAGATGTTATTTGCATCTGTGGAAATCCTTCGAGGGATTTAGGAGCCGGAATGTATTGGATGATCGTATCCAACAGCGGTGTTATGCTTTCGGAAGGGTTTTTCCAATCATCAGACATCCAGCCTTGTTTGGCTGAGCCATAAACAGTCGGAAAATCGAGTTGGTTTTCGGTCGCTCCAAGATTATACATCAGGTCGAACACCATCTCTTCCACTTCTTCCGGGCGGCAGTTGGGTTTATCGACTTTATTGATAACGACAATCGGTTTCAGTCCGATATTGATTGCTTTTTGCAGTACAAATCGGGTTTGAGGCATGGGTCCTTCAAAAGCGTCGACAAGGAGCAGACAACCATCTGCCATGTTCAGTACGCGTTCCACTTCTCCTCCGAAGTCGGCGTGTCCCGGAGTATCGATGATATTGATTTTTGTCCCTTTGTAGTTAATGGATACATTTTTAGCCAGAATAGTTATCCCTCGCTCCCTTTCCAGATCGTTGCTGTCTAAGAATTGGTCTAAGTCTGCTTTGTCATCCCGAAATAATTTTCCGGCCAGCAACATTTTGTCTACTAAAGTAGTTTTCCCATGGTCTACATGGGCGATAATTGCAATGTTTCTAATATTTTGCATATAAAATCAGATCAAAAAAACCTCCGGAGATAATTGCGTCAAACAATTATTTTCGGAGGGTTTTTTATTAAATAGGGCGCAAAGATACGATTTTTTTCTCAGACTTTGCCTTATTTATGCCAGAATAATTTTTTGTCAGTAACGTTATTTCCGCCTGTGGCAGCTTTATAATTATCCTGATTATACAAGCTTTCACTTTCAGAATAAGGTACTTTATAAAAATTATAGTTAGCCGGATTATAAGGACCTGATGTGTCCCGAGGAGTTGCCAGTGTTCGACGGTATAAGTTGAATCCTACCCATGGCTGGCGGAATGAATCGATCCATATCTGAGCGTAAATTTGACTCAGGGCAGTTGCTTCGGTGCTGCTGTAAGCCGTTTTGGCCAGGTATTTATCGATTTTATCCAGGGTTAGAGACGGTTTATGCATGACCCACATATTGCAAGGCGTTACAATTTTATCGTACCAGAAAGTCAATGATGATTTGATTCCTTCTATGTATGCATTTTTGGCTTTGTCTGCATTTTTTGTTACTCCAATCCCCCGATTGTAAATCTCGGCTTGTAAGAAATAAACTTCTGCAGCTGTCATAATGATTTCCGGAATGTAATCGTCGTTAGTGGCTAAGTAGAAATTAACAGGAGAAAAACGACATCCGACACCTTTTTTGGCCCATTCCTGTTCGTTAGCTCCTCTTCCTCTTCCACCTTCTCCTTCTTTTTCATTATAGGTACTTGTGAGATAAGGGCCTCTGTCTTGTACCGGAGTGTTGTCGGTCGGACTTTGCGGGTATGCTTTCCATTCCCCATTCACATTGGGTTCGAAGAATACATAGCAACGCGGATCGAAGATGCCGCTTCCGTCGGTATTATCGTTTTCCGACATCATTTTCCACATCGCGGTACCCATACAGGAATTGTTACTTTCACGGAAACTCCAGGGATGAGAGTCAAACAGATTTCCTCCCGGCCAGATAGCGGCGACATCGATAGAAGTAAATAAGGGATATTGTGACGGATTACTCATTATCTCCCCGATAATCGGAGTGTAAGTTGTGGCATCCGCATTGGCCGCTTGTAAAGCGTAACGTAAAACCAAGGAATTAGCGAACTTCTTCCACAAGTTGATATCGCCTTTGAAGAATGTATCGCCTGTTCCGTATGAATATTGGCCGCTTTCATTTTTTAGATTTGCTCCGGCCGCTTTTAATAAGTCAATACAATATTTATAAATGTCTTGTTGTTTATCGTATTTGACTTTGAAGAATTCGGAACCTTCCGATCCTTTTCCTGCATCAAAGAAAGGCATATCTCCCACGTAATCGACCATGCGAAGCGTTTTGTAAGCCAACAAAATATCCAGGCAAGCTTTCGCGTTGTCGGTTTTCATGGAAGTCATTGTTCCGTCAGTTAATCGGGTTTCGAGCAAACGCATATCTTTCAGAGCCATGTAATAATTACTCCAGATATTGTCGGCTCCTCCGGTAAGCGGATAAGTAGGCATCGCATTTCCCAATTGTTGAGACTGATAATAATAGCGTCCGAAATGGATTGCAGCCATCTCGTTATAGCCCAATTGCAGCGTTTGGACAATGCCGTTAAACATAGCGGGAAGACTTGTTTGCGTAGGATTTTTCGGATCTTTGTTCATTTCTTCGAATCCGTCTGTGCAGGATTGTATGCACCACACACAAACCAGTAGCAAAGAATATAATTTTATTTTTCTTGTTTTCATCTTGATCATTGTATTATACAAGTTTAAAATCCGGCTTTAATGGAAAAATTGAAAGAACGTGTACCTGGTAAAGCTCCGAACTCGAGTCCTTGTGCATTTCCGGCGGAGTTACTCAAAGCTTCCGGATTCAAACGATCCGGCAGAGTCGTATAGATATAGAATAAATCGCGGGCAGTAAAAGCCAGGGAAAGATTCTGGAATATCTTGGTCTTTTTTACCAAACTTTGGGGTAAGTTATAATTCAACGTTAATTCCCTGAATTTAATCCAATCGTTTTTCAATATGGAAGGAACAGTCAGGTTGCCGGGTCCCCAGGCGCCTAAACGACCGTATTTCCATACATAATGAACTACGTTGTCGTTGGGTTTGTAGATCGGATTACCACTGGCGTCTGTTCCTGTTTGAACGACACCGTCCATGAGAACACCATGGTTTGCTTTAGTACCATCCGGATAAGTGTAAGGAAGGCCATCTCCGTTACGTTCCACCAAAGTGGACGGACTGAGTCCGGAAGAAAGGGCCGTGGCATAGGTGCCGCTCCATAAATCGCTTCCGTAACTGAAATCGACCAAGCAATACAAACTTAAATTTTTCCATCGGAGATTGGTAGAAAAACCTCCGGTTACATCCGGTGTGATGTTTCCGAGTTTGACCTGGGTTGGAGTTGTTTTGTATTTTGTTCCAGCCACTTTGGTCGGATCGGCTTTGTCGTATATCACTTCAACGATTTTTTCTCCTTTCTCGTTACGAAGGTAATCCCATCCGTAAATATTCCCGTATTCATCTCCGACTTCGACTACAACCCGAGGTCCGCTACCGCCAAAAATCTGTCCGATTTCGAAAACATCAGCGCCTCCGGTTAGAGATAATAACTTATTCTGATTATTTGCAAAATTCAATCCCACTCCTAAATCCCAGTCTTTACTTCTCAAGATATCAAAGCCAGTCGTAATTTCAATCCCTTTGTTTTCCATTTCTCCGGTATTGAAGCGGATGCGATCATACCCTGAAGAGGAAGCGACCGGTGCATTCATGATCTGATTGAAAGCGTGTGTTTGATAGTATGTCAGATCGAATTTGAACCGGTTGTCAAACATTGAAGTACTTAAACCGATTTCGAACGAATTGGCATATTGAGGTCCCAGATTTTTTGTCGGAAGTGTATTTTTCAATGTGGTGTATGGAGCTCCGAGGAATGAGCCGGAGTTAAAAGTCGGTATGACCTGATAAGGATCTGTATCATTCGCTGCTTTGGCATAAGCCACCCGGATCTTTCCCAGGTTAAACCATTTCGGTGCATTGAATAACTCTGTGGCGATAAAGCTCAATGAAGCGGAAGGATAGAAATAAGAATTACTGGTTGATGGAAGTGAGCTGGACCAGTCATTCCTGCCGGTAACCTGTAAGTATACAAAGTTTCCATAACTTAAATCCAGGAATCCGTATACCGAATTGATCCGTTTTTTCCAGAAATCTTCGGTTGGCACCTGATCCGTGCTGACAATCCCACCTTGTTTACTTAAATCGTAGTTTCCGAAAGTATACAGATAAGGATCTTTGAATGTGCCGTAAGTCCGTCCGAACATTTGATAATAGGTTCTATCCCATCGGCTTGCACCCATTGTAAACCCGGCATTGAATTTCTCCCAAAATAAATTATCTTTCTGTGCCGTAACGATGAAATCGAGATTTTCCACTTTCTCTTTTTGGAGTTCGTGGCTATAAAATCCATTTTGCAATCCATACGAGTCTGTAGGAGCCTTTGTTGTTACGATATCACTCAAGTGGAAATCCAGTCCGCCCCGGGCAGAAAGAGTCAGCCATTCGACAGGATTGTATGATAATTTGATGGAGCCCAGTAGTTGATCCCGGTCAAAATCCGTACTGTTTTCATATAAATCCCAGATCAGACTTTGTCCGCTTCCATAAGTATTATCGAAATCGTAACGGGAACCATCGGCTTTTTTGTACATGGATTTTACCAGATCCGGGCGATAATCGGTCGGGAACAGGTAGACGTATTTGGAGACGTTATCGCTATTTCCGATTTCATAGACATTGTGACGGACATAGTTGTTGTAATTGGCGAAAATTTCCGCTTTCAATGTTTTAGATATTTTCAAGTCAGCACCCAGAGTAAATGCCGTACGGTCATAACCGCTGTTATCGATAATCGCATCATTATCCTCATGTGTGAATCCTACACGTACGGTTCCGAATTCTCCACCTCCGGAGAAAGACAGATTATGCGTATTGGAATGTCCGTTCCGGTAATAGGATTTTTGGCCATCGGGATAGCCTTCATACGGGCGCATTTGTCCATCCCACCATTTGATAGGTTGTCCGTCGAAACGAGGCCCCCAGGAGACCGAATATCCGTGCCAGGTAAAAGCAATGTCTTCATAAGTATTATATCCATTGGGCATCATACCGTAGATCGCATCCCAACGTGGACTTCCCCAGGTCATTTTCGGGTACAGGTAATTGCCGTCCGCATCTTTTTGATACTTGGTTTCGGCAGTATACATCGGAAGATGCAAGCCTCCGTATCCGTATTCGTTTTGTTGGTCACGATAGAGGTATGGGTTAACGACTTTAGTGGTAAAAGAATAATCGATGCCGATTCCTTCTTTCTTCGTCCCTTTTTTCGTCGTGATCAATATGACTCCGTTTGCACCGCGGGCTCCATACAAAGCTGCAGCTGCAGGACCTTTCAGAACGTTCATGTCTTCGATGTCGTTGCTGTTGATGAAATTGAATCCGGATCCGAAATCACGTACCCGGCCCACATCTTCTGAAGTCCCATCGCTGGTAACATTGACTTTGATCGTATTTTCCAGAGGCATGCCATCCACAATAATCAACGGTTGGTTATTGCCCTGGATACTGTTATTCCCCCGGATGACGATACGGGTGGATCCTCCGTCTACCTGGTTCGCATTGTTTACGACAACCCCGGCTAGTTTACCGGTAAGCGATCCGGCCACATTCGCCGTGTTTGCCTGAACGATATCAACTCCTTTCAGTTTTTGTGTGGCGTAACCGACTGCACGTTGTTCCCGTTTGATTCCCAACGCGGTAACGACTACTTCTTCTAGCGTTTTAGTGTCTTCCAATAAGATCACATCGATTGTATTTTGATTATCGATCGTGATATCCTGCGGTGCATATCCTATCATGGAGAATGAGATCACATTACTTCCCGATGGAACCGTAATGGAATAAGCGCCGTTTATATCGCTCGATATCCCGGTTTTTGTCCCTTTGACGATGACGGTTACACCCGGTAGCGCGATACCCTCCGCATCTTTGACAACACCTTTGATAACCCTGCCGGTTTGTTGTTGCGCTTTGTGCACTTCGGTTGCTGAAGATTTAGCCATCAATACGATGGTTTTGTCAATGATCTGGTACTGAATTTCACTGTTTTTAAATAATTGATTCAATACCTCTTCGATAGTCCCGTTGTTGATTCTAACGGTTCCTGCGTTTTTGTACAGACTTTCAATTTCTTTATTGTACAAAAAGTCAAATTCTGTTTGTTTCTTTATATCAGAAACAACTTCTTTCAAAGAAGAACCGCCTGTTGCTTTGCTTACACTCAATCTTACGTTTTGAGAGTAAGTGTTGGTAGCCAGGCTGTTGATGAGGAAGAAAGAAGAGAAACACAAAAAGATAATTCCGATTCGTGTCATTTGTAGTAAAGTTTTATAGTCAATCAGTTGATTGACAATTGATTTTTTCATACATTTGTGTGATTTATTTTACTTACTAAGTGATAAATTAACTCTCTCAGAGGGGGCGAGTACCAGTCGCTTCCTCTGTTTTGATGATTTTTCCTTTGTACTATTCCATAGGCATCCGATTATTTAGATTTTACATGATATAGATTCATTTCAATTCAACGATTCTTAAATTTTTCTACTCTCCCCTTTAATATACACGTAGGTGTTCACTTCGATGTCGTATTGGATGGGGATGAGCACTTCAATAGCCTTCATCATCGAAGCAATATCTTTTTTCAGGCTCAAAGATCCTACCAATTGTTGCGTCATGCTTTCCGGTTTATCCAGTATGATTTTAACATTGTAATACCGTTCCAGGACTTTAGCGATTTCAAGGAATGTTTGTCCGTCGAATTCCAACACGCCGTTTCTCCAGGAAGTATACATTTCGGCATTCACTTTGTTGATAGTGAATTTATTATCTTTTGTGTTGACTTTGACTTGTTCTCCCGGATGAACCAATGTGAGCCGTTCGTTTGTATTATCGGATACGCTTACCAATCCTTCAACCAGAATAACTTCAAAATGCTTTTTCTCTTTATATCCGGTTACTTCAAATGCAGTTCCAAGGGCTTCCACCTGATACCCTCCCACATCGACGAGGAAAGGACGTTTTTTGTCTTTGGCTACTTTGAAATAAACTTTACCTTCGACTTTGACGTTTCTGGAATTTTTTGAAAACTTGGGAGGATATTCGATCCGACTGTTTTCAAATAGCCAGACGGAGGTGCTGTCTTCTAACATAATGTTACGTACGGTTTCGGATTCTCCCGCAACGACAGCGATCAGTTCTTCCTGCGGATGGGATGTGAAGTACCAATAAGCTCCTGTGGATAGTCCGATGATCAGGAGAATAGAAGCGGCATACCTTATCAATTTTTGCATGATCCGACGAGTCGTTTTTTCTTCCAGCTCTTTTTTGTATCGATTGATACGCAACAACTCCCGGTAGGAACGGGATATTTCACTCTCATGAGCCAATTGCGTATAATTGTGTTCGGCTGCAATCAATTTCAGGTTAAACAATTCCTTTTCATGGTCTGGAGACTCGTCCAGCCAATTGAGAATTTGTTCCACTTCCGATTCGGAACAGGAATCAGTAAGATATTTTTTTACAATTTGATCGTCTAATGTTTTCATATTTACATCCTAATATATAAGTCGTATGAGAATAAAAAAGTACCTAATGGGTCTTGCGATATTTTTTTTGAAATAATTATAAATAAAGATAAATGAAGAGAAGCAGGTATTTGGATATCTTTTTTCGTATTATTTTCAGGTTATTATAAATGTGATTTTCAATCGTACTTTTCGATAGGTTAAGGATCGTGCTGATTTCATTGACTGTTTTCTGATCGAAAAAATACAATTGAAATACCTTTTGGCCTTTGGCCGGAAGTTCTTCTACTGCTTGTTGTATTTTTTCGTTTAATTCCCGGGAGATGAAAGCGGCTTCGATTTCGTTGTGTGTGGCATAGAAATATTCAGATTCTTTTTGTAGTAACTTATTTCCCAGTTCGGAAGAATATTGGTTTTTGATTTCTTGGTGCCGGAGGTAGTCAACGCATTTATTTCGCACGACTTTATAAAGGTATGCATTCAGGGAATGTTTGTCTTTGATGTTGGTTTCTAGAAGGTTAAGAAAGACATCCTGAACGATATCATGCGCTTCTTCGTTTTTTAGAAATAGCGAAGCAAAGGTGGCGAGACGAGGATAGTATGTTTTATAAACCTCTTCAAAAAGAGCTGTATCAGAACTATCTTTTTTGTCGTTTTGCATAAATTGCGATTCCAAAAAAAGTTAACACAATCAATCAGAATATGACAAAGATACAAAATTAATTTTAGTTTTCTTTCGCGTGTTTCAACTCTTTATTTATGTAAATGGTGTGTTTTCCTAATCGTATCTTTGTTTGGTTATTTTTTTCTTCCCTCTTTTAAGTGCTTGAGGAGAAGACCAGATGATCACTGGTCTTCTCCTTTTTCTTTCTCTTCTTTCTCTTCGGGAGTTTTTTCTTCTTCTTTTTTTATTAGTTCGGCGGCCGCTTGATCCGGATTCGCCAATTTTTGTTGTTCTAAAATTTCCTGAGAGCGGGAAAGCCATTTCCTTTTTCCGAAAATATGTTCCAGGTCATCGGCATAAATCACTTCTCTTTCCAACAAGATCGCTGTTAGTTGATAATGTTGATCTTTGTGCTCTGTCAGAATTTGTTTGGCACGCTCGTATTGCTCATTAACGATTCGCTTGACTTCTTCGTCAATCATCAACGCTGTTTGTTCGCTGTATGGTTTAGTGAATCCCCAATCTTGTCCGCTTGTATCGTAATAGTTGAGGTTCGGGAGTTTCTGACTCATCCCGAAGTAGGCTACCATGGCGTGAGCTTGTTTTGTAACCCGCTCCAAATCATTCGAAGCTCCGGTAGAAACTCTTCCTACGAATAGTTCTTCAGCGGCGCGTCCACCCAAAGTGGCACACATCTCGTCCTGCAATTGTTCGTAAGTCGTAATTTGTCTTTCTTCAGGAAGATACCATGCGGCTCCTAACGCTTTTCCTCGGGGCACAATCGTTACCTTGACCAGTGGATTGGCATATTCGAGCATCCAGCTTAATGTGGCATGTCCGGCTTCATGCATAGCGATCGTCCGGCGTTCTTCGATCGTTGTTATTTTTGATTTCTTTTCCAAGCCGCCTATAATTCGGTCGACTGCATTCATGAAATCTTCTTTTTGAACGAATTCCTTGCCGTTACGAGCAGCTATCAATGCCGCTTCATTACACACATTGGCAATGTCTGCCCCCGAAAAACCCGGAGTCTGACGTGCCAAAAATTCAGTATCGACAGATGAGTCGATTTTAATATTACGCAAGTGAACGATGAATATCTCTTTCCGGTCGTTGAGTTCCGGCAAGTCTACGTGAATCTGTCTATCGAAACGACCGGCGCGCAACAATGCTTTATCCAGGATGTCCGCTCTGTTGGTTGCTGCCAGGATGATCACTCCGCTATTGGAGCCGAATCCGTCCATTTCTGTCAGTAACTGGTTCAATGTGTTTTCTCGCTCGTCGTTAGAACCCATGTTCGGATTTTTTCCGCGTGCGCGACCGACGGCATCGATCTCATCGATAAAAACGATACAGGGAGCTTTTTCTTTTGCCTGACGGAATAAATCCCTTACCCGTGAGGCTCCTACTCCCACAAACATTTCTACGAAATCAGATCCGGAAAGTGAGAAAAACGGGACGTCGGCTTCTCCGGCGACCGCTTTTGCCAATAATGTTTTTCCTGTTCCCGGAGGGCCTACCAATAAGGCTCCTTTCGGAATTTTTCCTCCCAGATCGGTGTATCGTCCCGGATTTTTCAGGAAATCTACGATTTCTTCCACTTCCTGTTTGGCCTCGGATAAGCCGGCTACGTCCTTGAATGTTACCTTTTTAGCCTGAGACGATTTGTCGTAAATCTGAGCCCGTGAACGGCCGACATTGAATATGCCGCCGCTGCTTCCTCCTCCGGACATGCGTCGCATAAGGAAAATCCAGACAAAAATAATCAGGAGGAAAGGAATAGCCTGGATCAGGATACTCCAGAAAATATCATGTCCTTCATCATATGAAACCTCTGTCGTCACATTATGTTCTGAGACCAGTTGATCGTAAAAGTCCGAAAACTTGTCTGGAGACGGAATGATGACGGTTACAGTTGGCTGAGCTGTTTTTGTTTTGAGTAAACTGTTCGTTTTCGTAGAATCCGATTCGAATATTTGTGAAACATATTCTTGTTTCACTGTGGCTTCGACCAGATTTTTCCGGTTATATACGACCATTTTACTGAAATAGTCCTGTTTGGCCATCTTTTGAAATTCTGTCCAACCGACTTCTTTTGTTGAAGAAGTATTATTGTTGGTAAAAAAGATTGCTAACAGGATGATCGCGATCAACGCATACATCCAATTCAGGTTAAATTTGAATTTAGGCGTCTTATTATCGTTTCCGGATAAAGGTGATTTATTATTTTCGTTATTATCTGCCATAATTTATAGTATATCGGGAATTTCTGTTATATTGGCATCCGCCCAAAGATGTTCCAAGTTATAATAAGCTCTCATGTCAGGAAGAAATATGTGCACGATTACCGTACCGTAGTCCATAGCGATCCATTGGGCTTCTTTCATCCCGATGGCGCCTAAGGGTTTTTCTCGTAATTTATCTGAAACAACATCCCATACCGAATCAGAAAGTGCGGATACTTGAGTTGGAGAGTTTCCCTCACAAACAACAAAGTATTGACAAATGGAACCGTCTATTTTTGTTAAGTCGATAGTTGTAATACGACGACCTTTTTTCTCTTGTAAACCTTCAATTACTTTTTCTACTAATGCTTTTGCTTCGTTGCTCATCTATTAACTTTATAATTCATTTTAGAACGCAAATATAGTTCGATTTTTTTGTAATTCAATAGTCTTTATCCAAAACAATTTTGAAAAGGAAAAGGTTGTGTCCTAAAAAGGATATCCTATTGCCAAATAGAACGCAGAATTTTTCGTAAAATTTTTTTGTAAAAACATCCATCGTTCTCCGTCCGGCAAGGCAGGATCATATACCCGGGTACCTCCATCGAGACGAATGATTAGAAAACTTAAATCAATTCTTAAGCCGATTCCTGTTCCGATGGCTATTTCTCTGTAAAAAGAGGACGGGCGGAACAATCCGCCGGGTTGATCCGGATAATCTTTGATGGTCCATACGTTGCCCGCATCGATGAAAACAGCGGGTTCCAGCCATTTCATCCATCGGTAGCGATACTCGAGACTTAATTCCAGTTTGATATCTCCCACATGATTCGTTTGGTCATTATCATCTCCGTTATAAGAACCGGGTCCGAGGTATCGGGTACTCCACCCTCTGACACTGTTCGGACCTCCGGCATAATACCGTTTCTCAAAGGGTAAAATGGTCGAATTTTTGTAAGGATATGCCGCTCCGAGTGCCACATGAAATGCGATTCCGCTTTTTGGATCCAACTGGATGGTTTGGGCAAAATCAATATCTCCTTTAACATATTGTGCAAAAGGATTTCCAAGGATATTGTATTGACCGGTCGACGATTTTTTAGCATTCGCCAGATTAAAGATCCAATTCAATGCATTTCCTGATGTTTCTGCGTTCACTCTGATTGTATAAAGGCGTTGCCTGTATCTGCCGGTTTCCTTATTCGTATAAATCAGGTTATACCCGATTCCGGCAGTAAAAACATCCTCATAGCTGTATTTTGTCAATGAATCGACATCGTTGTCCAGATAATCTTGAAATTTTTCTGATTTCCAGGGCATCATTACGTAGTTGATGTCGAGTAAGCTCAACGATTGATTGATGTTTCGCTTTTCGTTACTCCACATCACTTTCCAGTTCAGGTTGAAAAAATCCCGTGTATATTCAGGGCGTTTCTGGATGTCGAATCCGGCGCCGTATTGTGTGCTGACATGATACCGGTCTTTGACCATTTTGCCGATGAAGGGAAGGTGTAGTTTGGGAAATGTCAAAGTCGGATTGATACCGAGTTCGTAGAAATTATGAGTCAAAACATCGGCAGAGTCGCCGTTTACAAATTCATAAGCGCCTCTCAGGCGGAGATTGAATTCTTCCCCTCCGTTGAAAAGATTATGATGTCCGTATGTGATCGTTGCTGCTATGCCCAGGTCTCCGGCTTTATTCGTTCCTTCCAATCCTGTCTGGAGACTGTGAATATTTCCTGGAGTGAGGTAGATGTTGCAATTCAACAGGCTGGAATCAGGATGATTACTCTTTTCGTATTGTGCACTGATCCGGCCTATGTTACCCAGGCTATTGAAATAATTATAGGTTTGTTCTGTCCTTCGTTCCCGAAAAAGGGAGCCCGGACGTATCATTACATTATCATTGATGACGGAAGGCCGGAGAAAATGAACACTATCATACAAAATGTCAATCCCTTTGTAGTGAATGGAGTCTATTACCTTAAAAGCATTCGCATTCAGAGGGTCAAATCCGCTGTAGACAGTTACTTTATTGATGTGATAGGGGATAGCCAGGCTGCTATCGTTTATGATCATTGTCAGATCGACCTGCTTTGAATGAAGGGTCGTGTCGGCAAGATAATGCAGATTATCTTGTGTAAAAGTATAATATCCTTGGTTGCGCAGTTGTTTACTGACACGGGTTCGTTCGGTTTCCAGTTTGTCCATGTCAAACAAATCGCCCGGTTCGAGGCGTTTTTCATCCCTTCTTCTCCGGTTTTTAGCTAGACTGTCCAGCCGTTCGTTCCGAAAATCAATGGTATAGCTGTGTATTCGGTAAGGCTCATTGTTCTTGATAAGGTAAGTGATACGGGCTTTTTTATTAACCGTATCTATTTGGGAGGTTACTTGGGCATTCAGATATCCTTTATTTTTCATTTCGATAGTCAGTTCCTTAATAGACTGCTGCATGAGCCGTTGACTGTATATAACAGGAGGTTTCCCCATTTTACGTATGGTCCGGTCGATCCATTTGCTTGTATCTCCTTTGACCATGTTGTAGATCCGTAATCGAAATTTCGGATCGTTCGGTTTTTGTTGGATGTAGGAGGCCATTTCGCCCGCAGATACGTCTTTGGTGTCAATTTTCAGATTCACTTTGTCTAATAAATAATTTCCTTCCGGAATGTATTTTGTGGTGCTGCAGGAATATAAAAAAAGAATGAAAAAGAACAATAAAGCAGGTTTTCTTTTTCTTTTAAAAAATCTACATCCTTTGATTTTATTCCCTCGTATTTTCATGGCTCTTACTTAATTAATTTCTTTATCTTTTGAAATAATTTCTTGAATGTTCGGGCTTCTCGTTGATAAACGACACCAACTCCCTGAGTTGTTTTGGCTTTATCGGAATAATTGGTGTTCGTGACATTATATACTTTAAGAATAAAGCTGCCTGATTGATTCAGTTTGAGTTGTACGTCAAAGTCTCCGGTAAAATTATTGGTGTTGTTGGTCGGTGCATTCCTGTATCCGAAGTTACTGTTGACGGTCATCCGGTCGTTAAACAAACGGGTAGAGACATTCACGTCCATTTCCATATCCGAAAAATTGTTGTCGTTTGAATGTAGTTCGGTTCCAATCGACCAGTTTTCATTCAACACGCCGGATAACAGATTGTTCAATTGGGAGGTAAGAGAGGAGGAGGCTAATGATGTCCACAGGTTTGTCGCTGTATTTTTAGATTCGGAAAAAGAGTTGAATGCCAACAAATAGGCAATTTCTTTGATTTTGAGTTCATCCGTATACAATAATCCTTCGGCTTTTCGCGTGATGTCTTCACTTTGGTTCGGGAACTCAAAATTATATTTCAATGTGATTTGGTTCAAGTCTCCGGACGCTGTCAGCAAGGCGTTTACGGGGACTTTGGTTGTCGCCATGATATCTTCAAAACTTTTATCAAGGGTAGCGAGATCTGCCCTGGTAGAATAAACAGCTGTGATATCAAATGCTGTTGACATGGGATCTCCTTTGAATGTGAGAGTGCCCCCTTTTCTGATAGAAAATGTTTTTTTTGTAATATTTTTAAGGGACAGAGAAGCTTGTCCTTCGTTGACGGTATATACACCCAGCAGGTTCATGTCATTATTGCTCAGGTCGTATGAAAGATCGATATTCCCGCTTCCGGTCACGCTTACGGCATCTCGTGTCGAAGGGTTGATAACTGCTCCCAATTTTAATCCGGGAGTTGTTGTTAAAGACATTTTTAGTTTAACAGGCATCGCTGATTTTGAAATAACCGGTGTATTCCGGGTAATAACTTGTTTGGTGGTATCCTCTCCTGTATGGATAAATGTGATACTGCTGTAACGATGGGCTTCGGTTGCTGATTCCGGCAGATTGATCATGATGCTGGAATTGTCATTGTTGGTCAGTAAGGCATTCAAAAGAATGTCTTTGTCTGATTTCGTAGCAGTGATGGTGCCGCTGATACGTAAAGTCCCGTAAAACAAGCTGTCGGTTTGATTGGAATTGTTTACTACCAAAAAATGGTCGAGGTTTAATGTCAATTTAGGATTGAATGTCGTAAAATTTTGGTGGGAAATCGTTCCGTTTAATATCGCTGATTGATTGTTTTCGTCTGTGATACGGAAATGGTCGATTATGATTTGATCTGGTTTTATCAGCAGTGTATCTGAAATTTTATATTGAGCTTGTGTCATATTCAATCCGACATGAGCGTTTTTCAGATAAAAGATGCCATCCAGAGTAGGCTTGCTTAGTTTTCCTGTGGCTTGGATCTGTGTGCCGGCTTCTCCGTTCAGTCCGTATAGTGTTCCGGCCGTGAAAGGACTCATCCAATCCAGTGGGATCGATTGGATGTCTATCTTTAGATTTAGAGAATCTTTATGAGGCAGGAGATGTCCTGTAATACTTGAAACAGGAGAGCCTTCACGAATCAGGTTGGCATCCAGCCGTATTCCGTTAAGTTGCTCACTCCAAGCGCTTTTTAGATTTAATGTACCGATTTTTTTGTTTTCCATCGTGATGTCTTTGATGGAAAATCCATTGGTAATAATCAGAGGAGTCGATAATAAACGATTGAGAATGATCTCTCCATTGGCTTCTCCGGTCAGATTCAAATTCAGCCTGGCCGCATCGGTCAATGTTTTCAGTTGTATCCGGGCGATATTCAATTTCAGTGTATCGGTCGGATTGGATGAGATGGCGCCATTGATCTGAACATATTCGGATTCGGAATGAGTCAGGGCAAAATTTGCTATCGTATATTTCTTATCTTGTAAGAACAGGGTAATAGCTGCCGGAGTCAAATGAAACGTTTGATTGTTTATTTTGAGAGGAGTCGGTTTGAGATTGATTGATATATTGGGGATTTTTGATTTTTTTTCTGAAATGAAATGAATATCGGCAGATAAAGCGCCGTCCAGGCTCATTTGATCTGTTTTGTTGATAATCCGGACTTCTAAGGTTGCTCCTTTCTCGATTGTTTCGGACTTCAGGCTTACCTGCATGCTGTCAGCTTTATTGAGCATTCGGCTGGTTCCTGCAGTCAGGTTGATTTTCTTTAAGGTTGTATCGGTTTGTAGGTTTATGAAAGTATGGGATAAATCCATTGTATTCATCTGAGCTTTGGGAATATCGGCATCTAAATCCAGTAATCCGTTGTGAGCCTGATATTTTCCGTTTAAATTTGCCGGTTCGAGGATTAAGAAAGGGATATCAAAAATTTCATTTAGGATTTCGGAATGATTCAATCTTAGACTAAAATCCAGTTGATCGTAGGAGGTCAACCTGTTTTTCCCGGGAGGAAAAATTCCCGGTAGATATTCGGATAGTGTTTGTTGAAACGAGCTGGCTATACTATTTAGAGTGAAATTCCCATGCACATCGGCCTCCAGTACGTCTGATCGGATTGTCATGTTTTTTGCGTTCTTGTCGGTCGCTTTGTAATTGATTTTCAATCGGGAATCTTTGAACGTGTTTTTATTGGTTTTGAAAATAAGGCTATCCAGAATAAGCTGTGCCGTCATCTTTTCAGGATTAAATCCTTTGATATCGACAGAGAGATTGGTGTAGAGATCAGCTCCCGGATATTGCTGTAACCAGTTGGTCGTATCCAGGCGAATATGGTCGATTTTGGCCAGAAGATGAACCGATTCTTTGGACGGAGAGAGATTTCCGGATGCGGTTATTTGGAGTGGAACATTCGGGTCTGCACTATTCAAATGAAGGCTTATACTGTCATTGGAATAGGTCGCATGAGCCTGTATTTCCCGGTAGACATAATCGTTGAATCTCAACCGGTCGATGTCGATATTCAGATCACATCGCACAGCGCCGGATTGAGCCAGATAACCCGCATTCCCTTTTATCGCTAATTGGGCGGTATTGGAGGAAGCATTCAATCGGATATCCAGATCAGACAAGATCCCCGAGAGGGTTCCCGAAAGCTCGACAGGGTCATTCAGAAGAGGATAACTTTGTTTGGAAGAAACGGATGTCGTTGATAAATTTCCAATGATATTGATCCCTTTTTTATTGACAGCCAGTTTGTTAATTGCTATTTTTAAAGGAGATTCCGACCAATTCTTGTAGTCCCTGATAGAGGCGGATGCATCGATCGAAATGTTTGTGCCTAAGTTTGCTTTGAATTCAGTCAGACTGATTTCCGGGAGTTTTCCAACCAGTTTACTTTCCAAATACAATGAATCGCTAAAATGAGCAAAAGGAGGATAGAACGCTTTCAAATCGGCCGGCCAGATGTAGTTGGGTCCGAAATTCAGTGAATAATTCGCACTGTTGGCAATTTGTCCGGGTTCCATTCCTGAATAATCCACCTGTAAGTCACTGAGGAGAATTTTTGAAGAGGGAAGTTGAAGTTCCAGATTTTTCAGGAGGAAAAGTTTTCCTTTTGAATGAAGTTCGGCTTTCAGATTTTTGAGCTCGAATCCGCTCTTTTCCCTGAAGGCAAATGATTTGATTTGAGCATTTAGCTGTTCCATATCAATAGACTTTAATTGAAGATGAGCCTTCAGATTTTCGATATGGATATGATTGGAATCAAACAAGTCTTCGGCTAACAACGCCGCAGAGAGAATATCATACTTCATAGTGCCGTTCGAAAATTTGACATCGTCTATTTCGATCTTTAATCCGCCGGATTTCTGACTCGTTGTGGTGTCTTTGGAAGAAAATGCATCGATCAAGAACTGGAAATTAAAAGGGGCTGTTGTGCTGTCTTTGGAAAGAAAGATTGTAAAATCGTCGAGATAAATGGATTTAATAAGTAATGTGTCTCTGAAAACCGGCATGAGGTCGAAGTCGGCAGATACTTGTGATGCATAAAACAAGGTATCGCCTTTCAAATCTTCAATATAAACATTTTCTAGTTTTAACTTGTTAAACGGATGAAAAGATAATTTCCCGATTTGTATATGATTTCCTGCTATCTTCATTACTTCTGTCAGGGCAATGTCCTTAATTTTCTGTTGTACAGCAGGTAACCATAACAGCAGATAAGATGACAGCAACACAGAAATAAGAGTAATTACTGTAGTAATGATTATACGTTTAAAAATTTTGATACGAATAAGTTTTTAGTACTACTAATAAAACGTTTTAATTACAAAAAACGTTGTTAAAGGTATGATTTTTTCTTTGAGTTAAATAATATTGGATGGTGTATTGGTTGTTTTTCCCGTTTGAAACAGGAAATGCATATCTTTGCAAAGGCTTTTAAAATATATTATATGGTAATCAATAAAACGGTTGTATTGGATGGTTTTGCTTTGAATCCAGGAGATCTGGACTGGAGCGGATTCAAAGAATTATCTCCTTGTGAGATATATGATTTTACCCGGAAAGAAGAAATTTTAGAACGGGCCAAAGGGGCAGAAGCATTAGTGACGAACAAAACGCCTTTGAGTGCAGAAGTGATCAAACAACTTCCCCAATTGAAATACATCGGAGTCCTGGCGACGGGATATAATATTGTGGATGTCGATGCCGCAAGAGACCGGGGAATCATCGTGACGAATATACCTTCTTATAGTACGGATTCAGTAGCCCAAACCGTTTTTGCTCATTTATTGAATATTACGATGCAGGTAGGCCATCACGCAGATGAAGTACGCGAGGGGAGATGGACCCGCAACCGGGATTTTTGTTTTTGGGATACTCCTTTGATTGAATTGAACGGATTGACAATGGGAATCCTGGGATTGGGACATATCGGAACGGCTGTAGCCCAATTGGCATTGGCTTTCGGAATGAAAGTGATCGCCACAACTTCCAAACTCCAGGAACAACTACCTGAAAATATCCGGAAAGTGTCGTTGGATGCTTTATTCCGGGAAAGCGATGTCCTATCCATCCATTGTCCGTTAAATACAGAGACTCGCGGCCTGGTTAATTACGAAAAACTCTCGATCATGAAGCGGACGGCCATTCTCATCAATACCAGCAGAGGTCCTGTTATTGATGAAGATGCATTGGCCGAATCTTTGAATCGGGGACATATTTATGCTGCCGGTTTAGATGTGTTGTCGACCGAGCCGCCTCGACCGGATAACCCCTTGCTGAAGGCTCAAAATTGTTACATAACGCCCCATTACGCCTGGGCGACAAGTGCAGCCCGCTCCCGGCTGATGGGCATTGCCGTAGAGAATTTTCATGCATTTCTGAAAGGTTCTCCTGTTAATAACGTGGTTTAAAAATGACAACTAAAGTGAAAAAATATAAATAGTGTAAAAAAAGCATTGCTGGATATAAAATACCCAAAGTTATTATGTAATTTTGCCTGCAAATTTTATAATTAAAAATGGTAATATGAAAAAAAGTGTATTGACAGTCATCCTATTGCTGAGTTTAGTCGGTATGTATGCTGTAGAGCCAGTGGTTGTTACAGGAACCTGGAATCGTGGACGAGATAAAGATGTGAGTTTGTTTTATATTATTTCCGGTCGTATGGAACCTTTGGCGAGCTATAATTTACAAAAAGACGGTAAATTCGGGTTTGCTTTTGAACCGCAAAAAGAAGGATTTTATGTCATCGGTAATAATTTTTCTTCTTCTCCCCAGAATAAATATGTCTTTTATTTCAAACCTGGAGATAGACTTAATTTGGCTGTAAATGATTCCACTTATACGTTAGTTGGTAAAAATACTCCTGAAAACGAAGCTTTGGCCAAGTGGCACGACAAAGTAGTTCTTTTGGAGTGGAAAACCGTTTATTTTGATTCTAAATTTGGCCGGTGGCATCAAGGTGGGATGCCCAGTACCTACGTCGACTTCTTCCCTCTCCTGGAAGAAACCGTTGCAATGGCTGATAAATATACCGTTAAAACCGGAAATGAAAAATTTGACAAAGAATTTAAGAATTTCCGCCAATATGATTTACTTTTTTATGCCTGGAGATTTATCCTGACTCCGCGAGCAGCGCATCCGGCTATAGAAGATTTTCCGGATTTTTACAAAAATAATCGTGTGAGTAAATATTTGACTACAACGGAATTTTTCAAATATCCTTACGGCTCGAATATGATTTACAGCGGAATGTTTATCCAAACACAAAAGCTGGATCCGGTTAGTGATGAAAAACTGACTCCGGACGAAACTCAGGCAAGAGCCATTGAAAGAATTGAAAACGATACATTAAAAGGAGAGCAGGTTCTTTTATACGCAGGAACTTTGAAATCATATGATCAATATGAGAAATTCAATGCAAGATACAACAAATATATCCTGACTGAAGATCAAAAAGAACGGATGAACGTCGTATTAACGAAGATTGCTCAAAATAAACCCATAACACAAACGATCGATTTTTCGGGAACAGATACCAATGAAAAGAAAGTCTCTTTATCTGATTTCAAAGGAAAAGTCGTGGTTGTCGACGTGTGGGCAACTTGGTGCGGTCCTTGCAAAAAAGAGATCCCGTCACTGAAAGCGATGGAAAAAGACTATCATGGCAAAGATGTTGTTTTTATGAGTATTTCTGTCGATGAAGTCAAAGACAAACAAAAATGGAAAGATTTCGTGAAGAAAGAAGAGTTGACTGGCGTTCAGCTTTTTGGTGGAAACGGAATTCAAAGCGATGTGTCGAAATTTTATAAGATTACTGCGATTCCTCGCTTCATGGTTTTTGATAAAAAAGGAAATGTAGCAACAGCAGAAGCTCCTCGTCCTTCTGACCCTGCATTGGCAAAATTGATTGATGATTTATTAAAGAAATAATTGATGAAAATCAAGCTTTTAGCATTTTCTTTGCTGTTACCTGCTTGGCTTTGCGGACAGACAAAGCAATTGCCTGTTGCAGAGGTGATTTCAGGACTCGAAAAAGCAGTTTTGCAGAAAGATACTTCACTTTTGAATGGAATTGTCGCTCCTAATTTCGGTATCACGACTTATACCTGGCCGGCATCCGGGCGATCGTTCCTTCAGATTGTGAATCGGCCTCAACAAATTGAGTCGATACAACTGGTGTCTAAAGAACCTGTTGCTGTGAATGCGGAGAAGAAAATGGTAACAGTTACGATCCGTGAAAAAAATAAAGAGCCTTTTCAGACCCATGTTTTCCTGAATGCCAATAACGAACTTTTGTATGTGGATTTTTTTGATCAGTTGTTTGGTAAAAATCGATACGCTAAATCGGAATTGGTCGCTTCCGTGCCTTTCACAGTGGATGAAGGGGGATCCATTATCCTCACGATCCGGTTGAACGACCGGTCGACTCCACTCCGTTTTATGTTCGATAGCGGAGCGGATGGTATGGCTATTTCCAAAAGCCGTGCTGAGGAGCTGGGACTAGAAGTGGCGGGAGAACAAAATACGACGGTTGTCGGAGGAAGTATGAATATTAGTCTCTCTGTCGGAAATACAGTGCATCTGGATACATTAAAGCTGTTGAATCAAAGTATTGCTTTGTTTGAAAAGATGAGAGAAGGAATTGATGGCCTTATCGGATTGAACGTCGCGAAACAGTTTATTACCAAATTTGATTTTGATGAGAAAAAGCTTTCTTTGTATACTTATGGAGAATATGTCTATGAAAAAGGAGAAGCTATCGCTATAACTGTCCCGAACAACATCCCGGTTATTTCCGGTTCGTTGGATCTGACGGGTAATGGATATGTCGATGGAAATTTTGCTTTTGATACAGGAGCTAAATTCTATTTACTCGGTTTTAGTCCTTTTGTGCGTAAAAATAAACTATTGGTAGGAGGATTTAAGCCTGAGTCGCAAATGAGTACAATCAGTCTTGGGAAAGCTACGCCTACTTTTAACGGCCATTGTGTCGATTTCAAAGTTCATACCATGAATCTGAAAAATATGCCTGTTTCTTTGCAAGCCGGAAGTAATTGGGATTCGGGAGCAGACGGATCATTAGGCATCAAATTTATATCACGCTACAACTTCACGATTAACCTCTTGGATAAAATAATCCATCTGGTCCCGAATAACAGACATGATCTGCCTGTTGAATAAAACAGCTTTCGACAGAAATCTATCGAAGGATTTCTGTCGAAGGCTCCTTATTTAATAATTGACGATACCAAAATGTAATGGCATCATTGTAAGTCGTATTTAATGAACGACTGATGAAATTGTGTGTACATTCCGGATAGATCATCATCTGGAAGGGCTTCTTCGCCTGTTCCAATAAAAGAGCTAATTGGAAACTGTTCTGCGGATGTACATTGTCGTCGATCAATCCGTGGCGGATATATAGCAGATTGTCGGAATTATACTTGTTTACATAGCTTAATACGGCTCCATTTTTATAACCTTCCGGATTATTCTGTGGAGTATCCATATAACGCTCGGTATAGTGTGAATCATAAAGCATCCAATCCATAACTCCGGCATCTGCAATTCCATATTTGAAATATTCAGAAGCTTTCGTAACCGCTAATGCCGTAAGATACCCTCCATAACTGTGTCCTTCGATGCCGATTTTTGTCCGGTCTATATAGGGTTTGGTATATAGTTGTTGCTTGACAAAATCAGTAAAATCAGCAATTTCATATTGACCCAAACGGCGATACAAGTAATCCAATCCTTTTTGTCCGCAGTGACCGGAGCCTCTGTGGTCTAATATGACACGAATAACTCCTTCATAAGAATACCAGGAACCGGTTCCCCACCAACGATTGACTACCCGTCCGGCATTCGGACCACCATAAGTATAGATGACAACCGGATATTTTTTGGTCGGATCGAAATTTGTCGGCATAAAAATAATCGCAGGAACCTTCAATCCGTCCGAAGTAGTATATTCGACAATTTCCGGACAAGCTACCTGTATGGAGTCGAAAGTCGGCGATTTGCTATCGCCCAGTTCCCGGATAATTTTTCCGGATTTACTTTCAACCAACGCCATTTTGGTTGGAGTTTGAAGATTAGAATATTTGGTAATAAAATATTTCCCGGTAGGCGATAATACGATTTGATGATTGAAGTCTCCGAAAGTCAGTCGTTTCAGCGAAGATCCATCTAATTTGACAGAATAAAGATCGCATTGACTGGACTTTTCAGCAAATGATGTAAAATAGACTGTTTTTTGTCCTTCATCGATATGTAGAATTTGGGTATTCCAAAAATTTTTCCCTTTAGTCAGTTGATTTTTTAGTCGACCATCCATCCCATAAAGATAGATCTGATCCCATCCGTCGGTAGTGTTCTGAATAAGGTAAGAAGGTTGTTTTTTCAGGAATGAGAGGTCTGTTTTCCAGTCTACCCAGGTGGATTGCGTTTCGGTGTAGACTTCGCTCTTTTTTCCTGTAGACGGCTCTATGGCATATATTTTCAATTGATTTTGCTTGCGTGGCATCCATTGTATCCAGAAAGCTTTACTGTCTGGTGTCCAGTAAGGTTTTCCAAAATATTGGTCTTCGTTGAAATTAAAATCAGCCCAGGTAATGGGACCGCCTTCTACGCCGACAATTCCCACTTGTACTTGAGGATTCGGATCGCCGGCTTTAGGATAACGGGTCATACTCAGGCTACCGTGTTGTCCTTCGATATTGAAAACAGGGAAGGTGGGAACTAAAGATTCATCCGTTCGGAAAAAAGCAAGGTATTTACTGTCGGGAGACCACCAGAATGTCTGCTTGACATGGTTGAGTATTTCTTCGTAATATACCCAGGACGCGATGCCATTAAGGATAGTTGCCGAACCGTCGGTGGTGTATTGCACCGTTCGTCCGGTAGCCGTTTCCTGAGCATATAAGTTATTATTGATTGTGTAAGCAATCCAGCTGCTATCAGGAGAATACAGCTGATTTTCCGCCTTGATGGCTTTGCCGACCGGTTTGGGTGCCAGGTATTTGTATGGCGTTTTTGTTCCCGTTCTAACATCTACTGATACAGCGGGGGAGCCTTGCTTGCTTTCGATGTAATGTTCAGCATCACTCCATCGTGCAATATTTGGAAGTGGAATCGTCAGTGCGTCTGAACGAATATCTGTAATCTCTTTTAATGTTAATTGCCTTTTTTGAGAATAACTTGTTGAATTCCATAAAAATAGAAGGCTTAAAATCGAGATTGTAGTAAGGATGTTTTTCATGTTAAACTGTGTTTCTAATTTAGATAACAAAAATATGAAAATCCCTGTTAAACCCCAAAGGATTTAACAGGGATTTAGCATGTGTAGGAACGGATCAACCTTCCAATAATATCTCAAGTATCTGAACGGCAGCTTTGGAAACCGGAGTTCCGGGGCCAAAGATTGCTGCTACACCAGCTTTGTAAAGAAAATCATAGTCTTGCGCCGGGATAACTCCTCCTGCTACAACCAGAATGTCTTCACGACCTAGTTTTTTCAGTTCTTCAATAACTTGTGGAACCAGTGTTTTGTGTCCGGCAGCCAGCGAAGAAACACCTAATACATGAACATCGTTTTCTACGGCCTGACGCGCTGCTTCCGCCGGAGTTTGGAACAACGGACCCATGTCTACGTCGAATCCGCAGTCGGCATAACCGGTTGCAACTACTTTTGCACCACGGTCGTGTCCGTCCTGACCCATCTTCGCGATCATGATACGTGGTTGACGACCTTCTTTCTTTGCAAATTTTTCCGACAACTCACAAGCATGTTGGAATGTCTGGTCTTGTTTTGTTTCTGATGAATACACGCCTGAAATAGTTCTGATAATTGCTTTATAACGTCCGCATACTTTTTCACAAGCATCGGAAATCTCTCCTAATGTAGCACGCAAACGAGCGGCTTCAACGGCTAATTCAAGCAAATTTCCTTCGCCTGTTTCGGCACTTTGGGTAATTGCTTCAAGGGCTTTTTGAACCGCTACATTGTCGCGTTTTGATTTTAATTCATTCAACTTGGCGATCTGTTGTTCGCGTACAGCCGTGTTGTCTACTTCCAGAATGTCGATCGGATCTTCTTTTTCCAGACGGTATTTGTTAACACCGATGATGGTTTGATTTCCGGAGTCGATTTTAGCTTGAGTGCGGGCTGCAGCTTCTTCGATTCGCATTTTAGGAATACCGGTTTCGATGGCTTTAGCCATACCTCCCAGTTCTTCCACTTCCTGAATCAATGCCCAGGCCTTATTGGCTAATTCCTGAGTCAATGTTTCAACATAATAGGAACCTGCCCAGGGGTCGATTTCTTTACAGATATACGTTTCTTCCTGAATGTAGATCTGAGTATTACGTGCGATACGGGCAGAGAAATCGGTCGGTAATGCAATTGCTTCATCCAATGCATTGGTATGCAAAGATTGAGTATGTCCCAAAGCTGCGGCCATTGCTTCAATACAAGTACGGCCTACATTGTTGAACGGGTCTTGTTCGGTAAGCGACCATCCTGAAGTTTGGCAGTGTGTCCGTAAGGCTAATGATTTGGAATCTTTAGCTCCGAAGCTTTTAACGATCTTAGCCCAAAGTAAACGAGCTGCACGCATCTTTGCAATTTCCATGAAATGATTCATTCCGATAGCCCAGAAGAAAGAAAGACGAGGCGCGAAAGCATCGACGTTGATTCCTGCATTGATACCAGCCCGCAGGTATTCCATACCATCTGCCAGGGTATAAGCCAATTCGATGTCGGCTGTGGCTCCGGCTTCCTGCATGTGGTAACCTGAAATGGAAATCGAATTGAACTTGGGCATCTTTTGGGATGTGAATTCGAAGATATCGGCAATGATGCGCATGGAGAATTCCGGCGGATAGATGTAAGTGTTACGCACCATGAATTCTTTCAGAATATCGTTTTGGATCGTTCCGGCCAGCTCTTCCAGCTTAGCGCCTTGTTCCAGTCCTGCATTGATGTAAAATGCCATGATTGGAAGAACAGCTCCGTTCATAGTCATCGAGACAGACATGTCTTTCAATGGAATGCCGTCGAATAATACTTTCATGTTTTCGATCGAGCAGATAGAAACACCCGCTTTTCCGACATCTCCGACAACGCGCTGATGATCGGCGTCATATCCGCGGTGGGTAGCCAGGTCGAATGCAACGGAAAGACCTTTTTGTCCGGATGCCAGGTTTCGACGGTAAAAAGCATTGGATTCTTCAGCCGTAGAAAATCCGGCGTATTGGCGGATGGTCCATGGACGCATAGCATACATCCCTGAATAAGGCCCGCGTAAAAATGGGGGGATCCCTGAAGCATAATTCAGATGCTCCATCCCTTCCAGATCTTTTTTTGTGTAAACCGGTTTCACAGGAATGTGTTCCGGTGTCAGCCAATCGGCTTTGATGGCGTTGGCGGCAGACCATTCTGCTACATTTTGAGCAGCAAAACCGTCGTTGATATTGATGTTTTTGAAATTCGGTTTCATGCAATTCCTAATTTAGAGTTAAACGCTTTTAATGTTTCAAGCACATTGCTCTTGACATTGATAAAATGATCAATTCCCTGAGCTTTGAGTTCATCCGTAGATGCAGGAGCTCCTGCAATAACAAGGATTTCTTTGCCTTTGGTCAGCGCATAAGTCTGAGGAGCAAAAGTGGCGTATTCATCATCGCTGGAACACAATACGATAATGTCGGCATTTGCTTTGCGGGCGGCTTCAACTCCGGCTTCAACCGTTTCGAATCCGAGGTTGTCGATGACCTGATAACCGGCACAAGCCAGGAAATTACATGAGAATTGCGAACGGGCAAGACGCATAGCCAGGTTGCCGATCGTAAGCATAAATGCTTTGGGCGTTTTTCCTGATTTTTCGGTAGCTAAGCGCAACTCGTCGAATTCGTTGGATAAGCGTTTGGTGTTCAGAACCTCGATATCCGCATCTCCTTTGGCCTCACATCCGCAATTACAATCGCAATCCTGGATTTTTTGAGCCGCTTTTTCAGTGAAATTAGGATATTGGTTGGTTCCCAATAAGATCTCCCGGCGTTGGGCTATCGATTTGAAGCGAACGTTTGCAGTCGCATTGATCGCTTGCTGGATTTCTCCCGATTGAACGCTTTCGTGAAAACCTTTTTCTTCTGTTGCAAGGAATAGTTTCCAAGCTTCCTGTGCTATAGTATTTGTCAATGCTTCAATGTAATACGATCCTCCGGAAACATCTGCAATTTTATCGAAATGAGACTCTTCTTTCAATAATAGTTGCTGATTACGTGCAATGCGTTCTGAGAAATCGTCCGGAGTTTTGAATGATTCGTCGAAAGGAGTGACTAATAAGGAATCAACTCCCGCAATTCCTGCAGACATGGCTTCTGTCTGAGTGCGGAGCAGATTTACATGAGCATCATAAACCGTTTGATTGAAAGAGGATGTTTGAGCGAAAATGTTCATTTTACATGCGCAACGGCACATGCCATCCTGACCTTTATTGGTGCAATCGTGCTGACACAGGGGTTTATATGCGGCTACAATTTCAGACCATAACCAACGGGCGGCACGGAATTTTGCGATTTCCATGAAATAGTTGGGACCGATACCAAAATTGAATTTGATTTTTTTAGCGGCTAATGCAGGATCAACTCCGGCTTCTACTAATTTTCCGAGCAATTCATTTCCCCAAGCCAGTGCATAACCTAATTCCTGAACAATATAGGATCCGGCATTATTGAATAAGAAGGCGTTTACTCCCAATACCCGGAAACGGGGTAGTCCTTTGGCGGCATGGACGACTTCTGTCATTTGAGCGACCCAATCTTCTTTGACGATTCCTTTCCGGAGAGTAGCTCCAGTCATATCGAAATCGACCGAACCGAAACATTTCATGATGTCGTAGCCTTTCGCATGGATGTACGCAGCAAGAATATTGACCAGGTCGGCTGAACGACGGCTGCATGTTTTGAAATTTAATTCAACACATTCGGCATGGATGCCTTCCAGTAAAACAGCAATGTTTTCGGACTTGACTTCTTCTCTCGGAATGATGAAACCTAATGAAGTGATTCCTTTATTCAGAATATCCAACGCTTTTTTGTTGGCTTCTTTGAAGTTGGTCACTTGAATGTTCTGGCGAACATACCAGTCATTGTTGTCTTTTTTTGTTCCGCGGACATAAGGAAATTCTCCCGGAAGTGAATCCGTCATTTTCATTCCTGCAATGTCTTCTTCTCTGTAAAATGGCTTTACACTGAAACCTTCGTTTGTTTTCCAAACGAGTTTTTTCTCATAATCGGCACCTTTGAGATCGGCTACGATTTTCTCCATCCATTTTTCTGTCGAAATCGGTTGGAATTCAGAGAAAAGCTTTTCTTTCGAACTGCTCATAAGATTTATAGATTATAATTATTTATTTGGTGTACTTTATTGTATGAAAAAACGAAAGAAATGGAAAAATGAAAGAAATAAAGCCTTGATATCAAGGCTTTATCCTTGTTTCACTTCTTCATTTGTAAAATTCCCTGCAAAATTACAACATTTTGTTTGTTTGAAAAAGAAAAAGGCAATGTTTTATTTCGTATTTTTTGTGATCTTGTGGCTTTTGTCTGAAAAACTCAACTTCTCAATACCAACATGGGCGTATCGGTATGAAATAACATTTTTCGCGCCATACTCGGATTGAAAATCCTTGCAAAAATATTCCGCCGATGAGTTGCCAGGGAAATAACATCGATTTTATTCTCCCGGATGAATTTCTCAAGATTCAGTGTGAAATCGTTGGCGTTGATCACTTCATAACGAATACTCGTTTGAGGGTATTGTTTTTCAAAGTAATCTTTGATTCCGGCCAGCTTGATTTCGTTCCAGGCGTCCTGACGGCTGGAGATATGGAATAAGTAATATTCGATATTGTAGTTCTGAAAAATATGGAAAACCGCGTCTACGGCAATTAGATCTTTTTGCTCGAAACTGGTTCCGAAAGCGATCCGTTTGACTTCCGAAAAATTCCGGAAAGGGGTGTTTTCCGGGATCGCAAAGACCGGACATTTGGACATTTCAATCACTTCGGCGGTAACGCTTCCGATTAAATCGGCATCTTTTTGATTCTTCCCGCGTGTTCCCATGATGATCATCAAAGGCTTGTTTTCTTCGCTGTAGTTGACAATTTCTTCTTCAGGCAAACCGTCCCTCAGTATTTTATGAAAAGTCACTTGAGGCCACGCGCCGGATGCTATCTGAGACTCGATGAATCCGGAAAAATCAGCCAGGTCTTTTTTTGCCTTTTCTGTTAATGCACTGATTGTTTCTTCATCATGTGTTTGATACGAAAATGTATCTCCTAAAGTGATTGTCGATGGAAAAAAGGGTGTGAAATAGGCATGCAGGAGTACGACCTCCGCATCGATGTCTTTGGCATAATTAAAACCTATTTCACAAGCTTGAACGGAGTAAGGCGAAAAATCGACCGGGATGAGAATCGTCCGGCGAACCGGCTCTTCGTTCTCCAAAACTTCTTCTTCCTTTAGGATAGATGTAGTTTCTATTATTCTCAGGGCTTTGGGAAGATCACTTTCTTTGATACGAACCCTGACGCCGGCAGAAACGACCGGTTGGATGAGATTGACGTTATGGAGATATACTTCAATACCTTCACTTTCTAATATTGTTTTTAGAATTTGAGCCTTCTGATAGGTGTGAATAGCCAGAGTAACTAATTTATCTTCCATGACTTTTTATAATTATTAAAGTTTGTAAGGTTTATCACGTAATAACGTTTACAGAGTGATGAAGGTTCATAAGGTTGATAAAGGTTATAAGGCTTATAATGTTATAAAATCCGATGCAACCATGAACCTTATAAACTTTATAAACCTTATAACCTTTACGATCTTTATACCCTTCGGATGCTTATTGTTTTCTACACATTCGCATTTACGGAAGAGACTTTATGAGTAGTTTCTCCCAGGATTATCAAAGCTTTATCTAAAATTGTAGAATCATCTAACATAACGATGCCACCATCAGGCCCCGGTTCGATATGGATACCGCAGCTTTTACCATCCTTGAAGTTATAGCCACCAAAATAATTACGGACGGTTTCTACTGAGATACCCAGTTCTTGGGCGATTTGCGTGATGCTGCCATCGGGCAAGCTGTCTTTGATTCTACGAAGTTCATTAAATGTTACAGTTTTCATGGTCTTTTATCATTTTTGCGTAGTTAATAATAATATTTCAAATCACGGCTCTAACTTAATCAAAATAATGACACAATCAAATTATATTTGTTAAATAAATGTTACAGAAAAGGAATTTGTTTTAACAATAATGTTTAACTTTTTGATTATTAGTATTTAATGAGCCGATTGCCAGCCGACGCAAAAAAGAATAGTTTGACTTATGAAAACGAGCACTTACATGTATGTAAGCCATAGATAATGAAAATGGGAAATAAGTTGGGTAACGCAAGATGCCGCAGGTTAGTATATATCGGTTATTCCATTCATTGTGACCTGGACATTGGATTTACTTATTTCGATGCTTATTTTATTTTTATCGACCGTGATATCGAGCTTTCCGCTAATGGGAGAAAATTTCGGATAATAGCCTGAGAAATGAGACCCGATGTCGGTGTATGATAGGGGTAGTAATATTTGATAATTAAATAGAGTTGCCCCCGTATTCGTATCTCCTGTTCCTCTGTTTATATTGAAGTCATACAGGTTGGGAGACTTATCATACGCTTTAACTCCCCCGATGAATAGTTCATAATTGCTTACATGACCGGATGAGTAGATGTAATCTGAACCGGGGTTAAAAGATTTGAGGTCGGAAGCGATTACTTTCCAATCGTTATTTCCGAGAGTTTCTACGCGAAAATTTTTATTTTCGATGATAGTAACAGTTTTTCCTTCATACGTCTTTCCGGATATTTTCGCAGTCCATACCGCCCCTTTTTCATTCAAAGATTTTTGATTGTGGGTAAAAATGATTTCCTGAAAATCTTTCTTTAAGACCCAGGCATTTTCAATGTTTACAATTGAATATTCCGGTAAGAAATAATTCTTTATCCCTTCTTTTTCATCGACAGGAGCTTGGGCGTAAAGATCGACTTCAGTCATCAAATCCAATAAGGAGATGGACTCATAAAGACTATTTTCAACAATCTCATAAGCTGCTATTCCCTGCAGAGTTTTGGGGTATCCGCTTTCGCCGTTTTCCACTTCACAAGAGGAGACGAGCACTGTAAATAATAGAGGTAATATATAAATGATCTTTTTCATATGAATATAATCTTATTTTTAATTAAAAATTTATTTAATCTCAGAAGCGATAACCGACACCGCCTACAAAATTTCCGGTACGTCCGCCGAGATTGACTTGCCCGAAAATAAATAACTCTTTTCCGAATGAAAATCCCAGTGGAGTCAACATCGCTGCATTGCCGGATAGGGTACTGTTGTTTTTTGAATGATCCGTGTCGCTATCCGAGCTCGTCTTATAGTGCTCTGAATTCCGGTAAAAACTCCATCCGATAGCCGAATAGAGACGGAAGTTTTCCCTGGAAATCCAAGCATATCTGACAGTCGGCGTGAATGCAATAGTGTGCCTTTTGAAGTCTCCGGTTTTTGTATCACTCAGACGGTTGTATGAGTTGGCATTAAAGCCGATGTAGGACAATGTACCTCCGAACGAAAAAAGAAGATTCGACATGTTGTAAAAATAACTGCCGTTGAATACGCCCGTGGTTGTCGTTGGCCCCTGATAAGTGGATGTTCTCTGATAGGCATCGTCTCCGTAGTCCCAGCCGCGATTGTAACTTGCATAATAATAGCCATTTGATGGATAATAACCGCCGTAGTAACCCCGGTTGTAATTTAAGTAGTAATTTTCGTCGTTTACTGAACCGTAAGACAGACTTAACTCGTGCTTCTTCTCTTTGAAGAATTCTTTTTTCTGTGCTGTAACACTCGTAAAAAAGGCGCATAGAAATAGTGTGAACAGATGAAATCTCTTCATGTCAAATTAATTTAATTAATAAAATTTAGTTGTTTATTCTTTTGTTAAACGCGCGTTCATTTTTTTTAATGTGTCTTCAAAAATCAGGATCTCGTTACAAGCTCCCAGTATTCCCAATCCGTTGTCAATATTGGTATGTATGATAACCGGTGTCGACGTATTGCCGGAGGAGAATGATCCGCTGTATTGCAGCGATGAATAATATTTATACAAATCTTCACTTATTGATTGTAGCCGGACAGACATGTGATTCTGTATCGTATTGTAAATGGGAGATGAAGGATATTTTTCTACGTAAAATGTAAGTGTATGTTCCTCCTCTTTGAACATTGCATCACGAAATACGGAGAAAAAATTATCTGAAAAATAGACCTGTCCAATACCTGCCTTTCCGGATATTCCTGTATAACCGTTTATCAATACGGGATCGTTTGTATAATAAATGTTAGATTGATACCAAGGATGAAATTCTCCCAATTCTTTGTAATACAATTGATTATTTATCAGTAAACGGTAATAATTGTTTTCATTCGGATTCTTTTTTATTTTGACTCTAAACAGGATACATTCCTGAAGATAATTACTTTCAAAACGAATCACAGTTGCCGTATCCATAGCCATGACCTGAGGAGCGAAAGGCAACCGTGTTTTTGACTTTATTTCTTTTCCCTGGTACATGCCTCGCAATAGGAGGCTGTCTTTTTCCTGTAATCGGCCTGGAAGGATATATACACTGTCGGACGGATCGTATTCGACCAACCGTTTTTCTCCGTTTATTTCACAAGTGAACCCCATGTCTTGGATCATCTTCCCTGCCGGTTTATTACTCTCGATCGAACCGGTGTCGTGATTATGATTATATAGGGGATAACTTTCGCTCAGATGAAAATAGTTCGTATCCCGGCCGGCGTAAAATATCCCATTGAATACCAGGTGGGTAGTTATTGCTTCCTCTTCGATATCCACTATCCTTTCGAAGTAACACGACGAAAAAAGAATACTGAAAAAAGAAAAGATGATCATTGAATGTTTCATATCTTATTTGAATTTATAGGTAAATGATACGGAGGGAACAATTTTAGCTCGTGCGCTTTCAATAACATTATTGTCTATTCCCACTCGTGCGCAATAAGGATTGAATCGGTTGTAGACATTGTATATTCCGAAAGTCCATATTTTTCGTTCCGAGCGACGGTAATTCATTCCGATATCCAGATGATGTATGTCTGACATTTTATAATTATTGTAGCTGTTTATGTTTGTGACGGAAAGATGACTCCAAGTTTCCGATTGATCTGTAAATATCGGTAATGATGCATATTCTTCAAGAGGTAGAGTCGTTCTGCTACCGGTGGCATACATCCATAAAGCATAGAAATCTATTTTATTGTTATATTTAAATGCCCCTGTTATGTTGAAATGATGACGACTGTCGTATCTGTCCCAATAAGGACATCCTTTGTTTATTGTTTCAAAACGACGTTTGTTCCATGAAAGTGTGTATCCCACTCCTCCGGTAAAGCGTCCTCGTGTCTTTTGAGCAAGTAGTTCTACGCCATATATCCACCCTTTGCCGGATTCTACATATTCTTCCCACGATGTGGTCGCGTCTTTCCAAAGCATGCCATCCTTATATTCGAGTAAATGACTCATTTGCTTATAGAATCCCTCTGCCGAAAATCGATATCCGGCATTGGCGTCGAAAAATAATCCTGCCGAAAATTGGTGGGATGTCATCGGTTTCAGTTTTTTTGTAATAGGAACCCAAAGGTCGGTCGGTTGACTGCTCATATTCGATGACAACAGGTTCATGTATTGATTCATTTTTGCGTATGAAATTTTAACTGTCGTTTTTGGAGTTAATTCATATCCTAATGATAAGCGAGGTTGCAGTGAAGGATAAAATTTACCCTGTGCTTCAAACAGGGAGAAATGCGCCCCTAGATTTGCCTTCAGTTTGGGACTAATTGAAAATTCATCTTCGGCATATAAAGACATCTCGTACCCTTTGATTGGATTGTACAAATGATAATTTAACATCCATTCCTGATTGTTGTCATCCGTTTGTTTGGCTTGGGAGCCATACGTCTCCGGGTTGAAGTGATGCCGTATCACACCGCCTCCAAAGCGGATATAGTGGTTGTTGTTGGGCTGATATTCGAAATCCGAGTTGATTTGCCAGTCTTCAATACCTGATTTTTGAAAGCTGGTATGGTTTAATTCCTGTTTGTAATATTTTTTATTGAACGATGCATTGGAATCAAATTGATACCGATTATAAGCTGCTGTTGTGTTTACAAAAAGCTGATTGTTAAACACATAATTCCATCTCAGTGATATGATATCGTTGCCCCAGTTATAATCAGATTGCTCTTTAGTATGGCTGATTTCTGTGTTATTTTCGTGTTCGCTGTATTGGTCGTTGAAGGTCTGCGTATCCCGTCCCTTATAAAAACTCAGATAAAGACGGCTTCTGTCCGAAAATTTATGGTTTATTTTTGCATTGATATCATATATATACGTATAATAAGAGTCGTTTAACTGGATTGTAGAGCCCCAAAGATTTAGGATATCATCCAGGTAAGAACGTCTGGCAGAAATGCTAAAGGATGTTTTCCCTTTTATAATTGGTCCTTCGGCATTGATTCGTGCAGCAAGTGTTCCTATGGTGACACTGCTGTGAAAATGTTGCATATCCCCCTCTTTGACGCGGATGTCGACCACAGAAGAGAGTCGTCCGCTGTAGCGTGCCGGGAAACTTCCTTTGTATATAAATACTTTTTTGACGGCATCGCCATTAAGTATGGAAAATGATCCTTGCGTGTGTTCCGTATTGTAAACCGGCACCCCGTCGATCAGAATCAAGTTCTGGTCGGGGCTTCCGCCACGGACACTTAATCCGGACGAGCCATTTCTGTTAGCCCATATTCCCGGTATGGTTTCCAGCGATTTGAATACATCATTTTCGCCGAAAGCCGCCGGCATCGGATAAATATCATTGTCTGTCAGTTCAACAGAACTGCCTGCCGGGGAAAACGGTTGGGTGTTATATATCGTCACATCCTGTAACCAGATATCCGACTCTTCCAAGCAAAAATGAATAACGGTGTCCCTCCGGGCAAAAAACTTTTTCGAAAGGGATTTACATCCGATATACGAAATCTGCAGATCGATGGAATCGGAGTTTGTTTGAAAAGAATAATATCCATAAGCATTAGAAAAACTGCCGGTACCCGATGTCCGGTTATAGATCGATGCTCCGATCAAGGTTTCCATCGAATTTCGGTTGGTTACATATCCCGATATGATGATTTTCTTCGCCTTATTTAAAACAATATGATTTTCCATAATCTGCCAACTGATACCTGTTCCTTCGAAAACCGAATTCAAGGTTTCCGTAACCGGCATTCGAATGAGGTGTATATCTTTTTGTACTTCCATGTCCAGTCTCTCATTAAATACAAATATATAGTTCGAATTATTCTCTATTTTTTTGAGTATATCTTTTAATGTAGCCCCTTTCATTTCAATGGTAAAAGAAGACGTTTGGGAATATCCCTTGAAAGAAGATAAACCGACGACGAAAAAAAGAAATATGATCCGGGTAATAATATGCATCTGAACTTTATTTCTGTGTCGTTATTTTATAGGTGTTGCCATGCCTGGTATGAGTAAATGCTGCAGATTCGCCCAGTATTTCCAATGCTTTATCCACGGACTCTTCCGAACGGAAACGAGCCGTTATTTTCAATCGTTTTAACTCTTCATTATCCATTTCAAAGGTCACATTATATTCACGGGATAATGTGTTCAATATCTCCGAAAGAGTCCTGTTGTCGAATGCAAGTACGTTGTGTCGCCAGGCATCTTCGTCATTGATATCTTTTATTTCGCGAGTCTCAAATTTTTCTGATTCTTTTCTGTAGATTGCCTGTTCGCCGGGTTTAAGCTTGTACGCAGATTGGCCATGTGCGCTAACAGATACAATCCCTTCAAATAAAGTGGTTGCGATATAATCCTGGTTTTCATATGCATGAATGTTGAATCTGGTGCCTAAAACTTTTACTTCCATGTTATTTATTTTTACGATAAATGCTTGATGGGCATTTTTAGCCACCTCAAAATAAGCTTCTCCTTGTAATTGCACTTCTCTTGTTTGGCGATTCATTTTTTCAGGGTAAGCAATGGACGACATACTGTTAAGAATCACGATGGATCCATCGGGCAGTATTACTTCCTTTTTCTCCCCGTATGAAGTTGTCGCATATACTATCCGTGGTTGTTTTATGTAATTATTATATAAAATGGTCGAAAGGAACGCTAAAATCATAACAGCCGCAGCATAACCGATATATTGGATCAATGTCCTGTGTCTTGCGAGTCCATCCGGATTCATTCGTTTTTCAATGAGTCGGTATGTGGATTCTGCACGATATTGATCCGGAAGAATGAAAGAGGTGTCGGCCGACATGAAAAAACGAAAGTCATTGCCCGATAAATCTTTATCAATGCATTTCTGCTCCTTTTCGGAAAGAAGCTGTCTTTGCAGATATTTCTGGCGGGCTGTTTGAGTTTTATTATTGTATTTCATTTGCTATTACTTTGACTATCGTTTTCAATAATAAAGAGGATGAAAAATAAAACTACCCCTATCCGAAAATTAAAAAAGTACAACAAAAAGATTTTCTTTCAAGTCTTCGTAAAGGATCTTGATGGCTTTATTCATTTGATTGTCAACTGTTTTTGTGGATATTCCTAAGATGGTAGCTACATCAGAATATTTTTTTCTTTCTTCAC
Organism: Bacteroidales bacterium; assembly: GCA_031551395.1. GTDB lineage: Bacteria > Bacteroidota > Bacteroidia > Bacteroidales > Azobacteroidaceae > BNXB01. Next base: position 79,965 of record JAVBNR010000001.1, read on the forward strand.
GAACCAAACGAAAAACCTCTCTGCAACGGGGCGGAAGTTTGTCCAATGCTGCTTTATATCTTTCCTGCAGTTCTTTATCCCGGAGATTGAAATCTGTCGTATCAGCATTGCTGCAGTCTGCATCCGGAAGATTTTCTGTGAGTAACTCCGGCTTCTTCTTGTAGTTTTGCTCTATATAATGGGCGGCAGCGTGCTTAAGAGCAATAAAAAGATAGGAGTCCGGATTGGTTATTGTATCCAGTATTTTACGACTTTGCCACAAGGCGACAAAAACATCTGCAATCACTTCCTGCGCATAGTCAGGGTTATTATTTAAATAAAATAACGCTTGTCGGAAAAGTTTTTGATAATAATGATTATACAGCAAGCGGAATGAGTCAGGACAATCAGTCTCTGCAATTTCTTTTAAAGAACTTAGTATGCTTTTTTTATCTTCCATGTGGTGTGTAAAAATAGTAGTGATGTGCAAAAGTAGTAAAAAAAATAAAACAAATTTTCTTGGCGCTATTTGTTGTGATTTGTTGTATTTTATTATGTTTTATTGTATTAAGTGTTAATAATTAGAGGTGTTCGGTAAATAATAAATAATTTTAATTATGAAAGTTCGATTCGTTTTAACTGAAAGTGATTTTTAATTGATCTTTTTAATCAATAGATTATTAAATAATAAGATTAAAATTACGGTCAAAATATAAGAACTGCATATGGCGAAAATTTCTTTTTTTGAATAAACGGGATGATCCGGCTTTTGATCGTTTGTAGAGATGTATTGTCTTCTTATGTAAATATAAAGTTTGTAAACCAAGAAACCCGTAATTACACCGACCAGCGCTCCGGCTAACACATCCGAAATGAAGTGAACGCCTAAATAGACTCTTGAATAAATAGTTATCAATGCATGAATAAATAGGACTACGGTATAAATCCGGTGCCTGAACAACAGGGCGGTAAACGTTGCAAATCCGAAAACATTGGTGGCGTGGCTCGAAATAAATCCATATCTTCCTCCGCGATAACCCGATACAATTTCTACCTGGTCTTTGAAATCCGGATGGTAAGTGGGGCGGAGCCGTTCAAAAAAAGGTTTGAAAATTCCTGATGCAATCTGATCGCAAAGAGTGATAAGTATCGCAATCATCAGAAAAAGAAACACATACTCTTTCCAGTTATTTTTATATTTATAAATAACGACAACGAAAATGCAAAGGTAAAAAAGAAGCCATGTCCATTTGCCCGAATAAAGCCACATGAAATGATCCATTGTTGGGGAATCGCTCCCGTTCAACATGTAAAACAAGGCCCTTTCTAAAGGCAGTTCGCGTTCTAGCATTTATAGTTGGTTCATTTTGAATAATTAAACAAAAATAAGAATTATTTCAATATCTGAAAATAATTAAACAAAATTTAACAAAAATAAACTTAGGAACTGTTTAAGATTTTTAATAAAAAATTTGGAAGAATAAACATAGGGTTTTTGAAGTTAAGAATTTAGATAATAGAGTGCTGTTTGAAAATAAATTTGACAATCAAAGGATATTTTCAGATTCAAAATGCTTCGTAGAAAATTTTTTAAACAGTTTATTAGAACTTTTTTAATACGCATATGTTATATTTATATAATATTTTCGATTAATTTAAAATAAACATTATGAGAACAGAATTATTAGACGAATTAAAATCTACCGTAAAAAACTGGTGGGTATCATTATTACTGGGTGTTTTGTATGTGGGACTGGCTATTTTTATGATGTTCTTTCCTGGAGATAGTTTGATTGCATTGGCTCTCGTTTTTAGTATTACGATGTTTGCTACGGGATTTTTTGAAATTATTTTTGCCGTTTCTAATAAAAACGTCCTGGATGGATGGGGTTGGTATTTGACCGGAGGAATTATTGATCTGATATTGGGATTAGTACTCATCTGTTTACCGATAGTTTCTGTTGCTGTTATTCCGTTTTTGGTCGCTTTCTGGTTTATGTTCAGAGGCTTTTCTGCCATAGGAGTTGCTACTGATATGTCGCGCTACGGATGGAAGAACTGGGGTTGGTATCTGGCATTCGGTATTCTGGCTGTTATCTGTTCTTTTGCCATTATTTTTCAACCGGCAGTCGGCGCATTGGTTGCCGTATACATGGCGGCATTTGCCTTTATGTTTATCGGATTCTTTCGGATCATGTTGGCGTTTGACTTAAAGAAGTTGAAAGATCACAACGATAAGTTGAAAGAAAGACTACATATAAACAAGTAAAAATATTATCTTTGCCATGTGTTTTGAAAGCAACGCTTTCCGTGTAACTTAGATTAACCACGTAAAAAACAGAGAAATATGTTAATAAATGATTCTGCACTTGTCCTTTTTTCCGGAGGGCAAGATTCGACTACTTGCTTGTTTTGGGCTTTAAAACAGTTCGGGTCTGTGAGGGCTTTGTGTTTCACTTACGGGCAACGACATTCGCAGGAAGTGGAAGTTGCACGTGCAATTGCAGAAAAATATGACGTTCATTTCCAAGTTTTGGATGCCTCCATCATCAGCCGGTTGGCCGAAAATTCACTGACTAATCCGGATATGATCATGGATGAAGAGAAACCGAGCGATTCATATCCCAATACATTTGTACCCGGACGAAATTTACTTTTTTTAACATTCGGTGCGGTTGTTGCTCGTGCACACGGAATTAAAAACTTGGTTACTGGAGTTTCGGAAGCAGATTATAGCGGGTATCCCGATTGCAGGGACACGTTCATACGTTCGGCTAATGCCACCCTTAACCTGGCCATGGATGAACAATTTATAATCCATACCCCGTTGATGTGGCGTAATAAAGCTCAAGTCTGGGCGTTAGCGGATGAACTGGGTGTTTTTGACATTGTTAAGAATGAAACACTGACCTGCTATAATGGAATTATTGCTTCAGGATGCGGACATTGTCCGGCATGTAAGTTGAGAAATGCAGGACTGAAAGAGTATGAGGAATTAAAAACGAAGAATTAAAAATGGAACAGACCGCAGGACTGACTCATTTGGGAGGAAAGACGGAGTATAAACAAAATTATGCACCGGAAGTATTGGAAACATTTATCAATAAACATCCTGAAAATGATTATTGGGTAAAATTCAACTGTCCGGAATTCACCAGTTTATGTCCTATTACCGGCCAGCCGGATTTTGCAACGATAGAAATCAATTACATTCCTCAGGAAAAAATGATCGAAAGCAAAAGCCTGAAATTATACCTGTTCAGCTTTCGCAATCATGGTGCGTTCCATGAAGATTGTGTCAATATCATCATGAAAGATTTGATTCGTCTGATGGATCCGAAGTACATCGAAGTTACCGGTATTTTTACTCCACGGGGAGGAATTAGTATCTACCCTTATTGTAACTACGGAAAATACGGCACGAAATTTGAACTGTTAGCTAACAAACGATTAGAATTAAGAGGTTTGTAAACCTGCATTTCAAATTTTAATTTAATTACGAATATGAAACAACGCATGTAAATCAATTGTTTACGTCATACGATAATGATAATTTATTTCCATGCGACGTTCCATACTGCCTTAAATATAAAAAAAATCATGGTATGAAAACTTGTTTTATTGCTGTAGTAACGTTGTTTTTTATTTCTTTTTCTTCTGTTTCTCAGGAGAGTGTGGAACCTCAAAAACCAAAGTTCGATAAAAACCGGATCGAATTAGGTGGAACGTTCGGATTGGCGCTCGGAGATTATACGACGATCAATATTGCTCCGCAGGTAGGCTATGCTTTCAATAAATATTTCAGTGCCGGGACAGGTATCAGCTACACTTATTTCAAGTATAAGCCTTCCACAGACTACAAACAGACTCAGAATTACCTCGGATTGAATGTCTACGGACGTGTTCGTCCGATCCCTTATATTGCCTTGCAGGTACAACCGGAAGCGTATTATATGTGGGGTAATCGTTCGGGATTAGGATATAATGTCGATGAATCATTATTTGTTCCTACCGTTTTGATGGGAGGAGGAGTTATCCTGCCGACAGGAAAGGGTGCTGTCAGCATGATGTTGTATTATGATGTCGTTCAATATAAGAAAGACAACATTAATTACTCTCCATACGGCAATCAATTGGTCTATTCTGTCGGGTATGTCTTCAATTTTTAATGAAAAATCTACTCTAATTCAAAATCGTTTTTATCGGCATAAAGGTATTTGAATCCGGTATTGTCTTGTTCAAAGAAGAAGTTTTTTTCTCCGAATGCCGGTTGGAGTTGATCAAACCAGGTTGCATGCGGGTCATACCGGGCGAAGAAAGGAATATCCACCCAATTGGCATTGCGCCCTTGTAGAAATCGCAAGACAAATACTTTTTCATTTTTGACTTCTGCAACTCCAAGTATTTGTATTTTACCTGGACCGGTACTCATACTGGGTCCTCTTACCGTGCGACAGGTTCCGCTGACTTGAGAATAAGCCTTCCGAAAAATATTCCAGCACTTTTCCAGTGGAATTTCAAAAAAAGCCTTGGAGCCGGTGTCCCGGGCGACAAACATGTAATAAGGAATACAGTTGAGATCGACCTGCTTTCTCCACATTTCCGACCAGATATCCGCATTGTCGTTGATTTTTCGCAATACAGGCGATTGAGTACGGATTTGAGCGCCTGTGTTATGAATCCTGAAAATGGCTTTTTTTACAGCATCGGTAGACAACTCTACCGGATGATTGAAGTGAGCCTGAATCGTCAGATTTTTTCCTTTACGGACGATTTTTTCAAATAAAACCATTAAACTATCGGCATCTTTATCTGTCAAAAATCGATAAGGCCAATAACTTAACGCTTTGGTCCCTAAACGGATGGTCCGGATGTGTTTGAAGTCGTTTTCAAGCAAAGGTTCGATATAATCGGATAAAACGCGGGTAGTCATCGTCAGGGGGTCTCCTCCGGTAAATAAAATATCGCTGACTTTAACGTGTTCTTTCAGGTATTTGAATAATAAATGATTTTCCTTCATTGAAAATTTCAGATCATTCATCCCAGAGAATTGAGGCCATCGGAAACAAAATGAACAGTAAGCATGACAGGTTTGTCCCTGACTGGGAAAAAATAAAACGGTCTCTCTGTATTTGTGCTGAATCCCGTGTAAGCGAACGTTATTCATTACAGGAACATTGTGCTCCTGACCTGCCGGATTGGGGTTCATTTGTCTCCGGATGAAATTGATACGTGTCTTTAACTCTTCCGGTTTAAGATTTTTATTTAGTAAATCCGAAGTCATTTGGTAATTTTTTTTACTCAGCATCTCCTTGCGAGGGAAATTCAGCGTAAAAATAGGATCACTTGGAATGTTTTTCCAATTAATAAGCTCCTCAACGACATAGTTGTTTGTCTTGAAAGGAAGCACATGACCAACTATACGGATCGCTTCTCTGTCTTCTTCATTCAATGATGTAATTGGAGGAATTTTTTCATAATTGGACAGAGTGTATGCGTAATAATTCTTTTCGTCCATCGGTTTATCCTTTATCTTTACAAATATATGAAAAAAAAATTAAAAATAAAAAGGAATAAACTATCTTTAACACGAATTGTTATATAGAATACAATTTAACATTTCTACTTCTAAATATAAATTATGGAAAAAATGGTCAATATTCCCGACAGAACCGGAAAAAAAAGAGTGGTTATCGTTGGAGCCGGTTTTGGAGGATTAAAACTTGCAGATAAATTGAACCCCCAATATTTTGATGTTATTTTATTGGATAAGAATAATTATCATCAATTTCAACCATTGTTTTATCAAGTGGCTATCGCCGGACTGGAACCAAGTTCAATATCCTATCCGCTTCGTAAAAACTTTCAAAAGAAACACAATGTTCACTTTCGGATGTGTGAAGTAACCAGTGTTTCTCCTGAAACGTGTACCGTAGAAACCAATTGTGGCAGTGTAGAGTATGATTATTTGGTAATTGCCGCCGGATGCGATACGAATTTCTTTGGCAATCCGTCACTTAAAGATACGACGATCACCTTGAAATCGGTTTCGGAAGCGTTATTCGCAAGAAACCGGATTTTGAAGAGTTTTGAAGATGCTGCTTCTACGGAAGATCCGGATCAATTACATAAATTATTGAATTTTGTGATTGTTGGCGGTGGGGCTACCGGAGTTGAATTGGCTGGCGCTTTGGCGGATATGCGTAATCAAGTGCTCCCTAAAGATTATCCTGAAATAGACTTTTCAAAAATGCAGATTCATTTGGTAGATGCTTCTCCGCGTTTATTACTGGCCATGTCTGAACATGCTTCGGCTGAAGCTGCAAAAACATTGATCCGGCGTGGTGTTACCATTCATCAAAATGTCTTTGTTACTTCCTATGAGCATGAGATCATCACGATGAGCGATGGCGGACAATTGATTTCCGATAATGTGTTGTGGGTGGGCGGAGTGATTGGAAATAAAATCGCAGGATTTAATCCGGAATTGTATAACAGAGGAAACCGCCTGATTGTCGATAAATATTGTCGTATCAATGGATTTGACAACGCATTTGCTATAGGAGATATCGCTTATATGGAAACAGATGCTTACCCGAAAGGACATCCTCAGGTAGCCCAGGGAGCGTTGCAAATGGCAACTTTATTGGCAAAAAACCTGGAATCGGCTCAAACAGGAAAAATCCTGGTCCCGTTTGAATATAAAGATAAGGGTTCTTTGGCAACGATCGGACGTAATGCTGCCGTAGCGGATTTGTATAAATTTAAGTTCGGAGGTGTTTTCGCCTGGTGGCTGTGGCTCGTCGTACACCTTGTTACAATCATAGGAGTAAAAAATAAGCTCTTCATATTCCTTGATTGGGCCTGGAATTATTTTACTTACGATGTGTCTCTTCGCTTACTGATCCGTCCCAAGATAATTTCAAAGTCATAGAAAATCGACAATTTCTCGTTGCTTTTTGAAGTAATTAAAACGGATGAGTTCTCCACTTCCTGAAATTAATGTGGAATAGCGAATCAGGGATTCGATCCATACTTTTTGTGCTTCACAGATTTTGGTGTTTTCGCAGAAAAGGTTGTTGATGCCATAGATCCGGAGTGCACATACCTGGCTGCTATTGTTTTGAATGTAGATGTAACTCGCATCGAAAAAAGTATGAGTAATGTAGAGTAATAATTTAAATTCATTTTGAGGCAGTTTCTTGTTAGCGGCACTCTCCATATCATTTAAGATAGAGTGTATTTCTTTTTTCATTTCGATAACTTCTTCTGCTGAAATTAAACCAATGTTTGAGAAAAACTTGATGTCTCTGACAAGGTTACTAAAACAATAATTGTCGATAATGAGAGAAACTTTGATTTCTGAGCTTAAGCTCAGGTATTTTTTTTGAATGTCATAAATTTTTTGCGGAAGATGAACATCTGAAAATTTAATCGGATCGGAATTTGATTTCAGTTGATAGATCCATTTGAAAAAAATATGCTTATTGAGGAGTTTGTATTTGTATACAAACTCCAAAGGAATCAGAATTTGTGCTTTATAGGCAAAACTATGCGGATTTTCTTTAACTTGCTCCAATAGTTGTATTATCCTGGTCATCATCCTGTAATATTCTTCCAAAGGATTAGGTGGAAAAATCGGATTCAAATAAAATGTAAAAGATCCTTCTCTATTGACTCGCGCCATTTCATCCAGAGACAGATTGAGCTTGCGACAAATGCGGATAGCCTCTTCTGTGGAAAAAGGAATTTCTCCTCTTAATCGACGATAAGCCGCTTCTTTACTCATTGGAGTGATATCCATTAAAATATCTACTGTATTTTCATCCAAAGGAGTATTTTCTTTGAGCCTGTTTATTAATACGTTATGAATTGAATGAAGTTTCATAAGATAAATATATTAAACGTTTTTGGCTTGTAAAATGGCTAAAGAATCGAGATCATTCCTGAGTTTTTTGAAAAATTGCATCCGGATAAATTCCCCGCTATTTGAAATTAAAGTTGAATAACGGATCAAAGATTCTATCCATAGGCGTTGGTTGTCGCAGATGAGCTCATTTTCACAAACCAGGTGATTCAGACCGTAATGAATGCTGCAAAATTTAGATTCTGCATTTTGAGCATAAAGATAAGTGGCGTCGAAAAATGTATGGGAAATATAAATATTCGCTTTAACACCGGAAGGAAATGCCCCCCTGACTGCAGCATGTTCCATGTCATCTATCATTCCGTGTAATTCTTCTTTGAGTCCGGCCACCTCTTTCTCTGAAATGATTTCGATATTGGTAAAGAATATAATATCTTGAATAATATTGTTGATTATCGATTCGTCAAGGATAACAGACGAGGGGATGAGCTGGCCTGTATTCATGTATTCTTTTTGTAACTGTATCACTTTGGGATGAATAATAATATTTTCCATTCTTTTAATTAATCCAGGTGGGTTGGTATTATAAACCCACTTGAATATTTTCATCTTGGAAATAAGATTATATTTAAATGCGAAAAAATGGGATAGTGTGTTTTGAGCTGTGAGTAAAAAACTTTTAGGAGCAGACTGAAGCCGCTTGATTCTATGCAAAGTATGGGTCATCATTTTATAATATTCTTCAAGAGGATCGGAAGAATTCATAGGGATAACATGAAATGTATACTGATTTTCATGCTCAAGTTCGACCAGATGATCCAAAGAGATACCTAGTTTATTGCAGATTTGCACCGTCTCGTCCAAGGTAAAAGGGATACAACCTCTCAATCTTCTGTAAGCGGCCTCTTTACTCATGGGAATAAGGTCGGTAACTATGTCGACAACATTTATTCCTTTAGGTGTTCGCTCTCTTATCGCTTTAACCAATTCTTTTTGTATCGCTTTCATTTTTTCTGACTTATTAATCAAAAAGTTAATCAAATGTATATCAAATTTTTCTATTTGATGAATTTTTTTTATTAGATGACATACTTTTTTTTCATATAGTATATTTAGACAAAATTCCAATTTCTTTTTTCATGAAAAGACAGTACCTTTTGATGTCTTGATAATACTTTTGCTTTTGGAAGTCTTACACTAACAGTGAAATACAAATGAAAAAGTACAACAATTCTGTGTTTACAGCCTTGCTGAACATGCTTTCTTTATCGGAAACGAATGAGATGAAAATGGTGAAACTTAATTCCAGGAATAAAAATAAGCCTTGGACTCCGGTTGTTTTTCCTGCCAGTTATGTGAAAGCTTATATCTACCGGAATATTCTTGAGTTTGAGTTTTATATCTCTTCGGATGATGTGACTATCAGTATTTTGAATCCTTTCAAAAACGTCATTTATAAGAAAGTCATTGATACTGTGGATACATTGCATATTATGGTGAAAACAAAAGATTGGCCGTCAGGTATTTATACTATTAATATCCATAATGTCAATGATATTTCCGTTTGTGGAAATTTTATCTTGGAAGACTAAACATTTTTTAGTTCGATGTCATACATCAACCGATCTAAAACCAAAGGAATATCTTCTTTGTTAATCCCGGACTGAAGCAATTCGGGTATATCATTTTGGAAAGCGAGATTGAATTTTTCCAGCGAATTATCAGCACTCATCATTGACATTTTGTAAAAATGAATGGCTTGATTGATATGGCCTATGGCTAACTGCGTATGCCCGCTATTCAAAAAATCTGAAGCATTGGGATTCTGTTTCAGAATTTTATCGAAATAGTCCATCGCTTGCTCATATTTGCCTGTTAGAAAAGAACACCAGGCAATTGGACGCCACGCTTTTTCTCCATTCTTATCCAGATATTCCACTTTGAAATAACATTTGAGCGCTTCTGTATAATCTTTGAGCTCCAGATAACAGTGTCCGATGCTGAGCTGAATCGATAAATTATCCGGATTTTGATGTTCCGCCTTCCGATAATAAATCAAAGCTTCTTCCGGCTTTTTCAACATCCGGTAACAATAAGCTATTTTTTTGATTGTCCAGGATGAGTTCCCATTCAGCAGTTCGGCTTTTAAGTAGGCTTCTAAAGCCTGCTCGAGATTGTTTGTCATTTGAAGGCAATATCCTTTTTTCTGATAGATAACATCTTTATCGATTCCTTCGGCTATGAGCCCATCAAAGATACTGACAGCTTCATTGAAATAGTTCCGATGGAAATAATATTCTCCGATAATGACACGAGTTTCTTTATCAGCCATGATTTTACGGATAACCGGCACTTGCATGAAATCCGGTCTCTCCTCAAAAATATCATCAAAATAAGCTTTACTCGGATGAATTTTGAAAAAACGATACAAGTCCTGGATGTATTGTTTCGATATGATTGCAGATTTTTTCTGTTGGCCGATCAATTCTTCTTTTTGTAACTCTTTCACGGAATCGGATTCTGCTACAAATTGCCCGATCATCATTTTTCTGTATGCTTCAGGCATTTGTGCAATGCTGAGAAAGAAAGAATATTTATCGGAGTTACATAAAACCGATGATTCTTGCATGGTTTTCAATAATGTTTCGGTTTCATCGCTCCTGAAATCATCCAGCATGGATTGGTTGGCATAAAAAGGAATAAACCAGTTGCTTAATTCGTTGAAAAACGGATATGTTTTTAAATGGGCAAAAGAAGAATGCATGATATCTGCTCCTTCCATTTGTAATTCGGAAAACTCCTGCAGCTTGTCGGTAAGTCCTGTTTTTTCCAGAATTTCCGTCCATTCGGGATTTTTATCCTCGATGCCTGTTTCTCCCATCAAATCATCCAGCTTGATTTTGTTTCGCAATTCCGGACTGATTTTCATCATTTCCGGGATAATTTCTTCCGTAAATTTCTTTGTTATTTTTTCTGTTTCTTTGCTTAAAATGAATTGTAGAATGATATCCCTTAAATTGGATAAAAAACTCTTATTTTCAGATAGATAGTCCAGCCGGTGGATAATCTCAGGATATAAGTCGATTCTGTTATTGTATTTTCGCAAGAATAATAAAGTGCCGATCAAAGCGCGTTGTCTGACTTCTTCCTCTTCATTCTCACAGGAACGTAACAGGATCAATGCTTTATTCTCATCGAATGAGATTTGCATATTCAAAGAGATTGCTGAAATAATAAGGCTTTTTGTTGTATAAGAATTCACTTTGCTGTTGATGAATCGGTCTAAACTCTCGGTTTCTTCTTCTGTGAGGGATTCATTAAGCCAGATTGAGGTAAAAATTTTAGCCGCTAAAGTCTCGTTTTCTTTTTCGAGTGCCGACAATCGTTTCCTTCGCTCGGAACCTTCTTCCAATAAACTTGTTAAAGCGATCTTTCCGGTAATATCTTCCATGGATTGAATCAAAGCAGTTAATACTTCGTTCAAAGGAATAGGTGTTATTTCTTTCTTTTTATGATAATAATAAAGTCCCTGCGAATATTTGATATTTAATTGTAAAAAAATAGAATCGGAGAGTTTGTAACAAGACCGCAATAAATCCAAATAGATATGGTGTTGTTCGGGATCTTTGACTCCTTCGGTCAAATAGCGGAGCATGAATTTATAAGTCGTTTCCAGCTCATTCAATTTTTCATTTAACTGCCAATTTTGCAGATCTGCAAGGGCGGCTTTGAGTAGATCGAATGTATCCTTTAACCTTTTTTCGTCGAGTGAAAGGTAGGTTCTTACAGCATATTCCTTAATTTCAATCTCTGTCATAATTCCTGTAATACGTTATTTAGTATTATCAAGGACAAATTTTATGCCTGTTGTAACAGGTACGACATAATGGCTGATATTCCTCTTTTTCTCCCAGTAAAACGAGTTTGTCATTTTGAATAAGACGGTGGGAGTAATTCGCCAGTTGTCCGCATTCCATGCAAATGGCATGAACTTTGGTCACATTTTCAGCGATTGCACACAAGGCAGGCATAGGTCCGAACGGGTTTCCTTTGAAATCCATATCCAATCCGGCGACAATGATACGTATACCTTGGTTGGCCAGTTTATTGCATATTTCGGGTAAGCCGTTATCAAAAAACTGGGCTTCGTCGATCCCGATAACATCGATATTGCTGGAAAACAGCAAGATATTCCCTGAATTTTCGACGGGTGTGCAGGCAATCGAATTCATGTCGTGTGAAACGACACCCTCTGCATCGTAACGGGTATCTATAGCCGGTTTGAATATTTCTACTTTTTGTTTTGCAAATTGAGCCCTTTTCAAACGGCGAATCAGTTCTTCGGTTTTGCCGGAGAACATAGAGCCGCATATGACCTCGATAGAGCCTCGTTTGCCGGTTTGATAAATATGATCTTCAGAAAATGTGTCCATATATTGTATGGGCGCATAGCAATGCGCCCGTACGGTTTATTTTTTTAATTTTTCTGCAATTAGTTTTTCGATTTCCTCAGCTAATTCGGGATTGTCGCGCATGCATTCTTTGGCAGCTTCCCGGCCTTGTCCGAGTTTTGTTTCGTTATAGCTGTACCAGGAACCGCTTTTTTTGATGATTCCCAGATCTGTTCCCAGATCGATGATTTCTCCGGTTCTGGAAATACCTTCTCCGAACATGATATCGAATTCTGCTTTTTTGAATGGAGGAGCGACTTTGTTTTTAACTACTTTGACCCGGGTCTGGTTACCTGTTACGTCTTCTCCATCCTTGATCGAAGTTCCTTTCCGGATATCAAGGCGCACTGAAGCATAAAATTTCAGGGCATTACCTCCGGTTGTTGTTTCCGGATTGCCGAACATAACACCTATTTTGTCTCTTAACTGATTGATAAATACGCAAGTAGTATTTGTTTTGTTGATGGCAGCCGTTAATTTCCGTAAAGCCTGAGACATCAAACGGGCTTGAAGTCCCATCTTGGAATCGCCCATTTCTCCTTCAAGTTCAGCTTTGGGCGTTAAGGCAGCTACAGAGTCGATAACAATAATGTCAATTGCCGACGAACGGATCAGTTGTTCGGCGATTTCCAGCGCCTGTTCTCCTGAATCGGGCTGTGAAATCCAAAGATTTTCGATATCGACACCTAATTTCTCTGCATAAAAACGGTCGAAAGCGTGTTCTGCATCGATAAAAGCAGCGATTCCTCCGGCTTTCTGAGCTTCTGCAATCGCATGAATAGCCAGGGTTGTTTTCCCTGATGATTCCGGACCGTATATTTCGATGACTCTTCCGCGTGGATAACCGCCAACCCCTAAAGCTGCGTTCAATCCTATCGAGCCGGTAGATATGACTCCGATCTCTTCTACATTGTCGTCTCCCATTTTCATGATAGAGCCTTTTCCGTAGCTTTTTTCAATTTTATCCATGGCTGCACGCAGCGCTTTCATTTTTTCTGCATTAGGTGCAGTTTTTTCTTTCATTGCTGTTTCTTTTACTTTTTCACTCATAATTTTATAACGTTTTTAGGATTTGGTTGGCCTGTTTATTTGTTTTTATACTTCTAAATCTCCGTTAATAATCTCCTGCCAGGGCAATCCTTGTTTGTTCAGTTGTTCCATAAATGGGTCGGGATCAAATTCCTCCACATTGAAAACTCCCGGCTTTTTCCATAATCCTTGTACGAACATCATGGCTCCGATCATGGCAGGCACTCCCGTCGTATAACTGACTCCTTGTGCGCCGGTTTCTTTATAGGCAGCTTCATGAGAACAGTTATTGTAGACATAATAGGTCATTTCTTTACCGGATTGATCCGATCCTTTGATGCGGCATCCGATGGAGGTTTCGCCCGTATAATTTTCTCCGAGCTCTCCCGGGTTAGGAAGAACAGCTTTCAAAAACTGAATAGGAACAATTTCCACGCCATTGTACATGACAGGATCGATGCGCGCCATACCGATATTTTGAATAACCCGCAGGTGGGTCAGGTATTCTTGTCCGAATGTCATCCAGAAGCGGGCGCGTTTCAAGGTCGGAAAGTTTTTGACCAATGATTCCAGCTCCTCATGATAAATGACATAGGACTCTTTATGTCCTATGTTCGGATAATTCAGCGGTTTGTGAATTTCGTGCGGCTCGGTGTAAACCCAGTCTCCATTTTCCCAATATTTCCCTTTCTGAGTTACCTCACGAATATTTATTTCCGGATTGAAGTTGGTGGCAAATGCTTTGCCATGGTCTCCGGCGTTGCAGTCCACTATATCCAGGTAGTGCATCTCTTTGAAATAATGCTTAGCCGCATAGGCTGTGAAAACACTCGTAACACCTGGGTCGAAACCACATCCGAGAATAGCTGTAAGCCCGGCTTCTTTGAATTTATCCTGATAAGCCCATTGCCATTTATATTCAAACTTGGCCTCGTCCAACGGTTCATAGTTGGCCGTATCCAGGTAGTTTACTTTAGCGATTAAGCAGGCATCCATGATTGTGAGATCCTGATAAGGAAGTGCCACATTGATGACCAGTTCCGGTCTGAAATCATTAAACAACCCGACCAGTTCGTCTACATGATCTGCATTGACTTGGGCTGTTTGGATTTTTTTATTTCCGTATCTTGTCCCGATTGTGTCTGCAATGACGTCACATTTTGATTTCGTACGACTTGCAAGCATTATTTCAGTAAACACTTGCGGGTTTTGTGCCACTTTATGTGCTACAACAGTGCCGACGCCTCCTGCACCGATAATAAGTACTTTTGCCATTTTTTAAAGAAATAGAAGTTGATTAATTTTACAAATATACTATTTATTTGTGAAATATATTGCTCAATGGTTGGTTTTTTATTGCTTCTTCGTTGCCAGTAAATGTTCCAGAATGTTGTTCAGGTTTTCGACATCTAATTTTTTGGCGATGATTTTTTTATTTTCATCCAGAAGATAAATGGAAGGTGTTGTGGATGTATCGAAGAATTGCCAATAACGGGATGTCCGGTTAGGGTCCCAAAGATTATGCCAATGTTGACCTTCCAATTGATTGGTATGAATGAAGTCCATCCATTCCTTCCTGTCTGTCAGAATGTATATGCAACAAATATCAAGGCCTTTGTCTCCGAATTTTTGATAGGTCTCGTTATATATTCGGGGAATGATTGTCTTACAATGTCCGCATTCGGGTTCAAAAAAACAAATAAGGGTGTATTTTGTGCTTGTACCATACAGGTCGATCGGTTTATTCAAAGAATCCAACAACGGAATATTGTGTGCTTTCATACCGATCCGGTTATAGCGGATCTTGTTATATTCCGAGGTCATATTGGAAATGAACGCCGAGTCCACCCAACTCATTTTCGTTTTCAGGTAATAATTTTCAGCCAGTTTAGCCCAGATGTTTTCCATTCCCATTATTTTACTTTCAATGGAGTAATTGGTCAGTCGGGTCAACATCAACTGGAAACAAGTACTGTCTCCCGCTGTTTTTTTGACGAGGCGCAAAGCCGCTTCAGCCAATGAGTCGGGAACTTGTTCCACATATTTATTCATGTAATTGGTTACCATTTGTGGAAAATAATTCGTACGCCAAAAACGCACATCCTGCAGGTTTATTTTGTCGAAATAATGCTCTTTCAGATAGTAAAACTCCTTGGTCGCTTCTTCCTGCGACTGAGGGTGGGGAAATGGCCCGTTGACCGCCTCCAGACCGAGGAAGAACTTTCCTACCCATTGATCTTTGTATGCAGAGAAAAAGGCGTTTTGAAAAGCTTTGACTTCCTGATTCATCAAGTCTGATTTTTTATTGACTTCGTCTGAACTCTTATTTTCCTGTTGTAACCGATTGCTTTTCTCCAATAATTCCGTTCGTTCTTTTTGTTTGGTTGAGATGAACCGGACGTATTCGGCAAACGCTTCTGTTTGCTTATTTCCGGAGATTTTATTTTTAAAGATGAAATCGGTTGTATCGATTTCGAGATGTAAAATCTGACTGTCCGCTAATAGAAGATCAAAATAATGATTTTCATCCCAATAAATAAGGTATAGCCCTTCTTCTACCTTTCGGGGCAGATGAAAAGCTCCGGATCCTTTATCGGATACTGTCAGTGAGTCTCTTTTATAGATTTTGTCATTGAAATAAGAGCATAATGTCAATTGCTTGTTTTTTAATTGAGGAGCTGATATTTCAATAGACAAAGAATCGGAAAGACTCTGGCCGGCATAGCCGGAGATAACATAGATAAAGGCGAAAACAGGGATGAAAATTTTACATTTCATCTGTTTTTTCTTTTAGCCAAATTTGCTCTTCTGTTGTTAGTTCCGGAGATAAAATGGTATAAACTTTCTGATGGTAGTCATTCAGCCATTTTATTTCAGAGGGTAAAAGTAATGACTTATTAATGGCTTTTTTGTCAATCGGACAAAGAGTTAGCGTCTCAAATTGATAGAATTCCCCGAATACTGTTTCTTCTGCTTTGACCGTTAAAATGAGATTTTCGATCCGGATTCCATACTCATTGGTGCGATAAATTCCCGGTTCATTGGAAGTTATCATTCCCGGACAAAGGGGCATTGGATTATAATCCATCCGGATGCTTTGAGGCCCTTCGTGTACATTAAGAAAATGGCCGACACCATGACCTGTCCCGTGCATATAGTTGGCGCCGTTTTCCCACAAAGCTTTTCTGGCCAGGATATCCAACTGGACTCCTTTGGTACCTTTGGGAAATTGGGCCTGTGCCAAATTGATGTTTCCTTTCAATACGGCCGTATAATCCTTTTTCATGGCTTCCGACACTTCTCCTAAAGCGAATGTGCGGGTAATGTCAGTGGTGCCGTCGAAATATTGCGCGCCGGAATCAACTAACAATAAACCTTTCGGTTGAATTGTCGCATTGCTTTCCTTTGTCGCACTATAATGGACGATGGCTCCATGCTCGGCGTATCCGGCGATTGTATTGAAGCTTTCTCCGAAAAATAAGGCTTGCTGACTTCTATATTCGAGTAATTTTTTGCTGATGTCTAATTCCGTCATTTTTTCTCCGTTTTTCAGCGCTTTTTCAAGCCACATCTGGAATTTAACCAAAGCAACTCCGTCTTTTTTCATGGCCTTACGGAATCCCGCAATTTCAGTTTCGTTTTTGATGCCTTTCAGTTGATCGACAGGATGAACTGACGTCTGGATGATTTTGCAGGAGGAGGGTATGGCTTCGTATAATTCGGAATTGATCTTCGCCGGATTGATCAATAACGTTCGATCTTCCGGCAGTTGTTTGATATAATCTGTTATTTTGTTGTATTCCGCTAAGACAACACCTTCCTTTTTCAGGTAATCGCTTACGTCCGGATTGAGTTTTTGAGGATGAATGAATAAAACCGTTTCTTTATCGGAAACAAGGGCATAGCTGACTGCTACCGGATTGAATTCTACGTCATTGCCCCGAATATTAAAAATCCACGCAATGGCATCTAATGTCCCTAATATTGTGGTGTTGGCGCCTTCTTTCTGAAGCGCTTCAAGTGTCTGTTTTATTTTGGTATTTGCGCTTGCTCCCGAAAGGTTTTCAGGGATATTGAATATTTTATTTTCAGGAATGACCGGACGATCGTCCCACAGATCGTTTAATGGCGCAAAACCCGTATCAATCCGGATGTTTTTATCTGAAAAATAATTTTTTAGTTCGTCTGCATCCGAGGCGGAAAAAACAGTATTTTCAATTCCTATTGTACTGTTGGAAGGCAGTACTTGTGCCAGCCAGCTCTTAACGTTAGGAACACCCGGTAACCCATCCTTGAATAGTTGAATTCCCGAGCCGGTCAACTGCTCTTCTGCCTGCAGGAAATAACGGGAATCTGTCCAGAGTCCGGCTTTTTCAGCAGTTATAACAACCGTTCCTGCAGAACCGGTAAATCCTGAAATCCATTTTCTTGATTCCCAGTGAGATGCCGGATATTCACTGAGATGAGGGTCTGTGCTTGGAATGATGCAGGCATTGACTCCTTGGACTTTCATTAACGCTCTTAATTTTTGAATTTTGTCGACGATGTTCATGGTATTGAGTCTTAAGCTTTCGTTTTTTTAATGGTTGTGAGAATACGAACTTGATGTCTTTTTTTCTGTTCTCCTGACAAACGCTTCTTCCCATATTACCCAAAGCAGGAAAATAAGGCCGTAATAGATATAACGGAACAGCCCTTCGTGCAGGAATTCAAAACGCTCCGGATGCTCTTTGGTTAACCAGCAGATACACGCAATCCGGAAGATGTTGTAAGCACTTAAGATGATACATCCCATAGGGATATACCAGAGTTTTTTCTTCCAGGGTCCGGAATAGAAAAGCATAATTACCAGGAATATATATAACTGCTTGACACCGGTACATCCCCATATGATACTTATGATGTTAGACCCATCCGTAAAGCGGAGGAGAGTCCCATCCATTATGAATGTATCCGATCCGGGGAATAAGTGTACGAACCAATAAACAGCTTTTGTTGTCAATAGGGATATGTCATGGAATTGAGGAGTCATGTCTATTCCGAAAACAGCAATTTCCTGTCCATGAAGATTGCCGTCCACAACCAGTTTCCATAGAAAGTGCGTGCCTAAAAGCAATACTATGAAATAAATAATGCCTTTATAAGGTTTTAGCGTTTCAATTACTTTATTTGATTTAATACCCATAGTTTTAATAGAAAATAGGCAACAAAGATACAACATTATATATTATCATTTACTTCTGTCAAATGTTAAATAAATAGAATATTGAAAGCTTAACTGAAAATATTCATATATCTTTGCCGAGTTATAATCCGATAAAATTAGAGAATAACAAAGTGAATATTGTAATTGATCAGGGAAATACCTCAGCGAAGGTGGCTGTTTTTGATGGACGGAAGTTGTTTGCTTCTTTCATCTTTAAGCCATTGAAGATAGATCAGTTACGTAGGATATTGAATGAATTTTCCCCTTCTGACGGAATTTTGTGTTCGGTTGCAGATTTGAATCCCGACATTGTTTCCCTGTTGAAAGAACGCTTGAATCAATTCATCGTACTTGATGAACATACGCTGATTCCGATTCAAATTGAATATAAAACCACCGGTTCGCTAGGAAAGGATCGTATTGCATCTGCGGTGGGAGCTTATAAGAAAAATCCCAAACGTAATCTGTTGATTATTGATGCGGGTACTGCAATTACTTATGATTTTGTCGGTGCGGGAGGAATTTATCATGGAGGAAATATCTCTCCGGGAATGACCATGCGTTTCAAGGCTTTACATGCTTATACCAAACGGTTGCCCCTGCTCGATGAACAGGGAGATGTCCCAGGCCTGGGCTACGATACGGAGTCTGCTATCAGATCCGGGGTAGTGAACGGAATTATCAAGGAAATGGAGGCTTATATCAAGGAGTATAAATTGAAATATCCCGATCTTTTGGTTTTTTTAACAGGCGGACACTCATTTTATTTTGAAACCAAATTAAAAAAATCCATCTTTGCAGATGGGAATTTAGTCTTGAACGGATTAAATGAAATCTTGAATTATCAATATGTGTAGAATTAAAGTCGTATTTTTAATAGCGTGTTTAACGCTTGTACAGTGTTCTTTATTAGCCCAGAATAATACTAATTCTCCTTATGCCCGTTATGGATATGGCGTACTGGCCGATCAGGCTTCCGGAGGACAACGGGGAATGGGTGGCATTGGATATGGATTGCGCAATCCGAAGATGATTAATTTATTGAATCCGGCCGCTTTCTCAAGTGTCGATTCCATGACTTTTATGTTTGATATGGGAGTGACGGGTCAATTATCATGGCTTAAGGACCAGAGTGCTAAAGAACGGAATTTTAATGGAAATATAGATTATGTAGCCATGCAATTTCCCCTTTATAAAAATCTGGGAATGGGCGTTGGATTCAAACCGATTTCTTATGTCGGTTATGAATCCGGAACAGCATCTTCGGTTCAAGGATATAGTGATCTGTATTCAGGATCAGGAGGATTAAGCCAGGTTTACGGCGCAATCTCCTATGATGTGTTCGATCGATTTTCTTTGGGTGTGAGCCTCGGCTATTTATTTGGCGACATTAAATATA
Source organism: Bacteroidales bacterium (assembly GCA_031551395.1). Taxonomy (GTDB): domain Bacteria; phylum Bacteroidota; class Bacteroidia; order Bacteroidales; family Azobacteroidaceae; genus BNXB01. The sequence continues at coordinate 99,896 of JAVBNR010000001.1, forward strand.
ATTCCGTGAAAAACTTTACGGATGTAACCACCTATCGCCGCGATTTGGTCGATACGATGAGGGCTTCCGGTTTTACTTTCGAGGCGGGATTCCAATACGTACACCCGCTTTCCGATGCATCCCGACTTGTTGTCGGCGGAGTTTATTCTCCAAAAATTAAATTCAGTGAAAAAGTGATCCATTCGGATGAATTGTTGCAATATACCAGCGGTGGTTGGGCTATTGCTAATGCAGACAGAACAGTTTCTACCGATGAAAAATTTGAGATGCCTCAATCTTTTGGGCTTGGAGCCAGTTATCAAAAGTTTGATAAATTAACTGTTGGAGCAGATTTCTTAATGCAACAATGGGCAGACGCCGAGTTTTTCGGCAAAACAGACACATTGAGTAACCGTACGAAATTTAATGCTGGTGCGGAATACGTTATAGATTCCCGCAGTCGCAATTTTTTCAAGCGGATGCATTATAGAGCTGGGGGACATTATGCGGATTCTTACATTAAAGTGCAGGGATCCGGTTATAAAGAATATGGATTGAGTGCTGGTTTTGGAATCCCGATGCTCGATAACCGCTCGATGTTGAATGTGACTTTTGAATACATGGCTATTCGTCCGCAGTTGAAGACTTTAATCGATGAAAAGTATTTTAAATTTACCGTAAGTTATACCTTTAACGAATTGTGGTTCTTCAAGCGAAAAGTTCAGTAATCGTTCTTTTGTTGTTCTGCCTGCTGTCATTTTCCTGCAGTAAGAATAAAGGTGCCTTGGATACGGTCTCTGTGGATGTACAGGCTCTTCCGATGATGCACAGCGAACGTATTTCATCTCTGATTTCAGATTCCGGAATGACTCGTTACCGGTTAAAGGCGGAGGTCTGGGATGTTTATTCCGATAATGTAAAAGAACCGTACTGGTATTTTCCGAAAGGGATACATGTAGAACAGTTTGATTCTTTATATAATGTGGAAGGAAGCATCGTGGCCGATACTGCTTATAATTATGAGAAACAAAAACTGTGGAGGTTGGTGGGAAATGTGAAAGTTTCGAACTTGCAAGGAGAAAAATTCGAAACTTCCGAAATGTTTTGGGATCAAAAACAAGAAAAAATATATTCTGAGAAATTTATACGCATAGAACAAGGAGGCCGTGTATATATGGGAATTGGTTTTCAATCCAATCAGGATATGACCCGTTGGCGGATTTACAGTCTTCAGGCTGAAATAACTGTCGACGAAGCTGATTCCGCTCGGAATACACCACCCCGTGATCCGGCGCATTCACAATGAATACCATTTTCATATACATATTGTTAGCACTTCTTTTTTCTGCTTTTTTTTCGGGAGCGGAGATCGCATTTGTTTCTTCCAATAAATTGCTTTTTGAAATGGAAAAGCGGAAGAAAAACGTCATATCTTCCATCTTAAGCCTGTTTAATAAAAATCCCAATCAATTTATTTCTGCTATGCTCATCGGGAATAATATTGCATTGGTTATATATGGCCTGTTGATGGCGCGGGTTCTAACTCCGTTTTTGGAAAGTTTTATCTCCGGGGATGTTTTTATTCTGTTCCTTCAATCCATTATAGCCACACTATTCATCCTTGTCGCCGGAGAATTTATTCCAAAGGCGATCGCCCGGATGAATCCTAATTTTTTGCTGACCCTTTTGGCTATACCCTTACTGATATTCTACATCCTATTATATCCGATATCTAGAATTATTTCAGGAATAGCCTGGTTGATACTGAAAATAGTCGGTGTCGATTTGTCGTTCGGAAAAGGAAATGTATCCTTAGGGCGGGATGATCTGGATTATTTCATTCAAAAAACAATTCAGGAATCGCCGGAAAATGCGGAACTGGAGAAAGAAGTCGTTTTTTTTCAAAATGCATTGGAGTTTTCCAATGTAAAAGTCCGGGATTGTATTGTTCCTCGGACAGAAATTGTGGCTTTGGATGTGACGACTTCTTTGGATGAACTGCTTTCCAGGTTTATAGAAACCGGAGTGTCGAAAGTTCTTGTTTATAAAGAAGATATAGATAATATTATTGGCTATATTCACTCTTCGGAAATGTTTACCAAGCCGAAGGATTGGACAACTAAAATCAATGCTTTACCTTTTGTCCCTGAAAATATGACTGCCAGCAAGCTGATGAAAAACATGCTGGAAGAGAAAAAAAACATCGCTGTTGTTGTCGATGAGTTCGGTGGAACTTCCGGGGTTATCACTTTGGAAGATCTGGTGGAAGAAATCTTTGGAGAAATTGAAGACGAACACGATACGCGGATCTTTGTGGCTAAGAAGGTCGGCGAAGATGAATATGTGTTGTCCGGACGGATGGAGATCGATCAGGTCAATGAGCAATTTCAATTGAATATCCCGGAATCAGATGAATATCAGACCATAGCCGGATATATTTTGAACTACCATCAAACCTTTCCCAAAACGAATGAGTCGATTACAATCCATCGATATACATTCAAAATAATTAAGATGACCAACACAAAAATAGAGTTAGTCAGATTAAAGATAAATAATTAAGCAAATTTTTTATCAAAAAATGCATGAGATAAATCAAAACTTCGTATCTTCGTGCGCAATTTCTGTGAAATAATTAAAATAAACATAAAAAATCAATGGCAACGTTAGAAAAAATCAGAAGTAAAGCAGGTCTGCTCGTAGGAGTAGTTGGTGTTGCTTTGCTTGCATTTATCATCGGAGACTTTCTTAGATCAGGATCAACCTTTGTTCATCAATCCAAAGAGAAAATCGTAGTAGTTGACGGAGAAGGTGTCAGTATCCGTGATTTTCAGGCAAAAGTAGAAGAATTGACTGAAGTTTATAAGAAAAGAAGCGGGAATAATTCGTTGAATGATGACGCTCAGGCACAGATAAGAGAAGCCGTCTTTTCCGGTTTGGTAAATAAGATCCTTTTAGAAAAAGAGTCCAAACAAATAGGTCTTTCTATCAGTAAAGAGGAACTTTCGGATTTGATTATTGGAGATAATCCTTCTCCCGTAATCCAGCAAATGCCTGATTTTGTCAACAGACAAACCGGCACATTCGATAAGAATCTGCTGATCCAATTTCTGCAAACGATCGAAGCCGATGATTTAAGTGCTTATCCTCCTGATACAAGGGCGCAGATTGAGAGCGCTAAAAAATACTGGTTGTTCTGGGAACAAACGATCAAAGAGCAAAAACTGGAAAATAAATACTCCGTTTTGCTTGGTAGCGCGATTGCCGTTAATTCATTGGATGCAAAGAGTGCATTTGAAGATGAAAAAGTAAGTGTCGATTTTGATTTTGTACTACAAAACTATCAGTCTGTTCCGGATGATCAGGTAGCTGTTTCCGAATCGGAAATACAAAGCCTTTACAATAAAAGAAAAGAGATTTTTAAACAAGAAGCAGGAAAAGTGATTGATTATATTGCTGTCGATATCCTGCCAAGTGCAGAAGATCAGGCTGCCGTAGAGAGAGTCATTTCCGGTTTGAAAGCTGAATTCTCTCAACCGGACGTTGATGTCAGCTCTGTTGTGAATGAAAATTCGGATGTTAAATATGAAGATATTTTCCGTTCTGCGGGAGAAATCAGTCCTGCAATGAAAGAGTTTGTTGAAAAAGCGAACGTAAATGATGTGGATGGTCCGTTGCTGGATGGAAATTCTTACGTCATGTATAAGCTGGTTGCTAAAACTCAGGCTCCGGATTCAATTAAAATGAATCAATTATTATTGCCTAATATTAATGATGAGGTTAAATTGAAAGCAATAGCCGACAGTTTGATCGGAGTACTTCATAGCGGAGTGTCTTTTGCCGAAATGTCTAAAGATGCGACGAACGGACAATCTCTTGGAGAAGTGGGTTGGATCACGGAATCTCAACTTGTAACCAGTACGGATCCTAAATTTACAAAAGAACTTTTCAACGCGCCTTTGAATACGCCTTTTGTTGCTAAATCTACTTACGGATCACATTTGGTACTTGTAACAGAAAAAACGAAGCCGGTTACTAAATACAAAATTGCGAACATTCAGATCGCAGTTACTCCAAGTACGGAGACTTATAATAAACTGTATAATGATTTGAATGCATATGTTTCTAAAAACAGAACGCTGGATGCATTTAAATCGGCTGCCGCCGAAGCTGGATATGCGTTGCAATCGGATATTACCTTGACTCAAAATCAGCAGACAATAGGAGATATTCGTTCTTCACGCCCGGTTGTCCGTTGGGCATTTGAACATAAAAAAGGAGAAGTCTCGGATATCTTCGAATGTCAGGATCGTTTTGTCGTAGCAGCTGTTGAAGGAAGCTTGAAAGAAGGTTTTCGTTCTTTAAGCTCTGTTTCCGAGATCTTGAAGCGCGAACTGATTAATGATAAGAAAGCAGAAAAAATCATCAAAGATTTGAAATCTAAAAACTTGACTTCTTTTGATCAATACATCAGTGCGATGAACGCCGTTCCGGGAGCTGTTAAGTTTGTTACGTTCGCCACACAAAACATTTCGGGCATTGGAATGGAACCGATTATTAATGCGCGTGCCCCACAGATGGAAATAGGAAAAATATCTGACCCAATGAAAGGAAAAATAGGGGTGTATGTATTGAAAGTTACAAACAAGATAAATTCTGATGCACAATTTAATCCGGAAGTACAAAAACGATCCATGGAATCTATGAATATGTATCGCATGTATTCGTTTATGACCGCACTAAAAGAACAGTCGGATATTCAGGATAACCGGATCCGTTTTTATTAAAATATTTTTTAGATAGTAAACGGTAAACAGTGAATGGGATTAAACCTGCACTGTTTACCGTTTGCTGTTTACACTTATCTCTATATGAAGGAAAAGTTATTGGGTAAAACATTCTCTGAACTGAAGCAGCTTATATCAGAATCAGGTATGCCTGCTTATACAGCCAAACAAGTTGCAGACTGGTTGTATAAGAAGCGAGTAAAGAGTATCGATGAGATGACCAACCTTTCTCTTGATAACCGGAGTAAGCTGAACGATAGATATGAAGTCGGGGCTGTTGATCCTGTGCAATCGCAAAAATCCAAAGACGGAACGGTTAAGTATTTATTTCCGGCTACTAATGGATGTTTTGTTGAGACGGTTTTTATCCCGGATGAAGATCGGGCAACGTTATGTGTGTCTTCGCAAGTAGGCTGTAAAATGAATTGCTTGTTCTGTATGACCGGAAAACAAGGATTTGCGGGACATTTGTCTGCACGGGATATGATGAATCAGATACAATCGGTTCCGGAAAACAAAACCCTGACCAATATCGTTTTTATGGGGATGGGAGAGCCAATGGATAATCTCAATGAACTGTTCAAAGCGTTGGAAATTCTTACGGCAGATTATGGGTACGGTTGGAGTCCCAAGCGAATAACGGTTTCGACAGTGGGTGTTATCCCTGCTCTGAAGCGTTTTCTGGAGGAAAGTCAATGCCATCTGGCCGTCAGTATACATTCGCCGTATCCGGAGGAAAGAGCGGCTTTAATGCCGGTAGAAAAAGCTTATCCGGTCTCCGGTGTTTTGGATTTAATCCGGAAGTATGATTTTTCTCATCAACGCAGGGTGTCTTTCGAGTATATCTTATTCAAAGGCCTGAATGATGATCTGCAACATGCAAAAGAGTTAGCCCGCCTGCTGTCCGGAATACCTTGCCGGGTCAATTTGATTAAATATCATGCCATTCCGGGCGTGGAGTTACAAAGCTCGGATCCGGCATCAATGCCTGCGTTCAGGGACTATTTGAATTCTAAAGGAATTACTTGTACGATCCGATCTTCCCGGGGAGAAGATATTTTAGCGGCTTGCGGAATGCTTTCGACAAAAGAAAATCGTATCTTTACCCCTTGATTTTATTGAATAACATCAAAATTGTAAGTTTATAAATTTAAAACTTTGGACTTAAAAAATGATCAAAATAGGAATAACACACGGAGATATCAACGGAATTAGTTATGAGATAATGCTTAAAGCGTTTTCGGATATTCGTGTGACAGAACTTTTTACTCCGGTTATTTACGGCTCTTCAAAAGTTGCAGCTTATTACCGTAAGTCAATGGAAGTGCAACCTGTTAATCTGCATGTGATTGACCGGGCGGAAGAGGCTGCCCCCAATAAAATCAATATCATCAATTGCGTCGGCGATGATATTAAAGTAGAACTTGGTAAGTTAACTGCTGAATCGGGGAATGCTGCGCTTTCATCTTTAAAACGGGCTCTGGACGATGCGAACAGAGGATTGATAGATGCGTTGCTTACAGCTCCGGCAGCAATTCATGAAGTCCCGGTAGATAATATAAAATATTCCAGCCAGACCGCATTTCTGGAGGCCTGCCTGGGAAAAGAGAATCAAGCATTGTCTATGCTTGTTAAAGATAACCTGCGTATTGCTTTGGCTACAGGAAATATTCCTTTGTCCGACGTTTCTTCGCAATTAACAACAGACCTGATTCGTCGAAAGTTGATTGATCTTCAGGAAAGTCTTGTGCGCGACTTTGCGATTACCTCTCCGCGCATTGCGGTCTTATCGCTTAATCCGAATGCAGGACTTGATACTCCGGGGAAAGAAGAAAACGAATGGATTATTCCTGCTATGGAAAAGGCTTCCAAAGAAGGTGTTTGTTGTTTTGGCCCTTACGCCTCGGATGAATTTTTCGGATCGGGTCATTTTGTCAAGTTCGATGGGATCCTTGCCATGTATTACGATCAAGGCCTGATCCCTTTTAAAACGTTATCCATGGAGGAGGGGGTTTGTTTTACCGCCGGCATGCCTATCGTCCAAACGGCTACTAACCAGAATCCTTCTTTTGAAATAGCCGGACAGAATATCGCTTCCGAAACGGCTTTTCTAAATGCGTTGTATCTGGCTGTCGATGTGTGCCGGAACCGGCAAATAGATGCGGAGATCAATGCGAATCCTTTGCGAAAGCAGTTCTTTGATAAAGGTTCCGATAATGAAAAATTAGATTTGACAGCTGATAATTAGCGTTAAAATTTAGTTAATATTTGTGGGATTTAAAGTTTTTTTGCAACTTTGCAGGTCGGTTTATTGGAATCTTGAGTAGACAGGTAAATGAATATGAATTATGCAATTATAGCGGCAGGAAAAGGGGCTCGTTTGGTGGAAGAAGGAGTGACAGATCCAAAACCTTTGGTCAAGCTGAACGGTACTCCTTTAATAGATCGCCTGATCGACATTTTTTTGAAAAATAATGCTGAATCGATAAGCATCATTGTGAATGCAGAAATGACGAAAGTGCAGGAGCATCTCAAAGCATTGAAACCGGGCGTTCCTTTGAATCTTATTGTACAGTCTACACCAAGTTCAATGCATAGTTTTTTTGAAATCAGTCGTTTTTTGCAAAAAGGCAAGTTTTGCCTGACAACGGTTGATACGATTTTTAAAGAAGAAGATTTTTCAAATTATATACAGGCCTTTATGGCTGATGATACCAATGACGGCATGATGGCCGTGACAGATTTTATTGACGACGAAAAACCTTTATATGTGGCTGTGGATCATGAAAAGATGATTACTGGTTTTTTAGACGATTCGGATGGAAATGAAAAATATGTCTCAGGTGGGATTTACGGCCTGTCGTCCGAAGCGTTGCCGATACTGAATCGTTGCCTGGAAAATGGAATATCGAGAATGCGAAATTATCAACGTGAATTAATACAAGCCGGTTTGAAACTGAAAGCATATCCTTTCCCAAAAATTGTGGATGTAGATCGTGCCGGGGATATTGAGAAAGCAGAACTGTTTTTGCTTTCATAATATAATGAATGTATGAAAATAGAAATAGCAGGAATACGGCGTGATAGCCAGTATTCTCCAAATCATGTCGGAAATGATGCTGCCATATTTAATTTGACGGTGGATTGTCTGAAGAAAAAAGGTTGCTCTGTCAAAGAGTATTCTGAAATTGAATTCTTGGAATCTGAGGTTAAAGAAGAGGTTATTTTTGATATGGTTCGCGACAAAGATGCGATTCTGAAACTACAAAAGCTTGAAGATGAAGGTAAATTAGTTATTAATTCCGGATATGGGATCGAAAATTGTACCCGGGAAAAAATGACACGTTTGCTTATTTCTAATCATATCCCTCATCCTAAAAGTATTATTGTCAATACAGATGAACCTCTTCCGGTAAGTGTTGAATATATGGCTAAGCGTTATTGGATCAAGCGAGGCGATTTTCATGCGATACACCGGGAAGATGTTACTTACACCCGTAATATTGAAGAAGCGGAGACGTTGTTGGGAGAATACGCTTTGAGAGGAATTAAAACGGCAGTCCTTAATGAACACCTGGTTGGAGACCTGATTAAGTTTTATGGCGTTGCCGGGACAGACTTTTTTTATTGGTTCTATCCGAATGACTTGAATCATACCAAGTTCGGATGGGAAAAAATAAACGGACAGGCTACCGGAATCCCTTTTAGTCAGGATTCTCTGAAAGCTTTGTGCAATGATGCGGCAAAAGTCTTGAATATTTATGTTTATGGAGGAGATTGTGTGGTGGATTCCGATGGCCAGATGAGAATCATTGATTTTAACGATTGGCCGAGTTTTGCTCCTTGTCGTTCCAACGCCGCTCCTTTTATAGCTCAATGTATTTATGATAAGGCTATTGAGCATATCAATCAAAAACAAAGCTTAATATATAATGGCAGATGCTAAACCCACTTTCGAATCGACACTTAAATCTGCCGATACGGAAGAATTCATAGATATTTATTTTTATCGGCCGATTGGTTACCGGTGGGCTTTATTCTTTCATAAAATAGGGGTTACCCCCAATCAGATTACCATTTTATCCATTTTTATCGGAATTGCCTCCGGTATATGCTTTTATTTTGATCAGCTATGGATGGAGTTGCTGGGCGTTTTCTTGCTTGTTTGGGCGAACTCATACGATAGTGCTGACGGACAATTAGCCCGGATGACAGGGCAAAAATCCGAATTAGGCCGGATTCTGGACGGCGCATGTGGCGTTTTTTGGTTTATTTCCATTTATATCGCATTGATCCTTCGTTTATGGCCGGATTGGAGCTTCTATATTCTGATACTGGCTCTTTTGGCCGGAGCTTCTCATGGTTCGCAAACGCGGATGGCCGATTATTATCGCAATATACATTTGCTTTTTCTGAAAGGTAAAAACGGCAGTGAGTTGGATAATTCCAAAGATTTGGAGACTAAATACAGGAAGTTGAGTTGGAAAAAGGAACCGGTCACGAAGTTTTTTGAATATAATTATCTGAACTACACCCGGGGACAAGAAAGCTGGGCGCCTCATTTCAAGGAGATGATGCATCTATTGAAAGAACATTATCAAGGGGTGGCTCCCGAATGGTTTAGAACGGAATTCCGGGCAGAAAGCCTGCCTTTGATGAAGTACACCAATATGTTGTCGTTCAACCTTCGGGCTATTGTGTTATTTATTTCTGTTCTTTCCGGTTTCCCTTGGATTTATTTTGTTTTTGAGCTGACCGTAATGAATCTTATGTTGCTATATATGGTTAAGAAACACGAGAAAATCTGTAAGGGATTTACAGATAAATTGAAGAAGAATGTAGCTTGAATGTTATTTCTAATCATGTGATAAACACATGATTATTTTTTTAATGGAATTTTTATAATGTTGAATGTAAGTAAAGTTAAAGGAATTATTTTTGACTACGGTGCAACCATTGACAGTAATGGAAAACACTGGGCGGAAGTCTTGTGGGATGCATACGTACAAGTGGGTGTTCCTGTCGAAAAACAAGAATTCCGAGACGCATATGTACACGGAGAGCGTTACCTTGCATGTAATCCGGTAGTCAAACCTACCGCTACTTTTAAGGACGTTTTATTGATAAAGACGGAATTGCAGATCAATTGGTTGATTGAAAACAACTATTTGTCAGAAGAAGTTAATAAAACTTTAGCTTATCCGCTTGCGATTTCAAATCAATGTTATAACTTTGTCTGTTCAACGATAGAAAAAGCAAAACCAATCCTTCAGCAATTGTCTGAGAAGTATCCTTTGGTGTTGGTTTCTAATTTTTACGGAAACATAAAAACTGTTTTGAAGGAGTTTGGGATTGCTACTTATTTTGTTGATATTGTGGAATCTGCTGTGGTTGGTTTCAGAAAGCCTGATCCTGCCATATTTGCATTAGGAGTGAATGCATTGCAACTCGCTGCGCAAGAGATTGTTGTAGTGGGTGATTCGCATAGAAAAGATATAGCTCCGGCAGAAAGTCTTGGATGTCAGACTATTTGGATCAAAGGTCCTGCATGGGAAGAAGAAAAGACGGATTTAACAGCGAGTGCTGTTATTTATGATTTCACTGATTTGAAAACAATTTTTCAGCTTCATTGATAAGGTTGAAGAATTGTTGGTTGGTGTATCTCATTTTGTGATATTATAACCTTAAAAACGTTATAATTCAATTTTAATAATACTGTGGCGTTAGTTTGAAATTGTACTTTAATAATGGATACCGTTTGTATGGTTGAAAAGCCCGGGTTGGGAGAATAAAATAAAGTAAGATTTAACTAAAGTCATTTTATTATATGAGGTTTGAAGAAACCTCGCAATTTAAAGGATTACTGCGGGTTGCAGTGTATTTTAATTTAATTTTTAATAACAATGAAACAAAATCAAGTGAAGGAAGCCAAGGGAAAACTTGGTGTTCTCGTAGTTGGAGTTGGTGGTGCAGTAGCATCTACATTTATCGCAGGTACATTAATTACCCGCAAAGGTTTGGGAATCCCTGTCGGTTCGATTACTCAATTGGCGACAATTCGTTTAGGTAAACGGGAAGAAAATCGTTTCCCTAAAATCAAAGATGTCGTTCCATTGGCTAAATTGGATGATATCGTGTTTGGTGGTTGGGATATTTTTGAAGATGACGTTTATGCGGCGGCCAAACATGCAGAAGTGTTGACTGTTGAAGATTTAGACAAAGTAAAAGGCGAATTGCAGGCGATTAAACCGATGAAAGCCGTTTTTGACCAAAACTTTGTGAAACGTCTTCACGGGACATGGGTCAAGTCCGCTCCTACTAAATGGGATTTGATGCAACAAGTGCGCGAAGATATTCAAACATTTAAGAAAGATAACAATTGCGATCGTATCGTATGTATCTGGTGTGGTAGTACAGAGGTGTTTACTCAAATGAGTAAAGTCCACAAAACATTACCTGCCCTTGAAAGTGCAATGAAAGAAAACAGTCCGGAAATAGCTCCTTCCATGATCTATGCTTATGCTTGTCTGGCGGAAGAAGTGCCTTATATCAATGGCGCTCCGAACCTGACAGTAGACATGCCTGCTATGTGGGATTTTGCAGCACAAAAACAAGTGCCTATTTTAGGAAAAGATTTCAAGACCGGCCAAACCATGTTGAAAACAGTGCTTTCTCCGATGATCAAGACTCGTATGCTTGGTTTGAGCGGCTGGTTCTCTACCAATATCCTTGGTAACCGCGACGGAGAAGTGTTGGATGATCCGGGTTCATTCAAAACAAAAGAAGAATCCAAACTTTCTGTTATCGATAATATTTTACAACCGGACTTATATCCTGAGCTCTACGGAGATGTTTACCATAAAGTGAGAATCAATTACTATCCTCCACGTAAAGATAACAAAGAAGGTTGGGACAATATCGATATCTTCGGTTGGTTGGGTTATCCCATGCAGTTGAAAGTGGATTTCCTGTGCCGCGACTCGATTCTGGCAGCTCCTCTATGTCTTGACCTGGTGTTGTTTACCGATTTGGCGCATCGTGCCGGAATGAGTGGTATTCAAACTTGGTTGTCATTCTATTTCAAGAGTCCAATGCACGATTTCGATCATATTGCCGAACACGATTTGTTTATCCAGTATGTAAAACTGAAAAATACATTGCGTTCGATTATGGGCGAAGAAACAATTGATTTCTTGGATTAAAAAAACTAAGAACTAAAAACTAAAAACTGAGAACTGAGAATGGTTTATATTTTTTTGAACCACTCTTAGTTCTTAGTTCTTTATTGCTTCTCATGAAAGATCAACTCATTAGTATTAGCGATATTCAGAAAATTCATCCGATATTTCGTAAATCTTACGGAACCCAACTGGCTCGTGCTGTAATGAAATTAGGAGGACTTTATCATGCGAACCGAGTCTATGATAGCGCTAAATTCAAAACAGGCACGGACATAGAAGATGCGATGATTGACGGATTAGGGATCATCCGTAAGGTAACGAATATAGATGTTATCCGGCAATTTGACGGACAGGCATTTATTACGGTTTCCAATCATCCGTACGGGCATATCGATGGAATTGATTTGATCGGAGAGATTGCAAAAGTGCGCCCTGACTTTAAAGTTATGGTTAACTGGGTGCTAGGAATGGTCGATATCATGGGAGATCATTTTATCGGAGTTAACCCTTTTGCTTCCGGCTCGTTGTCCGAACGCTCGAGTTTGGCCGGAGTCAAGGAATGTATTCAACATTTGAAAGAGAATCATCCGCTGGGATTTTTCCCTGCCGGAGCAATTTCTAAAAATAAGATTACTCATATTGAAGACAGAGACTGGCAACCGAATGTCATCAAGTTGATCGAAAAAGCGAAAGTCCCGATCGTTCCGGTTTTTATTACCGGCCATAATTCTACGTTTTTTAATTTGTTAGATCTGATCGATTGGCGCTTGCGAACAGTCAGACTTTGTCACGAATTAGCCAATAAAAAAGGAAAAACACTTGAACTGATTTTTGGAGATCCCATCTCAGTGGAAGAACAACGGAAACATCAAAGTATAGAGGATTTAGGAGCGTTTTTGAAAGAGAAAACCTACGCCTTGAAGCCACAACCTGAAAAATAATCGTTTATTTTTAATTTTCTTGAAAGATATTCATTGAAACTTTCTGTCAAAACGTTCTTTTTTGTTTATAACTTCGTATCTTTGCAGCAAAATAAATGACCTTATCTGTTATGTTAATGTGGTTAAGTTAACTATTTGACAGATTTTCAAAAATATATAATATTTATGAAAACAAAAACAATTGTTACCGGAGTCATTGGAGCCGACGTGCATGCTGTCGGTAATAAGATTCTTGCCTTTGCCTTACAGGATGCCGGATTTAATGTGATTAACCTTGGAGTGATGGTGTCACAAGAAGAGTTTATCAGTGCGGCATTGGAGACAAATGCTGAAGCCATTGTTGTTTCTTCTTTGTATGGACATGGAGAAATCGACTGTAATGGTTTGAGAGAAAAGTGCGATGAAGCAGGATTAAAAAATATTCCTTTGCTTGTAGGAGGTAATCTTGTGGTTGGAAAACAAGACTTCACGGAGGTCGAGAAACGTTTTAAAGCGATGGGATTCACAAAAGCATATCCTCCGGGAACAACATTAGAAACTACGATTGCCGATTTGAATGCGTTATTAGGTTAATTATTCTATTTCCATGAATTACCTGACGGCTGACTTTGGCAGTACATATACTAAGCTGACAGCTATCAACAGTGAGGAATCCCGGATTGTAGGTACGGCTAGTTCATTTACCACTATTGAAACTGACATTATGCATGGTTTTGATGCTGCGCTGCATGATCTTGAGAGAAAGATCGGCAAGTTTGCTTATGACCAATTACTTTGTTGCAGCAGTGCCGGAGGTGGATTAAAAATGGTTGCACTTGGTTTGGTGCCCGAACTTACGGCAAAAGCGGCTAAAATGGCGGCCTCGAGCGCCGGAGCTAAAGTCATAAAAACGTATTCATTTGAAATATCCAAAGCCGAACAAAAAGAAATTTACGATATAAACCCCGATCTCGTTTTGTTGTGCGGTGGTACCGACGGTGGTAATAAAGAAGTTATCATCGCCAATGCCAAAAGACTCTGCGAAATTCAAAGGGACTTTTCTGTTATAGTTGCCGGAAATAAAAGTGCATCCTACGAAATCGAAGAGCTGTTCAATCCTTCGGGTAAGGATTATGTGATTACCGGAAATGTGATGCCGGTTTTTAATAAATTGGATATTGAACCTGCAAAAAAATGCATACGGGAACTTTTTATCCGTAAGATTATCGATGCGAAAGGACTTACCCGTTTGCAACAAATAGCTTCTGCCGAAATTATCCCGACACCTCTTGCTGTGATGAACGCTTGTGAGTTATTGAGTAAGGGAACCCGAAAATCTGAAGGTATCGGAGAATTAGTAGCTGTAGACCTTGGTGGCGCTACCACCGATGTGTATTCCATGACTGACGGAAAACCTGCAATGGAGCAGGTCCTGACCAAAGGACTGCCGGAGCCGTATAGTAAGCGTACGGTGGAAGGAGATCTGGGGATGCGTTACAGCTTAAGTTCACTGGCCGAAGAAATCAATGTGGCTGCTCTGGCTGAAGAAATCAGCCTGGAGCAACAGGAAATCGAAGATTGGATAAAGAAATGTCTGGTTAATCCGGATATCCTGGCCAGTGCCGAAAGCCGGGAACTGTGTGTCGAGGAAGCATTAGCAAAAAAAGCTGTAGAATTAGCGGTAGAAAGGCATTGCGGTATATTGGAAAGCGCTTATACCCCCATGGGGGAGTTGTTTTCAATAACCGGAAAGGACTTGTCGGAAGTGCCCTCTGTTATAGGCATTGGAGGGGTCATAATCAATAGTGTTCATCCTGTCTATATTCTAAAGGGAGCTGAATACAATCCCCGTAAATTCAATTATATGAAACCGAAACATCCGCAATATTGGCTGGATGGAAAATATATTTTTGCTTCAATGGGTTTACTGAGTGCGGTTGACCCGGAGTTGGCGCTTTGTCTGATGAAAAAAGAAATAAAAACAATAGATTAAAACGGATTAAGGCTTTATGGAAATTAAAAACAAAAAACTAACAAACGACGAATTCTTTGCAGAGCGTAAAGATGTTCTCGAGCAATGGCCTACAGGAAAAGAAGTTGACTTTGAAAAGGCGGTTGCTTATCAAAAGGATATTCCGATAGAAAAACGATTTGGGGCAAAACTGGCAAAGGCAAAAGAAGAAAGAGTGACTCTGATTCAGCCGAGAGCAGGAGTCGCACTTTATGATGAACACATCAAGCTTTTGCAATATCTGGAAGATGAAGGAGAAGCTGACCTGTTGCCGACAACAATCGATAGTTATACACGTTTAAATAGATATAAAGAAGCTGAAGTCGGAATTGAAAAAAGCAAAGAAGGCGGACGTTCCATGTTGAATGGGTTTCCTGCCGTGAACTATGGTGTCAATATTTGTCGTGTTGTGACATCTGCATTGAAGAATCCGGTTCAGGTAAGACACGGAACTCCTGACGCCCGTTTGTTGACTGAGATTTCCATAGCTGGTGGTTTTACATCGTATGAAGGGGGAGGAATATCTTATAATATTCCCTATTCAAAAAGCCATTCGTTGGAAAAAACAATAGCTCACTGGCAATATGCAGACAGACTTATCGGCTTGTATGAAGAGGCTGGTATTTCTATTAACCGTGAGCCGTTTGGTCCGTTGACAGGTACTCTTGTACCTCCATGTATCTCCAATGCTGTTGCGGTTATTGAAGCTATTCTTGCTGCAACACAAGGAGTCAAAGATATTACGGTTGGATATGGCCAATGTGGGAACATGATTCAGGATGTGGCTGCTATCCGTTCATTAGAGCAAATGACCCGAAAATATCTGGATAAGTTCGGTTTTCAGGATGTGAGAATCAGTACGGTTTTTCATCAGTGGATGGGAGGTTTCCCTCAGGATGAATCCAAAGCTTTCGGAGTTATCTCCTGGGGAGCGGCTGCCGCAGTGTTGGCTAAGGCGACAAAAGTAATCGTGAAAACGCCTCATGAGGCCATGGGTATCCCGACTAAAGAAGCGAATGCTGCCGGATTAAAAGCGACCAAGCAGCTTACTTCCATGCTGCAGGTACAAAGTTTTGTGGATATCCCTGCCGTTATTGCTGAAAGCGGAATTATCATGCAGGAGATGGAATGTATTTTGAATAAAGTAGAAGAACTGGGTAAAGGTGATTATGCTGTTGGTACGGTCGCTGCATTTGAAGCAGGAATCATCGATATTCCTTTTGCACCAAGCAAATACAATGCCGGTAAATTGATGCCTGCACGGGATAACCAAGGTGCTGTTCGTTTGCTGTACTCCGGAGATGTTCCATTGACTGAAGACTTGAAAGCATTTCATAAGCAAAAACTGGAAGAGAGAGCGGCGTATGAAAAACGTCCGGTAAATTTCCAGATGGTAATTGATGATGTGTATGCGATTGGTAAAGGTTTCCTTGTGGGAAGACCGACTGGAGTTAAATAAGTTGTCTGTTAAAAAATAAAAATTATCATATGAAAATCGTAGATGTTGTTTGTGCACAAGGAAAAACAGGTTTTTTCTTTGATGACCAGAAGGCGATTAAAGCCGGAGCGAGACACGATGGCGCTTTTTATGAAGGTAAGCCGTTGACAGAAGGTTTTTCTGCCGTAAGACAATCGGGAGAATCTATTTCCGTATTGTTTGTTTTGGAAAATGGAGCAATCGCTCACGGAGATTGCGCTGCAGTTCAATATTCCGGAGCAGGAGGACGTGATCCTTTATTTTTAGCCAAAGATTTTATTCCTGTTATAGAACAAGAAATAGCTCCATTGTATAAAGGCAAGGAAATTACGTCTTTCAAGGAATTGGCCGATAAGGTAGATAAAGCCGTTAATCCGGTAACCGGAAAAGTGTATCATACGGCTATCCGTTATGGAGTTACACAGGCTTGTCTGGATGCAGTGGCTAAGAGCCAGTCTAAGCTCATGGCACAAGTGATTGCTGAAGAATATGGGACGAAAATAGCGGATAAAATTATTCCTATCTTTTCTCAATCGGGAGACGATCGCTATTTGAATGCAGATAAAATGATCATGAAAGGTGCTGATGTATTGCCGCATGCTTTGTTTAACCATGTGGAGGAAAAAGTCGGACTGAAAGGCGAAAAAATTGCAGCATATATTGAATGGTTGAGAGACCGGATCCTTAAATTCAAACCGTATGAAGGATATAATCCGATTATTCATATCGATGTATACGGTACATTAGGTCTGGTTTTCAATAATGATTTCGAAAAGATAGCCGATTATATCGGATCGTTGGAAAAAATCGCAAGCCCATTTAAATTGAGAGTAGAAGGCCCGGTTGATATGGGAGAAAAAGAGGCTCAGATCGAAGGTTTGCGTTTGATTCGTGAATACATGGAGAAGAAAGGTATTCAGGCCGAAATTGTAGCGGATGAATGGTGTAATACCTTTGAAGATATCAAGGATTTTGCGGCTCATAAAGCGGGTCATATGGCTCAGATCAAGACTCCTGACCTGGGAGGGATTAACAACTCGATTGAAGCGGTACTTTATTGTAAAGAACACGGGATGGGCGCTTATCTGGGAGGAACCTGCAACGAAACCAATCGTTCGGCAGAAGTTTGCGCTCATATTGCAATGGCAACATCTCCGATACAATATTTGGCAAAACCAGGTATGGGGGTTGATGAAGGTTACATGATCGTGTATAACGAGATGCAAAGGATATTAATATTAAATAAACTAAAAACTAAAAACTAAAAATTAAGAACTAAAAACTAAAAATAAAACGGTTCAACATACAAAAACCATTCTTAATTCTTAGTTCTTAACTCTTAACTCTTAGTTCTCAACTCTTAACTTAAAGTTATGGAACAAATCAGGATACTTTCCCCTACAGCCATTTTGGGATACGGCTTCCCGATGGAATCTTTTGTTGAAGGGATGAAGCGTAAGCCGCATGTAATTGCAGTGGATGCCGGTTCTACCGACCCGGGACCGTATTATTTGGGTGCAGGTAAATCATTTACTGATTATAATTCGGTAAAAAGAGATTTGGAAATCATGATTCCTGCTGCTATTGAAGCCAATATTCCTGTGATTATCGGTACGGCAGGAGGATGCGGAGGAAGACCTCACGTAGAGTTCAATTTGCAGATAATTAAAGAGATTGCCCAGGCGAAAAACTTGTCATTCAAACTGGCGATTATTCAGTCGGAAATAGACAAAGAACTGGTAAAATCCAAATTAAGAAAAGGAGAGGTAACGCCACTTCATCCGGCTAAGCCTATTGTTGAAAAAGATGTGGACGAATCGGTTCGTATTGTTGCTCAAATAGGCGAAGAGCCTTTCATTAAAGCACTGGAAGAAGGCGCCAATGTTATTCTTGCAGGAAGGTCTTATGACCCGTCTGTTTTTTCCGCGCTTGCTATAAAAGAAGGTTTTGATAAAGGTTTGGCCATTCACTTGGGAAAGATATTGGAATGTGCAGCTATTGCTGCGATCCCGGGTAGCGGTAGCGATTGTATGTTCGGTTACCTGAACAAAGATAGTTTTGTGTTGGAGCCGCTTTCTCCGTTACGTAAATGTACCACACTTTCTGTGGCAGCTCATACATTGTATGAAAAGACGAATCCGTATATTTTGCCAGGTCCCGGAGGAGCAATCAACTTACATCATTCTAAATTTGAACAAATTGCTGATAACCAGGTTAAAGTAACGGGTAGCCGCTTTGTTCCGACAGAAGAATATTTTGTAAAACTCGAAGGAGTTAAAAGAGTTGGGTATCGTACGATTTCGGTTGCCGCAGTCAAAGATCCTGTGATGATTGAGAAAATCGATCAGATTGTTCAGGGTGTGAAAGATCGTGTTAATAACAATTTTGAGACTTATGGAATCAAAGATTTTTTCCTGGATTTCAAAATTTATGGTAAAAACGGTACGATGGGATTATTCCCGGGTCTTGATAACCGTGTGGCTCATGAGTTGGCAATCGTCATTGAAGCAGTAGCTCAAACCCAGGATCAGGCAGATACTATTTGTGGGTTCGCCCGAAGCACGATGTTGCATTTCGGATACGAAGGACGTATATCTACCGCAGGAAACCTGGCATTCCCGTTTTCTCCTTCAGATTGTAAAGTCGGAGAAGTCTATGAGTTTAATGTATACCACCTGATGAAAGTGGAAAATCCGGTAGCGTATTTCCCTATCGAGTATGTCAATTTTGTTAAAGGTCAGTAAAGAAAAGGAGAATATAATATGGAATATAATTTAAGAGATGTCGCATCTGTTATACGAAGTAAGAATTCCGGACCGTATGAACTCACATTTGACGTCATATTTAAGGAATTTGACATGTATAATAAAGTGAAAGAAGCAAAAGCGATTAATGAAAAGGCATTTGCACAGTTGTATAATATTCCCGAAACGGATATTATTAACCTGGTTTATTTCGATCCGGCAAAAGCTGTGAAAATAACAATTGTGCGTCCGATTCCATCAGGAGCTCTGGGAGAAACTGATGTCTATGGCGCCCAACAACATTCTCCGTTGATGGGATATCGGTTTAGTTTTTAGTTCTTAGTTCTTAACTTTTAGTTCTTAGTTCTCATGCGTAACCTGATACAAGAATATTCGGTTTTTTCACAATATTTTGCTCCCCGGGGACGAGATCGGTTGTTGTTTTTAGGAGAGCAAATTGCGCAGCGCCACCTCAGTTTCAATGATAAATTGATTGGAATTGTAGGAGATGCCGGATCTGGTAAATCGTCTCTTATCAAAGGCATGTTTCCGGGACTTGAGTTATCCAATGATGACGACGCCATCAATCCAAGAAAGATCATGCAGGTCCGTGATTTGTTTGATAATGTGCAGGAATCGACGACTTACCATATCGATATGCGTTTTCAGACGGCATTTACTCAGATGCATGAAATCGTTGATTTTGTGAAAACGGCTCTTGAACATGATCGACGGGTTATTGTAGAACATTTTAATGTTTTATATCCTGCCCTGAAGATTAATGCGGATATTCTGATTGGAATCGGAGAGGAGATCATCGTTACCCGACCGAGTATATTCGGCCCCTTACCGGAGAGCATATATGAAATCGTTCATGATTCTCTGGTGTATCGAAAAATGGCTCATACCATTGAAGATATCACGATACATGTGTTGAAAACAGAATTTAATATCGGATCGGATTTGTTTTACAGTTCGGATATGAGAAATGGTTTTATACTCAAATTTTTTGAAGAAATTGAACTTGATTTTGAGAAATTATCCGAAAAAGTCAATGAACTTTTGGCTCAACATCTGTCGGTTAGTTATTACGATGAAAATCATATTATGATCGGAGATATAATTACAGACTGTAATGGGCCGCGTTTTCATATTCGGAATACCTCTGAAATTGATCATTTTTCATTCATTAAACGATTTATTAAAGATACGAAGAAAAATGAATATTGTCTGATCGGGTTACTGAATGATGCGGCTAATGTGGATATTTCTAATTTGAATACGTTACATTTTTTGAAACGACTAAGGAAATGAGAGAAATAAGTACGATCCAAGTGACAGAGTTGGTGGAAAGGCTTTGTATTGACGCCAATTGTAATCTGACAGAGGATATTTACAATTGCCTGGGAGCTTGTCGCTTGAAAGAGAAATCGCCTTTAGGAAAAGAAATCCTGGGGACTTTAATTGAGAATGCACAGATAGCAAGGAAAGGCCGCGATCCTATTTGTCAGGATACCGGGATGGCTGTTGTGTTTGTAACTGTAGGTCAAGACATACACCTGACAAATGGATCTTTGGAGGATGCTATTAATGAAGGGGTCAGGCGCGGATATGAAAAAGGGTATTTACGCAAGTCGGTTGTCCGTGATCCGCTGGATAGAGTCAATACAAAAGACAATACTCCTGCGGTTATTCATTATGAAATTGTTCCGGGAGATAAGTTCCATATTATTGTTGCTCCGAAAGGCTTCGGCAGTGAAAATATGAGTCAGCTTAAAATGCTGAAACCCAGTCAGGGTTTACAAGGAGTAAAAGATTTTGTTATTCATACGGTATCGGAAGCCGGTGCGAATCCATGCCCTCCGATCATTGTGGGGGTCGGAATCGGAGGAACGATGGAAAAGAGCGCCTTACTGAGTAAAAAGGCATTGCTGAGACCTGTTGGTCAGGCCAATGAAAATTCTGTGCTTGCAAAATTAGAAGCAGAGTTGTTGGAATCTGTCAATCAATTAGGAATCGGACCGGCCGGTTTTGGCGGAACGACTACAGCGATGGCTGTTCATATATCGACTTATGCCACCCATATTGCCGGACTTCCGGTTTCTGTTAATTTAGGCTGTCATGTAACCCGCCATGCGGAAGGAGATCTGTAAATTGATAATTTTGAATGGAATATGGATAAAAGAATAGAGATTACTACTCCTTTTTCGGATGATATAATAAAAAAACTAAATGTCGGAGATATGGTTTATATTTCCGGCGTGGTGTATACGGCCAGAGATGCTGCACATAAAAAAATGTGTGAATTGTTGGATCAGGGAACTCCTATGCCGTTTGATTTCACAGGAGCGGCTATTTATTATGCCGGACCATGTCCCCCGAAACCAGGCAGACCGATCGGTTCTGTTGGTCCTACGACAAGTGGACGTATGGATTTGTATTCTCCAAAACTGATAGGGGAAGGACTTAAAGTGATGATCGGGAAAGGCCTTCGTAATAAGGAGGTTGTAGATGCTATTGTGCAATATTCCGGGATTTATTTTGCGGCTATCGGTGGCGCGGCAGCATTGATGGGACAATGTGTGGAAAGCGCAGAAGTGATTGCTTTCGATGAATTGGGAACAGAGGCCGTCCGGCGTTTAGTCGTTAAAGATCTTCCGGTTATTGTTGCGATCGATTGTCAAGGTAGGAATATCTACGAAGAAGCCCGGAAACAATAACAGATAAAAGAAGCCTTGAAAAACCGGTATTCCGGATTTTTATAAGAGGAACATTCGACAAAAGAGAGGAGGTTGTCTGATTGAAGACAACCTTCATTTTTTTAAGAATATTTTTTATATACGTACTATTTTATTGAATTCTCCGTTTACATTTTATAAATGTAATTAACTTTGTAGCTAAATTCTTTTTAAAACATAATACTGTTTGTATTTTATGAAAACGAGCATTTACATGTATGTAACCATAGCTAATGAAAATGCGAGTTTCCATACGACAATAATATAAAAATAAATATTTACGTATGAAAATTAAAATCGTATTCTTTTTCCTGTCCGTTATTTTTTTGTATTCGTGCAAATCTATTCCCCAAGATATTACCTATTTTCAGGATCTGACTAAAGATGGAGGGCAGGCACAAATGCTTAGTAATCTGAATTATATTGAATATGAACCACGAATAAAAAATAGTGATGCTTTGATGATTACAGTTTCGTCTCCGGATATGAATCAAGAACTTATCGCTCAATTTAATTTGCCGACAGTTTCTTATCTTGCTCCGGGAGAGAAAGTGGCCAATCAAAGTACAACTGTGCAGACTTATATCGTAGACAAAAACGGAGATGTTAATTTCCCGGTTATAGGAAAAGTTAAAGTTGGCGGATTGACACTCTCGGATGCCGTGGATACGGTAACTGTTCGGGTTGAAGAATACATTAAAGATCCGATTGTCAATATGAATATCTTGTCGTTTAAAGTATCGGTAATGGGAGAGGTTCGAAACCCGGGTCCGATCGTAGTGACAAATAGTCGTATCTCCATTCTGGATGCAATCGGAGCAGCAGGAGACTTGACCATCTTTGGAAACAGAAAAAATGTGAAATTGATTCGAGATAATAATGGTCAGCTGGAATATACTTATTTAGACCTGACTTCTAAAGACTTGTTTTCGTCACCCTATTTTTATTTGCAGCAAAATGATGTGATTGTAGTCGACCCGAATGATACTCGCAAGAGAGACAGTAAATTCGGACAGTCGGAATATTATAAGTTATCGGTAATCGGTACGGTAATGGGTGTCGTATCACTTGTTAGCGGAACAATCATTACCATCATATCCCTTAATAAAAAATAAGATTGACCTATGAATACGCCTCAGGAAAAAACGGAGTTTACGTTAATCAAAGATTTATTGTTGAATTGGATTAAGCATTGGTATTATTTTGTCATCAGTGCGATTATATGCGCCGGATTAGGTGTTTTATATGTGAAATTAAAAACTCCCGAATTCGAGATTTTATCGAAAGTAGTACTCCGTGCGGAAAATGGCGATAACAGCCTTGCCGGTATGTCGTTGATGAAAAGTCTGGGTATCGGGAAAAGTGCGCCGGGATCAAATGTCCAGGATGAAGCTGAGTTAATGGCTTCTCATGGCCCTTTGACCATATTAATAAAAGATTTACAATTGAATAAAACGTATATTTTGTCGGAGTACATGGGGCTGCGCAAAACGGATTTATATACACAGACTCCTATAAACATCGATTATCCGATGGATATGCCGGACACCCTCAGCGTTGATCTTGAATTTTCTATTGAAGTAAAGGCGGAACACTTGAAAATAAAACTAAAAGCTTTTGATGATAAAGTCGGAACGTATGAACTGAAAGGTTTACCGGGAACAATCCATACTCCTTATGGAGAGTTTAATTTTTCAAAGACGTCTCTTTTTAATAATTATGGAAATTCGTTCAAACTGATTGTAACGATACTTAAATATGATTATCAGGCTCAGATATATAGCCATATATTGGAGATAGAAAGTTTTAAAAAATCTTCCGATATTATCGATTTACGAATGATTAATACCGTTCCTATGCGAGCGATGGACATCCTTAACGGGGTCATCAATGTGCATAATAGGGAATCAGCCAAAGAGAAAGAAGTTTCCGGAGCAGAGACCCTCGATTTTATTAACAGCCGGTTGCAGGATGTCGGAAAGGAATTGGAAGAAGCCGATATAAGAATCAAACAGTTCAAAGAGGAATATGGATTGACTGATATTGAGGCAGATGCTTCGGCTTACATGGATCAGGCGACCGAGTTGATGCCGCTTCTTATTACGGCAGAATCACAGTTGGAATCTTTAGGATTATTGGATAAATATCTCAGTGATCCGAATAATAAATATAGCCCTATTCCATCTTTTGTTTTTGGAAAAGAAAGTGAGGTTTTAGCTAAGGCTATCATTACTTATAACGATGAATTGGCTAAAAGAAGTGATCTTCTCCTTTCGTCTAAAAAAGAGAGTGCTGTGAGCCAGTCAATTATGAATCAGATCAATATGATGCGCTCCAATATACTCGAAGCTTTGAGTAATGTTAAGAAAAGCGCTCAAATCACGGTTAACAACCTTCGTCAAAAACAAAGACTATTGGAAAGTAAAATGAAGGATGTGCCTATTATGGAGAAGAAATACCTGGCTTTGAAAAGAGAACAGGAATTGAAACAAGCAGTCTTTATTTATTTGCAACAGAAAAAAGAAGAAACATCTGTCACTTCGGTTGCCGTAATGCCTAAGCTCCGGGTAATTGATCCTCCTTATATGTCAAGACAACTGGTTGCCCCGAATATCATGAAAGTTGTATTAATGGTCTTCTTTTTCGGCTGTGTTCTTATTCCTATCATTGGTATTTATTTAGAACCTTTCATTAAACCTTTCTTGAAAAGAAAACGTGCTAAATAATAGCTGATGGCAATTATTTTCATCATAATGGTTTTCCTTGCGTGGTATTTATACATACGCGGGGAAAAGGTTTACACATTGCTTATCTTCTTCTTCTTTGCTACTTTCGGATTCCAATTGGTGCCGGAGAAATTCATGATGCTGACGAAGGGTTTTTCAAAAGGAACGGATTATGCCCTGGTGTTATTGATAGGATGCCTTACCATTGATTTTATTTGCCATAAAGCTTATTTCAAGATGGATACATTCGTTAAGTGTCTGTCTCTCTTTTTCTTATTTCTAATTGCCTGTGTGATTTATAGTAAGGTGCAGGTCGGATGCTCTACATTTGAAATTATTAAAGCCTCCCGAGCCTATCTTCTTTTTGGCGTTTACTTCGTATTTCGACAAATGAGTCGCGATGAACTTGTCAAGTTATTACACCTATTGTTTTATTTAACGCTTTTTACTTCTTGTATTTATGTCTTACAGATATTAACGTCAACCGGATTCTTGAATGATGCCACTGCAAGCACTATGAAATTCGGAAGAATTGAAGTTAAACGTTTTTATAACCAGCCGTATATGTTATTCCTGATGACATTTATAGCAATTTATAAAAATCCGTTGAAAGGATATTTCCGGTTATTTTCAATTTTTATTTTTGTACTAGCTATTGTTGGTGGGTTTAGTCGAAGTGCGACGGTACTTTTTTTGGCTACGCTTGCTTTAGGATATGTGTTGTCTTTAACAAAAACCAAAAGGCTTGCGATTCTGATTATAGCAACATCCATCTTGATTCCTGTGGTTGCAGTTGGAGCTCATTTGTTTATAAAATCAAGAACATATAAAGATATTCAGGCTGTTATGTTGGGCAACTTTGTTGAAACTGATTTTGATCTGGAAGATTTATATGAGTCGACTTTTGCTTTTCGTATTGGCCATTTCGCTGAAAGAGCTGTTTATATGAGTGAAGATCCGCTTATGACTACGATGGGGCTTGGCCTGATTCCGGAAGAATCTCCTAAAGCAGAACAGTTTGGTTTTATTCTCGGATTGATGAATGAAGATACCGGTGCGACTGTTCAATTAGAAACGCCTGATATCAGCTATTCGGTATTACTTGTCCGATTTGGATATTTGGGAATGGCTTTATTTGTGCTGTTGTATTTTTATGCTGCTTACTTCTTTTATAAAAGAAGAGAAAACAGGTATGCTTTAGTTTCGTTTCAGGTTACCGTGCTTGCATTAGGGGTCTCTTTTTTTTCATCCAATCTGGTGTTCCCGGTAACATATATTTTAATGATGTTGTGTATAAATCTGGTTCGTAAGGATATCGAAGAAACAGCAATCGAATGTTAAAAAACATACATTTTTTTATTACTAATAAATTAAACCGCTCGACAGAACGAAGCTCGAATGCGATCAAAAATATCATTACTTCTTTTTTAGTGAAAGGAATCAGTATTGCTGTGTCGTTTTTACTTGTTCCTCTGACTATTAACTATATAAATCCGACTCAATATGGAGTTT
This sequence comes from Bacteroidales bacterium, assembly GCA_031551395.1. Lineage (GTDB taxonomy): Bacteria > Bacteroidota > Bacteroidia > Bacteroidales > Azobacteroidaceae > BNXB01. Next base: position 125,971 of record JAVBNR010000001.1, read on the forward strand.
GGCTTACATTGAGTTCTATTGTGGCCTGGTTTAGCCTTTTTGATATAGGTCTTGGAAATGGACTGAGAAACCGGTTCACAGAAGCCAAAGCTACCGGTAACTACGCAAAGGCGAAATCATACATCAGTACGACCTATATTTGTCTTGGAGCCATTTTTACCATCGTTTGGATATTCTTTTTTATTGCTAATTTTTTCATTGATTGGAATCGGGTTTTGAATGTTCCGAAAGATACGGTAACCGGTTTGTCGCTTGTGGCTATAGTTACATTTACATTTTTTTGTATCCAAATCATTCTTCGCACAATCAGTACGGTTCTTATTGCTGATCAGAAACCGGCTAAATCGGCATTCTACGATATGTTGGGGCAGGCACTGACGCTCTTATTCATTTTTATTCTGATTCAAACGACTTCCGGTTCGTTGTTCTACCTGGCCTTAGCTCTCGGGACAGCTCCGGTATTAGTGATGCTCTTTTCCTCTTTTTGGCTTTACAACCATGAATATAAAAGCTATAAACCGACGATTCATCTGTTTGAAAAAAGTATCGTAAGAGACATTCTGACCTTGGGGAGTAAGTTTTTTCTGATACAAATAGCTTTTGTAGCGATTTATCAGACTACAATTATTATTATCGCTCAGGTTTCGACTCCTGATGATGTGACAATATACAATATCGCATTTAAATATTTTAGTGTTGTGATGATGGTTTCGTCTATTATCCTGGCTCCTTTCTGGAGCGCTTTTACCGAAGCTTATACATTGAAAGATTTCAGATGGATGAAAAATATATATCAAAAACTGGTACGGACTATTTTACTTTTGTGTTTACTGGTTCTTATTATGTTGGCGGTTTCTTCGTTTGCATACCATTTGTGGATCGGAAACCAAGTGACTGTTCCTATCGGAATATCGTTGATAGTGGCGCTGTATGTTATCTTCTTTATGTTGAATAGTTTGAATTCTCAAATTTTGAACGGAATCGGGAAAATAAAATTCCAATTGTTATTTTCCAGTTTGTGTATCTTTATCAATATTCCGTTAGCCTGGTTTCTAGGTAAAAAAATGGGAATAGTTGGAGTTGTCTTGCCTTCTGTTATCTTAAATATGTTGGCATTAGTATTCGGAACCATTCAGGTTCGACTGATCCTGAACAGGAAAGCAAAAGGAATATGGAATAAATAGGAGATTGGATATGATAATAAATTATTTAGACTGGGACTCGGATTTTTTTGGAATAGGAGTTGCTTCGGCTACTGTTGATCCTGTTGATAATGAGTGTGATGTGATTGCCGGAATAGTGTCTTACGAAAAAAAATGCGACTTGGTTTATATTCATACTCCGAAGTCTTATCTTTTTTCAGAAAAGATTTTATCTGATAAAAAGATTTTGCTGGTAGATTCCAAAGTGGTGTATGAGGGAAATGTGGACAAACAGGTAGCCCTGGACATGGATAATCATATTTCTTTATATCTGGAAAAAAAGGTTCATCCGGATTTACTTGCATTGGCCTTACAAAGTGGTGCTTATTCCCGGTATAAATCGGACAAAAATTTTAATTGTAACGCTTATGAAAGATTATATACCCAATGGATTGAGAATTCGGTCAACGGAAGCATTGCTGATGCGATATTGGTTTATAAAAATGAAGAGAAAATAGAAGGCATGGTTACCATCCGGTTGGATCAGCAAAAAGGATCGGGTACAATCGGATTAATTGCTGTGGATGGATCTGTACACAATAAAGGGATTGGCTCCCTATTGATAAATGCTGTTAAAAATTATTCCGTACAACATTCGATCTATCATATTGAAGTGGCCACTCAGCTGGAAAATAAGCGGGCATGCGTTTTTTATGAAAAATGTTGCTTGTCTGTAAAATCAATAACGAATACATATCATTTTTGGCTTTAATGAGCGTTATATTATTAAACATAAAATGAAAGACATGATTCCATTCAATAAACCCTATCTTACGGGCAAGGAAACTTACTATATTTATCAAGCCGTAAATTCCGGAAAACTTTCTGGAAATGGGATGTTTACAAAGAAATGTCAGGATTTTTTTGAGAAGAAATATGGATTTAAAAAATGCTTACTGACAACATCTTGTACCGATGCCCTGGAAATGTGCGCTATCCTTGCGAATATCGGAGCAGGAGATGAGATTATAATTCCTTCCTACACATTTGTTTCAACCGCATTGGCGTTTGTGCGCCAGGGAGCGAAAATCATTTTTGCCGATAGTTACGCCGGTCATCCGAATGTCGATGCCGATAAGATCGAGCGCCTGATCACGCCTAAAACGAAAGCGATTGTTCCGGTACATTATGCCGGAATTGCCTGTGAAATGGATAAAATCATGAGTCTGGCTGAAAAGTATAACCTATTGGTTATCGAAGATGCCGCCCAATCGATCGATTCTTTTTATAAAGATAAGGCATTGGGATCCATCGGTCATCTGGCCGCTTTTTCATTCCATGAAACCAAAAATATTATTTCAGGAGAAGGAGGGATGCTAGCTATCAATGATGAACGTTTCATCCACCGTTCGGAAATTATTTGGGAGAAAGGAACCAACCGGGCTGAGTTTTTCCGGGGAGAAGTCAATAAATACGGATGGGTCGATACGGGGAGCTCTTTTTTACCTTCTGAAATCATGGCTGCGTTTTTATGGGCGCAAATAGAAAACCTGGATGATATTCAACGGAAAAGAAAAGAGATCTGGTTGCAATATAATGTTCGTTTAAGTGATTGGGCTGAAGAGAATCAGGTAAAACTACCGGATATCCCGGATTATGCAACGAATTGTGCCCATATGTTTTATTTGGTTTGCCCTTCACCGGAATTTAGAGCAAAGCTGATCGATCATCTGAAAGAAAAAGAAATTCTGGCGGTATTCCACTATCTATCGTTGCACAACAGTCCTTACTATAAAGAAATGTATAGGGGTCTGCCTCTGATTAATTCTGACCATTTTACAGATTGTCTGGTTAGATTACCTCTTTTCTATGAACTGGAAAAAGAACAAATGGATTATATCATTGATGCATTAAAAAATTTTAAAAGATAAATAAATCATTTGAAATATGATTAAAAAATGGATTCGTGTTTTTTTTGATAAATTAGGTTTTCAGATTGTCCGTAAAGCTACTTCCGTTACTATGGATAATCCTTTTGCCGGCTATGATTATGATATTTTGGGTAATGAGGCTGTCAACCTTACCCGGAATTATTCGATGATGCCGGTTATTAATTTGTTTACGCTTTATGAGCAAGCGGTGTATTGTGAAAAAAACGAACTCGATGGCCATTTTGTCGAGTGTGGCGTTTGGAAAGGAGGCGCTGTTGGTATTATGGCAAAAGCGAATCTGGATTTTGGTAAAAAACGTCGTCAGCTGCATCTTTTTGATGCTTTTGATGATATTTGTTTCCCCAATGCGGAAATCGATGGAAAAAAGGCGGTCGAGGACATGAAGAAATACGGCGGAAAGGAATCTGAATCTGACATGTGCGGACAGCTGGAGCCGGCAAAAGGTTTTTATGACTCTTTTGGAGGCAATGGAACCATTGATGTCTGTCGGAAATTACTGGAAAAAGAGATTCATTATCCGGCGGAAAGTATTCATTTCCATAAAGGATGGTTTCAGGATACACTTCCTTCCGATTCAGAGACAATTGATAAAATAGCAATCCTCCGTTTAGACGGCGATTGGTATGAATCGATTAAGATTTGCCTGGAATATTTATATGATAAAGTCGTTTTCGGCGGGATTATAGTCATTGATGACTATGGCTACTATGAGGGTTGTACAAAGGCTGTTGATGAATTTATGGCGCAAAGAAATATCAAATCTTTCTTGAGTTACTCCAGTGTCGGATGTCGCTACTTTGTAAAAAACCAGCAATAGGAAATGATCTCCGAGAAGTTGAATATCGTTTTATTGACCGGATTGAACCCGTACCAGAGTAATGCCGGCATCTGGGCGCAAGACATTTCCGACAGTTTGACCAAACAAGGGCATTCCGTTTTGATCCTTACCCGAAACGATGATGAACAATTTAGATCCGGGGTGGAATCGATCTATGGAAAATGCAAGTGGAAGTCAAATCAAAAATCCATCTCAGGGAAATTAATATGGGCTTATCAATTTATATTAAGAAATATCCGGTTTAGAAAAAATGAAAGGATAAAAAAAGATGCGATTTATTATATTTCCTCTGTAGAAGAGAAAATAGATCATGTCCCGACAAAAGAAATTATGACTCATATTCCGACAAAAGTCGATGTGATCATCTATCTGTTTCCTCATTCTTTTTTAGATTCAAGAAATTTGTATGAGTTAAACCAATGGACCAAAGCTCCAATCTTTGTAATGCCGGTCGATATGGCTTCATTTACCGGAGGATGTCATTATGCCAACAATTGTGAGAATTATAAAAAGACATGTGGATGCTGCCCCGGACTATACTCGGATTCTCCTACGGATTTGACCTACAAAAACCTGATGTACAAGAAGAAATATATAAGCAAAACAAATGTTTGTACATTAGGAAATACCTGGACTTCTGATTGCTTAAAGCAGAGTTACCTTTATAAGGATAAGCCCAATTACTACATCGATGTTGTTGTTAATGAGACTCATTATCAGCCCGGAGACCCCAAGAAAGCGAAAGCATATTTTAATATCCCGGAGCATAAAAAAATTATTTTCTTCGGAGCAACACAGCTGGAAAACAAGAGAAAGGGACTCATTTATCTGATTGAAGCTTTGACCCGGCTGCATGAAGAATTGTCTGAAAAAGAGCGCGCTGAAATCGGAGTGGCTGTAGCGGGTAGTTTCGATACGGATATCGGGCAGATGTTTCATTTGGATGTCTTTGTGCTGGGACATCTTTCACACCAGGAGCTTCCGTTGGCCTTTCAGGCAGCCGATGTGTTTGTTTCTCCTTCTATCCAGGATGCAGGGCCGATGATGGTTATCCAGTCGATGATGTGTGGTACGCCTGTAGTGGCTTTTGAAATGGGAAATGCGGTCGATTTCATTATGAACGGAGAAACCGGCTATAAAGCTCCTTTATATGACACGGAAGTGTTAAAAAATGGAATCCATTCCATCCTCACAAAAACAGAGGATCAAAAAAAGAAAATCGCTGCCCAATGCCGTGAAATGGCGCTGAAGAGATCTTCCTATGATGCTTTTGAGCGAAAATTCGTATCTGTTTACGAATCGATGATGAAGAAAAAAACAACTGATTAAAGGTTGGAGTATTTGTTTAACTCGATCCTGAAGGTCGTACCTTTATTTAATTCGGAGCTCAGCACGTATATCTTCCCTTTCTGATACGACTCGATAATTCTTCTGACGAGAGATAATCCCAGTCCCCATCCTCTTTGTTTGGTCGTATAACCCGGCTGGAAGATCGCATTGAATTTGGATTTGTTGATTCCTTTTCCTGTATCGGAAACGTCAATCTTTATTTTTTTACCGGAGTCTGTCGTCACTATATCTATTCGACCTTGTCCGTCCATCGCATCCACCGCATTTTTGATGAGGTTTTCAATGACCCATCCGAATAAGGATTCATTCATCAAAACCAACATCGGATCATGGGTCGGTTGGAAATGAATGGATACTTTAGTTGAAATCCGTTTACTCATATAATCTATAATATGAGTCAGGGCTGTATTCAGGTCCATGGGTTCCGGATCCGGGTTCGACCCGATTTTGGAAAAACGTTCGGCAATGATTTTCAACCGGTGTACGTCTTTATCCATCTCGTCGAGGAACTTGATATCCGGATTTTTGGTTTTCAGATATTCTACCCAGGCCATCAACGACGAGATCGGTGTGCCGAGCTGGTGAGCGGTCTCTTTGGATAATCCGACCCAGACTTTGTTTTGTTCGGCTTTTTTTGAACTGGTCAATGCCAGGAAAGATACAATGATAAAGATGGTAACAACACTGAGCTGTACGTAGGGAAACATCTGCAGCCTTTTAAGTACGGTCGATTCGTCGTAATAAACATACTGGGTCGTGTTTTCGTCTATTTCTATGGGAATCGGTGTATTACTTGTTTCGAATGCTTGGATCAAATCTTGAAGGTATTGATCGTTCTGTCTTTTGGCGGAATCGATGTTCATGGAGGTTATGACATCTCCTTCCTTGTTTGCAAGAATCAGTGGAATCGTAGTATTGTCTTCGATGATGTGCAAAACAAACTTATCATACTCATTGAAGATATTGGTCGAGTCTGCGGGATCAATATCCTCATTGAGTGTCTGAAGCGCTACCAGTTTAATCGCATTGGCCCAGTTTTTTATTTTTTTATGTTCCTCTTCTGCCAACTTCCTGACCAGGCTATTGGTTACAAGAATAGAGGCTATCGCGATGAGGATGGCTGTCACAAAAAAGAAATATTTGAATACTTGCCGCGATTCGTATGAACTTTGCATGAAATAAGTTTTACGTTTTCCGTTGTATCTTATTCAATTTCAATGACTACGGGACAATGATCCGAATGAACGACATCCGACAGTATGGTTGCCGATTTCAGCCGGTTTTTAAGAGGCTCCGTCACGATATGGTAATCGATTCTCCATCCCAGGTTCTTTGACCTGGCTTGTCCCATGTAGCTCCACCATGAATATTGATTGGGTTGTTGGTTGAATACCCTGAAAGTATCTACATAACCCCGTTCAATGAACTGATCGAACCAGGCTCTTTCTTCAGGAAGAAACCCGGATGATTTATTGTGGCGCTCGGGATGATTGATGTCGATTGGTTTGTGACAAATGTTATAATCTCCGCAGATCACGAGATTGGGTCTGGATTTTCTTAAGTCCTGCAGGTAGTCTGTAAACAAACTTAAGAATTCCATTTTTAACGCTTGGCGGATTTCGCCGGTAGTCCCGGATGGAATATATACGCAAACAATTGTTATATCGCCGAAATCGGCACGGATCACACGTCCTTCCGCATCAAAAAAAGGATTCCCTATTCCTATGGAATAATAGTCCGGAGCCGTTTTAGTAAACAGGGCCACTCCACTATAACCTTTTTTCTGAGCAGAGTTAATCAAACAGGTTGGGTAGCCTAAAGCATTAAAAGAGATTAAATCAATTTGTTCCGGTTGAGCTTTTGTCTCTTGTACACAGAAAACATCCGGATTAGCACCTTTTAGCCATTCCATCAGTCCTTTACCCGTTGCGGAACGGATCCCATTCAGGTTGTATGATATGATTTTCATGCGTAAATACTTATTTTTATGTTAGGTCGTATGGAACTCGCATTTTCATTATCGATGGCTTACATTCATGTTGATGCTCGTTTCATCATTTTTTTAAAATCAGATTAAAAACAACAAATGTATGAATTATTTCACACAGTTTTCACAGATTACACAGATTTTCTGTTTTTAAACAGTTCCTGAGTATTATTCCGGAAGTACGAGTGGAGAACCCGAATCAGAAATAATCTTGTTTTCATGCTATTTTCTAATTATTTATAAGTTTGTCACAATTTGATTTTTCTAATATCTTCATTGGTGCAGCGGGTACCATTCCTGGTAGTATTGAATGCTCATTACACTTACTTTCCTTGAAGTCATATAAAAAATCCCAATCCAAATCAGACTGATATAACTTTTCTTTACAAACTTATGAAAAATAATTTAATATTACAAGTAAAGAACTAAGAGTTAAGAACTAAAAGCTAAGAGCTAAGAACTAAGAATTAAGAACTGAATGTGTATGGAATTCATTTTTTAAGTAGTCTCTACTTGGGCATTTCTCCAAAATCGGCGTAAAATAAAAATAATCCTGTATATTTGTTGCTCTAAAATAAATTTGAAAACAATGATACAAAGTAACGAATTTTTATTTCAAAAGGATCTGATTACGGAAACAACGGGCGAAGGTGTTACCCGTCAGATCATGGGTTATGATAAAGACATCATGCTGGTAAAAGTAATGTTTGAAAAAGAAGGCGTAGGTGCGGCTCATTCCCACCCGCATGTGCAGTCGTCATACGTAGCCAGTGGAACATTTGAAGTGACTATCGACGGCCAAAAAGAAATCTTATCTGCGGGCGATGGTTTTTTCGCCCCGGCCAATAAGATTCATTCGGTAAAGTGTCTCGAAGCCGGAACATTAATCGATGTTTTCAGTCCGGTTCGGAAAGATTTCTTAGTTCTTAACTCTTAACTCATTCCAAATACGTATACCCATACAACCCAGACCGGTAGTTGGAAAGGAATTCGCGTCCTTCTTCAACGGAAATTTTACCTTCTTTCATGGAAGAAGTAACCCATGATTCGACCGTCCGGACAAGTTTTTTCGGACTATACTGTACATAGTCCAGAACATCGGCAATCGTTTCCCCGTCGATGACCTGGTCGATTTCATACCCGTCTTTGTAAACCGAGATGTGAACCGCGTTGGTATCTCCGAACAGGTTGTGCAAATCTCCAAGTATTTCCTGATAAGCTCCGACAAGAAACACCCCGATGTAGTACGCTTCTTTTCCTTTCAAGGCATGTACGGGAAGATGGTAAGTATAATTTTTCATGTTGATGAAATTATCGATCTTTCCGTCGGAATCACAGGTAATATCTTGTAAAGTGGCTGTCCGGGAAGGCTTTTCGTCGAGACGGGAAATCGGCATGATCGGAAAAACCTGGTCGATTGCCCAGGAATCGGGTAGCGATTGAAAAAGAGAGAAGTTGCAGAAATATTTATCCGGCAACATCTTTGAAATCTTACGTAATTCTTCGGGCGCATGTTTCATCTCATTCGCCATCTGGTAGACTTCGCGGGCGATTGACCAATAGAGCCGTTCCACTTGTGCACGGGTAATCAGATCCAAGTGTCCCAGGCTAAACAAATCCAACGCTTCTTCCCGGATCTGTTGAGCATCGTGCCATGTTTCGATCAACCGGGGCTGATTCATCTCATCCCACAGCTTGTATAACTCTTTAACCAGTTCATGAGCTTCTTCGGGGAGGTCTTCCTCTTCCGCCCACTCCGGTAAAGTCGCCGTTTCCAGTACCTCAAAAATCAGTACCGAATGATGAGCTGTCAGCGAGCGTCCGGATTCTGTGATGATATTCGGTTGTGGGATATCGTTTTTGATACAGACATCGACCAAAGTAGAGATGGAATCGTTGACATATTCCTGTATGGAATAGTCCATACTGTGTTCTCTTCCGGAAGAACGGGTTCCGTCGTAATCGACACCCAATCCGCCGCCGATATCGACAAATTCAACATTATAACCTAAGTTACGAAGTTGAACGTAAAATTGAGAAGCTTCGCGCAACGCATTTTTGATGCGGCGAATTTTTGTAACCTGGCTACCGATATGGAAATGAATCAATTTCAGGCAATCTTCCAACTTGTTTTTTTCGAGAAAATCGAGGGCTTCCAACAATTCACTGGAAGAAAGTCCGAATTTACTGACATCCCCTCCGGATTCTTCCCATTTGCCACTGCCCGAACTGGCTAATTTGATTCGTATCCCGATGTTGGGTCGTATTTTGTGCTTTTTAGAAAGCTCTGCGATTAACTTTAACTCGTTCAGCTTTTCAACGACAAGGAAGATTCGTTTTCCCATTTTTTGAGCCAACAGCGCCAATTGGATATAATCTTCATCTTTGTAACCATTGCAAATGATCAGTGAATCGCTACTGGTATTAATGGCCAATACGGCATGTAGCTCAGGCTTAGAACCGGCTTCCAGACCGATATTGAACTTTTTTCCGTGGCTGACGATCTCTTCCACCACCTGTTTCATCTGGTTCACTTTAATCGGATAGATGATAAAGTTCTGGGCTGTGTATTTATATTCTTCGGACGCGACACGGAAACAATTGGATATTTTTTCAATCCGGTTATCCAGGATATCCGAAAAACGGACCAGTAATGGAGCCGAAACATCACGCAAGGTCAGTTCGTCCATAAGTTCTTTCAAGTCTACCGCTGCCGCTCCTTTTTTCGGAGCTACTGCAATGTGCCCTTTTTCATTGACAGAAAAATAATCCAAACCCCAGCCATGAATGTTATACAATTCCTCTGAGTCTTCGATACGCCATTTTCTCATTATACGTGATAAGTTTAAGTAATAATCGAATTTCGCTGCGAAAGTAACAATAAAAACAATAACTTTGTACAAAATTAAAAATACTTGATAGAATGACATTGGATTATTTCAAAAATAATAATAAAAAAAGCTTTTTTTTGTTGGCCGGGCCTTGCGTAATCGAAGGAGAATCAATGGCATTGGATATTGCAGAGCAAATTGTTAAAATTACAGACAGGCTGGAGATTCCTTTTGTTTTTAAAGGATCTTATAAGAAGGCTAACCGCTCGAAAATAGACTCATTTACAGGAATTGGGGATGAGAAAGCATTGAAAATCCTGAGGAAAGTGAGAGAAACGTTTGATATTCCTGTCGTTACCGATATTCATGAAACGGTCGATGCAGAGCGGGCTGCCGAATATGTCGATGTTTTGCAGATCCCGGCTTTTCTTTGTCGTCAGACCGATCTGCTTGTCGCTGCGGCGCATACGGGAAAAGTGGTCAATGTGAAAAAAGGCCAATTCCTTTCGCCCGGAGCCATGAGCTTTGCCATCCGGAAGGTAGTGGATGCCGGCAATCCGAATGTCATGATCACTGAACGGGGAACAACTTTTGGTTATACGGATCTGATTGTCGATTACCGGGGAATTCCGGAGATGCAGTCATTTGGTTTTCCGGTTGTATTGGATGCGACACACTCGTTGCAACAGCCGAATCAGACTTCAGGAGTGACAGGAGGTTTACCTCGATTGATAGAAACAATAGCTAAAGCAGGGATAGCTGTCGGGGTAGACGGTTTGTTTATTGAAACCCATCCGGATCCGAAATCGGCGCTCTCGGATGGTGCGAATATGCTTCGGTTGGATTTACTGGAATCGATGTTGGTTAAATTAATCCGGATCAGGGAAGCCATTTAAATATTGCCCTTATTTTTTAGTTTTTGAACTTCTTTGATTAATACATCTATTTTGTCTTCAATCGTCGCGATTCGTTTGAGGAATTCATCTTCCTGATGTTTTATGAATTTATCCTTGTGCTTCATTTGATCTTCAAAATAAAGAACGATGCTGCTCAAGTCGCTCTTGGAGAAGTTCTTTTTCCTCGCCCTGTATTTTGTCCTGGGTTCTTCGACTCGATGGGGACTTTTATCAATAACCACTTCTTCTCCTGTGAGCAGCCAGTTATAGTCAACGTCCAAATATTCTGCTAATAATTTGACAAACAAAGGACTTGGATTACTCTTTCCGTTGCAATAATTAGATAACGTCGCTTCCGTTATTTGAGTATCCTTGGATATCTGATACCTTGAAACCCCTTTTTTGTCAATTGCTTCTTTGAGTCGCTTGGAGAACATTATTTATAATTAGTTTAAATTAATTATTTAAGTAAAAAATTTGACAATAATAATTGTTACTTAAAATATTAAGTTGTAAATTTGTAACTCTTATTTTTGAATAGGACAAATGTATATAATAAATTTGATATGGAAACAAAAACTAAAGGAAAAGTTATTAAGAGAATTGCTTGGACTGAGACAATCCGTAATTTGGGAGTAAATGAAGTAATTGAAGCGGATTTAATCGATCGTATTAATGTCGTTCGGCACATAACAAGGATCAGTAAAGAAGAAAATAAAAAGTTCTCTACTCGGAAAATCAGTAACACCAAAATGGAAATTGAGCGAATTTCTTAAAAATGATAATTTAATTATATGATTTGACATAAACTGAAAGATTTTACGTTATACATAATGTGAATCCAATACATTATGTCGTATGCATCCGTTACAAATGTTTCAATTTTGCCCTCGGTGTGGGTCTTTACAATTTGAAGAACATAGTTTTAAATCAAAACATTGTTTAGGCTGTGGTTTTGTTTATTATTTCAATACAAGTGCGTCCACGGCTGCCTTTATTACTGATGAGGACGGTCGGCTTCTGGTCGCTCGTCGTGCGAAAGAACCAGCCAGGGGAACATTGGACCTCCCCGGTGGGTTTGTCGATTTATTTGAGACAGCCGAAGAGGCCATGCAACGGGAAATCAAAGAAGAAACCGGCCTGGAAGTAGCAAATTTCCAATATTTGTTTTCTCTTCCCAATATTTATGAATATTCCGGGTTGGAAGTACATACGCTGGATCTGTTTTTCAAAGCCACAGTATCCGGGAGTGTAACACTTTCTCCTGCTGATGATGTTTCCGAATTGTTTTTCTTAGATCCGAAAACAATTCGTTCGTCTGATTTTGGTTTGGCCTCCATCCGTAGAGCAATTGAACGTTGGGTTGGTTAATTCCGACAAATAAATTATCTTTGCATCCATGACTTTTCAAAATACCTGAAAATGAAAAAAATAATTATCTTCCTGTGTCTTGTAATGTATCTGCAGTCGACGTTGTCTCAGCGTTCCGAACCGTTTATTTCTTCAACCCGTCTTTTTGATGAAGCAAAAGCTTTTTATGAAGATAAAAATTATGCCGGATGCCTGGATAAACTGAATGCATATAAAAAACAACAGATAACCTCTCCTGATCTTCTTCAGGAGGCTGATTTCATGATCGCTGCTTCAGCATTCAAACAAGGCCGTTCCGATGCCCTTGGTATGCTTAAAGATTACCTGGATGCCTATCCGGAAACACGCCACCAGGATGAGGTTTGCTTCATGATCGGCTCCGGACATTTTGCAATCCCGGATTATAATGTGGCTATTCATTGGCTGAATAGGGCTAATTTAGATCATTTGTCGGAAAAAGATCAGGAGGATTATGCATACAGAATGGCTTATTCCTGCCTTCAAACCAATCGCAAAGAGGAAGCTCGCCGTCTGTTCGGAATTCTTCGGAAGAACAGCGACACGTACCGGGATGCGGCGACTTACTATGCTGCATATATCGCCTATTCGGACGGTCAATACAGCGAAGCCTTTCCTTTATTTGACCAGTTGAAAAACAACAAGAATTTCCAACCCGATGTGTCTTTCTACGTCACTCAAATGAATTTTATTCAGGGACGTTACTCCCAGACAATCAAGGAAGGACTGAATTTGTTGACGAATTATCCGAAACATCAATATTGTACGGAAATTACCCGGATTGTCGGAGTTTCTTATTATAACGAATCTGATTTTACGAATTCGGCTCAATATCTGAACCGGTACGTGCAGCAGGCAGAGTCTCCGTTAAGGAATGATTTATATCTGCTGGGGATGTCTTATTATAACTTGAATAATTACAAATCTGCGGCAATATATCTGGCAAAAAGTAATCCCGGGAATGATGCCCTGGGACAAAATACATATCTATATTTAGGACAGTCTTACCTGAATTCAAAAGAGGATAAAAATGCAATGATGGCATTCGAATCCGCTTCCCGGATGGATTTTGACCCGCAGGCTAAAGAAACAGCAATGTATAACTATGCCATGCTGCTTCATAAAAATTCAGTGTCGGCATTCGGAGAATCGGTAACAGTACTCGAAAATTTCCTGAATACATATCCTCATTCCATTTATGCCGATAAAGTAAATGATTGTTTGGTTGATGTTTATCTGACAACAAAAAATTATGATACGGCACTGAAATCGATCGATAAAATAAAAAATCCGGGAAATAAGATATTGGAAGCTAAACAAAAAATATACTTTTATTTAGGGACGGTTTATTTTACGAATACGGATTATACCAATGCCGTCAATTATTTTACAAAAGCCATTGGGGCAGGTCATTATGCGCCGGATGAAAAAGATAAAGCGATCTATTGGCGGGGAGAATCGCATTACAAACAAGAACAGTATGAGCCGGCTATCAGAGACTATAATGCTTACTTGCAGACATCCCAGGGAAAAAGTGATTTAGGGATAAGAACGCATTACAATCTGGGATATTGTTATTTCAAGAAATCGCAATACGATAGCGCTCAGTCGGAGTTCAATACATTCATCGATCAGGAAAATAAAACAGAACCGGCGTTGGCAGATGCTTATGCCCGCCTGGGTGATTGTTTCTTTGACAAGAGGCAATTTGCTGCCGCAGAAAATGCGTATACGCAATCAGCAGCCCTGCAGCCTTCATTTGCCGATTATGCGGTCTTTCAGAAAGGTTTTGTAATGGGGTTACAAAAAAATTATACAGGTAAAGTGGCTCAAATGGATAAGCTGATACAAACCTATCCGGATTCACGCTACCTGACTGATGCAATCTATGAAAAGGGTCGCGCTTACGTCATGCTGGAAAATAATCCGGCGGCTATTCAGGCATTTGAAAATTTACTGAAAACATATCCTCAGGCTCCGTACTCCCGAAAAGCAGGTGTACAGATCGGGTTACTTTACTTCAACCAGAGTAACCTGCAAAAATCAGCGGAAGCTTACAAGCGGGTCATCGAACAATATCCGGGTAGCGAAGAAGCTCGCGTGGCTGCACAGGATCTGAAATCCGTATATGTTGAACTGAATGATATCCAGGGATATGCCAATTATGTAAAAGGACATGGAGGATTGGAAAAGTTTGAAACGACCGAACAGGATTCATTGACTTATCTGGCTGCAGAAAAATCTTTTTTAAAAGGCGATGAAAAACAAGCGCAATCAGCATTGAACGGTTATTTACAACAGTTTCCCGAAGGAGCATTTGCCGTCAATACTCATAATTACCTGGGTTTGATCTATTATAATCGGAAAGATTATCCGAAGGCGAAAGCTGAATTTCAACAGGTTATCGATGCAGGAAATACCGAATTTCTTGAAAATGCATTGTTGATTACAGCCGGAATCCAATACATGGAAAATGACTATAAAAATGCAATGACAACTTATGGTCGCCTGAAACAAAATACACAGGTTAAATCTCATGAAATTACAGCATTACTGGGAATATTGCGTTCAGGCTCCCATTTGAACGACTATGCGGAAATGATCCGATCGTCTGAGGCTTTACTGAAAGAGTCTAATTTAAGTCCCGAAGTAGCAGCTGAAAGTCGCTACTACCAGGCTAAAGCTTATCTTGGTTTGCATGAAAACACGAAGGCTGTTCCTGAATTGAAAGAGCTATCCAAAGATACACGCACGGTCTATGGAGCCGAAGCTAAATATTTACTGGCTCAGCATTATTTTGATAATAAAGAATGGGATAAGGCCGAAACGGAAGTGCTTGATTATATTAAAAAAGGAACTCCTCATGCCTACTGGCTGGCACGTAGCTTCGTATTGCTATCGGATGTGTATGTGGCTAAAAACGACCTGTTTAAAGCCAAACAGTATTTGGAGAGCTTACAAAACAATTATAAAAATACAGACGATGATATTCATGCGATGATTGAAAAACGTCTGGCTAATCTGAAGTAAAATATGAAGAAATTATCTAATCTGGTCATTATATCTGTAATCTGCTGCTTTGTACCGTTACAAGCCCAGAATACGACAGCAAAAAAAGATTCGACTCTTACCCGTGAGCTGACGCTGGAAAAGGAATATAATCCGAGTATCCGGGATGCATCAAAAATCAATACCCTGCCGGAATTGAAAGAGCCGGATGCTCCGAAAGCCAAAGTTGAGTATGCCCGGTTCTCGATCCCTTATGAAATAAAACCTCAGTTGAATCCCTTGCAAGCGGGGGCGTATTTTACAGAAATGGCGCATTCTAAGAAAAGAGGATACCTTTCTTTAGGCATCGGATCATTCAATAATATAGACGGAGATGCCGGTTACCAGATCCTTCATTCGGATATCGATCAGTTGAATATTTTTGCATCCCATCGCTCTTCTAATGGCTCTGTGGAATATTTACAAAATGAGGAGAAACAAAAAATGAAGATCAATGATAACCTGATAGGACTGACTTTTGATCATCTTTTTGGAAATACAAAATTCTTTTCGGGACTTTTTTATACCTATTCTGCTTTTAATTATTACGGATATACTTTGCCGAGTATAAGTCCTTACTCGACTCTTCCTGTACTGCCGGAAATAGATAAAAGCATCAATCAGACGGATCAGATTTTTGATGTCAACCTGGGCTTGACATCAAACAATGAAGAGACTTTTAATTATTTATTTAAAGTCAATTATTCTCATTTTAATCAGAAATACAGACTGTCTGAAAAGCAAACCGGACCCCAAGAGAATGCGCTTCAGTTGAATTTGAACTTGAGCAGGAATTGGGATGCGGAAAAAATATTGGGATTGGACGCTTTCTATAAGGGAAGTTTTTATACGCTGGATAAGGGAGGAGTCAATGATTATTGGCTTAATTTCAAATCTTATTCGGACATCGGGTTAAATCCTTATTTCTTTTATGATGGAGGTAACTGGAATGCCCGGTTAGGAGTGCTGGTCGATGTTTTATTTAATCACAATAAAGATATTAATGTCGCTCCGGATATAGAACTTAATTTCCGCCCAACGGAAAAAGTACAGCTTTACCTTCTTGCAAAAGGCGGAGTTTCAAACAATAATCTGAAAAATAGTTATTATGAAAATCGTTACATACTCCCTTCTACAAGAGTCCTTGATTCGTATTCGTCTTTCGACGCTACATTCGGAGTGAAATCATCCATCGATAATTTCTGGTTTGATTTGTTTGCGGGCTACAAAACGGTCAAAGACGAGCATTTTGATATCCAGTATTTTTCTGCTTCTGACGTGGAAGCAGGCGAACAACCCCTGATTGGAGGTAATTTCAGTTTCCCGGTTGCATTGGACGGATCGGTTTTTAAGATCGGAGGAAACTTGAAATATCAGTTTACGGATGCATTCGAATTAGGACTTAAAGCTGTTTATTACGCCTGGACACTGGATGATATGATGCGCATGGATTTCAATAGCGGCGAATACGATACTTTCTCTCCGAAAGCATACGGCCGCCCTGATTTTACCGCAGATTTGAATCTGGGATATAAATTTTCAAGGCTTCCTTTAAGATTGGATCTTACTTATAGTCTTGAAACAGGCCGGGATTATTCTTACCTGACATCTTATTTATATTCGACTGTTACAGGGTATCGGTCGTGGTATTCGGAGGTGGAAGGCCAAATGAAAAATGTCAATGCCCTTCATGTGAAAGCCCAGTATGCAATCAATGATACATTTTCTGCTTTCCTGGGATTAAATAATCTTTTATTCCAGAAATATGACCTGTGGTACGGTTATCCGGCGCAAAAATTTAATGCAATACTGGGGGTAAATATTAAATTTTAAATTTTTTTAGGGTTGTGATTCGGTTTTTTAGTAACTTTGTCCCCCGAATGTTATACAGATAAAAACATGCATAAGAATCTTGTAATTGTTGAGTCCCCGGCAAAAGCCAAAACCATAGAGAAATTTTTAGGCGATCAATATAAAGTTTTGTCGAGCTATGGTCATATACGTGACCTGAAAGATAAAGGACTCGGAATTGATATTAAAAATAATTATAAGCCTGAATATGTTATTTCTTCAGATAAAGAAGATGTGGTCAAGTCTTTGAAGAAAGAAGCAAAATCGGCAGAAATGGTTTGGCTGGCCTCCGATGAAGACCGCGAAGGAGAAGCTATTGCCTGGCACTTGTTTGATTCTTTGGGATTAGATAAAGCGCATACCCGTCGGATTGTTTTCCATGAAATCACGAAAAATGCGATTCTTCATGCCATTGAAAATCCCCGGGATATTGATTATAATCTGGTTGATGCCCAACAGGCGCGCCGTGTTCTCGACCGTATCGTCGGGTTTGAATTATCTCCCATCCTTTGGAAAAAAATACGTCCGGCACTTTCTGCAGGACGAGTGCAGTCGGTTGCTGTACGCCTTATCGTAGAACGTGAACGGGAGATTAATAATTTCCAGGCTGAAGGTTCCTTCAAGATCATTGCTTTATTTTTACTTGCAGATGGAACACATTTGAAAGCGGAACTTGGAAGAAGACTAAAAACAGAAGAAGAGGCGCATGCATTTCTAGAGTCATTAAAAAAAGCTTCTTTTTCCGTTGAAGATATTATAACGAAACCGGGTAAAAAGTCCCCGGCAGCTCCGTTTACAACTTCTACACTGCAACAGGAAGCTGCTCGCAAAATGGGATTTTCGGTATACCAAACCATGATGATTGCTCAAAAGCTTTATGAATCCGGATTCATCACGTATATGCGTACGGATTCTGTTAATTTGTCGGCAATTGCCATAGCGGCAGCGAAAAAAGAAATTGCTTCTGAGTTTGGAGAGGAATATGTGAAAGGCCGCCAGTTTCAGACAAAAACAAAAGGAGCTCAGGAAGCGCACGAAGCAATCCGTCCGACTTATATGGATAAGCCGACAATCAAAGGGACTGCTCAGGAACAACGTTTGTATGAATTGATTTGGAAACGCACGATAGCTTCCCAAATGGCGGAGGCCGAGTTGGAACGTACAACAGTCACAATTGGAATCAGCCATTCGAAAGATCGCTTCCTGGTAACCGGAGAAGTCATTAAATTCGATGGATTCCTCCGGGTGTATATGGAAAGTAGCGATGATGAAAATTCCGATGAAGAAACAGGAGCCATCATCCCTCCGTTGAAGCTGCATGAAGTTTTGAATCTGGAAGAATCTTCCGCTGAAGAAAAATTGTCACATGCTCCGTATCGTTACACAGAGGCCAGCTTGGTTCGTAAACTGGAAGAATTGGGAATCGGACGTCCTTCGACCTATGCTCCGACTATTTCTACCATACAAAATCGGGGGTATGTCGAAAAAGGAAATAAAGACGGAGAATCACGCGATTTTACTACGCTGACATTAAAAAACAATAAAATATCATCGAAAACCAGAAAAGAAACTGTTGGAGCCGATAAAGGTAAGTTGATGCCTACGGATACCGGATTGGTTGTTAACGATTTCCTTACGGAACAATTTCCTTATGTCCTGGATTACGGTTTTACGGCCAATGTGGAGATTGAATTGGATAAAGTCGCTGAAGGTGAATTGAAATGGACGGATACGATTGACAAGTTCTATAAAATATTCCATCCGATTGTAGAAAAAGCGGCCCAAACAAAAACCGAATATAAAGTAGGAGAAAGAGTTTTAGGCACAGATCCTAAATCCGGAAAAATCATCTCCGTTAAAATCGGCCGTTATGGCCCGTTCGTCCAGATAGGCCATGCCGACGATGAAGAAAAACCTTTATTCGCATCGCTGATGAAAGGACAATCCATCGAAACAATAACGATGGAGGAAGCTTTGAAATTGTTTGATCTGCCGCGTGTCGTCGGAGAACTCAACGGAAAACCGGTGACTGCTGCTATTGGGCGTTTCGGTCCCTTCCTGAAGTATGACAACGCTTTTACAACAATACCTAAAGATTATAGCCCTATTTCTATAACGATAGAAGACGCTGAAAAACTGATTAACGAAAAGAAAGAAAAAGAATCGAAAAAGGTTATTCAGTCGTTTGAACAAGATGCTAAACTGCAGGTGCTGAACGGACGATTCGGACCTTATGTCGCTTACGACGGGGGAAACTATAAAATTCCTAAAGGAACTGACCCGGCTGCACTGTCGTATGATGATTGCATGAAACTCATCAAAGATTCGGCGGAAAAACCGAAAACAAAAAGAAAAGGAAGAACTAAGAACTAAGAGTTAAGAACTGAAAGTTGAAATTTCATACAATCTGTTTTTTAGTTCTTAGTTCTTAACTCTTATTATTTATAAACATTCAAAATAATCAACCTTCGTTTTGTTGCATTATCAAATGTTTTTTACGACCTTTGTACCTCATTATTGAGAACTATTAATGAGGCTTTCAGATTTAAGAACAGGAGAAAAGGGCATTGTGGTCAAAGTTTCGGGAAGAGGTGCTTTCCGTAAACGGATCATTGAGATGGGATTTATCAAAGGTAAAACGGTGGAGGTTATTCTCAATGCTCCGTTGGAAGATCCTGTGAAGTACCGGATTCTGGACTATGAAGTTTCTTTGCGGAAAAGCGAAGCTTCTTTAATTGAGGTGATTACTAAAGAAGAAGCTGCTGAAGTCCAAAACGGAAGAGAAATTCCTCTTCTTTTTGATACCGAAAAACTACGGGCACTCGCCATCGAACGGGGAAAAACAATTTCAGTGGCTTTGATCGGAAATCCCAATTCCGGAAAAACATCCTTGTTTAATATTGCATCGGGTACGCACGAACGCGTCGGAAACTATAGTGGAGTCACTGTCGATGCAAAAGAAGGTAAATTCAAACACAAAGGTTATACATTTGAACTGGTCGACTTGCCGGGTACCTATTCTTTATCCGCTTATTCCCCGGAAGAATTATACGTAAGGAAGCAAATCAACGACGGAAATCCGGATATTATCATCAATGTAGTGGCGGCATCCAATCTGGAACGGAACTTATACCTTACTACCCAGCTGATTGATATGGATGCGGCTGTAGTAATTGCATTGAATATGTATGATGAGTTTGAAAAATCCGGCGCCAAACTGGATTATGAATCACTCGCTTCTATGATCGGGATCCCGATTGTCCCTACGATTGGGAAAACAGGGAAAGGAGTTGACGAATTATTCGATAAAATCATTGAAGTATATGAAGGACGAAACCCTATTGCGCGGCATGTTCACATCAATTACGGAGAAACCCTGGAATCCGGAATTTCTCAAGTAAAAAAAGTCCTCAAAGAAGAGGAAAGTATCGGTAAAGACCAATCGTTGCGTTATCTCAGCATTAAACTGCTGGAGGGAGATCAGGAGGCGGAGCAAACGATTGATCCGTTGTCCGGTTCGAAAAAGATTTTTGCAGAAAGAGATGTCCAGATAAAAAATATTGCCTCCGAATTAAAAGAAGATTCGGAAACCGCATTTACAAACGCTCGCTACGGGTTCATCGAGGGAGCTTTGAAGCAAACATACAAAGAAGGCCCTACCGATACGATGAAAACAACTCGTGCAATCGACTATTGGGTAACACATAAGATTTGGGGTTATCCGATTTTCTTCTTGTTTATGTTTCTGATGTTTGAGGGAACTTTCATTCTGGGAGAATATCCGAAAGCCTGGATTGAGGGATTGATTGGCTTGTTTTCTGATTTTATCGGAAATACGATGTCCGAAGGGCCGTTGAAAGACATGATTACCGGAGGAATTATCGGAGGCGTGGGGAGCGTCATTGTTTTTCTGCCGAATATCGTCATCCTTTATCTCTTTATTTCACTCATGGAAGATTCGGGTTACATGGCCAGGGCTGCTTTCATCATGGATAAATTCATGCAAAAGATGGGCTTACATGGGAAATCTTTTATCCCCCTGATAATGGGTTTCGGATGCAATGTCCCTGCGATTATGAGTACCCGGACCATAGAAAGCCGCAATACCCGCTTATTAACCATGTTGGTCAACCCGTTGATGTCCTGCTCTGCTCGTTTACCTGTTTACCTGCTTTTTGCCGGAGCATTTTTTGGAAAACATGGAGGAATAGTCTTGTTTAGCTTATATATTACCGGGATATTACTAGCCATTTTAATGTGCCGGATATTTAAAAAATTCCTGATTAAAGGAGATGATTTGCCATTTGTCATGGAATTACCTCCTTATCGAATGCCCACTGTTAAAGCGATATTCAGACACATGTGGGATAAATCGTCTCAATATTTGAGAAAAATGGGAGGCCTTATCTTGATTGCGTCGATTGTCATTTGGTTTTTAGAATATTTTCCTCAAGATAGAGAACGAGATAAATTGTTTGATTCACAGATTGTTGCTATTGAACAGCAATACCAGTCCCGACCCGAAAGGATGCAGGAGCGAGATAGCCTTATTTTGAATGTAGAACGGATGAGACGAACAGAGCATCAGGAAAATTCATACCTGGGACAGATCGGACATTGGACAGAGCCGATTGTTCGTCCGTTAGGTTTTAACTGGAAGATAAGTGTCAGTCTCCTTTCAGGTATGGCGGCAAAAGAAATTGTAGTCAGTACATTAGGGATTTTATATATCGGAGAAGACAATGCCGATGCCCTGAAATTGCGTATATTGAAAGAAGAAAATACGGATGGCACTCCTGCGTTTACACCGTTGGTAGCTATTAGTTTGTTATTTTTTGTATTGATTTATTTCCCTTGTATTGCAACGATTGCTGCCATTAAAAATGAGTCAGGTTCTTGGAAATGGGCGGCTTTTGTCGTAATATATACGACTTTATTGGCCTGGATTGTGAGTTTTTTGGTTTACCAGATCGGATCGATATTTGTTTAAATAGAAAGTAGAGAATAGAATTTGATATGTGGCAATATATTGTAGTATATAGTATCGGAGTTATAGTCGTTTGTCATCTTTTACGCAAATGCTGGCAATTTTTCTTTACAAGAAAAACCCGGATCAACCATTGCTCAGGATGTCCGGGTTGTAAGTTGTATGAAACTAAGAACTAAGAACTCATTTATTAACCCATTTAACATAGGCAAAATCCATGCGATGAGGAATGTCTTTATTGTCGGGATAAATACGGAAGCTGAACTTGGTGTTTCCGGTTTCTGAAGCCTTGACCGATACTCCGAAGTACATTTTCGAACCTTCTTTCTTTTCCAAGATCATCGGAGTTACAGCTAACCGTTGAGCATT
This sequence comes from Bacteroidales bacterium, assembly GCA_031551395.1. GTDB lineage: Bacteria > Bacteroidota > Bacteroidia > Bacteroidales > Azobacteroidaceae > BNXB01. The sequence goes on from JAVBNR010000001.1 coordinate 148,611, forward strand.
GGAATCCGGATTCTGGCGGATGCCCACAATCTCTACGCCAATATCTCCACTCATGCCTTTTTTATCCACTACTATTTCGATTCTCATCTTATCTCCGACTTCCAATCCTTTGCTGAGGAGAGCTTCGTCATAATTAAGAGAAACCAGCTCGAGATCATTCCAATGGGCGGCAACGTCTTCTTTCCATGCGGCAACCTCTTTTGCTTTGGAATAGTTGTTTGCTGCAAGGATTTCCGACCGGCTGGCCAGCTTAGAATAGAATTTATTGATATAATCCTCAAGCATTCGCTTGGTTGTATAATGAGGAGCAATTTGAGCGATCGAGTTCTTGATATATTGAATCCATTCCGGGGAATAACCTTTACTGTTTTTGGCATAATACAACGGAATGATTTCATTTTCCAGCATGGAATAAATGGTTGCAGCGTCTAACTGGTCTTGATAATCCTGATTATCATAAGTGCGTTTTTCAGTTAAAGACCAACCGGCGTTGGTACGGTAACCTTCATACCACCATCCGTCGAGTACCGAAAAATTCAATACTCCGTTCATCTCGGCTTTCTCTCCGGAAGTTCCTGATGCTTCCAGCGGGCGGGTAGGAGTATTCAACCAAATGTCTACCCCTGAAATTAATCGTTTGGCCAGGCGCATATCATAGTTTTCCAGGAATATGATCTTTCCGGAGAACTCAGGTAAGCGGGATATCTCTACAATCCGTTTGATCAATCCTTGTCCGCCTCCGTCTGCAGGGTGCGCTTTGCCGGTATAGATAAATTGTACCGGATATTTGGGATTATTCACGATTTTCGATAAACGCTCCAGATCAGTAAATAATAAGTGTGCCCGTTTGTAGGTTGCAAAACGACGGCCGAATCCGATCAATAAAGCATTCGGATCAATCTTTTCGATAACCGAAACAACTTTAGACGGATCTCCTTGATTTTTCAACCAATTGTCTTTGAATTGTTCCCTGATGTAGTTTACTAATCTCTTTTTCAATGTTTGTCTGACAGACCAGATCTCCTCGTCCGGAACATTGTATATCTGTTCCCATATTTCAGGATTGGATTGATCCTGATAGAAACTTTTGTCAAAGTTTTTTTCATAGAACCGTCTCCATTCCGAAGCAGCCCAAGTGGGCATGTGAACGCCATTGGTAACATAGCCGACATGTAATTCTTCCGGGAAATAACCTTTCCACACGGGAGCGAACATCTTTTGAGAAACAATGCCATGCAACAAGCTCACTCCATTGGCTTCCTGACAGGTGTTCAGTGCAAAAACACTCATTGAGAATTTTTCATTCGTGCCCGGATTCTCACGCCCCATATCCATCAATTCCTGCCAGGAGATTCCTAATTTTTCCGGGTATTTGTTCATGTATTTGTTGAACAAACCTTCTTCAAAGTAATCATGTCCGGCAGGTACGGGAGTGTGACAGGTATATAAAGCGGATGCTTTCACTATTTCCAACGCCTGGTTGAATGTCATATTGTATTCCGTAATATAATCAACCAAACGCTGCACATTGATGAGAGCGGCATGTCCTTCATTGCAGTGATAAATTTGTTTTTTGATGCCTAATTTCTTCAGCAGCAAGATGCCTCCGACACCTAACAAATACTCTTGCTTGATCCGATTTTCCCAATCGCCGCCATAGAGTTGATGAGTGATCGAGCGATCCCATTCACTGTTCATTTCGAAGTCGGTATCCATGAGATAAAGGTCGACGCGTCCCACTCTGACTTTCCATACATAACTGTATACCGTGTGGCTGGCATATGGAATTTCCAGAATCAAAGGCTTATCATCTTTATCCATGATTTGTTCTACCGGGAGTTGCTCGAAACGTTGCGGCTCATAATTGGCAATTTGCTGTCCTTCCATCGATAAAGACTGGGAGAAATAGCCATAACGGTATAAGAATCCGACAGCGCAAAGGTCGATGTTACAATCGCTGGCTTCTTTGATGTAATCTCCTGCCAGGACGCCTAAACCTCCGGAATAGATTTTCAGAATATTAGCCAGTCCGTATTCCATACTGAAATAAGCGATGGAAGGCTTTGTTGCATCGGGAGTAACATCCATGTATGCACGGAACTTGGCATAAACGTTTTTAATTTGAGTCATCAATGCCTCGTCATTCGAAATTTCAGCCAACCGTTTATAGGAGAGACGCTGCAACAGTAATACGGGGTTCCCTTCGGTTTTTTGCCATAATTCTTTGTCTATGGCTGTAAACATATCGGTAGCTTCATAGTTCCACATGAACCACATATTGTGAGCCATCTCATCCAGTATTCTCAATTCTTGAGGTAATTTAGAGTGAATATTTATTTCTCTCCATACTGGTTCGTTTGTGTAATTCGCTTTAATTTTCATACATGAATATTTATTTTTTTTATATTATTGTCGTATAGAAACTTGCATTCTCATTGACTTTGTTTTATGTCAATGCAGATGTCCATTTGCATGTTTTTATATTTGCGTATTTATATTATACAATTGATGTTTAAGTTTTGTTTTACTTAAACGAATCTATTTTATGTCTTAACTTTGCCTTTTTCAATGCAATATCATACGCCTCAAGGTAATATTCGATAAAGTAAGACCAGGAAGCTTTATTTGAAAGCTCCGCAGCAGCCTTTCGTATTTTTAGATTTTCTTCTTCAGAAGATTGGGAGAACTCAATGACAGTATCTTTGATGTTCTCTGTTATTTCAAAATAATTATTCTCCGTTCTTTCCAACACTTCCACTCCTTCATAGAGATCGTTGGTCTTACATTCTTCCATAGCCCAAATCCCGAATCCGGCCAGATCTGTCGTTATGGTTGGTATGCCGAATGCAATACTTTCCAAGGGAGTGTATCCCCAGGGTTCGTAGTAGGAAGGGAATACCGTCAAATCCATCCCGATCAGCAGATCGTAGTAAGTCTTATTAAGAATTCCGTCATCTCCGGTAAGATAAGATGGAATAAAAATTATTTTAACACGATCGGATGGCGAATTATTGAAATTCAGGCAATTGAGATATCCGCAAACCTTGTCATTCCAGGGTTCCATCAACTCATGCGTGTAATAGGGCTCCGGAAGCGGGGCCGAATTCGTTTCCGACTCTTTAAGACGCTCTTGTAAATCAAGACGGGGACCTTTGATCCATGCAGGGACAAGTATAAATGCTAAAATTGGCTTTTGTCCCGGGGCAGATCTGAGTTTATTCATTGATTCGATGAACACATCGATTCCTTTATTCTTGTATTCATAACGTCCACTGGTCGCAATCATCAACGCATTGTCATCGATGTTTTCCCCGGTTAATCGCCTGACAACATTCAGCAAGGCTCTTCGGGCAACATTTCTTTTTCTGGTATAGCTTGGACCTTTAGGCACAAAATTATTTTCAAATCCGTTGGGAGTGACAACATCCGGCTTGCAGGCGAGTAACTGTTCGCACTCTTTGGCTGTGATCTTACTCACGGTAGTAAAACAGTCTACGTTGGCTGCTGTTTGTTTTTCGATGGAATGCTTCGCTTCCATGTGTAACTCCTGAGCCATTTGATCTCCGTTATATGCAGTGAGAAATTCGTATAAAGGCTTGTTGTTCCCTGCGATGGAGCGGCCGATAGAAGTCGCATGCGTCGTAAAGAGGGTCCCTGCATAAGGCAGTTTCTCCTTGACATGCAACGCGCCCATCCCTAACATCCATTCGTTGAAATGCGCTATAACGTGTTGATCTTGTAATTGATTGAAGTTACAAAAACTTTCGATGACTAACCCGCAGGCATATGCAAAAACACAGGATTCGTCATAATCTCCGTAAGCCTTTATGGAATCGACTCCGAAACTATTCCACATACGGAAATACAAATCGTTTTTTTCGGAACTGAAAGGTTTGAAATCCACGAGGATCGTAATCGGATCTCCCGGAATATTCCATCTTCCGATGCGTACTTTCAGCTGATCTGACTCTAAAGCATGTGTTCTCCATTCTTTGAATAGCGATTTGCTTTCAATAAAATCGGGGTTGGAAGTATGCTGCCAAAGATCAGGTCCGATAAATAGGATTCTGTCTTGAAAAAGAGATTGCAGTGTTTTAGCTTTGGTTGATAAAACGGTGTAAATTCCCCCGACCTTATTGCAAACCTCCCAGCTTGCTTCAAATATGTAGTCAGGCGTTAATCTCTTCTCTTGTACCATTATTCTTTTTGTTAATACACTATACTGATGATCAATTGAAGTGCAAAGATACAAAATTCCCATAAAATATAGAATAAGAAATGGTATCTTATTGAAATTTGTTTTGTAGTTTTGTCAAAAAGAATAGGGATAAAATGAAGTTTTTGTGTCGGATCTTACTTAAGGTATTTAAATGGAAGTGTTACGTGGATGTGGTTGTTCCTTCGAAATGCATTCTTTGTGTGGCTCCTCATACAAGTAATTGGGACTTTATTATAGGCAAAGTTTTTTATACTTCGATTGGAGGAAAGCCTCATTTTTTAATGAAAAAGGAATGGTTTTTCTTTCCGTTTAATATTTTTTTGAAAGCCATTGGAGGAATACCCGTCGACCGAAAGCGAAAAACGTCATTGACTGAACAGATGATAGAAGAATTTAAGCGACGGGATCATTTCCAGCTGGCTATAGCTCCGGAGGGCACTCGTAAAAAAAATGCCCAATGGAAATCCGGATTTTATTATATTGCTTTAGGGGCGGGCGTACCGATCTCGCTGGCGCATATCGACTATACGAGAAAAGAAGTGGGTATCAGTAAAAATTTCATTCCGACCGGTAATGAAAATGAAGATATCGAGCAAATAAAACAGTTTTATAAAAATTTTAAAGGGAGGCATCCTGAACAATTTTCGATTTAATCACATGAACGAATTACGCGTCAGTTTAGTTCAATCGACTATATACTGGGAAGACAAGGCTTCGAATAGGAAGCATTATGGAAAATTATTGCAAGATTTATCCGGGAAAACAGACCTGGCCGTGCTGCCGGAAATGTTTTCTACCGGCTTTTCTATGAACTGTGCACATCTGGCTGAAACGAACGATGGCCCTTGTATGAAGGAAATAGGAGAGTGGGCGCGGAGTTATCATTTGGCCATATGCGGTAGTTTCTTAGCCCGGGAAGATGGGAAAATATATAACCGGGCCTTTTTTATTACTCCCGAAGGCGATCGTTTTTTTTATGATAAACGCCATCTATTCCGGATGGGCGATGAAAATAAAAAATTTGTAGCCGGAGATCGACAAGTAATTGTTTCGTACAAAGGATGGAATATCCGCCTGATCGTTTGTTATGATCTTCGTTTTCCGGTCTGGATCAGGAATGTAAATAAAGCGTATGATCTGTTGATTTGTGTGGCTAATTGGCCTCAGGCCAGAGAGAAAGTATGGGATGTCTTGTTGAAAGCCCGAGCTTTGGAAAATTATTCATATGTATGCGGCGTTAATCGCATAGGAGAAGACGGACAGCATAATCAGCATACCGGAAATTCGCTCCTGCTTGATTTTAAGGGAGAAATCATCGCTCAGGGAGAGAGTAATAAAGAAACCGTCATCACAGAAACCCTGAATAAAGAAAGACAAGACCAATTTCGTGAGAAATTTCCTGTCTGGAAAGATGCCGATGAATTTGAGATCAGATACAGATAACACTAAATAACATTAAGTAGCTGTTTGGAAGCACGTTTTCCGAATGATATACGCTTCATTTGCAATCAAAATATCAATCGATACCCAATTCCCCGGATATTCAATATTTGAATGCTCCGATCTTTGGATAATTTCTTTCGCAGTTTGACAATAAAAACATGTAAACTGCGCAGGTTGAAAAAGTTATCATCGCCCCACAATTCTAATAATACAGCCTGATTTTCGAGAATATAATTTTGATTTTTACATAATCGCTCCAGGATCGCCGTTTCACGATGCGATAGATTTTCAACCTGACCTTTATAATGGAGTGTTTGATGTATGGTGTCGAAATCATATCCTCCTATTTTGTAGGAAGTTATATTTTCTTCTTTCGTTTGGTCCCGGTTAAGCAAGGCTTTGATCCGAACCAAAAGCTCGTCCATGCCGAATGGTTTTTTGAGATAATCACTTCCTCCGGTCTCGAATCCTTTGACCACGTCCTCTGTCTTGGACTTGGCCGTAAGAAATAAAATCGGAGTTCTCTTGTCGTTTTGCCGGATTTGTTGCGTCATACTCAGCCCGTCCAATTGAGGCATCATGATGTCGGCAACGACCAAATCCGGATGACATTCGTAAAATAATCGCAATCCTTCATTGCCGTTAACTGCCTGGAAAACTTCGTATCCTTGTTTTTCCAAGACATCCCGAATGATCATGGATAGAGTAGATTCATCTTCTACAATCAGTATTTTTACCTTGTTTTCCATTATTTTATATTCAATCGAATTAAAAATGTTGTACCCTTACCTTCTTTACTCTGCACTTTGATGTCCCCGCCCTGTTTTTCAATGATTGATTTGACATAATACAATCCTAAACCATAACCTTTCGTGTTGTGGATGTTTCCTGAAGGTACGCGGTAGAATTTATCGAAAACATGAGGCAAAGCGTTGTCGGGAATCCCATAACCATTATCTTGGATCGAGATCGAGATATCGTTTTTTTCTAATCGTGCTGTCAGTCCGATCTGAACACTATTCCCGGAGTATTTTATCGCATTTTCGATCAGATTCCGGATCACATTTTTAAAATGTACCGGATCTGCCTTTATAACCAGATCTTCGGGCTTGACATCGATTGTGAAACGGATCTCCTTTGTTGCATTCAGGAGAAATTGGTCTTTCAGAAGATTGAAGATATCAGCCAGATGAATCGCTTCCAATGATAGTTCCAGGCTTTTCCTCTTCTCCATCGACATGGAAAGGATCTGTTCTGCAAGTCCGCTCAAATGCGTTAATTGTTCTTTGGTTATATTCAGGTATTCGTTTCTTTTCGCAGGATCGTCGGCCATGCCGTAATTTTGCAAAGCGTCCGTTGCCGCGTATGCTACGGAAATCGGCGTTTTCAGTTCATGTGTCATGTTATTGACAAAATCGCTTTTGATTTCATCCAGCGTCTTTTGTCTGTAAATAACTTTCAGCAAGTAAAGATAAGAAACACACAGAACAATGATCATTAATAGCGAAGTCCCCCATATCCCGGACATTTGTTTGAATAAGAATTGATCAAAATGCCTGACATTCAGACGGTAGGCGTAGATTTGCCGGATATCGAAAGGGTAAACATAGGATTTATACTCTGATTTATCTATGGATGAAATATCTTCAGGAATTCGAGACAACACGCTGTCGTTCTGTAGGTTTACCATCTCGGTATAAGAATCGAAGATCAGATCGTTTTGCAGCAATTCCACCTGAAGAAAATCATTGAAAACAGATAAGTCGGGATTGTCTGCCTGTGAGGTATCCGAATGTTGTTGCAATCTCCCGTATATTTCTTTATAATCGGCGTTCCTCATCGCTGCCATGATGTCTAATTCCAGCTTTTCAGATTGCTCTATATAGAAAATCCGGAGCCAGTAGACTTGCATAATAAAAGCAGCAACAAGCGAAAGGAATACCACGATGGCAATCGTTCGGAATTTCATACGATCATTTTTATTTTTTATATTATTGTCGTATGGAAACTCGCATTTCCATTATCTAGGACTTACATGCATGTAAATGCTCGTTTTCATGGTAAATAATATACTAACGTACAAATTTAATCATCAAAATCGAAATCGAAATCAAAATCGTCAATAAATGTTGGATCGGTAAATTCTTCCAGGCTGCGGCGATCTTTTTTTGTCGGCCTTCCCGTACCTTTCGCACGGTTGATAAATCCGCTGATTTTACCTAATTCCAGTAATTCGTACTGTTCCGGCGGTGTGATGTTTTCCAGGAATTGCGGGACCAGTTTGGCTCCCATTCTTTTTTCTGTGAGGTCGAGCACTTTGAATGAGTAGGTAACCGGAGGTTTTCGTACCTGAATGACATCGCCGGTTTTGATCATTCTGGAAGGTTTTACGGTCACATTCTGAATGGATATCCGGCCTTTCTTGCAAGCTTCTACCGCAATTGTGCGGGTTTTGAAGATCCGGGTAGCCCACATCCATTTATCTATCCGAACTTCGTTCATTTTTTATTGTATTGATTCATCGTAATGTCTATGCCGGCCAGACAAAAGCTTTTGATGATTTCCACGGCTTTATCGATACGTTCGGGTAGGACTTTTTTTTCTTCAGGAGAAAATTCACTCAATACGAAATCAACCTGCATTCCCTGAAGGAAATCGTTCCCGATACCGAAACGCAGGCGGCCGTATTGCTGAGTCCCCAGTGTGTCCTGAATATGACGGAGCCCGTTGTGTCCGGCATCGCTCCCTTTCGCTTTCAGTCGAAGAGAACCGAACGGAAGAGCGAGATCATCGACGACTACCAATAAGTTTTCAACGGGGATGTCTTCTTTCTGCAGCCAGTAACGAATGGCATTTCCGCTTAGATTCATATAAGTCGACGGTTTAAGCAACACGAGTTGTTTGTTCTTGACTCTCAGTTCGGAAATAAAACCGTATCGCTTATCCGTAAAAACAACATTGGACGCTTTTGCAAAAGCGTCCAATGTCATAAATCCTATGTTGTGGCGGGTATTTTGGTATTCGGGACCAATGTTACCCAAACCGGCAATCAAATACTTCATGTATTAAGCTCCTTTAGCAGCCAGACCTCTTGCAGCGCGGGTCAACTTAACAGCACAAACGACATTGTCTTTTGCATTAAGAAGTTCCAGGTTAGAAAAACTCAATTGTCCGACTTGAATCGTTTTTCCTAATCCTAAACTTTCAATATTGATTGTTAATTTTTCAGGAAAATCTTTGTATAAACCTCTTACTTTCAGTTTTCTCATTTCGAGAGAAAGCTTACCCCCTGCTTTAACCCCTTCTGCCAATCCTTCAAGAACAACAGGAATTTCCATCGTAATAGGTTTTTTTACGGATACTTCGAGGAAATCGACATGTAATAATTGATCGCTGACCGGATGAAATTGCAGATCTTTCATGATGGCATGACATTTTTTGCCATTGATCGTTAGGTCTACAATGTATACTTCCGGAGTATAAACTAATTTCCGGATCGCATCTTTTGTTACGTTAAAGTGGGTAACAGATTCTCCTCCGTATAGTACGCAAGGGACTGACCCTTCGTTACGAAAGGCTTTTGACGCTTTTTTTCCCAATTCTTCCCGTTGGGTGCCTGCTAATTCAAATGTTTTCATTGTTTAATTTTTTGTGTTACTCAAAATTAAGATTATATTGCTTCCTAATTTCCCATCACACGGATTCGTTTTAAAAAGCGGTGCAAAGGTACGCTTTTTTTGCGAATATGCAAGGATGCAGTGAAATTTTAAAAGTCGATCTTTAATTTTATTTCTTCATCAATCGATTCGATCTCTTCGTTAAATCGTTGAGGTACGAAATTAACCGTATTATTCTGACGAATAAAATTCAGTGTTTCCTCCAATGCGTCTTCGAATTTGTCAAAATCTTCTTTGTAAAGAAAAATTTTATGCTTTTCGAATTGAACAGGCTGAGTTTGATCCTCGCTGACAATTTTTTTACTTTCGGTAATCGCTAAGAATAACTCTTCCTTTTTGTTCTTTTTTACATCTAAATAATAGATGCGTTTGCCGGCTTTGATAGTTTTGGAGAAAACGATATCATTGTCTCTTAAATCAGCCTTGCTTTTGTTATACCCTTCCTCCATCATTGCTATATATTCAATGTTAAATATTAATTAATATACAATTTAAAGTCATTAATTATGCAAAAGTGGTGTTTTTTTTTGACATAAACAATTATTTTAACAATAAAAGTACAGTCGCTTTATTATTTTTGGATTTTCCTGTGACTTTGAAGAAAAATATATACCTTTGTGCCCTGAAATAAAAAGGTTCTTTTAAACATGATCAATCGTATTATTATCCGCATCAAATTGCTTCAGATAGTTTACTCCTATTATCAAAAGCAGTTAAAGGATTTGAGTTTGGCTGAAAAAGAGTTGATGTTTAGTTTGCAGAAATCATACGACTTGTACTACTATCTTTTCCTTCTTATCCCCGCTTTGACAGATGCGGAACAGAAGCGTCTCGACCTTAGAAAGCATCGTTATCTGGTTACTTCGGAAGAATTGAATCCGAACATGCGCATGGCTGATAATCGTTTAGCCGAACAATTGAGGCAGAATGTGTCATTGCATAAATTTGTCAATGAAAAAGGTTCGATATGGATCAATGACGATACGCATTTTATTAAAAAAATTCTGGAACAGATAACCTCTTCTGAAATTTATAATGAATACATGCTCTCTGAAGATAATTATGAGTCGGATAAGGAATTCTGGAGAAAAGTGTTTAAAGATATTATCTGTAAAAGTGAAAATTTAACCGATTTCCTGGAAGACAGCAGTATTTACTGGAATGACGACCTGGATATTATCGGAACTTTTGTCTTGAAAAGCATCAAGCGATTCGAGCCGACAAATGGTAAATACCAGGAGCTGCTGCCCATGTTTAAAAATGAAGAAGACCGGGAATTTGCCATTCAACTGCTGCATCATACGATTTTGAATGAATCGGAATATAATGAACGGATAAACAGGCATATAAAGAATTGGGATCTGGATCGTATCGCCAACATGGATTTGTATATCATGCAGATTGCTATCGCAGAATTACTGAATTTCCCTTCGATTCCGGTCAATGTAACACTGAACGAGTATATCGATATTGCCAAATTCTACAGTACTCCGAAAAGTGGAAATTTTATCAACGGGATTCTTGATGCAGTTGTTAATGAGTTAAAAAGCGAAAATAAATTGTTCAAGAATTAAGATAATTCAGTATCTTTGTACATTATTATTAATAAAATATTTTAATTATGAATTTGTTGCACATTTTATTGCAGGCAACCGCTTCCTCAGGCAATGCTATGGGAAATTACAGCGGTCTTATTATGATTGTTCTTTTGTTTGTGATCATGTATTTCTTTATGATCCGTCCGCAACAAAAGAAACAAAAGGATATTCAAAAAATGCGTGAAGCGATGAAAGTCGGAGACCGTGTGATTACTTCCGGAGGTATTTATGGTAAAATCAAAGATATTAATGATACTACCTTTAATATTGAAATCGCAGAAAATGTAAGGATTAAGGTTGACAAAGCTTCTGTATTTGCTGCAGCCGATGACACCCAATCTTCAAAATAACAAGACATTCATAGAGAAAGTCAAGTCTTTTTTTCAGAGTTCAAGCTGGAAAAAGGCCTTGACTTTTTTATTTTTTCTGGTTATCGCTTTCGCTTTTTGGTTGCTGCAATACCTGCAACAAAGATTCGAAATAGAACTTTCTGTCCCTGTTTTATATGAAAATGTTCCGGATGAAATCGTATTAACGGATAATGTCCCCACTCAGATAAAAATAAAAATCGCCGATAAAGGCACCGTTTTGTTTAATTACTCATTAGACAGGAGAGTGGGTCCTGTGAAAATCGATCTGAATGATATCAAGCCGGATAAAACTTCTTATTCTATATCCAGATTGGCTTTGGAACGGGCAATTACCAAACATTTATCGGCAACCACCACGCTGTTGGGATATGCCCCGGATAAGTTGGTCGTGGAATACGATATCCTGAAGAACAAAGTGGTACCGGTCATCCTGAATGGCAAGATCGCACCTGCTTCCGGATTTATGTTTGTCGATAGTGTGCATATCAATCCGGCTTCTGTCTTGGTCTATGGCAGCAAGAGCATGCTCGATACGCTGCAAGCGCTTTATACGGAACCATTGGAGATAACCGGACTGACTAAAATGTTGGATAAAAAAGTGGATCTTGTGATTCCCAGTGGAATGGCAGCTGATAAAAAGCAGGTTTTTTTATCCGGTGCCGTGGAAGGTTATACGGAAAAGACGCTCCATATTCCTGTTGTTTGTGATAACTTACCTGCTCATTATATTTTACGTTTATTCCCTTCTTCGGTGGAAGTTTCTTGTCAGATTGCATTGAGCAAATATTCCTCACTTGTGGATGATAGCCTGAAAATCAATTTGGACTACAACCTGCTGGTTGAAGATAAAAAAGCGAATGTTCAGCTGGAGCTTTCAGATAAGCCGGTCTGGCTTAAACATTACCGGATATCTCCGTCCAATGTGGAATTTCTTATAGAAAAAAAATAGCTTCAATGATTAAGATCGGAATTACCGGAGGAGTCGGAAGTGGAAAAACAGTTGTGTCAACGTTTTTTGAAAGTATCGGAATCCCTGTTTATATTGCAGATGAAGAATCCAAACGTATTGTAAGAGAGGTTTCCGATGTGCGTGAAAAATTGATCGAACGTTTCGGAACGTCATTATATGAAGGATCGGTATTGAATAAAGCTCTTTTCGCATCGTTGATTTTTAGTGATAAAGACAATCTGAAAGACGCCAATGCGATTATTCATCCGGAAGTGTTTAAAGACTTTCATCGTTGGTCGGTCATACAACATAAGCCTGTTGTTGCCGTTGAAGCGGCAATCCTTTTTGAATCGGGGTTGCATGCGGGAGTGGATAAGATCATTACAGTAACAGCTCCGGTCGAGTTACGGATAACCCGAGCCATGAATCGTTCGAAGTTAAGTCGGGAAGAAGTCATGCAACGAATTTCCAATCAATTATCCGACGATTGGAAAATAGAAAAGGCTGATGCTGTGATTTGTAATGATGGAGTCAGAGCTCTTATCCCTCAGATAGAGACGATTTTATCCGGTATGAATTGCCGATAAGTTTCCATTGATGTTTAACGTTTTGCCTGAAATGTTAATCAAGAAATTATATTTTATATATCTTTGTCCCCCGAAGAATAGGGAGAAATTGAAACAGTTTCTACTTCAAACAAACAACGTATCATTTAAAATTAAGAATAATGTTGAAAGAAATTTTGTCTATTTCAGGTAAACCAGGCTTGTATAAGTTGATTTCTCAGGGGAAAAATATGTTTGTGGCGGAATCATTGACAGATAAAAAAAGAGTTCCTGTATATCCGCGAGATAAAGTCGTGTCGTTGGGCGATATTGCGATCTATACTGAAGATGAAGAAGTGCCTCTGTCTACGGTATTAACCAATATCAAAATCAAAGAAAACGGAGCGCCGATCGATTTTAGCCCTTCGATTCAACCGACGGAATTAAGAGCTTATTTTGAACAAGTATTGCCTGCATTCGATCAGGAAAGAGTATACCCTTCCGATATAAAGAAAGTAATGGGTTGGTATAATTTGTTGATAAAGGAGGGTGTCCGCTTCGAAAAAGAAGAAAACGAAGAAAGTAAAGATAGTGAAGAAAACGAAGATTAATCTAAATTAAAATTATCCATGGCTGAAAAAGAAGATTTATTCGAATACGACGAAGATGAATCCGTAAAATTTATACAGAATTATCTTCCTCAGGAAATGAAAGGAAAATTCAGTGATGATGAACTGAATTACATTATTGACCTCATTTATGAATTCTATGAGGAAAAAGGCTATCTCGACGAAAATAATGACGATGAAGTCGTTGAAATTGACGAAGACGAATTGGTCCGTTTTGTTATGGAACAGGCCAAGAAAGATAAGATTGGGAAATACGAACAGGACGAAATCGTATTTATCGTGCAAGGAGAACTGGCATACTGTGATTCAATCAATTTATTTGATTGAAGATAGAACTATCGTGTCTTTTTGTTTGTTATAGAAACAAAGTAAAAACTGGCATGATTTTTTCTGTAATAATTTTAGGAACTGTTTCAATTTTTCAAGAAATTTTTTTTAATCAGTTTCTTAGTAATGTTAATTATTTTTTAATTCAAAAATCCGTAGATAATGAAAAAGGGAAATGTTTTTGCAGCTCTATTGTTAAGTGCTGCAGTTATTTTAACAGGATGTAATGCAAGTAATACAGCCAAGGGAACAGGTATTGGTGCTGGTGGAGGCGCTGCTGTAGGCGCAGGAGTCGGTGCTTTAATCGGAGGCGGTAAAGGCGCTGCTTGGGGTGCTGGTATCGGAGCTGTTGTCGGAGGCGCTGCAGGAGCTTTGATCGGTAACAAAATGGATAAACAAAAAGCGGAATTGGAAAAGATTCAGGGAGCTCAGGTGGAGTCTGTGAATGATGGACAGGCAATTAAAGTCACTTTTGAATCCGGAATATTATTTGCAACCAATTCCAGTACTTTGAATCAGACTTCAAAAAATGCATTGACTCAATTTGCTAATAGCTTGAAAACAAATCCGGATACAGATGTTCAAATTTATGGACATACCGATAGCTCCGGAAATGATCAAATCAATATTCCTCTGTCACAACAGAGAGCGCAGTCTGTAATGAATTTTCTGGTTAACCAGGGAGTTGCTTCCTCTCGGATGAAAAGCGAAGGAATGGGCTCTTCTCAACCGGTCGCAGACAATTCAACTTCAGCAGGAAGATCTCAAAACCGCAGGGTAGAGGTTTATATTACTGCCAATGATAAAATGGTTAAAGAAGCACAACAAGGTACATTGAAATAATTGTAAGGCTTTTTTTGATTAGTCCTGCATAAGCGCTACAGCCTTATAGGACAAAAAACACAATAATTAGGAGATAGTCGCCGGGTCTAGTCCGACGACTATCTTTGTTTTTTAACGATATGTACTCATTGAATAAAATAAAGTCCGCCTCTCACAATATTTGAAAAGGATGGGGTTAATCTGTAATTATTTTTGCGTTTTTTCATTATTTTATTCTAAATTTGTCGGGAATTACTAATTCGATCTTTTCGTTTTTAGCTTAAATGCTGAAAGCTGAAGTCTTAGCTTAATACTGTAAATAAATAGAAAGCAAATGAAAAACAAAAAATGGATTCTAATGGCATGCAGAATTTTACTGTGTGCATTAGTGTTAAATGTGCCTGTTTCTATCTCTTTTGCGGGAGATATGAACACTGTTCTGCAGCAAGATAATCAGGGAGGAACCATCAACGGACTAGTGGTTGATGAACAAGGAGTGCCCATTATAGGAGCTTCCGTTAAGTTGATTTATCCCCATGAGAATGCTCCGTCGATCGGTGTTAACACAGATATTGATGGTCATTATGTCATTCGATTTAAAGAGAAACCGAGAAGTCTTCGTGTTTCTTATATCGGGTATGTAGGAAAAGATATTTTATATCAAGGACAAGCAACAATTAATGTAGAGTTGAAAGAAGATTTACAGATGCTTAAAGAGGTCGTTGTGACTGGTTATCAGACTATCAGTAAAGAGCGGGCTACGGGAGCATTTGCTATTATGAATAAAGAAAACATCGAAAAGAAAATCAACGTCGATCTTACACAGGCTTTAGAAGGTCAGGTTGCCGGTGTTACTACTTATGGTGGGGATGTGATCATTCGTGGTCGCTCTACTATATCTGCGAATGTAGGGACAAAACCTTTACTGGTTATTGACGGTTTACCTACAGAGCGCAATCTGGATGATATCAATATCAATGATGTCGAAAGCATGACCATTCTGAAAGATGCTGCTGCGACTTCCATTTATGGATCTCGTGCGGCGAATGGCGTTTTAGTCATCACAACTAAAACCGCAGAGAAGGGTAAGATCCAAATCAATTTCAATGCAGACTGGAGATGGACGGAAAATCCTTCTTTGAATGACTACCATTATGCTTCTGCTGCCACTTCGGTTCAGTTTGAGCAATTATTTTGGGAAAGATCTGCTAAAAACAGTAACATTTCAGTCGACCAATATGCTAAAAACCAGAATACGGCATTCGGTAAAACAGGGGCTTATGTATCTCCACTTCTATCGCAACGTATTGCGCTGGCTAATGGAGAAATAACTCAAGCTCAATATGATGCGGAGGCACGGAGATTATCTCAAAACGATTTCCGCCAAAGCTATATGGACGCCTTGTGGCGCACTCCGCTTCGCCAAAATTATACCCTTTCCGTAAGTAATGCCAGTGATCGCCAGAACACCTATGCATCGATTACTTACACAGGAGATTTGAAGCAAATGAAAGCGGATGCGAGTGATAATATGAGGTTAAATTTGAAGACAACACAAAAAGTTGCCAAGTGGTTATCTGTGGATCTTGGAATCGATGCGATGTATGGAAAGGATAATTCGACAGATAATTTCTTTAATTTTACTTCTCAAATGGGAAGCTTTGCTGCTTATAATCAAATTTATGATGATAATGGCGGATTGTATTATTTACCCTATGCGAATAATATTGCCGGAGCTTCATCCTGGTATGCCTTGAGTAGTACCGCACAATATTCTCCTCTTCGTATCAGTGGAATGAATGCTTTGGGTGTTTTTGAATCATTGAATTATAATTCGAAAGAAGAAGTAGACAAACATAGAGTACGGACAGAAAATATGTTTATCCGTTCTTTTGCCAGAGTCAATCTCCAATTTAATAAGGAATTGAAATTTTCAACCAGTTTCGATTATGAAATTGCAAGAATGGATATGGAGAAAGAATATGCTTCAACCAGCTATTTCCTGCGCAATATGCGTAACCGGATGATTTCTCAAAATTCGACTTCCGGAGTTTATGTTAACAACTTCCCCCTCGGAGGCTATTTGGAACAAGCAGAATCTTCCAAGAATAATTATACATTCCGGAATCAATTGGATTATAACAAAACAATCCAGGATAAGCACAGCATTACCGCTTTGTTTGGTTTTGAGATGAGGGAAGTTTCAACGCCGATCGGAATGCAAAGTAAGCTGTTCGGATACAATCCTCAAACTCTTTCTTCGACAACAGCTACGGTACTGAACCCAACGGCTCTTTCTACTGGAGTAACGTCTGTTCTTTACGGCAATAACCAAACCGTTCAATCGACGTTGTTGAATGTTCCGTCTTTGACTTCTACCTTGAATCGCTATGTTTCTTATTACAGTGCCGGTGGATATACATTCGATAACTTGTATAATGTGTCCGGTAGCGTTCGTCTGGATCAAACGAACTTTTTTGGAACAGATCCTAAATACCGTTATCGTCCGCTCTGGTCTTTGGGTGCTGCCTGGAATATTTCTAACGAGCAATTCATGAAAGAAATTTCCTGGATCGATATGCTGACCATTCGTGGCTCGTATGGGGTTACCGGTAATGTAGACCAATCATCGACTCCTTATATCACGGCCTTGGTAAGAAATACAACCGTAAATACCCTCGATCCGGTAGAACAAGTTACATTGGCTGCTCCTCCCAATCCGACATTACGCTGGGAAAAAACTTCTTCGTATGCATTGGGATTTGATTTCAGTCTTTTCAAAAGATTCTTGAATGGAAAAATAGAAGGTTATTACAAGTATAGTGATGATTTGTTGGTTAACTCCATATTGCCGAGAGCAACCGGTTATACTTCTTCCGTTGTTAATAACGGAGCGATGAGCAATCGGGGTATTGAAATCACACTCAGCTCTCCATGGTACGATAAAAATGATTTGAAATTAACATCTACACTGGTTTTTGCTTACAATGAAAACCAGATTGAAAGAGTCAATCAAAAGGCTACGTATGCTGAACAATTAGTTAATTTCCCATCTTCTTATTATGAAAAAGGAAAACCATACAATGCGGTCTATGCTTATCGGTATAAGGGTATTAAGACAGATGGAACCGAAGCTCAAAACGGTATTCCTATCATTGTATATAAAGATGGTTCTCCAATGTATACGATTGCTCCGGATGGTAAATCTGTGAGCTATCCTTCTGATCCAAGGTCGATAAAGACGGATGATGTCGTATATATGGGAACGCTTGATCCGAAATGGAGCGGTTCATTTACTCAAAATATACAATACAAAGGATTTGAACTTTCCGGAATGTTTACATTCTACGGAGGAAACAAAATGCGCAAGCCTACCTATAATTATTTTATCTCCAATCCGGGACTTTCGGCGACGATGTCAAGAGATGCTGAAAATGGATGGACTCCGGAACATCCGGACAGGACATTGCCTAAATGTGGAGTTTATAATACTATGCAGGTCAATGCTGCCGGAATTTTTCTTGCAGATTACTGGAGATATTCTGATGTAAACGTAGTCGATGGGGATATGATTCGTCTCAGAAACCTGTCTCTTTCTTATGTGCTTCCACAAAAGACTGTAAAAATGTTGAAATTGAGTAAAGTAAGATTGACGGCACAAGCAAACAATTTGTGGTTCTGGAGTGCCGCCGGAGATGGTTTTGATCCGGAAATGTATAGACTGCCCAACACGATAGATTGGCAGCTACCTACGATGAAATCTTATTTGTTACGTTTGGAAATCACTCTTTAATCCAATTTCTTAAAAAATAATAAAACACAATAATGAGAAAATATATCAATAACTTAACATTGACTCTCGCATTGGCAGGTTTGTTTTTGACTTCGTGCGATGATTATTTGGATGTGGTACCTAAAGGGAAGGAAATACTTACCACAGTGGAACAATATTCCAAATTGTTTAATGATGCCGGTAATACCCATGTGTATTCAGATTTGAGTTTTGTTTATCTGACAGATGATTGTTGGACGAATCCTCAGGTCGTTTCTCAAATAGGGTCTTCATTGGGAGCGGATGAATTCTTTTATGTAAACCCGCAAACATCCGATCGTCTCAAATGGTTTACCACTTCTTCCGTATCGGTTTACGGATTTTGTTATGATCGTATTAATAAAGTTTCTAATATCATCCTGGATAATATCGGCGATGCTACCGGAGACGAAGCTTTAAGAAAACAAACAATGGCAGAAGCCCGTGCATTCAGAGCTTACAACTACTTTGTTCTGGTCAATTTGTTTGCAAAACATTATGACCCGCAAACAGCAGGTACGGATATCAGTGTGCCGCTTTTTGTACACTATGGTTTGGAACAACGCCCGGCGCAAGCAACCGTCGCTCAACTGTATAGTTTTATCGAAGAAGATTTGAATGCCGCTATTCCTGATTTATCAAACAATCCGGTTAATTGTCTTCACTTTTCAAAAGCGGCCGGCTATGCCCTTCGGGCTAAAATGCACCTTTTCAAAAAGGATTTTGATAAAGCTTTGGTTGATGCCCAAGAATCATATAAGTTGAATAGTTTCGTTTATGATTTCAAAACATTGCCGACAGCAACCGGAATTCTTAAAATCAATCAAAATCCTGAAAACTTATATTTTGGGTCGACCGGTTCTCTGTCTGGATTTGATTTTGGAACAATTTCTCCGGAATTAGCAAGTCTTTTCGAAGCAACTTATTCTACTGTTTCAAGTGTGAAAGATACTCGTTTTTCTCAATTCCTTTCATACGCGACTACGAAGGTAGGAAATGCATCGCTTCCTGCTCAAAGTGGAAAGCTTGATGCTGAATACGCGCCAGCTTATGATACCAAATTGAACGGAGCTAAATATTTCTGTTACAATGGTGCCGGATTGCGTACGACAGATGTTATCTTAATGATGGCAGAATGTTATGCACGAAAAGGAGATTATGCTAACATGAAAAAATATTTGGATGAAGTTCGTTCGAAACGAATTGTAGGGTATACTTCGGCTACAGAAAATCCGTCTAACTGGGTCGACGCTGTTAATGTTGTGATTAACGAACGTCGCAAAGAATTTATTGCCGGCTTTAACCGTTTTTGGGATCTTCGCCGCCTCAATACTGAACCGGAATTCAAAAGAACCTTGGTTCGGGTTTCTCCGGCCAATCCGGATCCGAGCTGCGGTTTCCCTCAAAAATCATATACGTTGCCGGCTGATTCCTGGTTATGGGTACTGCCATTGCCTGTTGATGAATTCGCAAACTATGAAGGGCTGATATATAACGTTCCGTATTGATCCGACCGAGTTGCTGATACGGTAAAAATACAGCCAGACATTTTCAAAGAGTCCTTGTTACTCTTAAAAATGTCTGGCTGTATTCTTTTTCTCCCCCTCCGGAGGGGGAAAGGACGGATATTCGGAAACCTTTATTTCCCCCTTTGGAGGGGGTAGGGGGAGGACTTTAATTCCCTTCCCAATAAGATCAACAGAAAGTATTTGCTTTAAGAATAACACTCCTGAAAATTTGTGATATTCTTACTTGAAAGGGTTTGTTCAAGGATCCTCCCCCCTGCTCCCTTCCAAAAGATCCTCCCCCTGCCCCCTCCGGAGGGGGAAAGGACGGATATTCGGAAATCTTTATCTCCCCCTCTGGAGGGGGTAGGGGGAGGATTTTAGGAAAATCTTTGTGTTTTAGCCGATTTGTTTGATTTCTGAAGCCAATTCTTCAGCTTCTTTCATTGTCGGTGCTTCGGTGTAAATCCGTATGATTGGTTCTGTATTTGAACGTCGCAGGTGCGCCCATTTGTCTGGAAAATCAATTTTTACGCCGTCGATATCATTGATCGGATAGTTTGCATATTTTTTCTTTATCGAGGCTAATATCCCATCGATATCTGTTTCAGGAGTTAACTCCATTTTCTGTTTGGCCATGTAATAAGAAGGGTAAGAGGCGCGTAATTCGCTTACTTTTTTCCCTGATTTAGCTAAATGTGTCAGGAATAATCCGATCCCAACCAGGGCATCGCGACCGTAGTGGCTAGCCGGATAAATCACACCACCATTACCTTCTCCACCGATAACAGCCTGGACTGACTTCATCTTTTCCACTACATTGACTTCACCGACAGCCGATGCTGCGTATTGGCCGCCATGGCGTTCCGTTACGTCACGCAAAGCGCGCGTGGAGCTTAGATTGGATACCGTATTGCCCGGAGTATGTTGCAATACATAGTCCGCAACAGACACCAATGTGTATTCTTCGCCGAACATACTTCCGTCTTCACAAATAATAGCCAGACGATCTACGTCGGGATCGACCACAAAAGCGACATCTGCTTGACCGTTTTTCATTACGGAAGCTATTTCCGTCAAATGTTCGGGAAGAGGTTCCGGATTGTGAGCAAAATGTCCGGTTGGCTCACAGTTGATCCCTAAAATATTTTTTACACCCAATGCTTCTAATAGAGCTGGGATGACAATTCCACCTACGGAATTGACGCAATCAATAGCTACCGTAAAGTTTGCTTTTCGGATGGCCTCCACGTCTACCAGTTTCAGGTTTAATACCTGTTCGATATGTTTTTGAGTATAACTCTCATCTGTCTTAACTTTTCCTAATTGGTCGACACTGGCGTAATTAAAATCTTCACGCTCAGCAATCTGAAGGATCTCGTTCCCTTCGGCCGCATTCAGGAATTCTCCTTTCTCATTCAACAATTTCAATGCATTCCACTGTTTGGGGTTATGACTGGCTGTCAGAATAATCCCTCCTGCTGCTTTTTCCATTGTTACTGCAATCTCTGTCGTAGGAGTAGTTGCCAGACCAATATCAATGACATCGAATCCCATTCCTGTCAGAGTTCCGATAACGATTTGTTTGACCATTTCTCCCGAAATACGGGCATCCCGTCCGACCACAATTTTATTGGATGAATTATTTTTGGAACGGATTAAAGTTGCATAGGCGGATGTGAACTTGACAATATCCAACGGATTAAGCCCTTCTCCGGTTCTTCCGCCAATCGTTCCGCGAATTCCTGAGATTGATTTGATTAATGACATGGAAGCTAAGAATTAAGAATTAAAAATTAAGATTGAAACTATGAAAGGTCAAACGGACCTTTATTTCTTAGTAAAATCGAGTATATTTTAGCTTGGCGTAATAAACGGGACGGATATAGCTATAATCATCCGAGTAACCTAATTTAGACGGAACAATCAGGCTGACTACAGCTTCTTCTCCGACATATTGGAGAGGAATAGCCCAACCGTTGCAACCATAAGTTCCGTAACTGGCTGAATTTCCATAAATAAATGAATAAGGAGCGCTGGATGGCGAATCGTACTTATAAAGGGCTGAATCCGGATCGCTTTTGAAATGGTACATACCTTCAAACCGAACCTGGATCTCATCTTTCAGGTAGCGCGCCCGTTTTCCGTTTCCGGAGTCTATCACATGAATATATAAACCTTCCGCAGTTTTATAAAATTCTTTGTCTTTGAATACTCCGTTTTCCGGGTATTCGGAAAGAA
Organism: Bacteroidales bacterium; assembly: GCA_031551395.1. Lineage (GTDB taxonomy): Bacteria > Bacteroidota > Bacteroidia > Bacteroidales > Azobacteroidaceae > BNXB01. Next base: position 170,748 of record JAVBNR010000001.1, read on the forward strand.
TGATAAATTTGTTTTTATCGATGAATCGTTGGATGGCTACTTTTTCTTCCTTAAGTAGTTCTTGTGTGGTTTTTTGGCTGTTACAAGCAGATCCTGCGATCATTACAGAAAGAATGGAAAGAAAAAATAAAGTTATTTTATATGTTTGTTTCATAAATCAAAATAAAATTTTCTAATTACGCTACAAAGTTAATGAAACTCTTTGTAAACAAATGTTTTTTGAAGCTCTAACTTCCTTATCAAACCTTAATTTTTTTCTAAAAGAGTTCGATATTGGGGTAAAACCGATTCAAAAAGAGCAATCGCATCTTCCAGACGACCATAAAATTCACCTCCGGCTGCATTTTTATGTCCGCCTCCATTGAAGTGAGTTGCTGCAAATTCATTACATGGAAAATCTCCTTTGGAACGGAGCGAAAGTTTGACAAGCTCTTTATCCTCCCTGATAAATACGGAAAAAACAATTCCTTCCACGCTCAATGGGATATTCACGAACCCTTCGGTATCTCCTTTTTTAGTATAAAAGCGCTTCTGCTCTTCAACCGACAGAGTAATCAATGCCGTTTTATGTTCTTTGAATAATTTCATCTTTTCGTAAACAACAAACCCCATCAAACGCATACGGTTCTCATTATAGGTATTATAAACCTTTGAATAAATAGCGTCTTTATCAATTCCTTTTTTCAGCAATTCGCTGATAATGATATAGATTTCTTCATTGTTGGAGTTGTAGGTAAAAGCGCCGGTATCAGTCATCATTCCGGTATAGATGCATTCGGCACAAGCTTTGTTGATGGACTCAAAAAATCCCATCCGGCAGATGAACCGGAAAACCATTTCGGAAGTTGATGACATCAAAGGGTAGGACATGGTTACATCGCAGAAATGATCCGGCTCCAGATGATGGTCGATCATGACTTTTTTCGCTGATGAAGATTCCACTAACGGGCCTAAAGCGCCAATCCGTTTGAGAATATTGAAATCGAGACAAAAGATCAGTTCCGCAGCAGCAATCGTTTCTTCGGCGATAACCGGACTCTTTTCATAATTAATGATATCATGGGCTCCGTGCATCCAATTTAAGAAATCCGGGAAGCTGTTAGGCATAATCAGGTTGACTTGCTTGTCGATTTCCTGAAAAAAATGATACAACCCCAGTGAGGCGCCAATGGCGTCACCGTCGGGAGAAACATGGGATACGACAACGATGCGGTCGACATGATCAATGTATTTTTTTACTTTTTGGATACTATCTTCTGCTATTATTTTTGTAATCATCTTGTTATTTTTAGCGTTCAAAGGTAGTAAAATAGTTGTAATGCTACAAGCAAAACAAGGAAGTATAAGTACACCATACGTTTCTTTAATAACAAAAGAAATAAAAACAGAAAAGCGGCATACACACTGCAAATTCCCCAGATATCCAGTTGTAATCCGGATAATACGGCCCATGGTATCTTCTCAAAAAGCTGAATGACTGAGACAAAAAAATCGAGCCCGGCATTAACAGGCCAGAAAACCCAGGATGGACATGGATATATGATTTGTAATAAAGTGCTTAAAGGGATTAAAACGAGTAATATCCCCGTGACGGGAATGGCAAATATGTTTGTGAGAATGAAGATCAAAGGAAATTGATGAAAATAGAAAACGGCTATGGGTGCGGTCCCCAGCTGTGCGGAAATAGAAACACAAGTCAATTCCCAGAAATAACTCATGATTTTACTTTTGAATTCCAGCAAACCAATCAGATACGGATTGATGACCACGATAGATACGACAGCAACATAACTTAATTGGAAGCCGACGTCAAACAAATACATCGGGTTATACAACAACATAAAAAAGGCCGAAGCGGCAACGGTGTTCAATGTGAAAGAACGCTTGTTTAAAACAGTGCCCATCCCGATGAAACAGATCATGATGCAGGAGCGGACAATGGAAGGAGTCAGCCCTGTGATAAATGAGAAAAACCATAATAGCAATAATGTCGACAGCCGGAAGAATGATCGGATTTTTCCTGTCGACCCGAATAAACCGAAAATAAAACAAAGGATCACGTACAATATGGATAAATGAAGTCCGCTGATACTGAGGATGTGTGATGCGCCTGTGGCGGAAAAACTCATTATTAACTCCTGGCTTAGTTCGGCTCTATAACCGATAAACAGCGCTTCTCCCACTTGAACGTTCTTGCTTTCAGGAATAATTTCATGTAATTTTTCCACTAAATAGCGCTGACAATCATAAGCGCTGAATTTCAAACGATCGATCCAAGAACTTTTTATCGGCAGAGGTCTCCAATCGCCTTTTCTTACAAAGCCGATGGCGGATATCCCTTGTTTTTTCAGATAGGCGGCGTAATCAAAAGAGTCGTTGGGTTTTGATTCTGGTTTTTTAAATGTGGTTCTTATCACAATCCCGTCTCCTGCAACCGGTTTTTCCGGCATGTCGTTTTTTGGTAAGTAAACGATTACTTGTTTTTTTGCTGTTTTTTGAAACAGAGAGTCTTCGCTTCCTTTTATTTGGGCTTTGTACATCCATGATCGCGGTTTCTCAACCGGATTTTCTGTCAGTTGCAAGACGTAAGTCTGCTGTTTTTCAGGTATTTCCCACGTCGATTGTTGCAAAAATGAGGAAGTCAGGCAAAGGCCTCCCCAGGTACAGAGACATGCGAGCAAATATCCGAACAGACAACGGAATAAATACTGTTTTATAAAATAAGAAATGATTGTGAGACAGGATAATAGCGCTGCAATTATTCCGGGATATTTTAATGGTATCTGAAAATAATAAGACAAAACGATCCCGAAGATAAACGGAAATAAGAGCCTCATAAAGGCTGATTTTTGTAATACGTGGTTCATGAAAGGTTATTGGTTCGTTAAGGTTTGGCGCTTCGTTTACATCGTATTTTTTGTATTAAACTTCCGCATTTTTCATTTTCCGGATGATTGCTTCCGGGTCAGGAGCATTAAAAACAGCGCTGCCGGCAACGAGTACGTCTGCTCCGGCTTCGATCAATTGTTTGCCGGTCTGCAAATTAACACCTCCGTCTACTTCAATGAGTGTTTTTAGCCCTTTGCGAAGAATCATTTCTTTCAATCGGCCGACTTTTTCCAACGAATGCCGGATAAACGACTGTCCTCCGAATCCGGGATTGACAGACATCAATAAGACCATATCGACATCCTGAATAATATCTTCCAGTAGTTCTACGGGAGTATGAGGGTTCAGAGTTACCGCCGCTTGCATTCCTGTTTCGCGGATAGCTCCGATCGTCCGGTGCAGGTGTGGGCAGGCTTCATAATGGACATTCATTAAGAAAGCACCACATGCTTTTACTGCCGGGATAAATTTTTGAGGTTCGACGACCATCAGGTGGGCGTCCATCGGTTTTTTACAGATTTTTCCAACTTGTTCGATGACCGGAAATCCGAATGAAATATTAGGAACAAACACGCCATCCATGATATCCAAATGCAGCCAATCGGCTTCGCTTCGGTTGATCATTTCTATTTCCTGTTGCAGATTCAAAAAATCTGCGGCTAATAAAGAAGGAGCTACAAGGCAGGCCATTTTCTTCATTTTTAATTAAGGATGATTCCCGACAGTTGTGCAGGTAATGTTCTTTCCACGTGGTAGGAACGTGCGAATTGCATAATCAACATCATCGTCTGCTTGCGCGGGTCACGGCAAACTTGCACTTTCTCTCTTTTCATGGCATTACAATAATCTTTCCAATCATTAGGGGTAGAGATTTGACTCATAGGCTCTTTATATTTTGTTATATATAAAGAACGGATATAGGAAAAATATATTGTTTTAATCTTGTGTAAGAATCATATTTTTTTCTTCGGCCATTCGACGCATGTTCAAAATAGCATAACGCATACGTCCCAAAGCCGTGTTGATACTTACTCCTGTGATGTCGGCAATTTCTTTGAAACTTAAATCCTGATAGTAACGTAATATCAGAACTTCTTTTTGATTATCGGGAAGGTATTCGACCAGTTTCTTTACATCCGATAAAATTTGTTCTTTGACCAGCATATCTTCAATCGTACTATCCGATAATTTGGCATTATTGAACAGATCCATTTCGCATTCGTCGTTTGAAACGGTTTGCTCATTTTTTTCCTGGCGAAAATTATCGATGATCAGATTGTGTGCGATGCGACTGATCCAGGCACGGAATTTCCCATTTTCGGTATACCGTCCTTGTTTGATAGTAACAATGGCTTTAACAAAAGTTTCCTGAAAGATATCTTCTGCCAGCTCTCTGTTACGAACTATAAAATAAATATAAGAGAAAACATTGCTTCTATGACGATTCAATAAAATGTCAAAAGCAGAATTATTGCCACCTGCATAAGCAACGACAAGTTCTTCGTCGCTCATTAGTTTAAAATTTGTCATTACTATTATTCTATTGGTTCAGAGTAATGATATAAGCTATAGGCAATCCAATTTTAGAGTGAAACAATAATTAATTTTAGTTGTGCAAATATAATAAATAAAAAATGAGTAATCCAAAAATATTTCATGTTATTTGTGTTAAACAAATCTTTTATATACAAAACTTGGGGTTTAAAGGACAAAACAGGTTGTTTTATATTCGCTGTCGTAAGCTTAATGGCAGGACATTTTCCATTTACATATTTTATAACTTCATTTTTTTCTCAGTATAAGGATTATATTCAAACATTTTATACCTTTGTGCCGGTATCAATTAATTTCCTAAATTTAAAAAGGTAAAATTTAGTATTATGAAAAAAATAATTTTTATTGCACTTGGTCTCCTTCCGGGGATTTTGTTTGCTCAGGAAGGGAAGTTCACTCTTAAAGGAAAAGTTGAAAATCTGACTGCTCCGGATAAGGCGTATTTGGGGTATAAATCAGGAGATATTACCGTTGAGGATTCGGTTGTCCTTAAAAATGATGGATCTTTCACTTTTTCGGGAACATTGAAATCTCCTACGGTAGCTTATTTGTCGGTAAGCCATAAAGGTGTGGCTGTCAATGAAAAAGAACGGCCTGTTGATCAGCTTACATTGATGATCGAGCCTGCTAATATTCAGGTTGCCGCTAAAGATTCCATTAAATTGGGAGTAGTTACAGGGTCTCCGGTCGATGCAGACTTTAGAGCTTTGAACGACTTGAAAAAACCTTTCGATGCGAAAGTCAATGACCTGATGAAAGAATTTCAGACTGCTTCGGAAGAGATGAAAAAGTCTGAAGAATTCAATAAGAGTATCGAAGATAAATATAACAAGATCCAACAGGAGCAGGCAGAAGCTTTGAAGGGCTTTGTTAAAGAACATCCGGATTCTTACATGTCTTTAAATGCCGTAAATATGTATTCTGTTGCAGCTCAAGCTGATGCTTCTAAGCTCGAGTCGGTGTATAGTCTTTTGTCTCCACGTGTTAAGGCATTGGAAAACGGAGTTGTCATCGCGAAGAGAATCGAAGGTATGAAAAACACGGAAATAGGAGTTATTGCTCCTAATTTCACACAAAACGATCCGAGTGGTAAAGCCATCAGCCTTACTGATTTCCGGGGGAAATACCTGTTGATCGATTTCTGGGCTTCCTGGTGTGGTCCATGCCGGAAAGAAAATCCGAATGTAGTGAAAGCGTACAATGAATTCAAAGATAAAAACTTTGAGATTTTAGGCGTATCTTTGGATAGTAAGAAAGAAGCTTGGTTGAAAGCCATTGAAAAAGATGGCTTGCCTTGGCCTCAGGTATCGGATTTAGGCTTTTGGAAAAATGCTGTTGCTTTGCAGTATGCCGTCCTGTCAATTCCTCAGAATTTCTTGTTGGATCCGGATGGAAAGATCATCGCTAAGAATTTAAGAGGCGAAGAATTGGGTAAGAAATTGGCTGAAATTCTGAAGTAACCGGGAGAAAATCAAAGAAAAGTACAAAAAAACGGAATTTTAATAAATAAAAATCCCAACCACTTCTCAATGAAGTTCGGTTGGGGTTTTTATTTGTTTTTGTAGTTAAAAACGACGACCTGATCTAACGAAGTTTGGAAACTTCGCTAAACGGGCGAATATCATGTTTTATGTTAAACAAAGTTCATAGTTTCTTCCCAAGAGCAAAAACCTTCTGACCACCCTATTCTGTCTACTTTGCATTTGCTAATGAGAAATGCTTTTTTAGGATGATCTCTGAATCCAGGCTTATTTCTCAATTGATTGACAGCCTCTTGCGCATTTTTGCGAGATGAAAAAATTCCAATAGTTTTTATTTCCTCCGTACTGCCAATCTCATATACATGTTCTAACAAATAAACATATTCCACAATATTACATTTTGAAGTTACTATTCAAACGCTCTGTCTGCCCACTTTTGAATTTTACTATATTCAGAACGAGCTCCTGTCTCATAATTACCTTTCCCATATTTCTGATCTAAGACTCTTTTTGCAAATTTTTTTCCACTCTCTCCTTTGTATGGTTTCTCTCCATTTACCCAATCTGGAGTATCTTTAGCCCTTTCTTTGCCGAAAATATTTGATTTTTTCTTTTTATACTCCTTATTTTTTTTATCATTAGGATCGGGATTTGTAGTAGCCGTTTTCGCATTTGCTTGGACTCTTGCTCTTTGATGAGGATCAGTATCTCCTTTTTTCATTCCAGTAGGATCAATCCATCGAATTGGATTGTTATCAACGTAAATGTAGGGGGAAACTGAGAAATTTTCCTCAGCCATTGGATCCATCGTCATAAACCTCCCGATCGCCGAGGCATACATCCTCGCCCCATAATCATACACATCCAGCTGATGCTCCCGGTCCAACTCTTTCCCATTGTACTTGAAAGCCTGCACTTCCTGGTCATTACGCTGGGGATTTTCTGCCATCGACAACCCGAAAGGATAGTAATTCGTCGCCTGGACAACCAGGTTACCCACATAATCCTTGACACTCGTCTC
>JAVBNR010000043.1:0-39207 GCA_031551395.1 Bacteroidales bacterium
CATCTGCTGAATCTTTCAATGCCAAAGTCAAGGCTTTCAGATCCCAGTTCAGAGGAGTAAGGGATATACCCTTCTTTATTTTTAGGCTAACTAAACTGTTCGCTTGATAATAATTCCAACCGGGTTTTCCGCTTGACCCAGAATATCTCCCATGATTTGGTAACCTTCGATTTTCAGCTTGGCTTGCTGGAGTTGTCTTTTCAGGGCTTCGTTTTCCGCTTGAAGAGCTGGTAAGTCTTTTGATGTTGATTTTTTACGTGACATAATCGATAAAGAAATAGAATCTGTAAAAGTACTGCTATTTCTTTGTCTATAACGGCAAACCATCTTGTTAATGGAATCCCTGGTAATACCATACTCTCGGAAAGCATAGTACTGGTCTTTAATCCGCTCAAATAATCCTGAATAATCCGGGATCGAACGGATTGAGGGAGAGAAGCCGGGCGTTTTTTGTTTTGTCCTTGCATAAATAAACTTTTTGTGTCAACCTATTTCAGGACAAGACATAAGTGATCCACCTGGGGCTCGAACCCAGGACCCCATCCTTAAAAGGGATGTGCTCTACCTGCTGAGCTAGTGAATCTCCTGATTTGCTTTTCAAAAGCGACTGCAAAGGTACAACTAATATTTTATTTTACAAACAAAAATATACATTTATTCAAAAAGTATTTGATAATTCGCTTACAAAAAGGTAGTTTTGTAAACTAATTCAGGCAACAATCATGAGAAAAACCGTTCAATACAGCATCTGTCTTTTATTCATCCTGGGGACCTCTAACTCAGGCTCAATCCTTGCTCAAAAAAACGTATGGAGAAACTTTATCCAATCGGCAAATCTGAAATATGCAACCGTTGGAATCAAAATCGTGGATGTATCCAATGGGAAAAGCATCTATGCATACAATGAAAATAGGCCTCTTTGTCCGGCTTCGTGCATCAAACTGGTCACAACAGCGACTGCACTGGAAGTTCTGGGGGAAAACTATACCTATAAAACGACTGTCTTTACCGACGGGACAATAAATCAACAGGGGGCCCTGAACGGAAATCTCTACATACAGGGAACCGGAGATCCTACCTTGGGATCGGAATACATCGGCAAAGATCAGGAAACATTCATGGATGAATGGTTCACAGCGATTAGCAAACACGGCATCAAAACAATATCCGGTTCGGTCATTGCTCTGGATCAACAATTCGGATATGAAGGTATTTCGCCTTACTGGATGTGGATGGACCTTGGAAACTACTACGCCTCGGGAGTTTACGGACTCAGCATCTTCGACAACATGTATTATCTGTACCTCCGGTCAGGTGCAGCAGGGACAACTCCACAGATCCTGCGTTGGAAGCCCCAAACTCTTCCTCTGCATTTTGAAAACAACCTGAAAGCGGCTGCCAATAACAAGGATAGCGCTTACATCCATGGGGCGCCTTTCTCTCCCGACAGACAACTTTTCGGCTCCATGCCACACAATCGGGAATCTTTTGTTATCAAAGGAGATATTCCTGATCCGGGACTTTTCTTAGCGTCGTATTGGACGGATTACTTACAAAAAAAAGGCATTCGGGTACAAAAAGGAGCTTCATCCTACCGGATCGATCCCATAACACCTCAATCAGTAAAAATACTGGCAACTACGACATCCGTACCCCTGACGGAGATCATCCGTATCGTGAATTTCCGGAGTAATAATCACTATGCAGAACATCTCTTCCGTAAGCTGACCCAGGAAGAAAAAACAAAACAAGGCATAAAAGATTATTGGACAAATAAAGGATTGGAGACCGGGGGACTTTATATGTACGATGGTTCCGGCCTCGCTCCTATCGACGCGACAACACCGGCTTTTTTGACTGATTTATTGGTATACATGAACAATAAAAGTAAATCTGCTACTGCATTTTACAAGTCGCTGCCTTTATCCGGAATAGAAGGAACCGTTTCCGGATTCCTCAAAAACACATCGCTGGAAGGGAAAGCCCGGGTAAAAAGCGGAAGCATGGAAAACGTCATGTCTTATAGCGGGTATATAGACACCTCCGGTAAGCGATATGCTTTTACCATCATCGTCAACAAATTTACAGGATCACGCAGCGTTTTAAGGAGTCAGGTCGAGCAATTACTGGTCGGAATGCTCGATCACACGAAGTCCGATATCTGAGATTCCTTTCAATTGATCAGCCCTCATCCCCTGCCGGATGGAATAAGTATAATTTCCGGATCGGGGGAAACTTATCTTTTGTTCATAAGGGAAATTCAGCACATACAACGAAAGACCTCTTCCATACCATTTTCCTTCCGGATCTGCGAGTTCACAATTTAAAGTATCTTTACGCACATTTCCTTCCGGAGTCTTCATCTGGACAAAAAGCCATAAATTCCGGAACGGATAGTCGTTTTTATTCCGGATCTCCAGAACAACGTCATACAGCCGGGTTGTATCCGTCACTTCAACCACAAAATCACAGGATTTATTCTTATCCCAGGTTGCATTTTCAATTCCCTTAAAATCTGAATATAATTCTCCCTTCGAACAGGCCACAAGAAAAACAAGGAACAATACAACCAGATATTGTTTATGCTTGTGCCGGTTTATCCTGATTCCCTTTGTTGTTTCTGTTCCTGTTTCCATTCGGGTTATGATTCGGATGATTCGGATGATTAGAATGATTCGGATTCTGTTTTTTCTTCTTTTTTTTCAGATTGTCGAAGCGAGTAACACTTTCTCCCAAGATATCCTGATATTCTTTGGGGGGTTTATCGTTATGCTCTTTCTGAATCAATCGTTCAGGCTTATTGCCTCTTCTGTTCATATTAATGATCTCAAAAGCCCGTTCCGGAGAAATAACGACCAGGTTCGCTCCAAAATTTTTATCCGTAGAATATGTTATCTGACTCTTAAAAACATCTGTTTTAAAGTGATAATACATTCCATCTTTTGTCTCCAACGCAATTTCTTTCGCAGGAAATTGCTTCTGAACTTCAGCATAACAATCCACTTCGTAGTTCAGGCAACATTTTAGCTTTGCACATTGGCCTGCTAACTTCTGAGGATTTAATGAGATATCCTGAATACGTGCTGCGCCTGTCGACACGGAGACAAAATTAGTCATCCAGCCCGAACAGCAGAGTTCCCGGCCACAAGGCCCAATCCCCCCTATCCTTCCGGCTTCCTGACGTGCCCCGATTTGTTTCATCTCAATACGCACTCTAAAAGCCTCAGCCAGATCTTTTATCAACTGACGAAAATCGACCCGTTCATCTGCGATATAATAAAAAATCGCTTTGTTCCCATCTCCCTGGAATTCAACATCGCCAATCTTCATTTGTAGGCCTAACCCTTCTGCAATTTTCCTCGAGCGGATCATCGTCTCGTGTTCTCTGGCTTTCGCTTCTTCGTATTTTTCCATGTCTGTAGGCTTAGCTTTGCGATAAACCCTTTTAATCTCGACATCCGAACGCACACGATTTTTCTTCATCTGCAGAAGGACCAGTTTTCCTGTCATGGAAACCGTACCTATATCATGACCGGGACTAGACTCAACAGCAACAACATCTCCTTTTTCCAAAGGGATTTTAGTACTGTTCAGGTAATAGCCCTTTCGAGTATTCTTAAATTGAACTTCCACATAATCAGTGGCTTGTTCCGATTCGGGGATATCGCAGAACCAATCGTATGAATTAAGTTTGTTGTTTTGATTCTTACAACAACCTTTCCGGTTCATACAACATCCGCCATTATATAATTTGTAATCCATTTTCATTAAAAAAGTTTAAAGTAATAAATTTAAAGTTTTAAGTTTAAAGTTTAAACTCATTACTTTACTCCACAAAGTTACTATTTTTTCAACAACACCGCAATTTTCATCGATAAATCGAAAAAAATCATCCGGGGGTTGACATTTTGTTCAATCTGTTTTTCGGCCAATTCCAACTCGTTCATCATCTCCATCACATTGCGTTCATTGACATAAGGAGTAAACTTGGAAGAAAAAGCGGCCTCATCATTATTCAGGTAATTAATATCCTGTATATCAACATCATAAACAAAATTTTCCCGAATCATCCGTTGAGCATACGACAAAAACATTTTTTGACGCTCCCGTCCCAACGATGCAAAATATTCGGCACGGTTTTTCATGTTTTTCACATCCCGCGTCCAGCAGTTTCTCATGATTGTAATGAAAAGATCCAGAAACAGTTCCCTATCCGCACTGGAATCTATGACTTCCATCGCTTTGGTATAGCTCCCGTTAGCCAAATGAACCACAGAAGCCAACACATCCGGTGACCAATCATATTGTTTGGAAAGGACTTCCGACAGATCTTCCGTCTCAATGGGAGGTATATGGAGGTTCTGGGCGCGCGACTGAATTGTCCCGATGACATTTTCCGGGTTTTCCGAAACCAACAAGAAAATCGTTTTATCATAAGGCTCCTCCAGTATCTTCAACAATTTATTGGCACAATCGACATGCATCTTTTCCGGAAGCCAGATGATCATCACTTTATACTCTGCTTCGTATGTTTTCAGGTTAAGTTTTTTGATGATTTCATCGCTCTCCGCCGTATAAATCATTCCCTGGGCATTATCGGCGCCGATGAACTCCAGCCAGGCCGGGAGATTAAAATAAGTATGAGTCAGCAAAAACTCCCGCCACTGATTGATATAATCGTCGCAAACCGTATCTTTGCCCCGGTCTGTATTTTTTTTCAGCTTAACAATCGGAAAAACAAAATGCAGGTCCGGATGAGCATATTTATTGTATTTCACACAAGAAGAGCAAACTCCGCATGCATCGTCCTGTCCGCGATCCGTACAGTTCAGATACCGGGCATATGCAAGAGCCAGCGGCAACAACCCTACACCTTCATTGCCATACAGGAGCTGGGCGTGAGGTATAAATCCGGCTTGTACCGATCGAACCAACCGTTGCTTGATATGCCTTTGACCAACTACATCTTTGAAATACATTTTGAGTTTTAAATTTTAAGTTCTTAACTCTTCGTTTTTAGTTCAATCAATACACTGCTTTTGCAACCTGCCGTACGCTATCGGTTGCCATCAACGTATAAAAATGCAAACTGGGGACACCAGAAGCAAGTAATTCCTTGCATTGCTGGATACACCATTCCACTCCCACAGCCTTAGCTTCATCATTTGTTTTACATTTTCGCAATTCGGATGCAAGCGCCTCCGGAATTTCCGAACGGAAAATTTGAGGCAAAACAGTTAATTGATCCAGTAAAACAATCGGTTTGATGCCCGGAATAATCGGCACGGTAATTCCTTCTTTCCTACAACGGGCTACAAAATCAAAATATTTTTGATTATCAAAGAACATCTGGGTTACTGCATAACCGGCTCCCGACTCTATTTTTTGTTTCAAAAATGCAATATCCGATTCCATGTTCGGCGCTTCCTCATGTTTTTCGGGATAACAGGCCACTCCGTATGAGAACGGGGTTTCCATTTTCTCAAAAAGACTACCATCGACAGAGATCCCTTCATTAAAGTCATTGATCTGTTTCTGTAGGTCCGTAGTATGTTCATGACTTTGACCGTTGGGAATCTGATCTTTTTCCAGTTTTTTTATATCCCCGCGAAGTAATAGTAAATCATGTACTCCCAAAAAATTCAAATCAAGTAAAGCATATTCAGTCTCCATTTTTGTAAACCCCTTACAAATGACATGAGGAACTGCAGTAATTCCGTAGCGGTACTGGATGGCAGCTGCTATCGCCACTGTTCCCGGACGCTTGCGGACATTGACTTTTTTTATCGAACCGTCTTCCGTATGCTGGTATATATTTTCACTATGATGGGTCGTTATATTGATGTATTTCGGATCAAAATCCCTCAGTTTATCAATGATGTTGCATACTTTTGTAAAACTGTTGCCTTTCAACGGAGGTAGTATCTCAAAGGAGAACGCTGTATTTGTATTGTTATTTAATAAATCGATCACTCTCATCTTCTGGAATCTGTAATTTTGTCGCAAATATAGCAATAATTAAAGGATATTGTATTAACTTTGTCTCTGTTATTTTAGAACGAATATTACAAAAAATATGGAAAACATTAATTGGTCGGAATTATCTTTCGGTTACATGAAAACCGATTACAACGTCAGGTGTTATTTTCGTAACGGACAATGGAGTGAGTTAGAAATCTGTGATTCTGAAATGATTCCCATGCACATGGCTGCCACTTGCCTGCACTACGGACAAGAAGCTTTCGAGGGGCTTAAAGCATTCAGAGGGAAAGACGGTCAAATCCGCATTTTCAGGATGAGGGACAATGCACTACGTCTGCAAGCATCTTGTCGTGGAGTTCTGATGCAAGAATTACCAATAGAGCTTTTTGAAAAAGCGATGGTTGAAGTTGTGAAGAGCAACCTGCGTTTTGTTCCGCCTTATGGTAGCGGAGCTTCATTATATATCCGGCCGTTATTGATTGGAACCGGCGCTCAGGTGGGAGTTAAACCCTCCTCCGAATATATGTTCGTTGCTTTTGCGACACCGGTAGGCCCTTATTTCAAAGAAGGATTCAAAACCACTCCGGTAGGTATATACAGAAATTACGACCGAGCAGCTCCCAATGGTACAGGAACTTACAAGATCGGAGGAAATTATGCAGCCAGTCTGGTCCCCGGCCAAATGGCTCACGCTGCGGGTTATTCTGCCGTTCTGTATCTGGATGCAAAAGAAAAAAAATACGTAGACGAATGCGGTCCTGCTAATTTTTTCGGCATTAAAAACAACACCTATGTCACACCGGCATCACAATCCATTCTGCCATCCATTACCAATAAAAGCCTGATGCAATTGGCAAAAGAATTGGGAATGAAAGTCGAACAGCGTCCGGTGCCTGTAGAAGAACTGTCTACCTTTGAAGAAGCGGGAATGTGCGGTACGGCTGCGGTAATCAGTCCGATACAACGGATCGACGATGTGGAAGAAAAGCAATCGTATGTCTTCTCAAAAGACGGACAACCGGGGCCTCTTTCATTGAAATTATACGAAAAACTAAGAGCCATCCAATACGGAGAAGAAGAAGATAAATTCGGATGGACACAGATCATCGGATAGAATCTGTAATACTGTAATACAATAATACCATGAAAACGAATATCAACAGAAGACGGTTCCTGAGCATTTCAGCTCTTGCAGGAACGGGAGCTCTACTGGCGCCCGGACAGGCTGTTTCCGCCGTAAACCTAACGGCTGGCGAAAACGAAAAAATTCCAACCCGCATACTGGGAAAGACTCAATTGGAAATTCCGATCCTGAGCATGGGAGTCATGCGTGCAGACAACCCGGCGGTTGTAAGAGCAGCCTATAACTCCGGCATCACATTCTTTGATACGGCTCATGGGTATCAAAATGGTAAAAACGAAGAAATGTTAGGTACCTTCTTCAAGGATAAACCTCGTAACTCCTTCATAATCGCAACGAAAGCAAAAGGTAATCTTCAATCGGAAACATTCGAAAAAGATTATGAAGAAATGCTTGAGACCAGTCTGCGCCGCCTGCAAATGGATCACTTGGATCTTTTTTACGCCCATGCGCTTGGAAACGCCGACGAAGTAAAAGATCCACGGCTGATTGCGATGCTGAATAAATTCAAAAAAGAAGGTAAAACCCGCTTCATCGGATTTTCCACTCACGCCAATAAGCCGGAACAAATCGACGCAGCCATTGAAGCCGGGATTTATGACGTCATTCTGATCAGCTATAATTTCAAGCTGAAAAACCTGAAAGAAACAGAAGAAGCTATTGAACGTGGCGCTCAAGCAGGAATCGGATTCGTCGCTATGAAAACGATGACCGGAGGTGTGGAAAATGCCGAAGGAAAAAAGATAATCAATGGAGCCGCATGCCTCAAATGGGTCTGGCAAAATAAAAATTTCACGACGGCTATCCCCGGGTTTACAAACTACGATCTATTGGACAACTGCCTTTCGGCAGCCTATTCTCCGACTCCGGATGCAACTGAAAAAGAATACCTGGCCGGACTTATGAATCAGGAAATGTTGTATTGCGTGAACTGTGAAAAGTGCGTGGAACAATGTCCCGAACACCTGCCCATCCCGGATATGATGAGAGCTTATATGTATACCTACGGGTATAAGCAACCGGCTTTATCCAAAGAAACATTGGCCGGACTCAACTTGCCCGAGACAGCTTGCACTTCCTGTAGTACATGCCGGGTTACCTGTACGGAAGGGTTCAATGTATCGCAGAAAATAGCAGCCATCACGCCCTTGCTTCGTGTTCCGAATGATTATTTAGTATAAATTCATCGCGATGAAACGGATATTTATTTTTGTATTCTTTGCCTGCTTCGTATCATTCCTGCCGGCACAGACCCCTCAGGAACTCCAATCTTATTTACCGGAAGTTCCGGAATGGAAAATAACTCCTGAAATCGAAATATTCAATCCCCGGAATTTATACGAGCGGATCAACGGAGCCGCTCCGTTATTTCTCGAAAACAATTTCAGAGAAATGACATCGATGGTTTATACCCACGGCGACAATTACATTACGATCCAGGCGTATCGTCACGCGACTCCGACGGATGCTTTCGGGATGTATGCATCAGAGCGTTCGTCAGACATGAAATTCTTTCCGATCGGAGGAGAAGCTCAAGGAGACAATGTCAGCTTATATACTTTTGCAGGATCGGTGTATCTGAAGATACAGGCGAATAACGAATCCGACGAGATCGGCGAAACAATGCGGAAAATAGCGAAAGGACTGACTGAAAAGATCGATCCTCAAGCCGGATATCCGGCTCTATTCAATCATTTTCCGAAAGAAGGACGAGTGGCTCATTCGGAAACCTATATGGCCTTCAATTATATCGGACATGCGTTTTTAAAGAATGTATATACCTGTGATTACGATTTTTACGGCAAAAAGCTTCAAGGGTTCATCATCGATGCAAAAAGTAAGGACGAAGCAGAAAACATGCTGAAAAAATATGCTGAATTTACGAAGCAAACGGATCTGGCAAAGGAAGGAAAAATGGTTATCAAAGACCGTTACAACGGAAATATCCCCTGCGTTTGGAAAGGACAGTATATTGCCGGAATTTATAATGAGACCGGAATCGATATCGACAATGATACCCTGCTGGATTTAATCGGGCAACACATGGAAAATCTGAAATAAATGAAACGCTTCGCCGCTCATTATATTTTTCTGACAAAGGAAAAATGCTACAAGCAGCATTACATCGAATTGGAGTCCGACGATTGTATGGCAGGAGTCTATCCACTGGAAAATGAAGTAGCAGAAACAGTATTCCGCAACGGGGTACTGTTTCCTGTTTCAAAAGCACTCTTTTTGAACGGAAATGAAATCCTGAATCAGTTAAAAAAGTTGCAAATGCAACATCCCGATGATTCGATTTTTGATTTACTCGACCAGTTGGAAATCGTCTGTTCGGATACACAGGTTCCTGTCGACATCTACCAACTAGACGGGATAGACCTGCCTGCGGCGAAACTCGGCACAAACGACAGCCGTTGCAACTGCTACGTTCAAAGACTCTGAAGTTTGTCTGTCGGCAGGGTAATTCGGAATGATAATTTTCTGAGTGACAAATGGTTCGACGGAAGGACTGATTCCATTTCCTTCATTTCCCATGACAACAAGTCCGGCCGGACTTAACGCCTGCTCATAAATGTTCTGCCCTTCCAAAAATGTACCGTAAACAGGAATGTCATTCATTTGTCGCAAGAAAGAAGAAAGATCCGCGTAATGTGTGCGCACACGGGCCAGAGCTCCCATCGTAGCCTGCATCGTCTTCGGATTATAGACATCCGCCGTATCCGGAGAACAAATCACGTCTTCAATTCCAAACCAGTCGGCCAAACGAATGATCGTTCCTAAATTCCCGGGATCCTGAATGCCATCGAGCACCAAACTCAGTTTGGTTTTCAAAGTTTCAGGATTCAGTTCATAAGACGGTTGTTTAAACACAGCCAGGACATCTTGCGGATGCTTCAACAAGCTCGTTTTTTCAATATCTTCTTTCTCCACAACAATCAGCTCTTTCGCCAGGAGATCTCCCTGGGTGGCCAGCCAGGATGGACAGGCTACCAGTAACTCACATTCAAAATAAGGTAAAATATCGGCAACCAGCTTATTTCCCTCAGCCAGGAAACAATTTGTTTCCTTCCGGAATTTTTTATGTTCCAGTGAACGGATCCATTTAATTTTACTTTTACTTAACATGTTCGTTATTTTTATGGGGCAAAACTAAGAAACTATTTTGTAATAAACTTATCTTTGCATGGCAAATTGTAAATTATCGACTGAAAATATGAGACATTCCCGATGGCCATACTTACTGTATACTCTACTCGTATGTGGATTATTTTCTTGCAGTTCAACAAAATACATTCCGGAAAATGAGTTTTTGCTTGACAAGGTACACATTCAATCCGACAATCCGGATTACAAATCGTTTGATTTGCGTACTTATATCCGGCAACTACCTAACTACAAAATGTTCGGGATCAACAAAACACAACTACAGGTTTATAATTTATCCGGACGAGACAGTTCCCGCTGGCTCAACCGGTTATTAAAAAACATAGGAGAACCGCCTGTCATATATGACTCCACATTCGTTGAAAAAACGACTTCCGAATTGGATAAGTTTTTTGTCAACAAAGGCTACATTAATGTAGAGGTAACATCCCAGGTAGAGAAAAAAAACAAAAAAGCGGAGGTCACTTATAATATCCGGTCTAATGAGCCTTACAAAATCAGGGAATATCACGAAAACATACAGGATTCCACTATTTACGATGAACTTTACGGAGAAAACAACGAACCGGTTAAGCTTGCCGGAGAACCTGCCTCATTACGTCATCCGCTGGTTAAATCCGGAATGCTTTTCGACCGGGATATCCTGGATAAAGAGCGGGAACGGCTAACCAGCCTATTGCGCAACAGAGGATATTATGCTTTTGAGAAAAATTATATTTCATACGAAGCCGACAGCACGCTAATGAACCATCGGGTAGACCTGAAAATGAATTTGCATCTTTACCCGGAGATTCTTCCTAATGGCGTTTTTGTCGAAGTTCCTCACAGGAAATATTATTTCGACAAAGTCTTCATATACCTCGATTATGATCCTTTGAAAGTGACCGGATACTCTAATTATCAGGCGAACGACAGTATTGAAAAAGACGGATACACCATTTATTATAAAGGGAATTCCCCATCGCTCCGCCGCTCGGTACTGCTGAATAACAGCTTCTTGATTCCCAACCACACTTATTCTCAGTTGCAGGAAGAAGCGACTTATTCATCTTACGCAACCCTTCAGGCATTCAGTAATGTCAATATTCATTTCGAGGAATTTTTACGAAACGACTCCGCATTTTTGAACTGCCATATCTTGACCATGCCGGCCAAAAAACAATCCACCATGTTCTCGGTCGAAGGGACGAATACCGCAGGAGACTTGGGCGTAGCTGTATCGACCAACTATACGCACCGGAACCTGTTCAAAGGATCGGAAACGTTCAACTTCAAGCTAAGAGGCGCTTATGAAGCGATTACCGGTTTTAAAAACCCTTATCTGGAGTTTGGGGCGGATGCGGCCATACGGGTACCTAAATTTATATTTCCTTTTGCCAGCAGTCCATTCAAAAAAAGAATTCATACTTCAACCGAATTTTCGCTTAGTTATAACTACCAAACACGTCCGGAATACGAACGCACCATGCTGTCCGGAGGAATTCGTTACATCTGGCAGGGGAAAAATGCGGCCACTTCCCGGCATCAATTCGACTTACTCGACATCAATTATGTATTACCGAAGCTAGATCCTGTCTTCGAGAGCAAACTTCCTCCTAATGCCATCTACCTGGCCTACAACAGGCAATTTATTGTCGGCATGGGTTATTCTTATTCCTACACCACTTTCGATCCGGCTCACAAACAGGATAATGTACATTCTCTGCGCGCCTCTGTGGAGTCTGCAGGAAATGCGTTGTACGGTTTAAGTGAACTTTTCAATTTCAAAAAAGATGAAGAAGGATCTTACCAGTTATTCGGCACCTACTACTACCAATTTCTGAAAGGAGATATTGACTATTCCAAAACAATCTCCATCGACAAAAACAATTCCATTGCCTGGCGCATAGGAGGCGGAATTGCTGTTCCATACGGTAATTCGGAAATGGTCCCGTTTGAAAAACGCTATTATTCCGGAGGAGCCAACAGCGTTCGCGCCTGGTCTGTCAGAGAATTGGGTCCCGGAAGCTATCAGGCAAACGATTCTACTACTTTTTTCAACCAATCCGGAGATATAAAAATCGATCTGAACCTGGAATATCGTACGCGTTTTTTCTGGAAACTGGAAGCAGCCGCGTTCATTGATGCCGGGAATATCTGGACAATAAAAGATTATGAAGCGCAAGAAGGAGGAAAATTCAAACTCAATTCTTTCTATAAGGAGATCGCCCTGGGCTATGGCTTAGGTTTGCGTTTGGATTACGATTTTTTCCTCATCCGTCTCGATGCCGGATGGAAAGCGTATAACCCGGGAAACAGAGGTAAAGACAGGTGGACGATTTTACATCCTAACTTCAGAAATAATTTTGCATGGCATATCGCCGTCGGCTATCCATTTTAAGAAAAATTTCATACTAATTTACAGAAAAACTACATTTTTATATCTAAATTTGTCACGTTTTTTCTCTTTTAAATAATACTTTGTGAGCATTTCCCGTAGACAGCAACATGTATTTTCGCAGTTTATGTTCACAATTATAAAACATAATTATGGCAAAAGTAACTAAAGAAGCCGCCTTACTGTATCACTCACAAGGCAAACCCGGAAAGATAGAAGTTGTCCCGACCAAACCCCATAGTACCCAGGCCGATTTATCGCTGGCTTATTCTCCGGGTGTAGCCGAGCCCTGTCTGGAAATAGAAAAAGACCCTGAAACGGCTTATGATTACACCTCAAAAGGAAATCTTGTAGCCGTGATCTCCAATGGAACAGCCGTATTGGGATTGGGAGACATCGGAGCTTTATCCGGAAAGCCGGTAATGGAAGGTAAAGGGCTGTTGTTTAAGATTTTTGCCGGAATCGACGTATTCGATATCGAAATCAACGAAAAAGATCCGGAACGATTCATTCAGGCAGTCAAAGCCATTGCCCCTACTTTCGGAGGGATTAATCTGGAAGACATCAAAGCACCGGAATGTTTCGAAATTGAAAAACGGCTGAAAGAGGAATTGGACATTCCTGTGATGCACGACGATCAGCATGGAACTGCGATTATTTCGGGTGCAGGGCTAATCAATGCATTGGAACTTGCGGGTAAGAAAATTGAAAATGCGCGGATTGTTGTTAATGGTGCAGGGGCATCGGCCAGTTCCTGTACCAAATTATATATTGCTTTAGGCGTTCAAAAAGAAAATATCATCATGTGCGACAGTAAAGGTGTTATTTCTGTCCGCAGAACCGATTTGAATGAGGCCAAGAAATATTTTGCCACGGAAAAAGAAGTCAATACCTTAGCCGAAGCGATCGTCGGAGCAGACGTATTCCTCGGGCTCTCTGTCGCAGATGTGCTGACCGAAGATATGGTGCGCAGTATGAACGAAAATCCGATTGTCTTTGCTTTGGCCAATCCGAATCCGGAAATATCGTATGAGAAAGCAAAAGCTTCACGGGAAGACCTGATTTTTGCTACCGGCCGCTCGGATTATCCGAATCAGATCAACAATGTACTCGGGTTCCCGTATATCTTTCGTGGGGCATTGGACGTGAGGGCTAAAACAATCAACGAAGAGATGAAACTGGCAGCGGTCAAAGCCATTGCAAACCTGGCCAAGCAACGCGTTCCCGATGTTGTGAATGCAGCCTATGGACTATCGCGGCTATCATTCAGTCGCGATTACCTGATACCCAAACCTTTGGATCCACGCCTGCTGACATGGGTTTCCGTAGCCGTTGCCAAAGCGGCCATCGCCTCGGGAGTTGCCAGGAAAGAAATCAAAGATTGGGATGTCTATGAAGCGAACCTTCGTGAACTGATGGGATACGACAATAAAATCATCCGTCAATTGACCGAAATGGCCAAAAATAACCCCAAACGCGTGGTATTTGCCGAAGGGAGTCACGAGAACATGTTGAAAGCTGCCGCCGCCGCCCGCGATCAAGGGATTTGCTTTCCTATCCTGTTGGGGAATGACGAACGAATCATCAAATTAGCTTCAGACCTGAGCATCGATCTGGATGGCATCGAGATCGTCAATCTGCGTCACGATCGCGAAGATGCCCGACGCGACCGGTATGCCCGTATCCTGGCGGAAAAACGGGCACGGGAAGGGGCTACCTACGACGAAGCCCGTGATAAAATGTTTGAACGGAACTATTTCGGCATGATGATGGTTGAAACCGGAGACGCAGATGCTTTTATTACAGGAGTGTACACTAAATATTCCAATACGATCAAAGTTGCCAAAGAAGTCATCGGGATTCGTACCGGATATAAAAATTTCATGGCCATGCACATCATGACGGGGAAAAAAGGGACTTTCTTCCTGTCAGATACCTTGATCAACAGACATCCATCAACTGAAGTACTGATCGATATTGCCAACTTGACCAAAGATGCCGTCAAGTTTTTCGCACACGAACCGGTTATGGCTATGCTCTCCTACTCTAATTTCGGAGCGGATACAGATGGCAGTCCGGCAAGTATGCACGAAGTTGTTCGCGTACTTCAACAACAGCATCCTGGTCTGGCTGTCGATGGAGAAATGCAGGTCAACTTCGCATTGGATAAAAATCTCAGAGATCGTAAATATCCTTTCAACCGGCTGTATGGAAAAGACGTTAACACATTGATATTTCCGAACCTGAGCTCTGCAAATACAGCTCAGAAATTGCTTCAGGAGATGGGTGTCGGCGAAATGATCGGCCCGATTCAGATCGGCTTGAATAAACCGATCCACTTTACAGATATTGAAAGTTCGGTAAGAGATATCATTAATATTACAACCGTAGCTGTTATTGATGCTATCGTTCAGGAACAAGTCCGGATCAAATAAAACGGAGAAAAGAGGTTGCTCAAACGAGTAGCCTCTTTTCCAATCACTAACCCTTAACTTTAACTAATGAAAAACAAAAATTATTTATAAATGTGCTATCACAGCCTCGTAATCAGGTTCCTGAGTAATTTCAGGAACGAGTTCGGAGTAAACAACATTTCCAGACTCATCAATGAGCACAACAGCTCTGGCCAAAAGGCCTTTCAACGGTCCGTCAGTCATCAGCACCCCGTAAATATCTTCAAAATCCCGGTCACGAAAAGCAGAAAGAGGAGTCACGTTTCCAATTCCTTCTGTCGTACAAAAACGAGCATGAGCAAATGGCAAATCTTTTGAAATAGCCAATACAATCGTATCTCTCATCCCTGCAGCTTCTTTATTGAATCTTCTGACAGAAGCGGCACATACGCCGGTATCTAAACTCGGAAAAATATTTAATACGACTTTCTTTCCTCTCAAATCTCCTAACGACAATTCTCCTAAATCAGTCTTTACTAATGTGAATGCAGGAGCTTTTGCTCCATTTGCAGGTAAATTTCCTTTGGTATTTACCGAATTTCCTTTCAATGTTATTTTTGCCATAATATTTAATAGATTGTTGTTTATTATTAAAAACAGAATTATCTCTAAATTGTTTCAATATTTTTTCTCATTAATTTTTTTTAACGAAACAGGCCATCCGACCGAATGAAGATTGTCAATGGGGCGCCTGGACATGCCAAATCTACGTATGAAATATATATTTCTAAGATACTTTTTTTGTATAATGAACAATGTCTCTGTTGGCCTTATGCAAAAATGAAAAATCAAATGAGTCCAGGTAAATTATCGTCGTTTTTTCCGAGTCATGACCGAGACCCAAACTAATGACCGATAGCGGAAATCCTTTCGAACGAGCAATTGTCGCCCACGAATGTCTTGACACGTAAGTCGTTAAAGACGTATCCAGCTTCATCATTTTGGAAAGGACTCTCAGACAGCGGTTTTGTCTGGCAAGAGCATAAGCATATTTTTTGCGGCTATTTCCGGACAAGAGTATCGGCAGTAAATAAATCGAATCTTTGCATTGAGATACATATTTATTAACAATCCTCCTTATCTCCGGGATCATTTCTATTTCCAACTTTTGCTTTGTTTTACGGCGTACGTAGGTAAGCATGTTCCCTTTCACATTATCTTTCTTCAGGTAAGCCAGATCAATGAATGAAATACCACGCAGGTAGAAACTGATCAAAAACATATCACGAGCAAAATCCAAGTGTTTTTTATCATCAGCCAACAAATCCAAATGCAGAAATTGATCCAGAATTTCTTTTTTTATTGCTCGTTTTTTGGTTTTACAAATTCCGGTATAGACTTCTCTGAATAAATCGTCATTCTTTTTATCCACAATTCGCTCCCTTACAGCCTTATAATATATCGCTCTCAGATTTCGCATATAAAATGAAATGGTATTTAACGAATTGTTTTTCATTTTCATATAGGCCTCAAATCGCTTCAAAAATGACGCATCGATGGAATTCAACGAAACATCACTTCCCGAATTGAAACTCCGGATATTATTCACAACGGATTGGTAGGCATCTGCCGTACGGTATTGATTGTTTTCTATCAGTTCTCTTTTTAATTTTTCTACAAAACAAGAAAGCATGTGATCCCGGTTTTTTCTGAAGTAAAAATTCAGGATATCATCCAGGGAATAACCTCCTGAATCTTCCATACGACGAACTTTCGATTCCAGTTCTTCTATTTCATTTTTCAACGCAACAGATATATCAATTAAGTAACGACTCCTGTCCGGATTGAAAGTGTCTATGCGGATAGAAGACTTTTCTTCGTTCCATTCATCTTCATATAATTTATAAGGCGTAGTTATCGAACGTATTTTTCGATCCTTAATAAATCGGATGTAAATACTGCCCTTCTTCCCCTTTACAACAGAAGGACGTAATTTGAGTGTGATTGACATGCAAGACATAATTAAGAATTTTTTCGCAATTAATATATTCAAATGATACATGTATGTAGAACAAAGATAAAAAAGTTTTTCTTTTATTTTTTTATTTTTTTCAAGAAAAATAGTTTATCTTCAAGTTCTATCGCAGAATCACACTGCACGAATCTACAGGAAAGAGGCTATAAAACAGTGGCCTATCGGGGATTAAGAACACTCCCGACAGGCCTCTGATAAGCAAAAGAAAGATAAAGCAGAATTCTAATTTTCTACTTTATAACAACCTTTTCTATCTTTGTTTTGCCATTTTCTAATCTTACTTTGACGATATAAACACCTGTTGTGAAAGGTAAAGTTTTCCTAAATTCAGAACCATTGACATGATTGTCATTTAAGACACTCACTCCCTGAAGATTGGCAACCTGAACCGAGTTAATTTTCTCTTCAGACAACACATTCAGGATACGATTCGCCACATAGACTTGGGTTGTGGTTGCGTCCAATTCTTCAATCCCGGAAGGAACCCGATTAAAGCTCAGTTCAAAACGGTCGCTTAAATCGCCATCTGTATGCTCAAAGGTGTAAGTAGGGGTTCTTTCAATATCCACAATTCTATTCAATTTCTTGTCGAACAAAACCAGCATTTGAAATGACAAAGATTCTACATTGTCAAAACTCAAAGTATATGGACCGAATTGACCTCCGCGGATACCTACCGGAATCACTCGCTGCGGATTGTTTCGTACATACTGTACAATATTTTTCCGGCCAGCTTCAAGACTCCTGGTGTAAATCTGGGGAACTTTCGAGTTGTCTTTGCTGAATAAACGTTCGATATCATGATTGAAATCGAATACCAAATCAGCCCATGAGGAACCGACGGCATTAGTAACTGTCATACGTAATGTTTTACCCGGAATCGCCGATCTCAATTGATGAGATGCGCCGTCATCACGCAGGACGGACATATCTTCCGTGAATCTCAATGTAATACTACTCCCTACCGAACCTTTAGGTTTTACAAAAAAGGCCTGAAAAGAAGCGATTTTTCTCTCTGAAGAAGAAACGTAAGTTGTCGGGAAACTGCTTCCTGTAAACAAATTATAATAATCTTCTATATAAGCACTATTATCCGCATAAAACACATCGAAATCCAGACTGGACAAAAAGGGATTACCAACCATGATCCAGTCCGTATCTCCATCATTATCTCCATCGGTAATCGGAATCGTCATCTCAAACGAATCTGAACCTTCAAAGATAAAACGGTAAGCTTCTCCACTGCGTGGTACGATATCCAGATAAGGAGCTTCAGCCGGAACCAATGGATAACCCGCTTTATTCGTATAGTAATAACGGAACTGACTTTCTCCGCTTTCGTATTTATGCAAACGATGCGGATCTGCATCCCAGCCTCCTGTCTCATCTTCGAAATACGGAATGGTAATGATCCCGTTTAATTCATCCAGACCTTCCTGGGTCTTACCCCATTCGCTTCCTGCCGAGTTCGCTTTCAAACTAACGGCATAATTCATTGAACCGTCAAGCGGCAAAGCCATCTTATTGCTCGGGCTATACCATTCGCCGTCTAATTCGCCGCATTTACAGGCTCCTTCTGCTGTTTTGAAGGCTCGTTGCCACATGTTCGGAAAACCTCCCATAGAGAAATCTCCTGTGTACATGCTATTCAATGGTGCAGACAAGGCGTAATAGCGGTCGCGACTCATCGTATTTGAAAGCATTGTCCCGGATCCGTTTACATCCAAGTTTGAACCTCCACTATGAGCAAAATTATAGTGGACATAGGCCCGGTTGTAGGTCAACCGATGAGGTTTAGCCACTTCGGCGCCAAAGTGATAAATGATATTGTCACAGACAGGGTTACCTTCATTATAAAATTCCCAATGTCTGGGAGTATTTGTGTCATCCAAAGACGGGTATTTATCTGCTGTCCCGGGAATATGAACAGACGTACAAGAATGAGGGATCACGTTAACCGGATTACCATAAAAATCTACCCAGTTGTTCGGGTTGTTCCAGTTGTGATCTTCTGCAGTCGTACTCCAGTACATCAATGAGGGTACTAACTTGATGACGACTTTCTGGCGATCAAAAGTAACAGATACATCATCAAGAATTGTAGTTACCGCAGCCCAAACTTCCTGCTCAGGGTCACCGTTTTTTACAACCGTAACAAAATAACCTGTATAAAATGGTTCCGTAGCAGTCGACGACTCATACCATTTAGCGCGAATTCCTGCACCTATATTTACCTCGACCTCTTCTCCTTCACAAGCATAATAATCGTTGATTTTATACACGTAAATATAAATTTTAGCGCTGGGAAAATTCTCTTCAGGATCTCTCATCCCCTGACAGTCGAGTGAGTAATCAATAATCGCGATACCAGAAAAACCTTCAGCAGGGGTAAACTTAATCTTTCTATCAGCGAGGGTTCCTACAATTTCAGCTGTTCCGGCAACATCAGGAATACCAACCATATTCGTTACAGAGTTAATAGTCAATCCTATACTCGATTTTTGACACACCCCCAGATCATCATTGAGCATCGCATCAACAGTTACCGGGACATCGATCAAAGTTGAGGCATAATCATTCTGGGGATCAGGAAGCTTCCGCACTTCTACATATACTTTTACAATAATCTGAGCTTGAGTTGAATTATCATAAATATCGGTTACAATCGTTATGACATCATCTCCATTCATATGAGAAGTATAACGTAATTTTTGATCCACAATTTTTACTTTATCCGCAGGCGTACCCAAAGACGAAGAAATGGTAACATATTCTTGAGCAACTTTGTAGTCGTAGGCAGGATTAAAATTTACCTTACTATGCATCCTGGGGAGAAGTTCTATATCGATGGTTTCTCCAAATGCCGCCACATACATTCGCGCATCAATAGATACATAAACAGGGTCAGCAGGAGGAGCCGAAAGAGTGGGAAGTGCATTTGCAGTCTCAAACCTTCCAAGAAAAAATGTCAACAAAAGGAATGAAACCAAATAAAGTTTCATACAGTGTTTCGATTGGCGTATTTCTTTATTCATAACTTAATATTTTTTTGTTTTTTAGTACTTATCTTCAACAATAAAGATTCATAGCTTTTTGTCCGGAGCCAGATCGCTCTTGTCAATCTTATCACTAAATATCCAAACAAGGCGGTAAGCATGACCCAAAAACCACCGTCGACAGGAGCAACTCCACCGATAGGGCCTTCGCAATCATCACTTCGCAACATCGGATATAGTTCCCCATTCAAAGGTGAAAAAGGTTTATTTATTCCGATTGAGTTATAACCTTCTCTCCAAGTAGAAAGAGTAGGACTCCCCCATGAAGTTTGGACCGGTTGTCGAATAACACCCTCTTGTCCGTACACAAAATCAGCACTTAACAAGTTAATACTAAACAATAAAACCCCAAAAAATAATTTCCGATTCATATTTTCATATTTGATCCCAAGTTTTCGTGGGATTGAAAATATTTTCCAGGCAATAGTTTCCTTTTTTCTCATTTTGTTTTTCAATTAAATAACTGTTCGTCTTTTATTAATTATTATTCTCTATTATCCTATTTATAAAATGAGAGGGAAGAGTATTTACACACACATACACACACATGTACTAATTTAGAATAAAAATGAAAAAATCCGCTTTCACAAGCTTCATTAGTCTCCGATTAAATCTCCCCTCTCAATGGTATTGTTTTACAATTTTATTTTTTGTTTTGCCTTTTCTCATTCATAACATTCAACTTAGCCATGATAAAAGAAAATAAACATCACTTACTAAGTGATATTTATTTTTGAGTAATTAAAAATATCTTTTTAAAAGTGGTACAAAGATAATGCCATTTATTGCATGTGAAGTCACTTATTTTTACCAAAAAGTGTCGTTTAATTGCCTTTTAAATATTTTGAGCCGACTTTTTATAAATTACAGAAGGGGAAATACCGAACTGTACCTTGCAGAAATCAGCAAGGCGGGAATAAGATGAAAACCGGTATTTATGCGCAATCTCTTGCAAAGAAAGGATTCCATTTTTCATATCAAAATAAATATATTCTGCTTTCTTCCGGGATATCCATTTGTAGGGCGATTCATTGAAATGTCTCTGAAATTTTTTGATAAATCCGGAAGTAGAAAGGGATGCCAGAGAGGCTAATTCATCTATGTTTTTAGCATTTAAGAAATTATCCAATATGAATTTTTCGAATACAAGATCTTCATTGATAATAGAATATAAGAATTTAGCAACGTCCTCGATGGGATAACAGAAGGACAGCAGTAAAAAGAATTCCTGTTTTTTTAACTCAAAAAGTTCGCTGGAATCAATCTCTTCTTGCATATATTTATCGACCAGTCTCAAAAAAACATTAATAAAAGGGCTATTTTTAATCGGAGAAAAATTGCATATGATTTTTTCTCTGGCTTCCACCAATTCCTTACTGAAAATACCGGAAACAAAAAGAATTTCGGCCTGAAAATGAAAGACAATGAGCTGAACATCCGTTAATGCGATCTTTTTGAACAGGCAACGCGAGGGAATTAAGAAAAAGTTCCCTGCATCGACAACCTTGTTCTCGAATTGATTGATAGATATCGAGACGCATCCGTTCGTAACAAATACGACCGTTGCATTTTCTTTATTCTCTCCCCAATACATTTCTCCTTCTTTTAATTGGATTTTAATCCAATTCCTGCTCTTGTTTTCTTTCTTGTCGAATAAATTGATCATAATTTACCGATATATAGATTGTTGCTTAAATGTTTAGCAAAATAAATTCAAAGAGTGATCATAATCGCCTATATCTGCTCTCGAATGTCTTTTTGTTTACTTAATTGTATTCCTTAAATAGTTGATTCTTGTTTTTGCGAACTGTAGCATACTCATTTTTAATCACTTGCTTTGTGTGTGGCGATTTAATCGCTCACTTAGTAAGTGACAACACAATAGACACTACAACAAAACGAGACAAAGATACAAATAAATTTCAAAGCAAATACTAGCAAAATACTTTTTTGTATGATTTACAAGCATAAGTAAATCTATGGAATAAAAAAATAACAGAAGTCCATCGAAAGCATGAACAGACCGATGGACTTCTAACAAAAAGTCAATTTCAAAACAGAGGGCTTAATGACAGGAAGTCTCCTTAACTCTTTCTTCTTGAGACAAATCAGCTAATCTCTTGACTTCAGTCAAATCAAGACCCAATCCTTGAGCAACCCGGGATCCATAGTCTTCATGCGCTTTATAAAAAACAGCTGTTTGACGCAATTGAATTCGTTTCTGAGCATTTTTTAAATGCGTAACAATATTTTTTATCAGATTCGCTTTATCATCATCAGACATCACTTTCGCATATAAATCTCCGGCTTGTACAAAATCAATATCCGACAATCGATATTCATGCCGTGCCGCCATTCCCTGCACATCGATCGGAGGAGCAGCATAACTTTTATCAGGAGCAGCTCCATCGAATGAATTAGGATAATAATTCGGGGCGCCATCCGTATGCATATTCATATATCCATCCCTTTGATAAGTGTTCACTTTTGACTTGGGAGCATTGACAGGTATCATGTGAAAGTTCGGACCCAATCGATGACGATGCGTGTCGGGATAACTGAACAATCGTCCCAATAACATCTTATCAGGAGAAGCGGCAATTCCCGGCACCAGATTCCCGGGAGAAAAAGCAGCCTGTTCTACTTCTGAAAAATAATTTTCAGGATTTCTATTCAGTACCATTTTACCAAAAGGAATCAATGGATAATCTTTTTGAGACCACACTTTCGTGACATCAAACGGATCGAAACGATAGGTTTTGGCGTCTTCCGGTTTCATGATCTGCACATAGACTGTCCATGAAGGGAAATTTCCACGGGCAATGTTGTCATGTAAGTCACGGGTCGCATGATCCAGATCTTTCGCTGCCATTTCGGAAGCTTCTTCCATAGTCAAATTCCGAATGCCCTGATCGGTTTTGAAATGGAGTTTGATCCAGGAATACTCTCCTTTTTCATTATACCACATAAAGGTGTGACTCGTAAAACCATGCATGTGACGATAAGTCGCAGGGGTACCCCGATCGGAAAACAGGATGGTTACCTGATGAATACTTTCCGGTGTCAATGACAGGAAATCCCAAAATGCATCCGGATCATCCAGGTTAGAACCGGGATGTTTTTTTTGAGTATGTATAAAATCAGGAAACTTAATAGCATCGCGGATAAAAAATACAGGAGTATTGTTCCCGACCATATCATAGTTTCCATCTTCGGTATAAAATTTAACCGCAAAACCACGCGGATCACGGGCAGAATCAGCAGAACCCCGGGGACCGCCTACCGTAGAAAACCGGACAAAAACATCCGTTCGCTTTCCGATTTCAGATAAAAAAGCAGCCCGGGTATATGGCGTTACATCGTGAGTAACTTCAAAATAACCATGTGCACCGGCTCCTTTTGCATGTACGACACGTTCCGGAATACGTTCTCTGTCGAAATGAGCCAGTTTTTCGACAAGATGTGTGTCTGACAAGAGGGTCAGATGTGGATCTTGAGTTGTCAATGATGCCTGGTCATTATCTACAGGCATTCCCTGATTAGTGGTCATCCTTTTGTTTGTTTCTTTCATGATTTTTCTGTTTAATGGTTTATACTCTTTTTATTGGAATGTTCATATTTGCGCAGACTTCGTCATAATTTAAACAAATAATAAGTAAAATTTGTTTAAAGAAAAATCGTTTGCCTTCTTTTTATTACTTTTGCAAAAATTTGAATTCAAACAAACAAAATATGTTAACACTCAAAATCATCACAGAAAATAAGAACGAAGTCATCAAACGTTTGGCTAAAAAACATTTCGATGGGTCGACACTTATCGATCAGGTCATTGAGACAGACAAGATCCGGAAGTCAGCGCAAACTCAACTGGACGCAAACCTGTCAAAAATAAACCAACTATCCAAATCCATCGGACAACTGATGAAGGAAGGAAATAAGGCAGAAGCCGAAAACGCCAAAAATCAGGTATCCGCGATGAAAGAGGGAAATAAACAGTTGGAAACGGATATGAAAGAAGCCGAGCAAAAACTGACCGAGTTACTGTGCCTGATCCCGAATCTCCCGGCCGATGAAGTCCCGGAAGGAAGAACGGCAGAAGACAATGTGGTGGAAAGAGAAGGTGGCGCGATCCCTGAACTAGGCGTAAACTCACTGCCTCACTGGGAGTTAGCAAAAAAATACGACCTGATCGATTTTGAACTGGGAGTTAAGATTTCAGGAGCCGGTTTTCCTGTGTACAAAGGAAAAGGAGCCCGGTTGCAACGAGCTTTGATCAATTTTTTCCTCGATAATGCACGTGACGCCGGATATCTGGAAGTGCAACCGCCTTATGTTGTCAATTCGGATTCAGGTTATGGCACCGGACAATTACCGGACAAAGAAGGACAGATGTATCACTGCGGGTTAGACGACTTATACCTGATCCCAACAGCGGAAGTTCCGGTTACAAATATCTACCGGGATGTGATTCTGGAAGAAAAAGACCTTCCGATAATGAACACGGCTTATTCAGCCTGTTTTCGTCGCGAGGCCGGTTCCTACGGAAAAGACGTGCGCGGGCTGAACCGCCTGCACCAATTCGACAAAGTGGAGATCGTTCGCATAGACAAGCCTGAACATTCTTACCAATCGCTAAAAGAAATGGTCGGTTATGTGCAAACATTAGTAGAAAAACTGGAACTTCCCTGGCGCATTCTGCGACTTTGCGGAGGAGACATGAGTTTTACATCTGCTTTGACTTTCGATTTCGAGGTTTATTCTGCGGCTCAGCAAAGATGGTTAGAAGTCAGTTCCGTCTCCAATTTCGAGAATTACCAGGCGAACAGGCTCAAATGCCGTTACCGTGACGAAGATAAAAAAATACAACTTTGCCACACGTTAAATGGTAGCGCTCTGGCTCTTCCCCGTATCGTGGCAGCCTTACTCGAAAACAATCAGACCCCGGAAGGGATCAGGATACCTAAAGCCTTGATTCCTTATACAGGATTTGAGATAATCGATTAAAGCAAAAGGATAGCAAACAATTCATGTTCCGAAAAATCACAATTCTCGTTTTTTTTATTCTGCTCTATACTTTAGTGCAGGCTCAAACTAAACCACAAAATACAACTATCGGAAACATACAAGGAATTGTTTATGAGCTTACAGAAGAGGATAAAGAAGCCTTCATCGTTGATGCGACCGTACGTTTGTTGAATCCATCGGACAGTATGGTCGTTGCAACAACTTCAAGCAACAAACAAGGCCATTTTTTATTCTCTTCCGTTAAACCCTCCAATTATATTTTGTCCGTAGCCTATTTGGGTTACACCACCATTTTCAAGAAAATTTCAGAAGATCAATTCAAGGAGAAACAGGTCGACTTAGGTAAAATACAAATCGACATTTCTTCTTTAGAACTCCCGGAAGTCTCTGTCACAGGGAAGGTTCCTGATATCGTAGTGAAAGAAGACACCGTCGAATACAATGCTTCTGCCTACAAATTAGGACAAAATGCAGTGGCAGAAGACTTATTGAAGCGATTGCTGGGAGCAGAAGTTGACGTCAACGGAACAATCAAAATCGCAGGAAAAGAAGTCAAGCAGGTATTGGTCGACGGAAAAGAGTTTTTTGGAAAAGATGTGACGATGGCCACTAAAAACATACAAACCAATATTATAGATAAAGTTCAGGTCATTGATAAAAAAACCGATACGGCCATCAAAACCGGCGTCGACGAAGGAGAAAAAGAGACCATCATCAATTTAGCTATTAAGCCGGGAATGAATAAAGGCTGGATCGGGAATGCCGGCGTCGGAGCCGGAGCATTAATCGACAATCCGACCAATGAGCCGGCACGTTATTCCGGCAATCTGATGCTTAGCCGTTTCGTGGATGGCGACAACATCTCTCTCACTTTCAATTCAAACAATGTAAACAACTCGTTTTTCTCTGATGGAGGAAGTTTCTCTTCCGGTGGAGGGTTCGGAGGCGTTATGATGCTGATGGGACCATCTTCATCCGGAAGAGGAGGAATCAGTACCTCTTCTTCTGCAGGACTGAATATTTCCAAATCCCAAAAAGACAAATTCAAAGTTGGCGGAAGTGTTTCATACGGATATACCGACCAGGACAGCAAAAATAAAAGTTTCAGGCAAAACATTCTGATCGACAGCGTTTCTTATCGGGAAGCGATTTCCAGCAACAAGAGTTATTCCAACAGGCTATCTATCAACGGATACGTAGATTATCAATTAGATACATTGAATTCGATCTCCATCCAGACGACTTTAACATACAGGGATGCAAACAGTCACAACAAGTCCTATCAGAGCACTTTAGCAGGAGATGCCGATTCGACCAGAGTCAATCAAAGCGAAAGTAGTACAATCAACCAAACAGGCAGTTGGAATCTCTCAGCAACGGCTACTTATTCCCGCAAATTCACTAAAAAAGGACGCCAGTTCAGTGTGGTTGCCGGCACCAACATCAACAACAGTAATAATGATGGGACCAATCGTTCATTGAGTGAATTCTTTTTACAACCCGAAAGGAACCTGTATCTCGACCAGGAAATAGAAAATAACACTTCCTCCAACAGTTTTAATTTCAGAATATCGCATGTTGAACCGGTCTGGACTGAAAAAAATACAATCCAGATGTTCTACTCGATCGATAACAACCAAACAACCAACATCAAGGAAACATATGATTATGATCCGGCAACAGAGACTTATTCTATTTTAAACCCAAACTACAGCAAAAGCCTGGATAATAATTTTATAAATCAAAGGGCAGGTATCGCATTCAACTCCAATCAAAGTAAATACTCCTACAACATCGGGTTCAACATCATTCCCTCATACACAAAAAGTAAGACATTTATTAAAAACGGGAACTCCGAAGGGAATGACTCCATATTGAATAATATAGACGGACGGGATGTGATGAATTATTCTCCACAAAGCCGGTTTACATACAGATTCAACAAAACGACAAGCATGTCGTTCAATTATACGGGAAACACCCGGCAGCCAAGCGTCGAACAACTGGATCCGACTGTCAATAATACCAACCCACTCTCTATCCGGAGCGGGAACCCTTACTTATTGCCATCGTTCACGAATTCATTCAGACTCAACTTTAATAATTATAAACAGGAGCAGCAACAGTACCTGAATGCATCCCTGAATTTTTCATTTACCCAGAATGAAATCATTTATTTTACTGATTATGAAGGATCGACAGGGATACAATATTCCAAACCAATCAATGAAAACGGATCCTGGAATTCTTCGGCCAACATCATGTATGGAAGACCTTTAGACAAAAAGAAACGACTGAAGATCAACAACAATGTCAATTTTAATTACAGTAACCGGATCGGCTATATGATGGTCAATCAGCATAGTGAAAGAAATGTTTCCGGGACAATGAATATCGGCGAGTATCTCAGCCTGAGTTTCAACAAAGATAAATTTTACGGCCAGATCAGCGGTAATATCAATTATTCAAAGACATCGAACTCTTTGGAAAATCAGAAAGGACGCGAAAGCACGAACTTCGGATTAAGCTATAATAATACGATCTCTTTGCCCAAGGACTGGTCTTTCTCAACGGATATCAGTTATCGAGGAAACAGAGGGTTGTCGGCAGGATATAACACCGATGAGGTCATGTGGAACATGGAAATAAGCAAGCAGTTCTTAAAGAAGAAACAAGCCAGCATCCGTCTCAAGTGGAACGATATTTTACAGGAGACGGCCAGCATTACCCGAAATGTCTCTGCGAGCTACATTGAAGATATTGAATACAATGCATTATCGAGCTATTTCCTGGTATCGTTTTCTTACCGGATCAATCAAATGGGAGGAGGCAAAAAGACAACTACTCTAATTCGACAACAGTAATTCCTGTACCACCCAATTGAACATGTTCATCCTGAAATCTTCTGATTCCGGGAACCCCTTTCAGGTAATCCCTGATGATTTGGCGCAAAGCGCCGGTTCCTGTCCCATGTAAAATGCGAACGCGGCCGACATTGCATTGAATCGCATCATCGATATAATATGTTACAGCTTGCAAAGCCTCTTCCCCGCGCATTCCTCTGACATCGATCTCCATTTTGAAGTTCAATTTTTTCTCAGAAATAGAATCTGCTGTATGAGCGCTGACAAATGTATTTTTAGGAGTTTCTCTTTTCATCTGGTTTTTACTGACTTTTTCCAGTTGTTCCAATTTCAATGTCGACTTAATGGCTCCAAAAGCCACCACCACACTCTTCCCTTTTATTTCCAAGACCTCTCCTACTGAATGTTGGCCTTTCAGGCGCACTGAATCGCCGGGTTTCACAACACCCGGATCAAATGGCACCTGCCGGATATCTTCTTTTTTCTTTTTTCTGGCTTCCCGTTCTTTTATTTTTTGAATTTTACGGGTAATTACGTCATTGTCTGATTGTTCCGTTTTCAAAACATTCCTGAATTCATCCAGTGACTTCCGGACAATCTTGGTTTTCTCTTTATCAGCCTGAGCTTCACGAATTTCCTTAATCGTGTTTTCTATTTTGGCATTGGCTTCCGACATCAGACGTTCAGCCTCCGACTTCGCTTGACCAATGATTTCTTTCCGTTGGGTCTCCAGTTTCTGAAGATCCGATTGGTAACGTTCGGTCAACTCTTCCAAGCGTTTTTCCTGCTGGCGGATATTTTGTCGCTTCGATTCCCAATAACGTTTATCCCGGACAATATCCTGAAGATATTTGTCCATATCGATATAATCTTGTCCTACTTTCTCCGATGCATCGGCAATAACATCTTCCGGCAAGCCGATCTTCCGGGCGATCTCTACGGCAAATGAACTTCCCGGATTTCCAATAGAAAGCTTGAACAACGGCTGCATTTCATGCCTGTCGTATAGCATTGCGCCATTAATAACACCCTCATTCTCTTCCGCATAATGTTTCAGGTTCTGATAGTGAGTCGTCACAACACCAAAACTTTGTTTGCGGTTGAAGCGATCCAAGAGCGCTTCAGCAATAGCGCCGCCAATCTGAGGTTCAGTCCCGCTCCCGAACTCATCGATCAGAATCAGGGACTTCGGGTTACAGTTACGAACAAAGAATTTCATGTTGGTCAAATGAGAACTGTATGTACTCAAATCATTCTCAATCGACTGTTCATCTCCGATATCAATAAAAATATCGTTAAAAACACCGGTATGAGAGCTCTCATACACCGGGATCAGCATCCCGCATTGCAGCATATATTGTAACAATCCGACCGTTTTCAGACAAACCGACTTTCCTCCGGCATTGGGTCCTGAAATCAATAAAAGCCGTCCGGTTTCGGTATTCAACTCGATATCCAACGGTACGACCGGTTTGTTTTGTTTCCGGTGCGACAAATACAATAAGGGATGGATCGCCCTGATCCAGTCTATTTGTTGTTTATCTTCGAAGGGAGGAAGTATGGCCTGGATATCCAGGGCAAAAATCGCTTTCGCCCGGATAAAATCGATTTCAGCCAGGAAATGATAGGAATGCAGTATTTCGGGAATTTCCGGGCGCAATTGATTGGTAAATCCCGTCAATATCCGGATGATTTCCCGTTTTTCTTCCGCTTCCAGTTCGCGGATGCGGTTATTGGCCTCCACGACTTCAGCCGGTTCGATGAAAACGGTTTTGCCACTGGCCGATTCATCATGAACAATCCCTTTCAGTTTTCTTTTCAGCGCCGGAGCAATGGGAATTACCAGACGTCCATCCCTCATTGTCGGAGCAACATCTTTATCAACCAATCCTTCTGCCTGCGCTGATCTCAATATACTTTGAAGTGTCTTGGAGATACCACTCATTGTCTTGGCCAAATCCCTGCGGATATTAGATAATTCTGCGGATGCATTATCTTTTACATGTCCGAATTTATCCAAAATCGCGTCGATCTGTCTGGTAACCTGAGGAAAAGCGCTGACGTCCGAGACCAATTCCTGTAAAAAAGGATAAAGTCCGCTTTCTTCCTCCTGCTTGAGTTGAAAAAAACGGACAATCTCATTGATGGTTTGCAGTGAACGCCGGATATCAAAAAGTTCCTGTTCCACTAAATAGGTACCTTCAACCCGGATTTTCTTCAAAGCATCCCGTACGTCAAAAAAGTAAGATGAAGGAAAAAGATCTTCTTCCTGAATGATGCGAACAAATTCGTTCGTTTGATGAAGCGACCGATTGATAGGCATAAAATCGGAAGAGAAAGTCATTTTTTCGACTTTCTCTTTTCCTAAATTACAAAGACATTGGACAGCAACCAGTTGTCTTATTTTATCAAATCCGATTTTTTGTTCAAAGTTCTCAGGATAAATCATAATTAAGAATTCACATTTCTTCCTGCTTCCAACGCTTTTAAGTTCATATTGACCACTTCTTCGCCTTTACGTCCGAAAATAGAACGAATACCCTCTTCCAATTTGGAAAATTCGATGCCGACATAAGGAGAAGCGGCTCCCAGCATTACAATATTGCTCGAACGGGAAGAACCCAGATCTTTAGCAATTTGTTCCACATCGAGGATTATTTTATTCGGTAATGCATGATAAGCCTCCAGGACTTGATCCATGTCCGGATAATCAGGAATATTTTCATAAGGTTTGGAATTGGTTACCACCCAACCATCTTTCTTCAGATAAGGCAGGTAGCGCAATGCTTCCATGGGTTCCAAAGAGATAATGACATCGGCAGAACCCAATGGGATCAAATCGGATGCAACCGGATGATCACTGATCCGAAGATGCGATTGCACATCTCCACCCCTTTGGCTCATTCCGTGTACTTCGGATTGCTTCATATACAACCCGTTTTTAACAGCAGCTTCTCCTATGACGGCTGCTATGGAGAGGATACCTTGTCCTCCGACACCTGATAATATAATATCTGTTTTCATACGATAATTTTTATTTTTCACATGCGACGTTTCATGATTTTTTCGCTTTCGCTTTTCTCGCATGTGTCTGAATACATTCCCGACAAGGAACGATAACCGACAATCCTTTATATTCAATCTCTTCCCGTATCAGAGCCTTCATGTCTTCATAGTTTTTCTTTAACGGAACGATCTCTCTTAAATGTTCTGGACGAACTCCGATTCCTTTACAAATATCATGGATGCGACCTGTTCCCGCCGAATCCTGACCTCCGGTCATTCCGGTCGTTTCATTATCCGAAATGATGATCAACATGTTGGTATTTTCATTCACACAATCCAACAATCCGGTCATGCCCGAATGGGTAAATGTGGAATCGCCGATCACAGCGACAGAAGGAAAAATTCCGGCATCCGACGCACCTTTCGCCATGGTAATAGACGCTCCCATATCGATACAGGTGTCGATGGCGCGGAACGGAGGTAAAGCGCCTAATGTATAACAACCGATATCACTAAAAACTTTCGGAGATTCGTATTCTTTCAATACGTCATTCAATGCTTCGTAAACATCACGGTGTCCACATCCGACACATAAAGCCGGCGGACGGTTAGCGACCACTTCCGGAGCAAGATAATACGATTGAACATCCATACCTAAAGCTTTCTTTACTTTATCCGGATTCAGTTCTCCATCACGGGACAAAGTCCCATCGAGACGCCCATGAATTTTTAATCCGATACCCAAATAACCTTTCAGTTGTTCTTCCACGATAGGAAAACCGTCTTCCAGTACAAGTATTTCATCACATTCATTGACCAGACGCTCTATCTGTTTTTTAGGAAGCGGATACTGGCTGATTTTCAATACAGGATACTCGAAGCCATTCGGATAATTTTCTTTCAAGTAGTTAAAACCTATTCCACAGGCGATAATCCCTAATTTTTTATTCGGGGCATCAAAATATTGGTTGTATTTGGATTCTTCGGAAATACGAATAAACTCGTCTTGTTTTTCAATTAAGACTTTATACCGTTTACGAGCATTAGCCGGCAACAGTACAAATCGGGAACGACTGTCATCCAACAGGTGCAGTTTATTTTCCGGTTTCCGCTCACGGGTAATAACTCCTGCCCGGGAATGAGCCATCCGGGTAGTGATACGCAACAGAATAGGATAACCTAGTTTTTCGGAAAGGTCATACCCTTCATACACCATATCGTAAGCCTCCTGTTGATTGGATGGTTCAAACATCGGCAACATCGCGAAATTTCCATATACCCGGTTGTCTTGTTCATTCTGAGAGGAATGCATGGAAGGATCATCAGCGGTTACGATAATCATTCCGCCATTAATACCAGACATGGCTATGTTCATAAAAGCATCTGCTGCCACATTCAATCCGACGTGTTTCATACAAGAGAGGACGCGCTTTCCGGCATAAGACATACCTAAAGCTGTTTCCAATGCGGTTTTTTCATTGCAGCACCATCTGGAATGAATGCCGCGTTCTGTAGTAACCGGAGAGCCTTGAATATATTCGGTAATTTCTGTAGAAGGAGTCCCCGGATAGGAATATACACCCGAAAGCCCGGCATCGATTGCAGCCTGAGCAATGGCTTCATCCCCTAAAAATAATTTTTTTTCCATGATAAATTATATCTGATAAATTGTCATTTTTTTAATATTCTGTCAAAGGTAGTAATTTTTTTTTTGAATCAAATGATTAAAAAATCATCTTATAAAATAATATTTGTGTACATTTGCCGATCATTTTCGGAATATTCAACATAACATCTTTCTTTTCCGTTATATTATAGGACATTTGTTTTTACTGCAATCAGTAATTTATTATTACTCTTTGAATCATTTTAAAATTACGAGTTATATGAATTTGAAAAAATTTATTTTAGGAACATCTTTTTTGCTTATTTTAACCTCATGTGGAAAAAAACAAGAGCAAAATCAAGTCTCAGTATCACAAGAATATCCAACTCAAACAGTTCACAAACAGAATGTTGTATTGGACACCGAGTACCCTGTCACAATCAAAGGGCAGGAAGACATCGAAATCAAGCCCCGTATCGATGGTTTTATCGATGCTATTTATGTCGATGAAGGTTCTGTCGTAAAGAAAAATCAGGTATTATTTAAAATAAATTCCCCTCAGGCCGAGCAAGCGCTACTATCTGCACAGGCACTGGTAAACAGCACTACCGCATCCAAGAATACCGCCCAATTAAATGTAAACAGAATCCGTCCTCTCGTTGAAAAAGGAATAATCAGTCCGGTACAATTGGAAACATACGAGCAGGCTTATCAACAGGCGGTAGCATCATTGAACCAGGCGCAGGCTTCGTTGATGAGTGCGCAGGCAACCATCGGATGGACCCAGGTAAAAAGCCCGGTCGACGGAGTTATCGGAGAAATCCCATACCGGCAGGGGAGCTTGGTCGACAACTCTAAAATACTAACTACCGTAGCGAATATCGGAAACATATATGCTTATTTTTCCATCAATGAAAAGACATTGATGGCATTTTTACATCAGCTGGAAGGAAAAACGCAAGCAGAAAAGATAAAAAATATTCCTCCGGTTACTCTGATTCTTTCCGATAACACGATTTATCCCGAAAAAGGAAAGGTCGAAACGATTACCGGAACAGTCAATGTGACTACCGGAACAGCCAATATGCGTGCTTTATTTCCTAATAGCCACGGATTATTGCGGAGCGGAACAAGTGGAAAGATCCTGATCCCGAACGAAATGGACAGCATATTCCTCATTCCACAGAAAGCCACCTTCTCTCAGCAAGATAAGATATTGGTATACAGATTACAAGGAGACTCTGTCGTGCAAAAAGCAATTACTGCAATTCCTTACTCGGATGGGATCCATTATGTGGTGACCGAAGGTCTTTCGGATGGAGATGTGATCGTATCTGACGGAATAGCGACCCTTACAAACGGAAAGAAAATATCAATTCAAAAATAAGAGTTTAAAGTTT
This sequence comes from Bacteroidales bacterium, assembly GCA_031551395.1. GTDB lineage: Bacteria > Bacteroidota > Bacteroidia > Bacteroidales > Azobacteroidaceae > BNXB01. The sequence continues at coordinate 34,054 of JAVBNR010000043.1, forward strand.
AACTGGAGAGTAAAACAATAAAATTATGCTCAGAATATTTATAGAACGGCCTGTATTATCTACAGTTATATCTATCATAATCGTCGTACTCGGGATTATCGGAGTATCGACATTACCGGTAGAACAATACCCGAACATCGCTCCTCCGACAATTGTCGTATCCACAAACTATAGCGGAGCCAATGCCGATGTTGTAATGAACAGTGTCATTATCCCGTTGGAAGAACAAATCAACGGAGTCGAAGGGATGACTTATATGACTTCTACTGCTTCCAATGGCGGGATGGGACAAATCACTATTTATTTTAAACAGGGTATCGATCCGGACATTGCCGCTGTGATGGTTCAGAATTTAGCCAACCAGGCAACTTCATTTTTACCTCAGGAAGTCATCCGATCCGGGATTACCGTAAAAAAACAACAAAGCAGTAATATCCTGATGCTTTCGTTAGAGTCCGACAATCCGGACTATAACGGAAGATTCATCCAGAATTATGCCAATATTAATATTATTCCCCAAATACAGCGGGTGCAAGGAGTCGGGCTTGTTAATATTTACGGAGCGCAGACCTACTCCATGCGCATCTGGCTAAAACCGGATGTAATGGCAGCCTATCAGATCAGCCCTACTGAAGTCATTGCTGCATTACAGGATCAGAATATTGAAGCAGCTCCCGGAGAATTGGGACAAAACAGTAACCAATCGTTTCAATATACTCTAAAATATACCGGGCGATTGAAGTCTGTCGATGAATTCTCGAATATCATCGTCCGCTCTCAGAATGGACGAATTTTGAGACTAAACGATGTGGCAAATGTAGAGTTAGGATCATTGAACTACACCGTCAATTCCAAGATGAACGGACACGATGTCATATCCATGAGTATCAGCCAGACTGCAGGATCTAACGCCCAGGACGTCATCAACAACATCAAAGCCGAATTGGCCAAAGCGGAAAAGAATTTTCCTCCGGGATTGAAAGTTGTGTATCTGCAAGATGCCAACGAATTTCTGAGCGCTTCGATCGAAAAGGTCATTCATACATTAGTTGAAGCATTTCTGCTGGTGTTCATCGTGGTTTTCATCTTCCTTCAGGATTTCCGTTCTACATTGATCCCGGCTATTGCCGTACCCGTAGCCATCATCGGCTCATTCTTCTTCCTTCAACTTTTCGGATTTTCCATCAACTTGTTGACATTATTTGCCATGGTACTCGCCATCGGGATTGTAGTCGACGACGCAATTGTGGTCGTCGAAGCGGTGCATGCCAAACTCGATGCAGGGGAAAAGAGCCCCAAGAAAGCAGCTTTGGATGCGATGACGGAAATAGCCCCGGCTATCATATCCATTACACTCGTTATGGCTTCCGTGTTCGTTCCCGTAAGTTTTATCGGAGGAACTGCCGGTATATTTTATAAACAATTCGGATTAACATTAGCCATAGCGATTATCATTTCTGCCGTCAACGCTTTAACCCTGAGCCCCGCCCTATCGGCACTGTTCCTGAAAGCCCATCAAGAAACCGATAAAAACAAGAAAAAAAATCTAATCCGACGATTTTTTGACTCTTTCAATAAAATTTTTGCAAAAGTAACAGACCATTACAAATCGACGCTCCGTTTCTTAGGAAAAAAAGGGCACCGCTGGATCACAGGGGCTATTATCCTCGTATTCTCCGTTATTCTTATCGGAATAATGAAAATCATGCCTACAGGGTTTGTTCCTCAAGAAGATAGTGGTGGCGTATTGGGTATGGTTACTCTTCCTCCGGGTTCATCCCTGGAACGGACAGAAGAAGTCATGAAGAAGCTGGAAAAGATATCCAAAGAAATTCCTCACGTAAAATATTGTGAATACATCACAGGCGTGAACTTCATGAGTGGATTGGGAAGTTCTTATGGTACGATCATCCTGAAGATGGAACCCTGGCAGGAACGGGATATCACGGTCAGCCAGGTCGCTGCTATGCTGAAACAGAAAACAGATTCCGTCAAAGATGCCACATTCATATTTTTCGGGATGCCGACCATCCAGGGATTCGGTTTAAGTAGCGGAGTCGAAATTCAAATGCAAGACCAGACAGGAGGAGATATTCACAAATTCTTCGACATCACAAGTAATTTCCTCAACGAACTCAAAAAACACGACGAGGTAATGATGGCTATGACAACGTTTAATCCTAATTTCCCGCAAAAAGAAATCAGTGTCGATATAGCCAAAATAAAAGCTGCCGGACTGAATTTGAATGATGTTATGACTACTTTACAGGCTTATATCGGGAGTATGTACATATCGAATTTCAATTTGTATGGAAAACAATTCAGGGTCATGTTGCAGGCGCCTCCGGGATATCGGGAAAGAGAAAGTTCGTTGGATGGGCTATTCGTCAAAACCGGTAGCGGCAAAATGTCGCCAATAACAGAGTTCATCAGTGTGAAAAGCACGACCGGACCTCAATCCAGAACGCGTTTTAACATGTTCTCATCCATGGCCGTAACAATTATCCCTAACTACATGAAAGGAAAAAGTTCGGGAGATGTGATCAAACTTCTGGATACGATCGGAGAAAAAACACTTCCTGCCGGATACACATACGATTATTCCGGTATGACCAGAGAAGAAGCCAATAGCGGGAACCAGACATTTCTGATTTTTGCATTGAGCCTTATTTTCGTTTACCTTCTGTTAGCAGCTTTGTATGAAAGTTATATCTTGCCCCTGGCAATTATCTTATCTCTACCTATAGGATTAGCAGGTGTATTTATCTTTATTTTCATAGCGATGCTATCGGGAAAAGGAATTGTCAACAATATCTATGTACAGATTTCATTGATCATGCTAATCGGATTGCTGGCCAAAAATGCAATCCTGATTGTTGAATACGCAGCCCAACGTCGCAAACAGGGAATGAGCATTGTCGATGCAGCTGTAAGCGGAGCTGTTGCTCGTCTACGCCCGATTCTGATGACTTCGTTTGCCTTTATTTTCGGATTATTCCCTCTAGCCATCGCTACAGGAGCCGGAGCTATCGGAAATAAATCCATCGGTATCAGCGCTATCGGAGGGATGTTGTTTGGAACCATAATCGGAATATTGGTCATTCCATCGTTATACATTATTTTCCAGTCCATTCAGGAAAAATTCAATCGATCCGGATTGATCAATACGGACGAAGATGTTATTTAATATTTATAAAATCATATGAATACTAAAGTTATAAAAAATATAATTCTTACAGGAATGACATTTCTATTCCTATTGTCTTCCTGTCAGGTCGTCAATAAGTATAAATCGCCGGAAATAGATTCTGCCAACCTGTTCCGGGGCGAAAATCCTACCGATACGACTTCTATTGCCAACATCCCCTGGAGAGAATATTTCACAGATACTTCTCTTCAAACTTTAATCGCAGAAGGTCTGGAGAAAAATTTCGACCTGTTGGTTGCAATCAGTCGTATTAAACAGGCAGAAGCCAATTTAGGGATGGCTCGGGCTGCTTATCTCCCTTCTTTCTCGTTGGCTGCACAAGACACTTATTCGCGCTACAGCATAAAAGACGGACAAAAAGATGTGCTGGGATACTCCGGCAACCAAATTACAATGGGACTTACTGCAACCTGGGAAGTCGATCTCTGGGGAAAACTGAACAGGCAATCCCGGGCCAAATACGCTCAATACCTCAGTAGTCACGCCTACCGAAATCTGGTGCAAACTTCACTGATCGCCAATATTGCCACAACGTATTATTCGTTGCTGGCAATGGATGAACAGCTGAAGATCATGGAAGAAAATGTAGGTCTATTACAGGAGAGTGTCAGTACAATGCAGGCATTAAAAGATGCCGGAATGCTCAACTCGGCTGCTGTAGAACAAAGTAAATCATTACTTTACAGCACTCAAATAGGCATCCCGACTCTCAAAAATCTGATCAGGCATACTGAAAATACACTCTGCCTGATGTTGGGACGAAAACCGGGCGTCATCGAACGAACTTCCATTCAAAATCAAACGGTTCCTGAAACCTTACAATATGGTGTTCCGGCACAAATGCTAGCCAAACGGCCGGATGTGCAACAAGCCGAACTGGCATTTCGTTCTGCGTTCGAGCTGACCAATGTGGCTCAAGCCAGCTTTTATCCGTCTTTAACGCTGAATTCAGGTTCTGTATTCGGATACAACGCGGTAGATTTTGCCAAATTCTTTATCCCGGAAAATTTAGTACTTAACCTCGTCGGCGGATTGACTCAACCTTTGTTTGCCAAAAAGCAATTAACAGGTAACCTGAAAATCGCCAAGGCACAGCAGGAACAAGCGTTGTTAAATTTTCAACAAACGGTATTGAATGCAGGAAAAGAAGTTTCGGATATCTTGTATGGTTTTCAAAATTCGCTCAGCAAAAATGAGATACGGAACAAACAGGTCGAATCGACAAAAACTTCAGTCTACTATACTCAGGAATTATTAAAAGCCGGTGAAGCAAATTATACGGAAGTAATCAGCGCGGAAGCCAATATGTTACAGGCCAAATTAGGGCAAGTAAATGATAAGCTGGAACAACTAAACTACACCGTGAGTTTATATAGAGCTTTAGGAGGAGGGCAGTAGAAGGTGTGAGACCGTGACCGTAAGACCGTAAAATGGTAAAATAGAAAGACCGTAAGAAAGTGGTGCAAATCCTCTTTATCTTACGGTCTTACCTTTTTACTACTTATTATTTCTCCATGTTATCGTTCAAGTATTTTTTCACCGGAAAGTCGTTTTCAACCAACAGCTGTTTTGCCAAAGTTGTCTGGTACGAATTTATTTTTACGCATTTTCATTGTAACCGCAGCAATAACCCCTATTACTCCCCAAATCAACATTATAATGGATTGTATCATTATCGTTTCAATACTTGTTGTGCTAATACCATACAAAGCCATCAAAATAACTACAAAGGAATTTATTCCCAAAAGTACAGATAAGATACTTGACAAAACCTCATTTTTCAAAAAAAATTGACAGATAAGGCAATGAATATCCTACCTTTTTCCGGACAAAAAGTTAAGCGGCCGGTTTTACATTATTGTTAATTGCTCTATATCTTTCCCAAAATTCCGGAATAGTGAGATATTTCAGGAAGGAATGTCTTCTATTTTGATTATACCAAATTT